>NZ_JBDTPB010000081.1:0-23997 GCF_039932935.1 Polaromonas sp.
ATCCGCAACGTCAAGGGCGAATGCATAGGCTTTGGCGGCCGTGTGCTGGGCGACGACAAACCCAAATACCTCAACTCGCCCGAAACCCCGGTCTTCAGCAAAGGGCGGGAACTCTACGGCTTGTTTGAGGCTCGCCCTGCCTTGCGCGAACACGGCTATGCGCTGGTCACCGAGGGCTATATGGATGTGGTGGCACTGGCCCAGATGGGGTTTGCCAATGCGGTGGCCACGCTGGGCACTGCGTGCACCGCCGACCATGTGCAAAAACTGTTTCGCTTCACCGATTCGGTGGTGTTCAGTTTTGACGGCGACGGCGCCGGGCGCCGGGCTGCCCGCAAAGCCCTGGACGCGGCGCTGCCCTTTGCCACCGACGTGCGCACCGTCAAATTTTTGTTTTTACCGGCCGAGCACGACCCCGACAGCTACATCCGCGAACACGGCAAAGAAGGCTTTGCGACTTATGTCAGCAAGGCCGTACCGCTCAGCAAATTCCTCATTGAAGCAGCCGCCGAGGGTTGCGACCTCGACACGGCGGAAGGCCGCGCCCATATGGCCAGCAATGCCCGGCCGCTGTGGGGGCTGTTGCCCGACGGCGCCCTGAAGCGCCAGTTGCTGGCCGAGATTGCCGACAAGGTGCAGATCGACAGCCGCGAGCTGCTGCAGCTGTGGCAACCGGCTGCCTCCGGCTACAAGGCGGGCTATAAAAATGATAGCGGCTCGCGCTCGTCCAGCAAGGGCTACAAGCCAAAATCACCTTCAAATCCGGTTTATCACGCGGATATGCCCGACCCCAGCGGCTACCCGCCGGATTTCGACGAGCGGGATTACAGCGCGTCCGAGCCTTCGAGCGGTTCCTCCGCCGGGTACTTCCCCCCAGCATCATCGCCACGCCCCTATGCTGAACGCGCCAGCCGCACACCACGCCGGGTGGCCGGGCGCTTGCTGCCCGCCAGCCGCGAAGACCGGGTTCTGCGATTTCTGCTGACCGAAGCCGAGACCTGGGACCGGCTCAGCACCGAAGAGCATCACCTGCTGGTGGAGCTGCCCGAGCCGCACGGCCCGCTTTTTGTGTGGCTGGAAAGCCAATTGCACGAACACGGCCCGCAGCCCTGGGCCGCCCTGCGCGAAGGGCTGCGCGGGCACCCTCACGAAAGGCACGCCACCACGCAGATCGCGCAGATCCCCGAAGGCATCGAAAGCGACTGGACCGAGGTGCGCAGCATTCTGGACCAGCTCCTGCGCCTGCACCGGCAGCGCGAAATGAGCGAACTGGCAGCACGGGCCGCCACCGACCCCGCAGCGCGGCAACGCTATCTGGAACTGGCCGCCAGCCTCAAAACCACGGCCGATACATCCCGCTAATGCCGTTTGTGGCTGGTTTGTGGCGGTGCCGGGCAAAAAACCCTCGCTTTGGGGAGCTGACAGCCCCAAAAAAGTCGTTAAAAAGTCGCCCAAAAAACAGGCAACAGGGTATAATCCGATTTTCGACGGCAAGCGCGACAGCAGCACCTCCGGCCCGGCCACCCTGAAACTTCGGGGAACTCACAGATGAGACGGCCACTTCCCCAGGGAATTCCGCAAGGACTGCACACCAAATGTTCGCCCAAACAGCTTGCCCGGAAAAATAGCCCTACATGCCTTTGGTACTCCCGGCCTTTTTCCGTCCTCTCGCTTCTGACTTTGAATTCCTGTCACCGCGCCTGTGCTTGTTACAGGCGCCAAGGCGCATTTTTGTTTACTGGTAGCTGATCGATATTTAAAACAATTTCCGACAACTGGAGGTTCCATGCCTACTGCCAAGCCGAAAAAGCCGAGCACGTCCAAGAAGCCGCAAAGCGCGCAGCCCAAAGCTGCCGCCAAGCCTAAAGCCAAAGCAGCGCCAAAAGCTGCTGCGCGGCCCGCAGGCAAGCCCCCAGTCAAGGCAGCAGCCAAAACCCCGGCTAAACCCGTGGTCAAAGCAGCCGCAAAGCCTGCCGCCCAGAGCGGCAAGGTTGAAAAATCGGGAAAACACGCCATATCTGTCTCATCTGCCAACGCCAGCAAATCAAGCGCCCCGGTGAACAAGGCTTCTGCGAAAACCGTGAAATCCGCTCCTCCTGATTTGCCCCTGAAGAAAGCTCCTGCCGTGCCGACCAAGTCCACTCCTGAATCCAAGCCGCTCGCCGTCTCTGCCGACGCGCCCGTGAAAAAGAAACCCGGCCGCCCGCCGAAGAACCCCGCAGCGGAAGGCAGCGCACCCGCCACCACCGGCGCCAAGCGCGGCCGCAAGCCCAAGAATGCGACGAGCGCAGGCAAGCCCGGTGAAGACCTCGACATGTCCGACATTGAGGACGATCTGGTCGGTGAACCGGTGGCCGAGACGACCGAGAAGGTCAAGCCGCTGCGCATGAAGATCAGCAAGGCGAAAGAACGCGCCTTGATGAAGGAATTCGGCCTGGACGAAACCGTGCTGTCCGAAGAAGACATGCTCAAGCGCCGCATGCGCCTGAAGGCACTGATCAAGCTCGGCAAGACCCGCGGCTATCTGACGCACGGCGAAATCTCCGATCACCTGCCCGACAAGCTGATCGACGCTGAAACACTGGACGCGGTCATCGTCACCCTGAACGATCTGGGCGTGGCCGTGTACGAGCAGACACCCGATGCGGAAACCCTGCTGATCACCGCCAACGCGCCCGCCGGCTCCACCGAAGAAGAGGCCGAGGAAGCCGCTGAAGCGGCGCTGTCTACCGTCGACAGCGAATTTGGCCGCACCACCGACCCCGTCCGCATGTACATGCGCGAAATGGGCACGGTCGAACTCTTGACGCGGGAAGGCGAAATCGAGATCGCCAAGCGCATCGAGGGTGGCCTCATGAAGATGATGGAAGCCATCTCGGAAAGCCCCGCCACCATCGCTGAAATCATGCGCCTGGGCGAAGAAATTCGCGAAGGCAAGATCGTCATCTCGACCGTGGTCGATGGTTTTTCCAATCCCAATGAGGCCGACGACTATGTGGCTGAAGAAGACTTCGACGAATTCGACGAAGAAGACGACGACGATGGCAAGGGCGGCTCCAAGGCCCTGACCAAAAAGCTCGAAGAACTCAAGAAAGAAGCACTCAGCCGCTTCGACAAAATCGCCACCCTGTTCGAGAAAGTCCACAAGACCTACGACAAGGAAGGCTACGGCACGCCCACCTACGTGAAGTCGCAAAAAGCCCTGAGCGATGAGCTGATGACGGTGCGCTTCACTGCCAAGACGATTGAAAAGCTTTGCGACATGCTGCGTGGGCAGGTGCTGGACGTGCGCAAGAAAGAACGCGAACTGCGCCGCATCATCGTCGAGAAATGCGGCATGCCGCAGGAAGTCTTCATCAAGGACTTCCCACCCAACCTGCTGAACCTGAAATGGGTTGAAAAGCAGGTCGCGTCCGGCAAGCCCTGGTCTGTGGTGATGGCGCGTAACGTGCCTCCCATCCAGGAACTGCAGACCAAGCTGGGCGAATTGCAGGCCCGCGTGGTGGTGCCCCTGGGCCAGCTCAAGGACATCAACAAGCGCATGAACGAAGGCGAGTCCAACTCGCGCGATGCCAAGAAAGAGATGATCGAGGCTAACTTGCGCCTGGTGATCTCGATCGCCAAGAAGTACACCAACCGCGGCCTGCAGTTCCTCGACCTGATCCAGGAAGGCAACATCGGCCTGATGAAAGCCGTCGACAAGTTCGAATACCGCCGCGGCTACAAGTTCTCGACCTACGCCACCTGGTGGATTCGCCAGGCGATCACGCGCTCCATCGCCGACCAGGCCCGCACCATCCGCATCCCGGTGCACATGATCGAGACCATCAACAAGATGAACCGCCTGTCGCGCCAGCACTTGCAGGAGTTTGGCTTCGAGCCGGACGCCAGCATCCTGGCCGAGAAGATGGAGATTCCTGAAGACAAGATCCGCAAGATCATGAAGATCGCCAAAGAGCCGATCTCGATGGAAACGCCGATCGGCGACGATGACGATTCGCACCTGGGCGATTTCATCGAAGACAGCGCCAACACCGCACCGCTGGAAGCAGCGATGCAGGCCGGCCTGCGCGACGTGGTGAAAGACATCCTCGACAGCCTGACGCCGCGCGAAGCCAAGGTGCTGCGCATGCGCTTCGGTATCGAAATGTCCACCGACCACACGCTGGAAGAAGTCGGCAAGCAGTTCGACGTGACGCGCGAGCGCATCCGCCAGATCGAAGCCAAGGCGCTGCGCAAGCTCAAGCACCCTTCGCGTTCCGACAAGTTGCGCAGCTTTATCGATACGCTGTAAGAATCTGCTCCTGAAAGCCCGGCCCCGCAAGGCGCCGGGCTTTTTTACGCCTGCGAAAACCTCACGGCGAAGTCAGCCCCACCTTGCGCACGAAGGCGTCCAGTGAACCCGACCACATCTTGCCGCCATAGGTCAGAAGCGAATGCCCATCGTGCCCCGCCACCGGACCGGTCTGGATGAACTGCGTGTCGCTTCCGCCCGCCTTGAAGGCCTCGTGCCATTGGCGCGGCACCTCGGCGCCCCAGAACTGGTCGTTCTCGGCATACAGCCACAGGTTTGGCACCTTCACCAGCTTGCCGAGTTCGCTGTAGGTTTTGCGCATATTTTCCGGGTTGCAGCTTTTGGTGGGAGATGTTTCGGGATTGCCGCCAGAGCCGCCCGCGAAGTTGACGGCACCGACAACACCCGGCAGGTTGAGCGTGGCCACCGACACCGTGGTCATGCCGCCCACCGACTGCCCTTCCAGCAGCAGCCGGTCCTTGCGTACCCAGGGCTGCTGCAGCGCCCACTGGTGCAGCGCGACCACTGTTTGCCCCGCCCGGCTGGCCACGCGCGCGAAGTCGGGGTCGCCGCTGCATACGCTGCCGCTCCAGCGCGCACCAGAATCCTCCCTGTCCATGCCACCGGTGTCACCGTAGCCGGGCCGCACCGGGGCAATCACGGCTACCCCTTTGCGCAGCCAGTAGTTCGCGTGCCCCACCAGTACCGGGTACTCAAGTTTGGCCCTGTCGACGCGCGACGGAGCCCGCCCATGGGAAAAAATCACCAGCGGAAACGGGCCTTCGCCCTCGGGTTTGTAGAGGTGGGTGACGACCTCAAACTGCTTGCCGTCGACCAGCAGGGGCAGCTTGACGATCTGCGGAGGAACGCGCTCGGGCTGCGCCCAGGCAGGTTCGCCGGCAAGTTGCGTCGCCCACACCAACCCAATCACCCATCCCAATTTCCAACACCGCATGTTTGGCCCCTTGCTTGTTGCGGAGCATTCTGACACGCAGGCCGTTTATGAGGTACTGAAGCGGTACAGGGTGCGACCCGTGCGAGGCTGCCCCGGCTCGTAGACAGCCGAAGGAAACGCCGGCACATTGGGTGCGTTCGGATATCCCTGAGGCTCAAAACACAGGCTTTGCTGCTGCGCGTATTGCCTGCCGCCTTTGCCCGGCCCACCGGCCAGCGGCTCGCCCGCCACAAGGCCGGTGTAAAACTGCAGGGCGGGCTCGGTCGACCAGACTTCCATCACGCGCCCGCTGGCCGGTGCACTCACGCGCGCGCACAGCGCCAGTTCTCCAGTCTCGGCTGCAGAGCGATCAATCTCAAAACAGTCGTCGTACCCCGCAACGCCTCCTACGCCCTGTGGGGCCTGCACTCGCGTGCTCAGCGTCACCGGCGTGCGCAAGTCAAACGGTGTGCCCTCGACGGGCAATAGCCTGCCCGTGGCGATGAGGTCGGGCGTCATCTCGAAATATCGATTGGAGAACACCGTGACCTCGTGCTCCAGTGCACTGAGGCGCCCCGAGCCTGCCAGGCCTTCAAGGTTAAAGAAGGCATGCGTGGTGAGGTTGGCCACCGTGGGAGCATCCAGCGCAAGGGCTTCATAGTCGAGCACCAGCTCGTCCGCCTCCGTCACACTGTAAGTCAGGCGCAGGGCCAGCGTGCCCGGGAAACCTTCTTCCCCATCGGCAAAGACATACGCCATTTCAACGCAGGATTCGTTGCGCTGCACCGCGTCGAACACCCGAAAGCGCGAGCCTTTCAGGCCGCCATGCAGGCAGTGCGGGCCGTTGTTGGCGGCCAGCACATGCTCCTTGCCGCCCAACGTGAAGCGGGCTTGGTCGATACGGCCGGCATAGCGACCGATAAAGGCGCCCACAGAGGCCGCTCCGCCGAGCACATTGTCAATGCTGTCGTAACCCAGCACGACGTCGTCGAAACGGCCCTCGCGACCGGGCACCAGCACCTGCTCGATCTTGGCGCCGTAATTGGTCACGCACACCGTCATCCCCTGACGATTTCGCAACGTGAACAACCCAACCGGTTTGCCATCAACTTCCCGCGCAAACCGCGCGGGATCGAGCAGCATGGCGATGTCCGGCTCGCTCACTTGGCAATAATCGTCAGCAGTTCTTCACGCGTGGTGGGGTCGGCCATGTACTTTCCATACAGCGGCCCCATGCGCCTGACCATGGGCGAAGCGTCCCTGACCTTGACGAACTGGGAGCCCTGCTTGGTCGTGGTTTCCAGTGCCGCGGCCACTCGCTTGTTCCACAGCTCGCGCATCAGGATGGCTGACTTGGCACCAGCTTCGGAGAAGGCGGCCTTGTCTTCCTTGCTGAGCTTGTCCCACAATTTGGTCGACACCACGAGTGCTTCGGGCGAAATCACGTGGTTGGTCACATAAACGTTTTTGGCTACCTTGTAATGCCCCGTGGATTCATAGGAAGGCAGGTTGTTCTCGGCGCAGTCCACCTTGCCCTGCTCCAGGGCTCCGAGCACGTCCTTGAAGGGCAAAGCCACCGGCTTGGCGTCCATCAGCTTCACCATTTCGATATAGACCTCAGACTGCTGCACCCGGATGTTCATGCCGGCAAGGTCCCTGATATTGCTGACGGGCTTGACGCAGTAAAACGAACGGCCGCCGCCGTCGTACCAGCCCAACACGACAAAGCCGGCGGCCTTCAGGTTGGCAGCAAACCGCTCACCCAGCTTGCCGTCGAGGTGACGGAACATATGTGCGGAGTCGGTAAACAGAAAAGGCAGGTTCAATACCTTGATGCCGGGTACGGCGTCAGACAGCGGGCCTGAGCTGAATTCAGCTACATCAATCTCGCCGCTCTTGAGCATTTGCACGGCCTTGGGCTGGTCTCCAAGTGAGCCGCTGTTGAAGAGCTCAATGTTGTAGCGGCCGCTGGTGCTCTTGGCCACCTGCTCCACAAAACTCTTCATGGCTTCCGACACCGGATAACCGTCGGGATGGATGTTCCATGCCCGCAGCTTGGTTTGCGCCATGGTGGCGCTCGCGCATAAGGCAAAGGAGAGGCACAAAAGCCCCTTGAATGATGTCCGCAATTTCTTGTCTCCTGGCGTGGGTACAACGGTCGGCCTCTAACGGGCCGACTCGTGTGAGTGTCAATATTAGATCCCTTCCGTGATCTTCACATGGATGCGCGCTTGCAGAAAAAAATATCTGGCAATTCCACCACTAAGTCACAACACCCATGATCAGTCGAGCTTGATGTTTGCGTCCGCAACAACTTTGGCCCAACGGCTGCGCTCCTGAACGAAGAAGGTATCTTGCTGGGCCGGTGCCATGGTCACGACCTCGGCGCCCTGCCCCGCCAGCTTGGCGCGAATGTCCGGGCTGCGGATGATCTTGATGAGCTCGGTGTTAAGCCGGTTGATCACGGCGGCCGGTGTACCGTTGGCCACCAGCAAACCCTGCCAGGTGCCCGATTCAAAATTGGCAAGCCCTTGCTCTGCCAGTGTTGGCACATTGCCGATCAGGGGCATGCGCGTGCTCTTGGACACGCCCAGGATCTTCAGTTTGCCGCTTTGCACGTGCGGCAAAGTGGCCAGCATGCCATTCATGAGTATCTGCGTCTGCCCGGCAATGGTGTCGCTGACCGCCTGTGAGCCGCCTTTGTAGGGGATGTATTGCCATTTGGCCTTGCTGGCCCGCTCCACCGCGACGCCCGCCAGGTGCGGAGCGCTGCCCATGGCCGTCACGGCGAAATTCAGATCAGTCTTGTGCGACAACGCCACCAGCTCCTTGAGGTTGTTGGCAGCCACCGATGGATGCACCACCAGCAGATGCGGCGAATACGCCAACATGGTGACGCCACGCAGGTCTTTTGAGGGGTCAAAGCCCAGCTTCGTGTACACCGAAGGACTGATGGCCAATGCACCGGTATCACACAGCAGCAGCGTGTAGCCATCGGGGGCCGATTTGGCCACGATGTCAGCCCCCAGGTTGCCGTTGGCACCAGCCTTGTTGTCCACAATGACCGACTGCTTGAGCGCCTCGGACAAAGGCTGCGAAATGGCCCGGGCAATAATGTCTGAAGATCCGCCCGGTGGATAAGGAACCACCAGGCGGATGGGTTTGGATGGCCAGGCGGCCTGCGCGCTGGCAACACCAGTGCCGGCGCCCGCCCCTATGGCCAGGGAAGCCGCAATAAGTTCTCGTCGGTTGATGGGCATGTCTGTCAGTCTCCTGATGTTCAAAAAGAAGGATTACCCCCGTAGCGCCGGGAACCTCTGCGGGCTCCTCGGGGTTCGCCAGGTTGCCTATGCCTTCGCTACTTCGTGATTTCCGAGAAGCTCCAGCGCACGCACCAGCGCGGAATGGTCCAGGTCCTGCATGCCATTGGCAGCACAGGCCTGCATCAGCTGGGCGGCACCCGCGGTTTGCGGCAAAGCCAGGCCCAGCGTGCGCGCACCGCTCAGTGCCAGGTTCAAATCCTTCTGGTGCAATCCGATACGGAAGCCCGGCGCGAAAGTGCGCTTGATCATTCGTTCTCCATGCACTTCGAGAATGCGCGAAGAAGCGAAGCCGCCCATCAACGCCTGGCGCACCTTGGCCGGATCGGCCCCGGCCTTGCTGGCAAACAACAGGGCCTCGCCGACCGCTGCGATGTTGAGCGCCACAATGATCTGGTTGGCCACCTTGCAAGTCTGACCGTCGCCGTTACCGCCGACCAGCGTGATATTTTTCCCCATCAGTTCAAACAGCGGTTTGACGAGGTCAAACGCGGCCTGAGGTCCGCCCACCATGATGGTCAGGCTCGCCGCCTTGGCGCCGACTTCCCCGCCCGACACCGGCGCATCGAGGTAGTCGCAGCCGAGGGCGTTGATTTTTTTGGCGAACTCTTTGGTGTCCATCGGCGAAATGGAACTCATGTCGACTACCGTCTTGCCCTTGGCCAGCGCCGCGGCGACACCGCCGTCGCCAAACAGCACTTTGGCCACATCAGGCGTGTCCGGCAGCATCAGGAAAATAATGTCGGCCTGCTTCGCCACGTCAGTGATGGAATCGCAGGCTTTGCCTTTGCCCGTCAACAGGTCGGCAGGCACCTTGCTCCGCGTGGTCATGAAAACTTCGTGCCCTGCTGCGATCAGGTGTGCGGCCATCGGCGCGCCCATGATGCCCAGGCCGATAAAACCAAGCTTGCTCATTTCAATGCTCCAATCAAAATTTCAGTCAAAAAAACGTATCCATCACTCGATCAGCGGTCGGCTGACTCACTGATAAAAGCATCACGTGCGATAGCGATCGTGCAAGGCCTGCGTAGCGCCGCGGAACACACCGAGGTCGCTGCCCACTGCCACAAACGTTGCGCCCATCTCCATATAACGGCGCGCGTCGGCCTCAACCGGCGCCAGCGTTCCCATGGGTTTTCCGGCGGCTTTGGCATCGGCAAACACGCCGGCAATGGCTTTCTGCACGTCGGGGTGCCCCGCGTTACCCAGATGGCCCAAACCAGCGGCCAGATCCGACGGGCCGACAAAAATGCAATCCACACCGTCAATTTCAGCGATGGCGCGCGCTGCAGCAACACCGGCGCGGCTTTCGATCTGCACCGCAACGCAAATCTGGTCATTGATGCCCTTGAAGTAATCGGGCACCGTGCCGTAGCGGTTGCTGCGCTGCGAGACCGAGACGCCGCGCACGCCCTGGGGCGGATAGCGTGTGGCCGCCACGGCGCGCTGTGCCTGCTCTGCACTCTCGATAAAGGGCACGAGGAAGTTATAAAAACCGGCGTCCAGCAGGCGCTTGATCTCCACCTCGTTGTTGCTGGTCGGGCGCACAAAGGGCGCGCTCGGGCTGTCTTTCAGCGCCATCAGTTGCGGGATGAAAGTGCCCACGTCGTTCGGCGAATGTTCACCATCGAGCAGGATCCAGTCAAAACCGGCAACGCCCAGCACTTCTGTCGTGATGGCATTGGCCAGCGACGACCAGCAGCCAATCAATTTTTTGCCGGCCAGCAGGTCGCGCTTGAAGCTATTGGGAAACGGTTGGTAGGGAGTGGCTTGTGTCATGGTGATTTGCTTTTTACTATCGCTGTGTGAATCAGCTTGCGGTGAAGAAGAGAAGTGAAGCCCAGCCGCTTCATCGTCCTCTGGTTTTACCAAATGAAGTGGACGGCAGTGCTTGCGGCCTTACGGCATCTCGACAATTTCAATCCAGTTCGGGTTTTTGCCGACCGGCAGCCGTTTGGGTACTCCCAGCGCTCCGGTCGCAGGATCAATCGGGTGCACGGAAACGCTGTGCGATTCCTGGCCGGCCGCAATCAGGTAGCGCCCTGCGGCATCAATGGCAAAACCGCGCGGAGTCTTTTCGGTCGGCGTCTGGCCCAGAGGCTCCAGCAACCCTGTCGCAGCATCGACGCGAAAGGCAGAGAGCGTGCTGGACGTACGCTCCGAGGCATACAGGTAGCGGCCGTCGGGCGTGAGGTGCAGATCAGCCGCCCAAGGGTTACCCGTGAAGCCCGCGGGGAGCGTAGTCCTGGTTTGCAACAGCTTGAGCGTCCCTTTGGCGCTGTCCCAACCGAACACATGCAGCTGCGCATCAAGCTCGTCCAGCAGGTAAACGAAGCGCTGCCCCTTGTCCCAAACGAAATGGCGCGGACCGGATTTCGTTTTTCCCGTCGTCAGAGCTGGATCGTTGGGCGAGAGCATGCCGGTCGAGGCATCAAAGCGCCAGGAAGAAAGGTTGTCGCCGCCCAGGCTGGTGGCCAAAACGAAACGATTGCTTGCGTCGGCATGAATGGCATGCGCATTGGGTGCAGTCGGAATCAGTTGCTGGATAGCCCCGACCTTGCCTTCCTTGTCGATGCTGTTAACGGTGATCTTGTGGCCTGGGTAGGAGGCGGCCAAAAGCCAACGGCCTGTCAGATCAAGGTCGATGTTGGCCATGCTGTCGGCGAGGGATGCTTCCCCCAGCTTGCGCAACTTGCCGTTGGATCCATCAATGGCGAAACTCACAACACGAAAGGGCTGCGAGCGCAATGCGGCATACAAAAATCGCTTGTCGGGGCTTACCACCATCGGCATCACGGTGCCGCCCACATTGACCGTGTCAATCGGCTTGAGCAGGCCCTGGGCGCGGTCGAGCTCGAGTACCGATATCTCCTGGCTGTCAGCGTTGGCCACATACACCCAGGTGGCAGCAGAGGCAGCTCCAGTGGCTGCAACAAGGCAGGACGCCATCAGCAGCTTCACCCCCTCGCGCAGTGCGCCGGCAGTCGACGGGAAAATGATCATGTCTGTCTCCGTATGTATACCGATGAAAGTTCAGGTGACTGGCGCCGGATTGAAGAGCACCAACGCGTTGTGCAGTTTCCAGTGCTCGGCCCAGGTCTTTTTCCGGCCACTCGCAACGTCCAGCATGAAATGGAAAAGTTCCCAGCCAACGTCTTCAATCGTGGCTTGACCATCGGCAATGCGGCCGGCATTGATGTCCATCAGGTCGTGCCAGCGGCGAGCCAGGTCGGTGCGTGTGGCGACCTTGATAACCGGAACCTCGGCGAGGCCATAGGGTGTGCCGCGTCCGGTTGTGAAGACATGGATATTGATGCCCGCGGCCAGCTGCAAGGTACCGCAAATGAAATCGCTGGCAGGCGTGGCCGCGTAAATCAGCCCTTTCTGCTTCACTTTTTCACCCGGAGCAAGAACACCGGTAATGGGAGAGGAGCCCGACTTGACAATGGAGCCCATGGCCTTTTCCACAATGTTGGAAAGGCCACCTTTCTTGTTGCCTGGCGTGGTGTTCGCGCTGCGGTCTACCTGCCCTTTTTTCAGGTAGGCGTCATACCAGGCCATCTCGCGGATCATGGCAGCAGCCACTTCCGGGCTGCTGGCCCGCGAGGTCAGTTGGTCGATGCCGTCGCGCACTTCGGTGCTCTCGGAGAACATCACCGTGGCACCGGCGCGCACCAAGAGGTCCGTTGCAAACCCCACCGCCGGGTTCGCCGTCACGCCTGAGAAGGCATCGCTGCCACCGCATTGGACACCCACCACCAGTTCACTGGCTGGTACGGTCTCGCGCCGACGCGCATTGAGCCGCTCAAGATGCAGCAAAGCAGTCTCCATAACCGAATCGATCATGGACATGAAGCCGACATGGTTCTCCGATTGCAGGCAAACCACGTCAAGGACGGCTTCCGCGTTCGTGCCTGTGTCGGCCACATTGCGTTCATCGACGATCTGAATAGTGCCTGGTGGCAGCAGCCGCTCGGGCTGCAGCTTCTCGCAGCCCAGGCTCACGACCATGACCTCGCCGCCAAAATTTGGATTCAGACTGATGTTGCGCAGTGTGCGTATCGGGATGATTGCATCCGGGGCGTCAATGGCGACGCCGCATCCATAGGTGTGCTCCAGCCCCACCACGTCGTCCACATTCGGAAAGCGCGGCAGCAACTCGGCCTTGATCCGCTGCACAGCGAAGTCCACCACGCCGGCGACGCATTGAACCGTCGTCGTAATGGCCAGGATGTTGCGGCTGCCGACCGAACCGTCCGGGTTGCGGTAGCCCTCAAACGTGTAGCCTTCGAGCGCCGGCAATGGCTCGGGGCGGACGGTTGCGATAGGCAAATTGTCCAGCGAACGTACGTCGGGCATCTCCAGCAAGCGCTCATGCACCCAGCTACCTGCGGGAATGTCCTTGAGGGCATAGCCAATGGCTACGTTGTAGCGCAGTACCGGCTCCCCCTTGGCCAGCGACACCAGCGCAACTTTATGGCCTTGGGGTACACGGTCTACAAGTTTCAAGCCGTCGGCGAAGGTCGTGCCCGCGGGCAGGCCTGCGTCGTTGGCAATGATCGCGACGTTGTCGCGGGGATGCATCCGGATATAAAGCGGTGCAGCGACGGCTCCAGCCTCGTTCATTTTTTACACACCTACGGCGCGAGGTAGCCACAGAGACAGAGCAGGCACGTAAGTCACGATGCCCAGTACCACCACGAGAAGGAAGAAAAATGGCAGCAGAGCCTTGACGACCTTCTCGATCGGAAGTTTCCCCACAGCGCTACCTACGAACAGCACAGAACCAACCGGCGGAGTGATCAGTCCGATACCCAGATTCACAATCATGATCATGCCGAAATGCACGGGATCAACACCAACGGCCTTGACAACTGGAAGCAGGATGGGCGTCAGAATCAGCAGCAACGCCGCCATGTCCATCAGGGTGCCAAGGAACAACAAAAGTACGTTGATGCACAGCAAGATGAGGTAGCGGTTGTCGGTGAAGGCGGTCAGCGCTGTCGTGATCTTCAGCGGTATCTGCATCAGCGTCATGATGTAGCCAAAGCTTGCCGCGAAGCCGATCAGGATCATCACGATAGACACGGTCTTGACGGTGCGATGCATAAGCTTTGGCAAGTCGCGCCATTTGTAATCGCGATAGATGAACATCGTGACGAAGAACGCCCAGATCACGGCAATGGAGGCAGACTCCGTGGCGGTGAACACGCCCGACAAAATACCCCCCAGGATGATCACCATCGTCATCAGACCCCAGAGCGCATCGACGGCGATCTTCACCGCTTGTTTCAGCGGAATTGAGGCACCCACCGGGAAGTTACGCTTCCGGGCGATGTAAAGGCAATAGGTCGCAAGCGTCAGACCCAACAGCAGACCCGGAAATACGCCAGCCATGAACAGCGCTGCGATCGAGATTGAGCCACCCGCCGCCATGGAATAAATCACCGCGTTATGGCTGGGTGGAATCAGCGTGGCCTGGATGGAGCCGCTCACAGTCAATGCGGTCGCGAAGTCACGCGGATAGCCCTTGCGCACCATTTCGGGAATCATCACCGAACCGATGGAAGCCGTATCCGCCACAGACGAGCCGGAGATGGCGCCGAAGAAAGTCGAAGCCAGGATATTGACCAGCGACAGGCCGCCCCGCACAAACCCCACCAGCACGCCGGCAAATGCCACCAGCCTGCGCGACATGCCGCCCTCGGCCATGATGGCGCCGGCAAGCACGAAGAACGGGATGGCCAGCAACGAGAATTTGTTGACGCCACTGGCGATCTGGATCATCACGGCTTCCAGTGGAAGCTCGATCCAGACGGCCCCCACCAGGGCAGCAAGGCCCAGCGAATAGGCCACCGGCATGCCGATGAGAATCAATACTAGAAAACTACCCAAAAGTACAACGGTATCCATCATCAAACTCCCAAGTCTTCGACCTGGTGGTCAAAACAGACAACTGCACGCTGGTACTGGGTTCCGTAAGCCAGCTGTTCCAGAACGAAAATCAGGGTGATCAGCCCACCCACCGGAACCGGCAGGTAGCTCACACCGACGGGAAGCCAGGTCAGATCCGCCAGGGTCTGGCCCATGGTTTCAAGGCACAGCTTGCCGCCGTAAAAAATCATGAAAAGGGAAATCGCCATCATCAGCAAGTCCACCGCCCAGCGGCACAACTTCTGGCCCAGGGCAGGCAGGCGATCGGTCATCATCGCCACCGCAATGTGTGCACCGGCGCGGTAGGCTGCGGCGGCGCCAATGAACGTGAAAACAACCATCAGCAAGATAGCAATCGGCTCCGGCCACTGGGCGCCGAAACCCAGTACATAGCGGGCAAACACACCCACGGGAATGATCAGGCTCATGCCCAGAATCGCCAGGCCGGCAATCCAGATACAGCAGAGGTAGAGGCCGTCGAGTGCGGCTTGCAGGGGTTGTTTCATGAGGGATTTCTAACAAGAGGGGCCAAGGGAATGGCAAAAGCACGCGTCGGCGTTCGCCGAGGTGCTACGCAGCCAGTGGCCGCGCAGCATCCGGGTGACGCCTTGGCTTACTTGACAGCGGCGATACGGGCCATCAAGTCTTTATAAGGCGCGCCATACTTGGCACGCACAGGAGCGGTCGCGTCAAAGAACGGCTTTTGGTCCACCGCGATGAACTCGACGCCCGCGGCCTTCAGCTTGGCGGAGTAGTCAGCGACGCTCTTGTCCCAGAGCACGCGTTGTTCCATCTGCGCTTCGCGGCCAAACTTCTTCATCAGCGCCTGTTCTGGGGGCGTCAGCTTGTCCCATGCCACCTTCGACATAACCAGCAGTTCCGGAATGATCAGGTGATTGGTCTGGGTGTAATACTTCGCGCCGGTCGTGAAGTGGTTGGAGGTAAACATGCTGGGCGGGTTGTTCTCAGCGCCATCAAGCACGCCGGTTTGCAACGCGCTGTAGACCTCGCCGTAACCCATGGCAATGCCGTTACCACCGAGCGCATTCATCGTGTCGACAAACAAGGGGTTACCCATCATGCGGACTTTTTGGCCCTTGAGGTCGGCGATGCTGCGAACCGGTTTTTTGGTGTAAAGACTGCGGGAGCCGCCGTCCATCCAGGACAGCGCAACCAAACGCGCCGGGCTGGCAGTGATCTTGTCCATGATTTCCTGGCCGATGGGGCCGTCAATCACGGCGCGCATGTGCGCTTCGTCGCGGAACACAAAAGGCATGTTGAACACATTGACCTCGGGCACCACGGCGCCAACAGGGCCCAGGGAGGTGCGCAAGATCTGGATGGCGCCGATCTGGGTCTGCTCGATCATGGTTTTTTCATCACCAAGCACACTGTTCGGGTACATCTGCATCTTGTACTTGCCGTTGGTGCCGGCCTCGAACTTCTTGCCAAGGCTCTCTGTCGCTGCGACCGTGGGGTAACCCGTGGGATGCACATCCGCCGCTTTCAATACGGTCTGGGCTTGCGCTACCAACGGGGAGATGAACGCTGCAGCAGCGACAGCTGCCACGGCAATAAGTTTTCTGCGGAAAATCATGGATGTCTCCTTCAAGGGTCGGTGGTGGAAAAGCTCTTAATACATGCACACCGGCTCGGGCAGCCCACGCACGCCGGGGCGCAACGCGAAGACTCCACCGGCCAGCGGCTGGTCAGATAAGTCGACACCTTCAGGGCGTATCGACGTCACGAACAGGGTGTCAAGCCCGGCGCCGCCAAAGGCGCACATGGCAGGTTTTTTAACAGGCACGGCCAGCGAACGGTCCAGCTTGCCGGCAGGCGTGAAGCGGTGAACCAGGCCGGCATCGTTGCCGCAAATCCAGTAGCAGCCGTCGGCATCGACAGCCGCACCATCGGGGCGCCCGGGCAGCGGGTTCATGTCGACAAAGACGCGCCGATTGGAGGGTGTGCCGGTCTCGGTGTCGTAGTCGAAAGCCCAGATGGTCTGCACCGACGGGTGTGAGTCCGACAAATACATCGTGCGGCCATCAGGGCTGAAGGCCATACCGTTCGGCGTAATGAAGCCGTCCAGCAGCATCTTCAGGCGAGTATTTTTATCACTATCTTTTTGATAGCTATAGATGCAACCCACACGAGCGCCAGCAGCCATATTCATCAACATGGTGCCGGCAAGGAAGCGCCCCTGCCGGTCGCAGCGGCCATCATTAAAGCGCATGCCGGGCATGGCATGCGTCACGGCCGCAAGTCGGTCAAAACCGAGCTGGCCGCCTGCCTGCGGACTCAGGCGGAACACGCCGCTTTCGGTACCGGCAATCCAGTCCTGCGTGCCGCCCAACGCTGCGACACAGGCCAGCATTTCAGGGGCGGCCCATTCGGTGAGCGCGCCTTCAGCCACACTCCAGCGACACAACCTGCGAGCCGGAATATCGACCCAGTAAAGCGCCTGCTCTGCGGCCTGCCATACGGGGCTTTCGCCCGTGCCGTTACGCGCATCCAGAACCAGTTCGGCGTGGGAGTCACTCATGCTGGTCTTCGTCCGCTCAATCGCCGAAAGGACCGGCCACGACAAAACCACCGCCCTGGTATTGCGCAACCGGATCTTTCAGGTCGGGGGCGGGCGTGCGGGCGTAGACCGCCTCGCGGAAGATGTCGGAACTGTCTTGCGGCACATAGCCAACGTGGCGGGCGCGGCTGTTGTCCCACCAGGTCACCGCGTTATCAGACATGCCGAACACAATGCTGTGGCCCAGTACGGGGGTTGTCAGGCAGGCGGTAATGAGGCGATGCAGATCGTCGTAACTCAACCAGGTTGCCAGCATGCGTCGATCTTTTGGCTCCGGAAACGAAGACCCGATGCGCACACACGCGGTTTCAATGCCATAGCGGTCAAAGTAAAGGCGCGAGAGGTTTTCGCCGAACGCCTTGCTCAGGCCGTACAGGCCGTCGGGGCGCGCCGGATGGTCGGCGTTGATGGTTTGGTCCTGGCGGTAAAAGCCGGTGACGTGGTTGGAGCTCGCAAACACAATGCGCTTGACGCCGTTTTTACGCGCAGCTTCATACAGGTTATAGGCACCCAGGATATTGGCCTGCAGGATGGGGCCGAAGGGTCCCTCCACGGAAACCCCGCCCAGATGAACGATGGCATTCACGCCCTTGACCATCGTGTTGACCGCGGTCGCATCAGCCAGATCGGCAAGGACGACCTCTTCATTCGCCCCCGCATCGCCAAAAGGCTGCAGATCGGACAAACGAAGAATCGAGCAGTTGGCCTTCAGACGCTCACGCAAGGCTTTGCCCAAGCCACCGGCCGCACCGGTCAACAAGAGCTTTTCATGGACTTTGATGGTCATTTTTTACATCTATGCCCAGCGTTGCGGCAAACACTGGACTTTTTTATGAAGTTTGTTAAAGTCAACCCACGAACGCAGTAGTCATAGGTTGTCTGATGACTTGGAATTCTCCAGTTCACCCCTCCGCTTGTCAATGGTTTTTTAATGGACTCAAGGAAAACCCCTAGTCGCTCCGAGGCAAGCCTTACGGCAGCCTTTCATGAGGAGCCATTGCGCGCACGCCGCCCTCGCGGGCTGGTGGGCGAGATCGTGGAAAACCTGGCCACCAGCATCCGTTCAGGTCACCTGCAGCCCGGGGAAAAACTCCCCACCGAGGCTGAAATCATGGCCCGCTTTGATGTCAGCCGAACCGTGGTACGCGAGTCGCTGTCCAAGCTCCAGGCCTCCGGGTTAGTCGAAACCCGGCACGGCATCGGGACCTTCGTGCTGCAGCCACAAGAGTCTGGCAACTTCAAAATCACTGCGGAAGACTTTGCCACGGTGGCTGACGTGATTTCAGTACTGGAATTGCGCATCAGCCTCGAAACGGAAGCAGCCGGCCTGGCCGCCCAGAGGAGAACACCTGAAAATCTCGCGGCCCTGGAAAGCGCCCTGCGCGCCTTTCATGACTCCATCAGCCTCGACTCCGACGCGGTGCCGCCTGACTTCCAGTTCCACATGGAAGTCGCCCGTTCCACGGGCAATCGGCACTTTGCCGACCTGATGACCTACCTGGGGACCATGATCATTCCCCGTACCCGTGTCAACACCACGCACAGCGCACCGGAGGGCCGCTTCAACTACCTGCAGCGGGTCAACGCCGAACACGAAAGCATTTACAACGCCATCCGCAATCAGGACGCCGAAGCTGCGCGAGCCGCCATGCGGACACACCTGTCCAACAGCCGCGAACGCCTGCGCCGGGGCAATAACGCCCATACCATGCAGCCACCTGAAGAGCCTTCGGCCACCCCAAAAGCAGTCCTGTCAGGTACAAACCTGGTTGCATAAAAAATCGGCGGGTTGTACGATAACTGATAATTTGCTTATCAACCATCTACAAAACAAGTCCGGTATGCCCGCTTCAACCGCTCCTGCTACAGCCCCCCTCGCCTCTTCTCAAACCCCAAAAATAACCCGTGTACAGGTGATTCCAGTGGCGGGGCATGACAGCATGCTGCTCAACTTGAGCGGCGCCCACGGTCCTTTCTTCACCCGAAACCTGCTGATACTGACCGACAGCTCCGGCCGCACAGGCGTGGGCGAAGTGCCGGGCGGTGAAAAAATCCGCAACACGCTGGAAGATGCCCGTGAACTGATCGAAGGCCAGTCGATCGGTGCCTGGAACCAGATCCTGAATACCCTGCGTACACGCTTTGCCGACCGCGACAGCGGCGGCCGCGGCAACCAGACCTTCGACCTTCGCGTGGCGATCCATGCGGTCACCGCTGTAGAAAGCGCCCTGCTCGACCTGCTCGGCCAGTTCCTGGGTGTGCCAGTGGCTGCCTTGCTCGGAGATGGCCAGCAACGGGATTCAGTGGCCATGCTGGGCTACCTCTTTTATGTGGCCGACCGCAAACAAACCGGCTTGGCCTATGACTCGGCGCCGGATGCCGAAGACGACTGGCTGCGCCTGCGCCATGAAGCGGCCATGGACGCCGATGGAATCGTGGCGCTGGCCGAGGCCGCCTACAAGCGCTACGGCTTCAAAGACTTCAAGCTCAAGGGCGGCGTGCTGCGCGGCGAGGAAGAGATGGAAGCCATCATCGCCCTGTCTGAGCGCTTTCCCGACGCGCGCATCACGCTGGACCCGAACGGCGGCTGGCTGCTCAAGGATGCGATCCGCATCTGCCAGGGCCGCGGCGACGTGCTGGCCTACGCCGAAGACCCTTGCGGCGCCGAAGGCGTTTTCTCGGGCCGTGAAGTGATGGCCGAGTTCCGCCGCGCCACCGGCCTGCCGACCGCGACCAACATGATCGCCACGGACTGGCGCGAACTGTCCCACACCATTCACCTGCAGTCGGTGGACATTCCGCTGGCTGATCCGCACTTCTGGACCATGCAGGGCTCAGTCCGCGTCGCGCAGATTTGCCAGACCTGGGGGCTGACCTGGGGCTCGCATTCCAACAACCATTTCGATATCTCTCTGGCCATGTTCACGCACGTGGCCGCCGCAGCGCCGGGCAAAGTCACCGCCATCGACACGCACTGGATCTGGCAGGATGGCCAGCGTTTGACCAAAGCACCGCTGCAAATTGTGGGTGGTGAAGTCGCCGTACCCAAGACGCCTGGCTTGGGCGTCGAACTGGACATGGCTGAAGTGGAAAAAGCCCACCAGCTTTACCTCAAGCATGGGCTGGGCGCGCGCGACGATGCCGTGGCCATGCAATACCTGATCCCGGACTGGAAATTCAACAACAAGATGCCTTGCATGGTGCGGTGACCCCGGCGAACTTCCGGAATTTAGAGGCTTCCGGAAGGCCACTCCCGCACAAACAAAAGCACAAGCGCTTCCTTTAACACCCAGGCACCGGGGGCGGTATACCCCGGCATCCTTTCACCCCCGATACCCCAAGCATTACAAGCAATGAGGAGACAAGACATATGAAACGCAGAACCCTTTGCAGCCTTGCCGGCGCAACGCTGCTCACACTGGTGGCCACGCTTGGCGCCGGCAGTGCAGCCGCGCAGACCAAACTGAAGTGGGCGCATGTTTACGAGACGTCCGAGTCCTTTCACAAGCAGGCCGTCTGGGCTGCCGACGAAATCAAGAAACGCACCGACGGCCGCTACGTCGTCGAAGTGTTTCCCGCCTCGTCGCTGGGCAAGGAAACCGAAATCAACCAGGGCCTGACGCTGGGCACGGTGGACATCATCTACACCGGCGTCGCGTTTGCCGGACGTGCGCATCCGCCACTGTCCATCGCTGCCGCGCCTTTTGTCTTTCGCGACTATGCGCACTTCCAGGCCTTTCGCAACGGCCCCATCTTCAAGGAACTGGCACAAGGCTATGCCGGCAAGACCGGCGGCCAGCACATCGCGGGCTACACCTACTACGGCCTTCGCCACATGACGTCCAATAAAGTCATCTTCAAGCCCGAAGACATGAAGGGACTGAAACTGCGCGTGCCCGATGCCCCGCTGTTCGTGATGTTCCCCAGAGCTGTGGGCGCCAACCCCACGCCCATCGCATTTGCCGAGGTCTACCTGGCCCTGCAAAACGGCACAGTCGACGCGCAGGAAAATCCGCTGCCAACGATTGAAGCCAAGAAGTTCTACGAAGTGCAGAAGTACATCACGCTCACCGGCCACATTACTGAATCACTGATCACCGCCGTCTCCAGCTCGGTCTGGTCCAAGCTCAGCGATGCCGACAAAAAGGTGTTTGACCAGGTGCTCTGGGAAGCTTCCAGCCGCTCAAGCCAGGACATCGTCGACGCGGAAAGCCGCCTGGTCGCCGAGTTCGAGAAAAAAGGCAAGACCGTCAACAAGGTAGACCGGGCGCCTTTTGCCGCGGCAGTGCTGCCGTTGCTCACGGCACCCGACGCACCCTGGCCCAAGAGCCTGTACGAACGCATCCAGGCCATCAAGTAATTTGTCGGAATAGAAGGCGGTGCGCTGCCTCATCACCGCGTCCTGCTACCCGATAAAGATTTTTCGAATTCGCTCAAACCGTTATCACCCGCCACATTCACCACAAGCACACACCAGGAGACAAAACCATGCAACGTCGTTCCCTCATCCAATCTGCCCTGGCCAGCGCCACGGCGTCCCTGTTCTCGTTGCCTGCCTGGGCGCAGGACAAATGGCCCACCAAGCCGATCACATATGTCGTGCCTTTCCCCGCAGGCGGCACGACCGACATCCTGGCCCGCCTCATCGGGCAGAAGCTCGGTCCCGTGCTGGGCACCACCATCGTGGTTGACAACAAGGGCGGCGCCGGCGGCAGCGTGGGCTCCGAGGCGGCTTCACGGGCGCCGGCCGATGGCTACACCCTGCTGGGCGGCACCGTCAGTTCGCACGCCATCAACGTGAGCCTTTACCCCAAACTGGGCTACGACCCGATCAAATCGTTTTCCCCTGTCGTGCTCATAGGCTCCAATCCCGTCGTGCTGGTGGTCGGGGCCAACAGCCCCTATAAAACGTTGCAGGACGTGCTGGCTGCCGCAAAGGCCAAGCCCAAATCCATCTCGTCCGCCTCGGCAGGCAGCGGCACCTCGCAGCACCTTTCGCTGGAGCTGCTGGGCTTCAAGTCGGGCACACAGTTCATCCACGTGCCCTACAAAGGCAGCGGCCCCGCGATCCAGGACGTGATCGGTGGGCAGGTTGACATGATGTTCGACACGACCGTGGTGGCAGGCCCGCACATTCAGAGCGGCAAGGTGCGCGCGCTGGCTGTGACCTCTGCCAAGCGTTTGGAGTCCCTGCCCAATGTGCCGACCGTGGCGGAGTCGGGCCTCCCCGGGTTCGAGGTCCTCTCATGGCAAGCCATTTTTGTGCCGACGGGCACCCCCAAGCCCATCATTGACAAGCTGCACGATGAAATCATGAAAATCACCGAGCAGCCAGAGATGCAGGAGCGCCTCAAGGGCCTGGGCATGCAACCGTCCAACATGACGACCGAGCAGGTCTCCGCCTTCCAGAAGGCCGAGGTCGAAAAGTGGGCGCAGGTTATCAAGGCCGCCAACATCAAGCTTGACTAGCATGTCACTCCTGCCCGGCGCGACGCGGCTGCGTCTTGGTGTCATCGGTGCAGGTCTGGGTTCGGCGCCTCACTTGCGCAGCCTTGAAGACCTGGCGAGCGAAGTAGAAGTCGCCTGGGTCTATGGCCGGAGCGCCGAACGGCTGTCAGCGGTGGCAACTCCTGCAGGTGCTCGCAGAACCACCCGCCTTGACGATATTCTGGAAGACGCGAGCGTGCAGGCCGTGCTGGTTCTGACACCGCCCAACACCCATCTGGATCTGGTGCAACAGGCGGCGCGGGCGGGCAAGCACGTGCTGGTCGAGAAGCCGCTGGAAATCGATGTGACCCGCGCCACCGCGCTGGTGGAAGCGTGCGAGACCGCTGGCGTCGTGTTGGCGGTGATGCTGCAGCACCGGATGCGCGAGGCTGCCCTGGGCCTCAGCGCCCTGCTGCGGGACAAGCAAATGGGGGCGCTGGTCAGCGGCGCCGCGTCGGTCCGGTGGTGGCGGCCGCAAAGTTATTACGATGAGCCCGGACGCGGCAGCCTGGCGCGCGACGGCGGCGGTGTGCTGATCACGCAAGCCATTCATACCCTTGACCTGCTGCTCAGTTTTACCGGCCTGCCGGAGCGCGTGACGGGAGTCGCAAGCACCAGCCCGGTGCATCGCATGGAGGGGGAAGACTCGGCTGCCGCACTGCTGCATTACGCCAACGGCGCGGTCGCCGTGGTGCAGGCCACCACGGCAGCCTACCCCGGCTACCCGGAACGCATTGAACTCAACTTCACCGGCGGCTCCGTGACGCTTGAAGGCGGGGAAATGCAGGCGATGCTTGCCAACGGAACCGCGTTGACGGCCGGCACACGCCAGGCCTCCGGCGGCGGCGCCAATCCCATGGCATTCGACCACGCCGCGCATCGGGCCGTGCTACAGGATTTCGTCCGCGCCATCAAGAATGGATCTACGCCCGCCGTCACAGGACGTTCCGCCCTGGGCGTGCAACAGGTGATTGAGGCGATCATGGAATCGTCCAGAACCGGCAGCGGCGTGTCGCTTCAATCTGGCGCGCGCATCCCGGTGATGTAGGAGCCAAAATTGGCGTACCGGCTCCTTGGCAGGTGCGCCGACCAAGGCATTGTGACGCCCGCCGCATCAGGGTTTTCCAAGAGTTTTGGGCTGCAAGTCCAACTGCAGCGGGCGTGGGCAGCTATAAAACTCGTAGCAGCCAGCAATTTGCGTTATATTTGGCCTCAAGCTTTCGAAGCTTCTGCTTAACAACCCCCTGTGACCAAACTGTGACCCGAGGAGATAACCCGATGAGTGCCAAAGAAAATGCAGCGGTAGGCCAATTGCTTGAACTGCTGGAAGCACGCTATGCACTGCGCGTGCTGTGGGCCCTGAAAGACGGCCATCCTCAGACATTTCGCCTCCTGCAAGACAGCATCGGCAGCATCACTCCCAACACGCTCAACACCCGCATCAAGG
>NZ_JBDTPB010000082.1:0-3194 GCF_039932935.1 Polaromonas sp.
TGCTGCTGGTGGGCACGCTGGTGGGGCTGGAGATTCCGCTGGTCATGCGCATCCTGCGACGCAATGTCGCGCTCAAGGAGCTGGTCTCGCAGGTGTTGACGTTCGACTACCTGGGGGCGCTGGCGGTGTCGCTGGCGTTTCCGCTGGTGCTGGTGCCGCATTTAGGCTTGATCCGCACCGGCCTGCTGTTCGGCCTCATGAATGCCGCCGTTGCGCTGTGGGCGCTATGGCTGTTTCGCCATGAACTTCGGCATGTGAAGGCGCACGCTGTGGCGTGCCTGGGGGTCTTGTTTGCGCTGGGCGCGGGCTTTGCGGGCGCCGAGCACATCACCACGCTGGCCGAGGACCATTTCTACCAGGACCGCGTGATCTTTACCGCCACTACGCCCTACCAGCGCATCGTCGTCACCAACGGCCGTGGCGGCCACCGCCTGTTCCTCAACGGCAACCTGCAGTTTGCCGAGCGTGATGAGTACCGCTACCACGAGGCGCTGGTGCACCCGGTCATGAGTGCACACGGCGCCCCAAAGAAAGTCGCTGTTTTGGGTGGCGGCGACGGCATGGCCGTGCGCGAGATTCTCAAATACCCTGGCGTGCAAAGCGTCACGCTGGTGGAGCTCGATCCGGCCATGACCACGCTGTTCAGCCAGCAACCGGCCTTGAGGCGGCTCAATGGCGATGCGCTGCTGTCGTCCAAGGTCCAGGTTATCAACGCCGACGCTTTCCAGTGGCTCGACAAAACATCGGACATGTTCGACGTCATCGTCGTGGACTTCCCCGACCCCACCAATTTTTCCATCGGCAAGCTCTACACCAACACGTTTTATGCCTTGCTGGACCAGCACCTGTCCGCCAGCGGCTACGCCGTCGTACAGACCACTTCGCCGCTGGTGGCGCGCCGCAGTTTCTGGACGGTGGTGAGCACCATGGAGTCCGTGGGCCTGAAGACTGCGCCCTACCACGCCAATGTGCCCAGCTTCGGCGAGTGGGGTTTTGTGGTTGCCAGCCGCCGGCCGTTCACGCCCGTCACGCAAGCCCGCAGCCTGCCGTCCGGCTTGCGGTTTCTCGACCCGCAGACCCTGCCTTTGCTGTTCGATTTTCCGGTGGACATGTCGCGCGTGGCGGCGCCGGTCAACCGCCTCTCCAACCAGGAGCTGGTGCACAGCTACGAGCAGGAGTGGGGCAAGGTGCTGCGTTGAAGCGGCGCCATTTCCTGGCTGCGCCGTTGCTGTCCCTGGCTGGGTGCGAAGCGCAGCCCGGCCTGGAGGGCGGCTTCACCGGCATCAGCCACGAGCGCGGGCATCTGCTGCGGCCTGAAGGCGGGCAGGCGCGCACCTGGCCAGCGCCCTCTTCCACGCATCGCACCCGTGTGCTGATTGCCGGGGCCGGCGTTGCCGGGCAGGCGGCGGCGCGCGCGCTGCGGCTGGGCGGCATGAATGACTTCGCGCTGCTGGAGCTGGAAGACAGCGCCGGGGGCAACAGCCGCGCGGGCAGCGTGCAGGGCGTGGCGTGCCCGCTGGGTGCGCACTATTTGCCCGTGCCTGGCGATACGGCCCCCGAGGTGCAGGACTTTCTCGAAGAGCTGTCGCTGCGCCGCCGCGTGGCCGGCCGCTGGGTGTATGACGAACGCCATCTGTGCCACAGCCCGCAAGAGCGTCTTTTCATCAAAGGCCAATGGCAGGAAGGCCTGTTGCCGGTGCAAGACATCGATGGCGCCGTCATGGCCGAGTACCAGCGCTTTGCCCGGTTGGTGGAGCAGGCCTCGGCCCGCGCTGCTTTTCGGATGCCGGTTGCAGGCACGCCGGCCGTGCCGCATCACCAGGCGCTGGACGCCATGACGTTTGCGGCCTGGCTGGACCAGCATCAGCTCACGCAGGCGCCCTTGCGCTGGTACCTGGACTACTGCTGCCGCGACGACTACGGTGCGGGCCTGCACAGCGTATCGGCCTGGGCCGGCATTCATTACTTTGCCAGCCGCCACGGGTTTCACGCACCGGGCGAGGCGACGCCGGCAGAACGCGACGCCGGCGTGTTGACCTGGCCTGAAGGCAACGGCTGGCTGACGCGGCAACTAGCCCAACCGCTGGGCGAGCGCCTGCGCACAGGCCTCACGGTGCTCCGCGTGGCGGCGGGCCGTCATGGCGTCGAAGTCGAGGCCTTCAATGCGGCGACGCGTGCGGTCGAGCGCTGGCAGGCGGACCAGTGCATTCTGGCGCTGCCCTTGTTTGTGGCGGCGCGCGTGGTGGAAAACCCGCCGCCCGCGTTGCGTGAGGCAGCAGCCGCGCTGCGCTATGCCCCGTGGCTGGTCGCCAATATGCATCTGGGGGCCGCATTGCACGACAGGCCCGGCGCGGCGCCCAGTTGGGACAACGTGATTTACGGCGGCGATGCCGAAGGCGCCGGAGCGATCGGAGCAGCCGAGGGACTGGGTTACGTCGACGCCATGCACCAGAGCTTGCGTGCCGTGCCGGGCGCGACCGTGCTGACCTGCTACCGGGCATTGGGGCTCGGTACAGACGCCCGGCGCAGACTGTACGAACAGCCCTGGACCCACTGGCGCGACACCATCCTGCGCGAGCTCTCGGTGCCGCACCCCGACCTGCCGGGCAAGGCCACGCGCATGGAAATCACCCGCTATGGCCATGCCATGAGCGTGCCGGTGCCCGGTATTCGAGGCCATGCAGCGCTGCAGGCCTTGCAGCATCCGCAAGCGGCGCAACGCCTGCATTTCGCCCATGCCGATCTGTCGGGCTACTCGGTGTTTGAAGAAGCTTTTACGCAAGGCCACCGCCGCGGTGAAGCGCTTGCGCGGGCGCCACGCGTTTGAAGTTCAGGTCAGGGGCCAATCGTCACGCTGGCAGCTGACCTTGCCTGCTATTAATTCAGTAGCTGCTTGCGCACGTCCTTGCTGGGCTGTAGCTTGATTTGCCTTGAAAATCGGGTGGGGCGAGAGAGAAAGCGGCTTTGCTTCGACCCGGCGATAGGTCGGCCGGGGTTCAGGCCCGCATCAAGGCTTCAATCTCGTCCGCATCCACCGGCACGCCGCGCGTCATCAGGTCACAGCCTTTGGCGGTGACCAGCGCGTCGTCCTCGATGCGGATGCCGATGTTCCAGAACTCTTTGGGCACGTTCTTCGCGGGCCGCACATAAATGCCGGGCTCGATGGTCAGCACCATGCCGGGCCGCAGGATGCG
>NZ_JBDTPB010000083.1:0-46764 GCF_039932935.1 Polaromonas sp.
GCACCGACAAGCCGGCGTTCTGCTTCCAGGGCCACCCTGAAGCGTCGCCCGGTCCGCACGACATTTCATACTTGTTTGACCGTTTCACCGCCCTCATGGAACAGCATGGAGGGAAAAAATAATGCCAAAACGCACAGACATCAAGAGCGTCCTCATCATCGGCGCCGGTCCCATCATCATCGGCCAGGCCTGTGAGTTCGACTACTCCGGCGTGCAGGCCTGCAAGGCGCTGCGCGAGGAGGGCTACAAGGTCATCCTGATCAACAGCAATCCCGCTACGATCATGACCGACCCGGCCACCGCCGACGTCACCTACATCGAACCCATCACCTGGCAAACGGTTGAAAAAATCATCGCCAAGGAGCGCCCCGACGCCATCCTGCCGACCATGGGTGGTCAAACTGCGCTCAACTGTGCGCTCGACCTCTGGCACAACGGCGTGCTCGATAAATACAAGGTCGAGCTGATCGGCGCCAAGCCCGAAGCCATCGACAAGGCCGAAGACCGCCTGAAGTTCAAGGACGCGATGACCAAGATCGGTCTCGGTTCTGCGCGCTCCGGCATTGCGCACAGCATGGAAGAAGCCTGGACCGTGCAGAAGACGCTAGGCTTTCCGACCGTCATTCGCCCCAGCTTCACGCTGGGCGGCACCGGTGGTGGCATCGCCTACAACTCCGAAGAGTTTGAAGTCATCTGCAAGCGCGGCCTTGAAGCGTCACCTACCAACGAGCTGCTGATTGAAGAGTCGCTGCTTGGCTGGAAAGAGTACGAGATGGAAGTCGTGCGCGACACCGCCGACAACTGCATCATCGTCTGCTCGATTGAAAACCTGGACCCGATGGGCGTCCATACTGGCGACTCGATCACGGTCGCCCCTGCCCAGACGCTGACCGACAAGGAGTACCAGATCCTGCGCAATGCGTCTCTGGCTGTGCTGCGCGAAATCGGTGTGGACACCGGCGGCTCCAACGTGCAGTTCTCCATCAACCCGGTCGATGGCCGTATGGTCGTGATCGAAATGAATCCGCGCGTCTCGCGCTCCTCCGCACTGGCCTCCAAGGCTACGGGTTTCCCGATCGCCAAGGTCGCCGCCAAGCTGGCGGTCGGCTACACGCTCGACGAGCTGCGCAACGAAATCACCGGCGGCGCGACCCCTGCGAGCTTTGAGCCCAGCATTGACTACGTCGTCACCAAAATTCCGCGCTTCGCGTTTGAGAAATTCCCCGCTGCCGATTCGCGCCTGACCACGCAGATGAAATCCGTCGGCGAGGTGATGGCCATGGGCCGCACCTTCCAGGAGTCCTTCCAGAAAGCGCTGCGCGGCCTGGAAGTCGGCGTCGACGGCATGAACGAGAAGACGCAAGACCGCGAAGTGCTCGAGAAAGAGCTCGGCGCGCCTGGCCCCGATCGCATCTGGTACGTCGGCGATGCGTTTGCGCTCGGCATGAGCGTCGATGAAGTGTTCGCGCTGACCAAGATTGATCCGTGGTTCCTCGTACAGATCGAGCAAATCGTCAAGATTGAACTCGAACTCGAAACCACCTCGCTCGACAAGATCGATACCGTCACCTTGCGCGCGTTGAAGCAAAAAGGTTTCTCTGATCGCCGCCTGGCCAAGCAACTCAAGACCACCGACACGGCCATCCGCGAAAAGCGCCGCGCACTGGGCGTGCGCCCGGTCTACAAACGCGTGGACACCTGCGCTGCCGAGTTTGCGACCAACACCGCTTACATGTATTCGACCTACGAGGCCGAAGGCAGCGAGTGCGAAGCCGCGCCCACCGACAAGAAAAAGATCATGGTGCTGGGCGGCGGGCCCAACCGCATCGGGCAGGGCATCGAGTTTGACTATTGCTGTGTGCACGCGGCGCTGGCCATGCGCGAAGACGGTTACGAGACCATCATGGTCAACTGCAACCCCGAGACCGTCTCCACCGACTACGACACCTCGGACCGTCTCTATTTCGAGCCGCTGACGCTCGAGGACGTGCTCGAGATCGTCGACAAGGAAAGACCGCTGGGCGTGATCGTGCAGTACGGCGGCCAGACGCCCTTGAAGCTGGCGTTGGATCTCGAAGCCAATGGCGTGCCCATCATCGGCACCTCGCCCGACATGATCGACGCGGCAGAAGACCGTGAGCGCTTCCAGAAACTCCTGCACGAACTGAAGCTGCGCCAGCCACCCAACGCCACGGCTCGCACCGAGCCAGAGGCGCTTGAAAAGGCCGCTGCACTGGGCTATCCCCTGGTCGTCCGACCCAGCTATGTCCTGGGTGGCCGCGCCATGGAAATCGTGCATGAGCAGCGCGACCTCGAGCGCTACATGCGCGAGGCCGTCAAGGTGAGCCATGATTCGCCC
Source organism: Polaromonas sp. (assembly GCF_039932935.1). Classification (GTDB taxonomy): domain Bacteria; phylum Pseudomonadota; class Gammaproteobacteria; order Burkholderiales; family Burkholderiaceae_C; genus Polaromonas. The sequence goes on from NZ_JBDTPB010000083.1 coordinate 2,360, forward strand.
GTTCTGCTGGATCGTTTCCTGAACGACGCAATCGAATGCGATGTCGACTGCATCCGTGACTCTGCCGGCACCACTTTCATTGGTGGCGTGATGGAGCACATTGAACAAGCCGGCGTACACAGTGGTGATTCCGCCTGTTCTTTGCCTCCTTATTCGCTGCATGCCGATACGGTCACCGAGATCAAACGCCAGACGGCTGCGATGGCGCAGGCGCTGAATGTCGTGGGCCTCATGAACGTTCAGTTCGCGATCCAGAACATCGACGGCAAGGACGTGATCTACGTGCTGGAAGTCAACCCGCGTGCTTCGCGGACCGTGCCTTTTGTCAGCAAAGCCACCGGCATTCAGCTGGCCAAAGTAGCGGCACGCTGCATGGTCGGCCAGTCGCTGGCCTCGCAAGGCATCAAGGACGAAGTCACGCCGCCTTACTTCAGCGTGAAGGAGGCCGTGTTCCCCTTCGTCAAGTTTCCCGGTGTGGACACCATTCTCGGCCCCGAGATGAAATCCACAGGCGAGGTGATGGGCGTTGGCAAGACCTTCGGCGAAGCGTTTGTGAAGTCGCAATTGGGCGCGGGCACCAAGCTGCCGACGTCGGGCAAGGTCTTTCTCACCGTCAAGAACAACGACAAGCCGCGCGCAGTGGAAGTCGCTCGCACACTGGCAGCTCTCAAGTTTGACATAGTGGCCACCAAAGGCACCGCGGCGGCGATCCAGGCGGCCGGCATTGCCTGCGGCGTGGTCAACAAGGTCACAGAAGGCCGCCCTCACGTGGTGGACATGATCAAGAACAATGAAATCGCGTTGGTCATCAACACCGTCGAAGAGCGGCGCAATGCCATCACCGATTCGCGGCAGATTCGCACTTCGGCGCTGCTGGCCCGCGTGACGACGTACACCACGATTGCCGGCGCTGAAGCGGCCGTTGAGGGCATGAAATACCTCGACAACCTGGCGGTCTATTCCGTGCAGGAGCTGCACGCGCAGCTGGGTTGATGCCTCTGATAACCCGGGTTTTTTCCGGGTTATCGCCGGCCCGATTTGCATTAAACTTGTTCGATTGAAATTTTGGATTCAAGCGCCGCCGCCAGGTGACTGGTGGCGGTTTCGCTTTTGCAGGAGCAAAAAACATGGCAACCATCCCCATCACCAAGCGCGGCGCAGAGAGCCTGAAGGCCGAACTGCACCAACTGAAAACTGTTGACCGTCCCTGGGTCATCAACTCCATTTCCGAAGCGCGCGCCCAAGGCGATTTGAGCGAAAACGCCGAATACGACGCCGCCAAGGACCGCCAGGGCTTTATAGAGGGCCGTATTCAGGAAATCGAAGGCAAGCTTTCCGCCGCGCAAATCATTGACCCGACCGCGCTGGATGCCGGCGGAAAAGTGGTTTTTGGTTCCACCATTGAGCTGGAAGACGAAGAGACCGGCGACAAGGTGACCTACCAGATCGTCGGCGAAGACGAGGCCGACATCAAGCTGGGCCGCGTCAACATCGGCTCACCGATTGCGCGCGCGCTGATCGGCAAGAATGAAGGCGACACCGCCGAGGTGCAAGCGCCCGGTGGCATCAAGCGCTACGAAATTATTTCGGTCATGTACCTATAGTGCCCCCACGTTCGGTCACTGCGAGCCTGCGGCAGCTCTCTGCCCCTTGCACTGGTGAAGGGGCCGCTGCGCCTGCGGGCCGGCAGAGCCGGACCCGCGGCCCCGGCTTGAAAAGAGAAGAACCGCCACGTTCGCACTTACATCTGTTCACCCGCATCTCGTCGAAGGATACCTTGGCGTCCTGGTTGCCGGGGCGCGGCTAACTTCGCACGGTCATGACGACCCGGTCACGCATCAGCATCCTGCTGGCCGCTCTGTGGTGGGGCAGCCTGAGCGCGCTGGGTTTTCTGGTGGTGCCCATGCTGTTTGTGCACCTGCCTAGTCCGGCGGCCGCTGGCGCCATGGCCGCCAAACTGTTTACCGTCCAAACCTGGCTGAGCATTGCCTGCTCTTTCCTCCTGTTGCTGGTTCTCAAGGGAAAAGAAGCTGCAGCCCTTACACCGTCTGCGCAAGCTGCTATGAAATATGTAGTGGCCGGGTTGCTGCTGGCGGTGCTTGTCGAGTTTGGCGTGGCGCCGCACATCGTCAGCGCCCGGGCTGAAGGGGGCAACCTCAAACTGTGGCACGGTCTGGGCAGCGCCATGTACCTGGCGCAGTGGCTGGCGGCGGGCTGGACGCTATGGTGTCTGAGCCGCTCGACGCCAACCGGAACCAACTGAATTTCTCCTGGCAAGAAGGAGTCGCAGGTTGGAGCGACCCTCGACAGGCGATGACCGGACACGGCAAGCGGGGTTCTTCTCTTTTCAAGCAGGGGCCGCGGATCTGGCTTTGCCAGTCCGCAGGCGCAGCGGCCCCCTCGGGGGGCAGGGAGTTACACGGAGTGAACGACCGTGGGGGCTCGCTCAGCCGCTTCCAGCGTATTGACCAGCAGCATGGTGATGGTCATCGGTCCCACGCCGCCCGGCACGGGCGTGATGTAGCCCGCAACTTCTTTGACGCCGTCAAAGTCCACATCGCCGCAGAGCTTGCCTTGGTCGTTCCGGTTCATGCCCACATCGATCACCACCGCACCCGGCTTGACCATGTCGGCTGTCAGTACGTTGCGCTTGCCCACGGCCGCGACGATCACATCGGCCTGCAGCGTCATGGCTTTGAGGTCTTTGGTCGCGCTGTGGCAGATAGTGACGGTCGCGTTCTTCTGCAGCAGCATCAGCGCCATCGGCTTGCCGACGATGTTGCTGCGGCCGATGACCACCGCATGTTTGCCTTTGAGGTCGTAGCCGTTGTCGTCGTTGAGGCTCTCCAGCATCTTCATGCAGCCATAGGGCGTGCAAGGCCAGAAACCGGGCTGGCCAACCATCAGTGCGCCGGCACTGGCCACATGAAAACCGTCGACGTCCTTGTCCGGCGAAATGGACTCGATGACCTTTTGCGCATCGATGTGGGCCGGCAGAGGCAGCTGGACGAGGATTCCATGGATCGTGGGATCGTTGTTCAATGCATCTACCCGGGCCAACAGCTCGGCTTCGCTCAGGGTTGCGGGGTATTTTTCAAGCACTGAATGCAAGCCGTTGTCTTCGCAGGCCTTCACCTTGTTGCGCACGTAGACCTCGCTGGCCGGGTTTTCGCCCACCAGCACCACGGCCAGGCCCGGCGTCACGCCGCGCGCGCGCAATGCGGTTGCGCGTTGCAAGACCTGGGCACGAAGCTGCTTTGAAAGGGCGTTTCCGTCAATCAGTTGGGCTGTCATCTTTATCGATTTTCAAGTAAAAACGCCCGCAAATCCAATCATCACGGGCGCAAGCAGCTATCTTAAAGATAGCAATAAGAGGGGATCAACCTTTGGGTGCGTTCGAACCCAGGGCGATTTTGAGCAGGTCGGCCACGGTGTTGGCGTTGAGCTTTTCCATGATGTTGGCGCGGTGCGCTTCCACCGTCTTGATGCTGATGCCCAGGTCGTCGGCGATTTGTTTGTTCAGGCGGCCCGCCACGATGCGTTCAAGCACCTGCGCTTCGCGCGAGGTGAGCTTGGCGAGCAGGGCGTCGCGGCTGGCGGATTGCTGGTAGTCGCTGAAGGCTTCCTTGGCCTGCTCGAGCATGCGCTCGACCAGGTTGACCAGGGCTTCTTCCTGGAAAGGCTTCTGGATGAAGTCCATGGCGCCTTTTTTCATGGTGTTGACCGCCATGGGCACGTCGCCGTGGCCGGTGATGAACACGATGGGGAGAGGTGACTTGCGCTCGACCAGGCGGTCCTGGAGTTCCAGCCCCGTCATGCCGCCCATGCGGATGTCGACGATCAGGCAGGCGACTTCGCGCGGGTCGTAGCGGGAGAGGAAAGTCTCGGCCGAGTCGTAGCAGCGGACGCGGTAGTCCTTGCCTTCGAGAAGCCACTGCAGGGAGTCGCGCACGCCCTCGTCATCATCGACAACGTAGACGGTACCTTTTTTCGGAATCAAGCTCATGCCAAACTTTCTTTCGTCAACTTTTCGGAAGACTGTTCTTGAGAGGGCCTCAACGAACGCCGGTGTCCTTGATTGCTACAGTATCGCTAGCAGGCGAAGCCGGTGCAAGCAGCGGTGTCACGGGGATCCAGAAGGTAAACCGGCACCCCACCACTTCGTCCCCATTGTAGAGGTTCTCGGCCTCCATTCTTCCCTGGTGGGACTCGACAATGCTGCGGCATAGTTTGAGGCCGATGCCCATGCCTTCAGCCTTGGTCGAATAGAAGGCTTCATACAGCCGGCCCATGACTTCGGGCGACAGGCCGCGGCCGGAATCCAGCACCGAGAACTCCACCACGGCCTGGTCTTCAATCTGTTTGGGCACCACGCGCAGTTCAACGCTGCGCCGCGCCGTCGGCAGGTGGGCCTGCTCGATCGACTCGGCCGCGTTCTTCATCAGGTTGATGAGCACCTGTTCGATCAGGATGGGGTCCACCATGATGTCGGGCAGGCGCGCCGCGATGTAGTGACTGAGCCTCACATGATGGCGGCGCAGCTCAATGTCGGCCAGCTCCATCGCGTTGCTGACCATGGTGGCCACGTCAGCCGAGCTGCGGTTGGGTTCACTGCGTTTGACGAAGGAGCGGATGCGCTGGATGATCTGGCCGGCGCGGTGGGCCTGTTTGGCGGTCTTTTCCAGGGCTACCAGCAAGTCTTCATTGCTGATTTGCTGCCCCTTGATCCGGGACACCATGCCATTGCAGTAGTTGTTGATGGCTGTGAGCGGCTGGTTGAGCTCGTGCGCCACGCTGGAGGCCATTTCACCCATGGTGATCAGCCGGCTGGCAGTCTGGGCGCGTTCATTTTGCTGGGCGGCTTGCTCTTCGGCGTGGCGTCGCGGCGTGATGTCGGTGGCAATCACCATCTGGGCCAGACGGCCGTCCACCCAGGTCAGGTAGCGCGAGCGAACTTCCAGCCATTTGCTCAGTTCAGGGACAAAGATCTCGGCGTTTTCTGTCTTCGCCGCCGTCAGTGTGTCGGTGGGAAAACCGGCAAGGCCGTCGACCGCGTCCAGGGCGTCGTCCGTGGGCATGGCGCTGGGCACGCCGGCCTGCGCGATCAGGTTCAGGTGGCCGGAAACCTCGCCGCCAAACCATGAGCGGTAGAGCTTGTTGGCGAACAGCAGTTCTTCACTGCCCAGCGGTGCGACGGACACCGCCGCGTCCAGACCTTCGAGCACCGTGGTGAAGCGTTCGTAAGAAGCCGTCAGCTCTTCGCGCACACGCTTGGGCTCGGTGATGTCGGTCATCGACGTCATCCAGCCGGTTTGCTGGCCGCGCGGATCGATCAGCGGCGAGACATACATGCGAGCGTCAAAAATCTGGCCGTTCTTGCGCTTGACGCGTACTTCAAAGCCACCGGGCGGCGTGCGGCCGTGCAGCTCGTCGTCCAGCCGTGCCATCAGCGTGTCGATTTCGCCTTCAGGCCAATGCGGGAAGGGCGGTGTGCGGCCGACCAAGTCGCTTTCGGTGAGGCCTGTCATCTGGCAGAAAGCCGGGTTCACATAGGTGATGCGGCCCTGCAGGTCGAGCGCGCGCATGCCGGTCAGCATGGAGTTTTCCATGGCACGGCGAAAGTTGGTTTCAGAGATCAGGGCCTGCTGGGCCTGCACGCGGCGCCGGGTATGGCGCCAGGTGCCCAGCAGCATCCACACCGTCAGTGCACTGAGCGCACTGACCAGCCAGAAAAAACCGCTGCCCACCACGCCCAGCGAGGCACGGTAGCCTTCGGCGCGTATCAGCAATCCGTTGCCCACCGGGGAAACCGGTATTTCGTACTCTGCCGCTGCGTCGGCCCACGGCAGCAGCCGGGCTGCAGGGTTGCGCGGAGGAGGGAGGTTGCCGGCCAACACCACGTTCTTGTCGTCGATCAGAGTGACGGCGTACTTGGCCGTGACGTCGGTGGGCACCCCAAAGCGCAGCAAGCCGTCAATCGAGTACTCACCCATGATGACACCGGCAAATTTTCCCTGGTCGTCGAGCGGGACTTGCAACTGCAGCGTCGGCGTGTTGTAACCATTGGCTTCCTTCGTAACCAGTGGCCGCGAATACACCGGTTGCCGCAGGTCCCTCGCCAGGTCATAGGTGCCGTCCGTTTCACCCACCTTGAGCTGGTCACCGGCGCCGCGCAACTGACTGGGATTGGCACTGGGCGACACATAAGCCACCTTGATGCGCCTTCGGCTGTCCACCCAGGTCACGGCCATCAGCTCGGGATACTGGTTAACCAGCGATTCAGCCTGCGAGATGAACTCTTCCGTGTCCACCTCCTTGTTGGAGACATCGCGCCCAATGCGCATCAACTGCTCTTGCCGCTCCAACAGGCGCAGGCGCAGGCGTTGCTGCGCGTACTCCACATCCCGCCTGACGGCCTGCTGTTCCCGGTCGATTTCCTCAATACGCAGATAGCCGAAGGCCGCGATCACAGCAGCCAGAAACAGCACCACAGCCAGCAAAGGGCCCAGTGTGATGAAGCGGTCCTGGCGCGATGGCGACTGCCTGCGCCACCAGCGCCGCCACAGGGCAAAGGTGGCTGAGTTCGCCGGGGTGTCGGCATTGGCGGGAGCGTGCTGGGTCATAAGAGGTGTTGCAGTTTAAGTGAGATGCCCTCTGAGAAGCAGGGTTGACCCTGATCTTTTAAGGTGAGCTGGTAGCCCGCAGCGCACACGCAGCGCAATCACCGCGCCATATTCCGGGCATGGCGCCCCGTGCTTTGCACGGGAAAGTTGAATTAATAAATTTCTTAATGTGAAATCAAAAAGCACAATTTGAAATTCACCAAATATTATGAGAAACTAGGGACTTGAATCTAATTTGCGTTAAAACACGCTTAGGCGCAAATGGACACAGGCTCCGTGCGCAGCCCGACAAGAGGCTGTAGTACGGATTAACAAGCTTTATCAGGCTACTCAGGAGACAAAAAATGGCTGCCATTCCGACCCAAGCGGGCGACAACCTGCGCGCTGCCGCCAACGACGCGCTGGACAAGGACACTCAGGAAACCCGCGAATGGATGGACGCCCTGTCCGCCGTCATCGAAAGTGAAGGCCCCGAACGCGCCCACTTCCTGCTTGAGCAACTCCTTGAGCATGCCCGCCAGAAAAGCATCGACATGCCTTTTTCGGCCAATACGGGTTATGTCAACACCATCGAAACCGACCACGAAGAGCGCTCGCCCGGCAACCTCGAAATCGAAGAGCGCCTGCGCGCCTACATGCGCTGGAACGCCATGGCCATGGTGGTCAAGGCCAACCGCCTGCATCCGGTGGATGGTGGCGACCTGGGTGGCCACATCGGCTCCTTCGCTTCGCTGGCCAGCCTGTTCGGCGCCGGCTTCAACCATTTTTGGCATGCCGAGAGTGAAAATCATGGCGGCGACTGCCTCTATATTCAGGGCCACGTGTCGCCCGGTGTGTATGCCCGTGCCTACCTTGAAGGCCGCCTGACCGAAGAGCAACTGCTCAACTTCCGCCAGGAAGTCGATGGCAAGGGCCTGTCCAGCTATCCGCACCCCAAGCTGATGCCCGAGTTCTGGCAGTTCCCCACCGTCTCCATGGGCCTTGGCCCGCTGATGGCGATCTACCAGGCACGCTTCCTCAAATACCTGCATGCCCGCGGCATTGCCAACACTGAAAACCGCAAGGTATGGGTGTTCTGCGGCGACGGCGAGATGGACGAAGTCGAGTCCATGGGCGCGATTGGCCTGGCCGCGCGCGAAAAGCTCGACAACCTTGTTTTCGTCATCAACTGCAACCTGCAGCGCCTCGATGGCCCGGTGCGCGGCAACGGCAAGATCATCCAGGAGCTCGAAGGCGAGTTCCGCGGTGCCGGCTGGAACGTCATCAAGCTGATCTGGGGCAGCAACTGGGACCCACTGCTCGCCCGCGACAAGGACGGTGCGCTCAAGAAGGTCATGATGGACACGGTCGACGGCGACTACCAGGCCATGAAGGCCAATGATGGTGCCTTCGTTCGCAAGCATTTCTTCGGCAAGGACCCGCGCACGCTCGAGATGGTCGCCAAGATGAGCGATGACGACATCTGGAACCTGCGCCGCGGCGGCCACGACTCGCAAAAGGTCTATGCAGCCTTCCATGCCGCCGTCAAGCACGAGGGCCAGCCCACTGTCTTGCTGATCAAGACCGTCAAGGGCTTCGGCATGGGCAAGATCGGCGAAGGCAAGAACAACGTCCACCAGACCAAGAAACTGGCCGACGAAGACATCAAGGCCTTCCGCGACCGCTTCAACATTCCGATCCCCGACAGCCAGCTCGCCGACATCCCGTTTTACAAGCCGGCCGACGACACACCCGAGATGCGTTACCTGCACGAGCGCCGCAAGGCCTTGGGCGGCTACCTGCCACATCGCCGCGTCAAGGCTGACGAGCAGTTCACCGTGCCCGCGCTGGAAACCTTCAAGTCGGTGATCGAACCCACGGCTGAAGGCCGCGAAATCTCGACAACGCAGGCGTATGTGCGCTTTCTCACGCAGCTGCTTCGCGACCAGGCCCTGGGCCCGCGCGTCGTGCCGATCCTGGTCGACGAAGCCCGCACTTTCGGCATGGAAGGCCTGTTCCGCCAGATCGGCATCTACAACCCCGATGGCCAAAAGTACACGCCGGTCGATAAAGACCAGGTGATGTACTACAAGGAAGACAAACAGGGCCAGATCCTGCAAGAGGGCATCAACGAAGCCGGCGGCATGAGCAGCTGGATCGCGGCAGCCACCTCGTACAGCACCAACAACCGGATCATGATCCCGTTCTACGTGTACTACTCGATGTTCGGCTTCCAGCGCGTCGGCGACCTGGCCTGGGCGGCCGGCGACATGCAGGCGCGCGGATTCCTGCTGGGCGGCACCTCGGGCCGCACCACGCTGAACGGCGAAGGTCTGCAGCACGAAGATGGCCACAGCCACATCCTGGCCGGCACGATTCCCAACTGCATCAGCTACGACCCGACATTTGCGCATGAAGTCGGCGTCATCCTGCACCACGGCCTCAAGCGCATGGTGGAAAAGCAGGACAACGTCTACTTTTACCTCACGCTGCTGAACGAGAACTACGCCATGCCCGGCCTCAAGCCCGGCACCGAAGAGCAGATCATCAAGGGCATGTACCTCTGCAAAGAGGGCGCAAAGCTCACCCCGCGCGTGCAGCTCCTCGGCTCCGGCACCATCCTGCGCGAATCCATTGCCGCGCAAGAGCTGCTTGAAAAAGAGTGGGGCGTTGCCGCCAACGTCTGGAGCTGCCCAAGCTTCAACGAGCTGGCCCGCGACGGCCAGAACGCCGAACGCTGGAGCCTGCTGCACCCGGCAGAAAAAGCCAAGGTGCCGTTTGTGGCCGAGCAGCTTGAAAAGCACACCGGCCCCGTCATCGCGTCGACCGACTACATGAAGGCCTACGCCGAGCAGATCCGCTCTTTCATCCCCAAGGGCCGCACCTTCAAGGTGCTGGGCACCGACGGTTTTGGCCGCAGCGACTTCCGCAGCAAGCTGCGCGAGCACTTCGAGATCAACCGCCACTACATCGTTGTGGCGGCGCTCAAGGCGCTCAGCGAAGAGGGCACGGTGCCGGTCGCCAAGGTGAGCGAAGCCATCAAGAAGTACGGCATCAATGTCGACAAGATCAATCCGCTTTACGCTTGAGTTAAAACCCTGACGTAGACGAACAGAACAGCACAGACGCCTGAAGCAAACGGAGACAAGAATATGGCAGTGGTAGACATTCAAGTTCCTGATATCGGGGATTTCGACGAAGTGACGGTGATCGAATTGCTGGTCAAACCCGGCGACACCGTGAAAGCAGAGCAGTCATTGATCACCGTGGAGTCCGACAAGGCTTCCATGGAAATCCCTTCCAGCCACGCGGGTGTGGTCAAGGAACTGAGGGTCAAGCTTGACGACAAGGTCAAGCAGGGCTCCGTGGTCCTGACGCTCGAGGTGGCTGGCGCCGAAGCCGCCCCTTCAGCACAAAAAGCAGCTGCAGACCAGGCTGCGCCCGCACCAGCCGCTAGCAAATCTGTAGCATCTCCGGCGCCGGCACCCGCAGCGGCCCCGGCCGCATCCGGCCCCGTCGAAGTCCGCGTGCCCGACATCGGCGACTTCAAGGACGTGTCCGTCATTGAAGTGCTCGTCAAACCCGGCGACACCATCAAGGTCGAGCAGTCGCTGATCACGGTCGAGTCCGACAAGGCCTCGATGGAGATCCCGTCGTCCGCTGCCGGTGTACTCAAAGAGCTCAAGGTCAAGATGGGCGACATCGTCAACATCGGCGACCTGCTGGCCATCCTCGAAGGTTCTGTGGCTGCCGGCGCATCGCCTGCACCGGCTCCGGCGCCAGCCGCAGCAGCGCCCGCTGCATCCGCCGCCGCACTTGCTCCAGCACCTGCTCCAGCACCCGCTACCGCATCGGCTCCCGCCAGCCAGCCGGCCCACGACCCCACGACCGCACCTCAAGGCAACCTGCCGCATGCCTCACCCTCCGTGCGCAAGTTCGCACGCGAGCTCGGTGTGCCGCTGGCAGAAGTCAAAGGCAGCGGTCCCAAAGGCCGCATCACGCAAGACGACATCCAGGTCTTTACCAAGTCGGTGATGGACGGCAGCGTCCGCACCCAGGCGCAGGCCGCCAAGGCGCCCGCTTCCTCGGGCGGCGGCGCAGGGCTTGACCTGCTGCCATGGCCGAAGGTCGACTTCACCAAGTTCGGCCCGGTTGAGCGCAAAGACATGTCGCGCATCAAGAAGATCAGCGGCGCCAACCTGCTGCGCAACTACGTGATGATCCCGCATGTCACCAACCACGACGATGCCGACATCACCGAGCTCGAAGCCTTCCGCGTTTCGACCAACAAGGAAAACGAAAAGGCCGGCCTGAAGGTCACCATGCTCGCTTTCCTGATTAAGGCCAGCGTTGCGGCGCTGAAGAAATTCCCCGAGTTCAATGCCTCGCTGGACGGCGACCAGCTGGTCTACAAGCAGTATTACCACATCGGTTTTGCCGCCGACACGCCCAACGGGCTGGTCGTTCCCGTGCTGAGGGACGCCGACAAAAAAGGCGTGCTACAGATCAGCCAGGAAATGGGCGAGCTGGCCAAGAAGGCGCGCGACGGCAAGCTCACGCCTGCTGAAATGCAGGGCGCCAGCTTCACCATTTCGTCGCTAGGCGGCATTGGCGGGCGTTACTTCACGCCCATCATCAATGCGCCGGAAGTCGCCATCCTTGGCGTGTCCAAGAGCCAGATGGAGCCCGTCTGGGACGGCAAGGCTTTCCAGCCGCGCCTCATGCTGCCAATGTCTTTGGCGTGGGATCACCGCGTGATCGATGGCGCCGGTGCCGCGCGCTTTAACGCCTATCTCGGGCAGATCCTCGCCGACTTCCGCCGCGTCCTGCTCTAAACAGAGAGCGGAACCATGACAACGCTTGTAGTCGTCAAGAAGGCGGGGCAGGTTGCCATCGCCGCCGACACGCTGGTGACTTTCGGCGACACCAGCCTGACCCACCGCTTCGAGGCCAACAGCAAGATCTTCAAGGTCGACACACCGGCCGGCATGAGCTATGTGGGTATGGCTGGCACGGTGGCGCATTTCCCGGTGCTGCGCCAGGCCATGGCGGCTCTTCCCAAGGACCAGCTCAAGCTGGGTTCTCGCGACGAGGTGTTCGGCACCTTCCTCAAGCTGCATCCGCTGCTCAAGGACACGTTCTTCCTTCAGACCAAGGAAGACGACAACGACCCCTACGAGTCCAGCCAGTTCACCGTGGTGATCGCCAATGCCAGTGGCATTTACGGTCTTTACAGCTACCGTGAAGTGTTTGAATTCAAGGAATTCTGGGGCATCGGTTCGGGCCGCAGCTTTGCACTCGGCGCCATGCATGCCGCCTGGGACAAAGCCAAAACCGCGCGCGAGGTGGCCATGGCCGGCCTGAACGCGGGCTGTGAGTTCGACAAAAACTCCGCCGGGCCTGTTGACATATTCACCCTTAAATTGAAAGCCTCCAAATGAGTGCATCCCCTGTGGTCGACATCAAGGTTCCGGACATCGGCGACTTCGACGAAGTGTCCGTGATTGAAGTGCTGGTCAAGGCCGGCGACACCATCAAGGCCGAGCAGAGCCTGATCACCGTTGAAAGCGACAAGGCCTCGATGGAAATCCCGTCGTCGTCGGCTGGCGTGGTCAAGGAGATCAAGGTCAAGGTGGGCGACAAGGTCAAGCAAGGCTCCGTCGTGCTGACGCTGGAAAGCACGGGCGCAGCCACCACGCCCGCCGTAGATTCAACACCAAAACAGGCTGCAGCCCAGGCAGATCCTGCGCAAGCAGCTCCTAAAACAGTAGCAAGCCCTGCGACCTCACCCGCCCCGGCCGCCGCCAGTTTCACCGGCTCGGCCGACCTGGACTGCGACATCCTGGTGCTGGGCGCCGGCCCCGGCGGCTATTCAGCCGCTTTCCGCGCCGCCGACCTGGGCCTGAAGGTGGTGCTGGTGGAGCGTTATGCCACGCTGGGCGGTGTCTGTCTGAATGTCGGTTGCATTCCCTCCAAAGCCTTGCTGCATGTGGCCGCCGTGATGGACGAGGTCAAGCATTTCGACAGCCTGGGCGTGAGTTTTGGTGAGCCCAGGCTCGACATCAACAAATTACGCACGCACAAGGAAAAAGTCGTCGGCAAGCTCACCGGCGGGCTGACAGCGATGGCCAAGATGCGCAAAGTCACCGTCGTGCGCGGCCTGGGCCAGTTTGTGGGTGCCCATCACCTCGAGGTTGAGGAAACCACCGGCAACGCGCAGGAAAAGTCAGGCAAAAAACAAACGATTGCGTTCAAGAACTGCATCATCGCCGCAGGCTCCCAGGCCGTGCGTCTGCCTTTCATGCCAGAAGACCCGCGCGTGGTGGACTCCACCGGCGCACTCAATTTGAAAGAGGTCCCCAAGCGCATGCTGATTCTCGGCGGCGGCATCATCGGCCTGGAAATGGGCACGGTGTATTCCACCCTGGGCGCGCGCCTGGACGTGGTGGAAATGATGGACGGCCTGATGCAGGGCGCTGACCGCGACCTGGTGAAGGTCTGGCAGAAGATGAATGCACCGCGTTTTGACAACATCATGCTCAAGACCAAAACCGTCGGCGCCAAGGCGACCGCCAAGGGCATTGAGGTGACGTTCGAAGGCGAGGGCGCACCCGCGCCGCAAACCTACGACCTCGTGCTTCAGGCCGTGGGCCGCACACCGAACGGCAAGAAGATTGCCGCCGACAAGGCCGGCGTGTCCGTGACCGACCGCGGCTTCATTCCTGTCGATATCCAGATGCGCACCAACGTGCCGCACATTTTTGCGATTGGCGACATCGTTGGCCAGCCCATGCTGGCGCACAAGGCGGTTCACGAGGCGCATGTGGCGGCCGAAGTGATTGCCGGTGAGCTGCAGGGCAACAAGGAGCTGGCCAGCGCCGCCTTCAACGCGCGCGTGATCCCCAGCGTGGCCTACACCGACCCGGAAATCGCCTGGGTCGGCCTCACCGAAGACCAGGCCAAGGCGCAAGGCATCAAGGTCAAAAAAGGACTGTTCCCGTGGAACGCTTCCGGCCGCGCCATTGCCAATGGCCGCGACGAAGGCTTTACCAAGCTGCTGTTCGATGATTCACCGGAGGCCCACGGCCACGGCAAGATTCTCGGCGGCGGCATGGTCGGCACTCACGCCGGCGACATGATCGGCGAGGTGGCTCTGGCCATCGAGATGGGCGCGGACGCCGTCGACATCGGCAAGACCATCCACCCGCACCCGACGCTGGGCGAAAGCATCGGCATGGCGGCGGAAGTGGCACACGGAAGTTGTACGGATCTGCCGCCTGCGCGCAAGTAGGCTGGTGATTTCGGTCCCGATGCCCGTCGCCATGTGTGGCGATGGGGCCTCATGTCGTGGATGGAGCGTCTCCCGACCCCATGCCCAGCGTGTTGTTTTGTGGTCGACTTCCCAACGAACAGGGGGCGTCTAAGCGCCGTCCCCCTTAGAATTTACGCGGCGGCCGGCTTTTCAAGTGATGCGAGGAATGAGGTGATTCGTTGCCGCGTTCCCGCACTATGGGGTACCCCCATGGTTGTTTGTCTGCCTTACATTTCGGTGCGTGGGCCCCATTGCGCATTCGCGCAAGAGCGCTCACGCGAGACCCGCCGGTTGAAGTGCCGGCTGCCAACCTGATTTCTTATGCGCCAAAGCGGCTATCGGACCTGGATTGCACGCGGCATTGCCCGGGCCTTGCTGGCAGATGTGGACCGGCCTGGCGCCACTACTCTTGAGGCGCTGCAAGCGCGTGCCGCGCAGGCGCTCGGCGAACGGCCCACCTGGCTGACGCCGTTACTCGAACCGCTGGCCGCACTCTCGGTCATAACCTGGCGCAAGTTCGACGTCTCTTCACTGGCGCGGCGCATCGAAGTTACCGGTGCCTTCGAGCGGTGCGCCTATGGTAACGAGGATGACGAGGATGACGAGGGCGGAAACGAACCGGGATACGACGCTGAGGAGGACGAGGACCAACAAGATGGTTTCAGCTTCGGTCAGATCTTCGAGGGACACCAGCAGCCGCGCATACGCCGCCTGATACTGCGGCCGGCCCTCATGCGTCCACGACCGCTGGGTCTTGAGAGTTGCCTGCTGCCCGAGATCGCAACGGCGGGCGATCTGGCGCGCTGGCTGAAACTGACGACCGAACAACTGAACTGGCTGGCCCCTGAAGCTCCGGCATGGACCGAGCATTACCGCTATCGCCTATTGCCGAAAAACTCGGGTGGACTGCGTCTGCTCGAAGTGCCTAAGGTCGAGCTCAAACGTGTGCAACGGCAACTGCTGACCGGGCTGCTGCGCCAGGTGCCAGTGCACGAAGCGGCTCATGGTTTCACATGCGGACGCTCGATCAAGAGCCATGCCGCGGCGCACCTGGGACAGGCGGTGGTGATCCGCTTCGACCTGCGCGACTTTTTTGGCAGTGTCAGCGCGGCGCAGGTCAGGGCGGTCTGGTACACCCTAGGCTACCCCGAGGGGGTGGCACGCGCGCTAACGGCGCTTTGCACCCACCGCACGGCGCGGATGGTCGTTGAACGCATGGCGGAAGATGGCGGCCTGACCTGGATGGGCGCCAAACGCCTGCGATCGCCGCATTTGCCACAGGGCGGTCCGACCTCACCTGTGCTGGCCAACCTTTGTGCTTTCGGCCTCGATTTGCGGCTCGAAGGACTAGCGCACGTCTTCGGGGCGAGCTACACGCGTTATGCCGACGACTTGGTATTTTCGGGGCCGGAATCCCTGCGCCGGCAGTTCCGCGCGCTTGAGATCTGGGTTGCACAGATCGCCAGGACGGAGGGCTTTACGCTGCATAACGAGAAGACGCGCTGCCTGCCCCGGCATCGGCAACAACGCATCACAGGCGTCGTCGTCAACGAACGGATCAATGTCACACGTGAGGACTTCGACAGGCTCAAGGCTTGCCTGCACCAGAGCGCGTTGCACGGCCCCGCCTCGCAGAACCGGGAGCGGCACGCTGACTTCCGTTCGCATCTGCTTGGGCGTATCGGCTGGGTGGCACAGCTTAATCCACCGCGTGCGGAGAAGCTAATGAAACTGTTCGAGCGCATCGAGTGGGCAGCCTGAACTTTAAGGCCTGACACCCGGCGACTCCACCTTCATGCCCGTCGCGCGCTGATTCAGGTACAGCTCCAGCTCCACCAGCTCCTGCGCACCATAGGCAAACGGCTCGGCCCGCACGCCGCTCATGCAACCGCGAATGCGGCGCTGCAGCGAGCCTATCGCCTGCCATTCGAGTCGGTAGAGCGGATAGGCTGTCGGGTGGGCCTGCGGTATCACGCTGCCGGCCAGGCGCTGCCCGGCCAGGCTGTCGTGGCACTGCGCGCATGACAGGTTGAGCTGGCCGATGCGCTGCATGAAAAGCACCTCGCCGCGCTGGCGGTACGGCCGCAACCGTTCGTCAACAGGGGGTGCGAGGGGCAGGCCGCGTGACTGCAGTGCCACGTAGCTCTCCAGGCTC
This sequence comes from Polaromonas sp., assembly GCF_039932935.1. Classification (GTDB taxonomy): domain Bacteria; phylum Pseudomonadota; class Gammaproteobacteria; order Burkholderiales; family Burkholderiaceae_C; genus Polaromonas. The sequence continues at coordinate 18,429 of NZ_JBDTPB010000083.1, forward strand.
AGCAGTTCCTGGCTCTCGCTGCGCAGTGGCGCGGCCTGCTGGTGTTGCTGCCGGCACTGGTTGATGCGCTGGCTGAGCGTGATGGGGCGGCCCAGCTTGTCGTCAAACGCGGGGTATCGCGCCGACACGCCGCGCATGCTGCTCTGGGCTGTCGCATGGCAGCTGACGCAGGCCTTGCCGCTGGCGCCGGCGACGCGGTTCCACAGCGCCTCGCCCTCGCTCACGCCCAGCATGGCCGGATTGAGGGCATCGTCTTTCTGCATGGCCTGGGTGGACGCGCCCATGAACTCGAAGCCCGAGCGCCTGCTCTCTGCGGCTCCCGGCGCCTGCGCGCTGGCCGCAGCCACCACCAGGCACAGCAGCGCAGCGAACAAGTGCTTCATGCGGTAACGGTCAGGCTGAGGGTTTCCGTCTGGCTGAATCCGTTGTCGCCTTCCCATTTCAGCACCAGCGTGCCGCTCTCCGTGGCCAGGACATGAAAGGCAATGTAGGGATTGGCCGAGACGGCGGAAAACAGCTCGGCACTGAACACCGGCTCGCCGTTGTAGCGGCATGAGAAGGTCTGGATGATGTTGCGCGGCACGATCTTGCCGTCTTCACCGGGGCGAAAGCCGGTTTCCATTGGGTGGCCAATGGTGGTGCGGATCTCGATGACCTCCCCGCGTTTAGCGGTGCCAGCTGCGTGAATCAGTGTGCGGGCCATGGCAACAAGGTATTAGGCAAAAAGATGTCATCCTCTGCGCAAGCAGGGGCCGCGGGTCTGGCTTTGCCAGTCCGCAGGCGCAGCGGCCCCCACGGGGGGGCAGGGAGTTACGCAAAGCGAACGACCGTGGGGGCTCATTATTCAGTTTCAATGCAAGCAGCTAAAGTCACGATGACGTCTACCGTGTGTGACCAATAGCTGCCATCGCTCAGTTGCGCAATCGCCACCAGTTGCTGCGAAGTTGCCAGGCGAATGCGCGCGGTGGCACTGGCCTTGCCCGAGCGCGGCGTGAAGGCGAACCGGGCCACGTCGCGCTGCGGATTCTTCTCGTTGAAGACGGCAATGCTCTTGACGTAGTCGGTGGCTGTCATCGGGCTGTCGACCGCGACGGTAATAGGCACCACATTGCCGTTGTCCACCAGCTCGGCCACGTCAAGTGTGACCTTGCCGGATCGAATCTGCGCACCGCCCGTGTACGTGCGTATCGCCACCGCCAGGTCGCCCGTGGCCGCGATGGCAGGGCGCAGCACGACGCACAGGCCGACACCACCGGCACCGGCCAGCAGCTGGCGCCGGGTGAAAGGTGCGGGTGCAGCGGTAGGGGGTGATGAAGCCTGCACGTGTTGGGGCCCTAGTTTTTGAGGGTTTGCAAAAACGCCACCACATCCTCGATTTGCGCCGCATCCATGAGAGTTTTTCCTTGCCATGCGGTCCCCACGCGTTGCAGGCCGTCGGTGCGGTAATAGGCCGGCATGATGCTCGCCGGGTTCAGGCGCTGGGCGTCGGCAATGCGCAGGCGCAACTGGCCTTCGCTCCAGCGGCGGCCTGCGCCGGCCAGGTCGGGCGCCAGATTACCCTGAAAGTGATCTTCCGGAAACGGCCCGGTGTGGCACAGCAGGCACAGGCCTTGCTGGCGGCTCGCCACGAAGGCGCGGCCACGCACCGGGTCGCCGGCCTGCCCGGTGAGCGATTGGGGAATGCTGTCGCCGACCACAGGTGGCAACAGCAGGTCGCCTGTCGTCTGCTGTGCGAGCGCCGGCGCGGCCGTGTGCAAAACGCCGACCATCGTTAGCGCAGACCAAAACCTCATGCCTTCTTCAGGCTGTGGTTCTTCAGCGGCAGGTCGCGGATGCGTTTTCCCGTCGCGGCAAAAATGGCGTTCAGTACTGCCGGTGCCGCCACCGCAATCGTTGGCTCGCCCACGCCGCCCCAGAAGCCGCCCGAAGGCATGATGATGGTCTCGACCTTGGGCATCTCGTTCATCTTCAGGACCTGGTAGGTGTTGAAGTTTTCTTGCTCCATGCGACCGTCCTTCACGGTGCATTCGCCATACAGGGCGGCGGAAAGGCCATAGACGAACGAACCTTCGACCTGCGCCTCAATCTGCTGCGGATTGACGGCGTGGCCCGAGTCCGTGGCCGCCACGATGCGGTGCACCGTGAGCTTGCCTTCGGCATTGACGGAAACCTCCGCGCAGGCGGCCACATAGCTGCCGAAACCCATGCACTGGGCCAGGCCGTGGAAGTGGCCCGCCGGCAAGGGCTTGCCCCAGCCCGCGCGCTCGGCTGCGGCGTTGAGAACCGCCAGGTGCTTGGGGTGGTTGACCATCAGCTTGCGGCGCAGGGCCAGTGGGTCCTGTTTCGTGGCCAGGGCAATCTCGTCGATGAAGGACTCAAGGTAGATCGTGTTCTGGTTCAAGTTCACACCGCGCCAGAAGCCGGGCGGCACATGCGGGTTGCGCATCGCGTGGTCAATCAGCAAATTGGGGAAGCTGTAGCCGATGGATGCCTCGGGCGCCGGCGGGTTCAGTCCCTGAAAGACGACCGGGTCCTTGCCGTTGACGATGCTTTGCGGTGCCAGGCCCGCGAGGATGGACTGGCCTGAAATCCGCATGTGCAGCGCGGTCACGTTGCCCTGCGCGTCCAGCCCTGCCGTCATCTTGCACTGCGTGATCGGGTGGTAGCGGCCGTGCAGCATGTCTTCTTCACGCGACCAGATCAGCTTGATGTGCGTGCCCGGCATTTCTTTGGCAATCAGCACGGCTTGCGTCACGTAGTCGCTCTGGCCGCGCCGGCCGAAGCCGCCGCCCAGATGGATTTTGTAGACATCGCACTGTGCGCTGGGCAGGCCGGCGGCGGCTACGCAGGCGGCAAAGGCGGCTTCACCGTTTTGCGTCGGCGTCCAGACCTCGCAACGCTCCGGCGTCCATTTCGCCGTGGCGTTCATGGTTTCCATGGTGGCGTGGTTCTGGTAGGGGTAGGAGTAAGCCGCCTCGAGCTTGCGGGTGCTGGTAGCCAGCACGGCACGTGCATCGCCGTTGCTGTTGCCAACGATGGCCTCGGGAGCGTCCAGTCCTTCTTTCAGGAAGGCCTTGATGCTTTCGCTCGACACCTTCTCATTCGGGCCGTTGTCCCAGACCACGGGCAAAATTTCGAGGGCACTTTTGGCGCGCCACCAGGTGTCGGCCAACACGGCGACGGCGCTGTCGCCGACCCGCACCACTTTCTTGATGCCGGGCCGTTTTTCAATCGCGGCCGCATCAAAGCTTTTGAGCTTGCCGCCGAAGACCGGGCAGTCCTTGATGGCGGCGTTGAGCATGCCGGGGAAGACCAGGTCGCTGCCGTAGATCTGCTTGCCTGTCACCTTGTTTATGGTGTCCAGCCGCGCCAGGCGTTTGCCGGCAATCTTCCAGTCTTTCGGGTCTTTCAGGGCCACGGTTTCCGGTGGCGCCACCTTGGCGGCTGCCACGGCCACCTTGCCGTAGCTGGTCTTGCGTCCCGAGGGTGTATGGGTGATGACGCTGCTGGCAGCCGTGCATTCGGCCGCAGGCACTTTCCAGCCGTCGGCCGCCGCCTGCACCAGCATCATGCGGGCCGTGGCGCCGCCCTTGCGCACGTAGTCCTGTGACTGGCGTATGCCCTGGCTGCCGCCGGTGCCGAAGTTGCCCCACACGCGCTTGCGCGCCAGGTTCTGGCCGGGTGTCGGGTATTCGGTGCTGACCTTGGCCCAGTCGGCGTCGAGCTCCTCGGCCACGAGTTGCGCCAGGCCTGTGAGCGTGCCCTGGCCCATCTCCGAACGGGCAATGCGGATGATGATGGTGTCGTCGGGCTTGACGACGACCCACGCGTTGACTTCAGCGGGCAGCGCTTCCTGCGCCACGGCTGAGTCGGTGAAGGGAATGTGAAACGCGACGACCAGGCCGGCCGATGCGGATGTCCCGAGGAAACCGCGGCGGGACAGCCGCAGCGAGGCTGCTTTGGAAAGTACGGCGCTCATGTCGTGCTCCCGTCGGTGTGGCGAATGGACAAACCGGCACTGGCCGTCTTGCCGCCTTGTGCCACTACCTTGATCGCGGCGCGCACCCGGTTGTAGGTGCCGCAGCGGCAGATGTTGGTGATGTTCTCGCTGATGTCCGTATCGGTGGGATTGGGCTTGTCCCTGAGCAGGGCGGCTGCGGCCATGATCATGCCGCACTGGCAGTAGCCGCACTGCGGCACGTCCAGCGATGCCCAGGCTTTTTGCACGGGGTGCGAACCGTCGGGTGACAGACCCTCGATGGTCACGATTTTTTCCGTGGCACTGACGGTGGAGACAGGCCGCACACAACTTCGCGTGGGCACGCCGTCGATGTGCACCGTGCAGGCGCCACACTGTGCGACACCGCAGCCGTACTTGGTGCCGGTCAGACCAAGTTGCTCGCGGATCACCCACAGCAGCGGTGTGTCGTCCTCCGCTTCAAACTCACGCACGGTACCGTTGACGTTCAGTTTTGCCATGGATGCTCCTCAATATCGGAAGAACCAGGATAGGCCCCAGGCGATCGTAGCGCTGGCGCGCGGCGAACGCACTTGGGGTTTCTATACCTGAGTAATGTGCTGAGCCGCGAAGGCCGGGGTAAACCCTTGTGATGGAGAACTTCAGCGCACTTCAGCCAGCGGCAGGCCCACAAAGGCCGCATAGCGCTGCGCAGCCAGGCGTAGCGCGCCGGCGCTGCCGCGCGGCAGCGTCGCGAACGGCGTGGTGTGGATGCTGAGCGCACCTTTCTTTAGCTCGGCCTGCCAGGTGCCGGCCACGCGGCCGCCAAGCAGCAGCGCCGGGCGGAACAGGCCATTGGGAGTCATGAGCTTGCCGGCATGCGCGGTATCCATGATGGCCTGGCGGTCCGTGTAGCCCAGCACGTACTCGTCAAAGCCTGCCAGCAAGTGCAGCGCCGGCTTGAGGGCCGGCTGCGCTACGACCGGCATGCGTTTGGACCACCACACGGTGCCGCCCGCAAACAAAGCATGCGCGAGGCCGGGACCGGCCATCTCCAGCGCCGCCCTGGCTTCACCAGCCGCCAGGCCAGACCACCAGGTGAAGTCCGCCAGCGTGGCGGGACCGTGACTGGTGAAATAACGCTGCGCCAGTTTTAGCAACGCGTCCTCGCGAGGCAATGCAGGCTCCGTCGGCAGCCACTCGTCGAGCAAGGCATAGCGGGCTTGTTTGCCGTGTGGATCGCCGAGGCAGATCAGTCCGGTCTGGGCAGCGCGGTACAGGATGCGCCCGCCGCGCTGGCCTTTGGTTTCTATGCGGCGCTGCGCGAGTGCGGCAAAAAGTTCTACGCGCGTGAGCTGCCGGCCGCCTTGCAGGCACTGGCGTATGGCCGGCAGGATGGTGCGGAAAGCGGCGTCATCCAGCCCGACCTCCCGGTAGACGGCCGCGGTGCGGGTCAGCAGGACTGGCGCGGCCAGGGCCAGCAGCCAGCGCAAGTCAGCCGCGGCCGTCAGATGCAGGGTGCCACGCAAGACCCAGCTGCGCACCACCTTGCGTTGGGCCAGCGCCTTTTCGATTGCCGCATCGGTGATGGCGACATCGGCTGCAAAGCGTGAGCCGACCGCCCATCGTGCGTGGGCGTATTCCTGCGCTTGCACGGCGCCAAACCATTGCACGGCCTGGTCCGCTTTCTTGAAATCCACCGGGTGGACAGGGTAGGCGGCCAGGCGTTGGCTGGCCAGGCGTAACCCAATCAATTCCTGCCGCGAGATGCCCGCCATGCTCAGGCAGTGCTTTCAACCATCGCCAGCATGCGGCTTTGCCAGACCGCGGGCGAAAAGCGCTCCTGCAGCAACCGTTGCGATGCCCGTACCATCGCTTCGCGCCGCGGCACGTCGGTCAGCAGCTCCGCACACGCGTGCGGCAGGTCCTTGAGGCCGGCCATCACCAGGTGCACGCCGGGTTCAATGCCGAAGTCTTCACACCCCTCAAAGATGTCGGAGACAACGGCTGAGCCGGCCGCCCAGCTTTCGAATGTCCGGAACTGGTCGAAGTAAGTGTGTTCGGGATCGGCATGGATATTCAGGTTGATCCGCGCCTCGGCGCGGCAAGCATCGCGTGCTGAGCCCCACAGGCCGCTCCAGATGAACTCGGCGCCGAGTGGCGTTTCCGAGGCGAGAAAGTGTTGCTCGGCTTCGCGCCTTCGGGGCGTGTCGCCCCCCAGCATGACGATGTCACGGCTTCTTTGCACCTCGGTCAGGGGCGTGCGCAGGTGTTTTTTTGCCACCAGATAGGGCAGCAGGTGGGTGGGGATCGCCGGGAAGTGCTGTGCGACATAGCGGGCAATGGATGAGTCCATGGCCAGCACGGCATGCAGGCCTGGTGCAACGGCGTCGAAAAGATCGGTTTTGTACCGATGCACGGCGGCCTTTGCATTCCTTGTCAGCGGATCAAACATCCACAACACATGCTTGCCGTGCCGCGGCAGGCCTTGCGCGGCAAAGCGCGGAAAGGCGTAAATGCCGGCAATCAGCAAGTTGACGTCGCAGCGGCCGACCTCGGGCAACGGCGCTTCGGTGCTATGGCCCAGGTCAATGAACTCCACGTCATGGCCTGCTTGCAGAAGAACGTCCATCCACAATCGCGAGGCCCGGCCAAACAGCGTGTCAATGTCGGTATAGACGTGAACTTTCAAGACACAGCCTGCTGTGGTGCTGGGTCGCTTGCGGCGGAAAACGCAGACCGGCGAGGCGAGGCGCTTACCACGGGTTGTAGCTGCCTATGCTCCACAAATGGCCTTCCAGGTCGCGGCAGGTGAAGCCGCGGCCGCCGTAATCTTCGTCTTTGATATCAAGCGCAATCACAGCGCCTGCTGCCTTGGCCCGTACATATACCGCATCGGGGTCGCGTACGACGATATAGGCGCTTTGTGTTTCCACGCCACCGAGCTCATCGGGCTGGCGAATCAGCTTGCCCCATTCGGTGGGCACCGTACCCACCGATCCCAGCATGACCATACCGCCATCCAGCGTGAGCTGTGCATGCGCAATCGAGCCGTCGGGATTGGAGTGAACCGCCTGCTTTTCAAACCCGAATGCGTGGCACAGCCAATCGATGGCGGCCACTGCGTCGCGGTAGCGCAAGCAGGGAATGACGGATGAATTGGACAAGAGCGCCTCCTGGGGCAAGACAAACACGCTGTTGATTTTGCACCGGCGCCTGGCCGGGAATTAAAGAAGCCAGCTGCCGTCGCGTTGCTTGGTGAGTCTGCGCCCTTCAGGCGAGCCAGCTTTACACAATATTTTCGGTGCGCATGACTTGCGTCGTTTATCCGGGGGCGGCGCCCTTGACCGCGTGATTAAACACAAAGGTCACAGCGCAAGTGCGAAAGACGCGCTAAACGACCCAGAGATTTCAATTTTTGTAAGAAGCAAGAATTCGTCAATAAAAAATTGGCGAAATATCATTTCACAAATTTCATGTGAATTAATCACTTTTACGGACTTGTATCAGTTATCACAATTGGTTACTGTGAATTAATTCACGAAAAAAGAGGCTTGAAGAGGTGAGGCCTACCTCAAGTCAATGTCTGTGGCTCTTCACCGAGAAAAGCAAATGAAACGCGTGGTTTTTCTGAAGGTTGTTCGTTCGGCCAGAGCAGCGTTGCTGCTGATGCCCGCTATCGCCATGTGCCAGCAGCCACCACCTACCGTAGACCCAGGGCGGATTCGGGAACGGTTCGACGTTCAGCCCGAAGCTTCGCCCGCGCAGGAACCGCCGCAGCTGCCGGCCCCACCCACCGAAGTGGTACCAGGGGCGCTTGCTTCCCTCAAGGTAACGCTCAAAAGCATCCGGATCGAAACCACCACTGTCTTGCCAGGCAATGTTCTGCAAGCGCGTGCCGACAGCTATACCGGACGGGAGATCACGGGACGTGAGATCCAGGAGCTTGCCGTCTCCCTCACGGCGATGTACCGCAACGCGGGCTACATTCTTTCGCTGGTGGTGGTGCCGCCCCAGTCTTTTTCCGACGGCACACTGACCCTGCGTGTTGTCGAGGGTTACATCGACAAAGTGCACATTCAGGCGGGGGACGATGTCAGCGCCCATGTGAAGGGGCAACTCGCAGCCATCGGCGAGAAGATCAGGGCATCACGGCCAATTCAGGGTCCGGTGCTTGAACGTTATTTGCTGATCGCCAATGATTTTCCGGGCGTCGAGCTGCGCAGCGTGCTCGCCCCTGCGCAGGCGCCGGGTGCGGCGGACCTCACGCTGATCGCCAGCGTGAAGAAGGTCGAAGGCTTCGCCGCACTCGACAACTATGGGTCCAAATACCTCGGCCCCGGCGAGGCTGGCCTGGAAGTCGCCGTCAATCAGCTGCTGGGCGTCAACGACCAGTGGCGCTTTCGGGGTATGGCCGGAGGCGGTTCCGAGCTGGCCTACGCCCAGCTGTTGTACAGCCAGGTTGTCTCGACGGAGGGCCTTCGGCTGTCCGCTGCGGTGTCCAAGGCACGCACACGACCGGGCGACATCCTGACGCCGTTTGACATGCGCGGCAACGCGGACACGATGATGGTCGCTGCCGCGTATCCCCTGCTCCGGACCCGCAATGAGAGCGTGACCGCACGGGCAACGTATGAGCACACCGATGTGCAAACCGATGTGCTGGGCACCCGGGTGATTGAAGACCATATCCGTGCGCTGCGCCTGGGCCTCACATGGCGGGTGCTTGACCGCCTGGGTGGGCAGAACTCGCTCGATGTGGATTTTAGTCAGGGGCTAGGGGGCACCCAGGAATCCGATCTGCTCAAAAGCCGGTCGGGTGCCAAAGGGGTGTTCAACAAACTCACCTTTGATTACGAGCGCACCCAGCCTCTTGCTTCGAACCTTTCCCTGACGGTAGGCCTGAGTGGGCAGTGGGCCAACACACCCCTGCTTTCGTCGGAGCAATACGCAGTGGGCGGCCGGCGGTTTGGGCGGGCCTACGAACCGGCTGAACTGGTGGGGGAGCGTGGCCTGGCGTTTCGCGCCGAGCCTCGATATTCCGGTTCCTCGGACTTCGCAGGCATCAGGTCATGGCAGCTGTTTTCCTTCTATGACATCGGCAAGGTCTGGAGGGTGGGCTGTACTTGTTCGGGCACGCCCGACAGCCAGAGCCTGGCATCGGCAGGGATGGGGGCTCGTCTCTTCCTTCCACGCAACGTGGTGGCAGCGATAGAGATCGCGTGGCCCTTGACCAAACCTATCGCGAGTTACCAGCCCCATGGAAAAGACCCCCGGCTGCTGGGCACTTTGTTGATCCGCTTTTGATGATTTTTCTCAATGTTTTTTTTGCCCTCAAGAGGTAATCCATGAACGCTAACCTGAATTCCTCGCGCATTTTTCTTTCTGTCCGGCATCGGCGGTCTTTTGTGCTGAAAGCGCTTCCGGCGGCGGTGGCGATGCTGTTCTCGACACCCGGCTGGTCGGTCGACATCATCGCCGGCGGTGCGGGACTTCCCCAGAACGGAACAGTGTTTTCCGGCGCCGCTTCGGGCTCCGTGTCGGGCAACCAGCTCACCATCCAGGCAGGCGACCGCTCCGTGGTCGACTGGAGCTCCTTCAACATCGATGCCGGGAAAATGGTGCAGATCATGCAGCCGGGTTCGGCGTCGGCGATGCTCAATCGCGTCACAGGAGACGCCAATCCGTCGCAAATATTGGGTAGCCTTTCGGCCAACGGTACGGTGATGCTGATGAATCCCAACGGCGTAATGTTCGGGAACAACGCCGTGATTAATGTGGGCTCACTCATTGCTACCACGGGCAACATTGACGTCGACAACTTCACCGGCACCGGCGGCGCACTGATTACCGGAGCCACTGGCAGCATCACCAACCATGGCAGCATCACGGCGCAAAATGCCGGCCTCGTGGCTCTGGTCGCGCCTTCAGTCACCAACCACGGCAGCATCACCGCTACCGGCGGCACGATTGCGCTGGCCGGGTCGACTGCCGCCACGGCCACGCCCAGGGCCACGGTGTCACTTAACGGCGGGCTTTATGAGTTCGTCATACCGGGCGGTGCAACGGGTTTGAGCGTGTCCAATATGGCCAACGCCAGCCTGGACGGCGGCACACTCCTGCTCGGTGTAGGTGATGCAGCCAACCTGCTGTCCGGTGTCATCAACCTGGAAGGCATTCAACAGGCCAGCAATGCCATTGTGGTGAACGGCCACACGGTGGTACTCAAGTCGGTACTGGATGCAGACCAAGTCAGCGGCAATGCAAGCCAGGTGGACGTGTACAGCGGCGCGCGTATCCAGGACGGTGTCAACATCTCAAAAACCGGCACGGCAGGGGCGGGCGCTGCCGTGAATGTTCATGCGGGCAGTTACGCCGAACAAGTCACCCTGAACAAGGCCAACCTGACGCTAAAGGGCATGGAGGGAGCCAGCATCAACGTGCTGGAGGGGAACACCGGGGTGGACATCACCGCCAATGGCGTCACGGTTGACAGTATGGAGATCAAGGGTCCTTACAGTGAGAACTTTGCTGCCGTCGACTGGGCCAACCTGAGTACGACGGGGGTGAAGGTCGCCTCAGGCGTGACCGGCGCGGTCATACGCAACAACACGATTAAAAATGTCCGAAGCGGGATTCAGGTCACCAACGCTACTGCCGATATCACCGGAAACACGATCGAAAACACCAAGGGCGCCATTCTTGTGCGATCGAACAATGTGACCATGTCGAACAACTCCAGAGGTTCGCTGGGCAATGAATGGGACATCGTCTTTCTGGACGGCGTAGCGAACGGCTCCTATTTTGTTTCTCCGCATGTCAGCGAGGCGCAGTATGGCGCCGGCGTGATGGCCATGTCTGCGGCCAACGGCAACATGCATATTCTTGATCGCCGCTACGGCGTCAACGGGCTCTTGGGCTCTACATCGCAATTTGGCAACCGCTCGCACGTTACCGTCAGTTCGGGTGCTAATTTCACCGCCACTGACGACTTCAGTCTCGGCAATGGGCTCGGCAACGACCGGCAGCCATTGGGCACGATCCAGGGCGGCGTAGACGCCGTGGTCACGGGCGGCACGGTGAATGTGGCGGCCGGCAGCTACAGCGGCAGTGTCAACATCGCCAAGTCGCTGACGCTGGACGGAGCGGGGGTCGGGCAGACGGTGCTGCGGTCTTCCGCCGCGGGTAGCGGCGATGCGGTCACCATCAACAATGCTTCCAACGTGACGCTCTCCGACCTGTCGATCGCCGACTACCTGTACGGCTTGCGCATCAACGGTACGTCCAACAACGTGACCGTCAACCGTGTGGCTTTCAACAACAACACCTTCGGCGTGCGCAACGGCACCACGACCCGCGCCGACAACTTCCGCATGCTCAACAGCACCATCACCGGAGGGCAGATCGGTGTGCAGACCTACAACGGCTATCAGATGGTCGGCGGCGTTCCGGTGGCCACGGGCTCTTTTGAGAATGCTGTGTTTGAAAACGTCACGGTGGACGGCCCCAGCTTCAAGGGCTTTTATCTTGAAACCGCGAACAACCTGACCCTCAGGAACGTGACCGTCATGAATGCCGGCAACTACGGGGCGCCTGCCTCCTCATCGCTGCATATGCGCTACGGCGCCGGCATCGACATCAATCTGAAATACGACAACTTCAATGCGATCAATTTTGACAACGTGACGGTCAAAAATTCTGGCGCGAGTTCGGGTGATCCGACGGCTGCGGCGGTGGTCATCAAAACACGCGGCATCGCCGGTGACAGCGCCGATTACACGGCCGCACCGGCCCGACTGCAAAGCGTCAATATCTCCGGCGGCAGTATCGAGGGTTCCAGCCGGACAGGCATACGCTTTGAAACCATGAGCAATGGCCATGGCGGCCAGCCCACGGTTGCCATCAGCGGCGGCACCCAGTTCAAGAACAACGGGCAGGACATCTCGGTGGACGCCGTTGCGGTGGATGCCCGCGGCGCCGTCTTCGTCGGTGCGGCCGACGGCTTCGCCATTGAAGACCGCGTGACCCACGCGCTGGATACCACCGGGCGAGGCCTGGTGACCTGGACGGGCGGCAATGTCTACGTCACGCAGGCCAGCGGCAGCATCCAGAGAGGCGTCAATGCCGTGGTTGCCGGCGGCACGGTCAATGTGGGCGGCGGCACTTATGTGCAGCCCTCCACACTTGTGGTCGACCGTAGCGTGACGCTGGCCGGCTCGGGCCAGGGATCGACCGTCATTGACGCACGCGGCGTCAGCGGCTACGGCATCAATGTGACCGCCGACAACGTGTCGCTCAAAGATTTCACGCTCTATGGCCCGAGCGCCAACGTGGCCTCGTCCTACGGTATCAAGGTGGCGCCTGTCGGCGGGGCGTCCGCACGACTGCACAACTTCTCGATCAGCAACGTCACCAGCCGCGGCGCGGGCCGCGCCGAACTGGATCTCAATGGCGTGGACGGCGCGCTGATAGACCGTGTGACGGCCGACGGTGCGCCTGTGGGCAACAACACCGGCTCGACACAGGGTGCCGGCATACAGCTCACCGACAGCGCCAACGTCACCGTCAGCAATTCAACCACCCGCAACAACGCCTGGGGTGGCCTGGCGCTGTATCAGTCCAACCGCTATTACAACCAGCAGGTGAACAACATCACGGTGGCGAACAGCAACAGTTTTACCGAGCGTAATCCGGTTTACCTGCAGGATGAATCAGCAACCAGCAACTTTGGTGCGCTCAGCATCGCGGGCTTTGACTTTGCTGTACGCAATGCCGGCACGGCAGACAACAACTACCAGTACACCTGGCTGCAGGCTTCGCAACAAAATGCCCTGGACTATGCCGTCAATCTGAATAGCGCGGGTTCCAGCTACGTTCAGGGCTGGAATGGTGCGCAGGCCACGCAAGACTTCCATGTGGGCGTTGGAAATATGTTGGGCGGCGGAACACAGGCGCTGTCCATCGGGACGGCCATGGGTAACGCGGCAAGCGGCGCCAACATCCGCGTGGGCGCCGGCACTTATGCCGAGGACGTGGTGGTCAACAACCCGTACAACCTGTACTTCGGCGGTTCGACCCTGCACGGCCTGACGCTCAACGCCGGCGCGGGCGGCTCCGGCATCAGCGGCAATGTGACGGTGGACGGCGCGGGCGGCATCCTGTTCAACGCCCCGGTGAGCCTGCTGGGCGACACCACGCTGGCGACCCAGGGCGCCAACATCACGCTCAACGGCGATGTCCAGAACGCCGGCAGTGTGGCCCGTGCGTTGCGGCTCGTCGCGGGCTCGGGCAGCACCCGCGGCAATGTGCACATGGTGACGGGCGGCACGGAAACCAACGCGCTTGGCCGGTTTGAAGTCGTAGCCAATGACTTCAGCCTGGACAGCACCTTGTGGGTCAAGGGCTACGGCATTGGTGCCTTCGGCCGTGTTGCGTTGAGCAACCACACGCTGCGCGGGCAAGACGCCACGGAGTCCAACACCGTGAATGCCGGCGGCGACGTCACGGGCTCCACGATCAGCCTGGGCACCGTCGACATCTCCAGCGGCGGCGATGTTGCGGCCAACATTACCGCCAGCGGCGTCAGGGTGACCGCCGGCGGCAACGTTTCGGGCACCACCACCAGCCAGGGCGCCGTGCAGATCACCACCTCCGGGGACATCAACGCCAGCATCAGCGGCACCGACGTGGTGCTGCAGGCCCAGGGCGACCTCAATGTCGTGGTCACCGCCAGCAACTCGGCATCGCTGGCCGGCGATACCGTCGTGGCCAATGTGGTCGCGCCCGTCATGGCTGTGGAAGCGGTCACCGACGTGCAGATTTCCGGCACATCCGCCCAGGTCACCATTGATTCGCCCAAAGGCAGCGTCAGCGGCAGCTTCGGGCAGGTGACCAATTCGGGCAGTGGGCTGGTCAATGTGAACGGCAAACCGCAGGGCAACCAGCAGCTTTCGTCCAATGCGGAAAACAACCGTGTTATTCCGGCCGGCAACACTGTGGCTGAGGGCACCGGATCAGATGCGCCGCCGCTTCAGCTGGCGCTGGCCGGCGAAAACAAGAATTCCTTGGTTTCGAGCACCCCCGGCAAAGCGGGTGACGCCATCGACAATGGCCAGACCGTTGAGCTGGACATGTCGCCAGGCAATGAGCGCGAGAAAGAGTGACGGGTGGCCGGTGAATTGCCGGGCTTGGTGCGGGGCCTGGAAGCTGACCCGCAAATCGGCGTCGACGTGACGCCGGTACCCTTAATTCCGGTACTGTTCCTGCTGCATCAGCAGCTGCGCTTGCTGCGCCATGGAAAGCTGAGGTGCAACTGCTTGGGCTGATGGCTTGTCAGTCACCGTGGCTTGCGCCTGCTGTGGGCGGGGGGCGGGCAACGCGGCCGCGCCTGGCATGGCGTCTTGCGTGGCCCCATTGGCTGGCTGCACGCGGCGGGCGCCGTCAAAACGGCGCTGCCAGTAGCCCACACCCATGCTTTCAACGCGAACTTGTGCGCCGGGCTTGGGGGAATGGATGAACTTTCCGTCGCCGACATAGATACCGACGTGGCTGAAAGCGCGCCGCATGGTGTTGAAAAACACCAGGTCGCCGGGCTGTAAGTCGGTTTTTTCGATGCGCTGGGTGGCTGCGGCCTGTTGTTCAGCCCGGCGCGGCAACAGCATGCCGACGCTTTGTTCGTAAATGGCGCGCACAAACCCGCTGCAGTCAAAACCCGTTTCGGCGGTGTTGCCACCGCGTTTATAGGGGACGCCCAGAAAGCCCATGGCGTTGACAACCAGCTCGGACGCTTTGGTCTTGACGCTCTGGCGGACGTGATCGATCTGGTTCAGCAGGCCTTTGTCGGCCAGCAGCTTGTCCATGTCGTTATCGCTTGAATTGCCGGGTGCCGCTTGTGCGCTTGTGGCCAAGAGGGCTGCAGAAGCAAGGAGAAGGGCAGGGGCAAAAAATCGCATGGCGCCAAGCATACTTGACGGATTAGTCCTACGTCAACTTATGTGCTTTCTTGATAACGTTGCTAAGCTATTGATTTGTAACGAATTTGTACCAGATAAACCGATTTTTGCGTGCAGATGTCGGGTTTACGGGGGCAAAAGTCGCGTGAAGGGTATGGCGAGGCGCTAAGCCTTCTGCGCGAACGGAAACCCGCTGGTCCTTGATTTTTTGTCATTTTTAAGGACGAAATATGGGTTTGAGGCAATACTGGCGAGCGCAAGCAGCTATGTTTTTGATAGCGGCCGGTGCGGCGTTGCAGCCTGCCTTGGCCCAAAACGTTCGTCCTGAAACCGTGGCGACCGGCCTCGAAAACCCCTGGAGTCTGGCTTTTTTGCCGGGCGACCGCTTTCTGGTCACCGAGCGTCCGGGCCGCCTGCGTGTCATTGGCCGGGACGGCAAGCTTGGCGCGCCGGTGGCGGGCCTCCCGCGAATTACCGCCGGCGGGCAGGGTGGCCTGCTCGACGTGCTGCTGGACAGCGACTTTGCCCGCAATCGGGTCGTGTACTTCTGCTTTTCCGAGCCGGCCTCGACCGGCAACCGCAACAGCACGGCGCTGGCACGTGCGACCCTGAGTGCCGACGACACCCGGCTGGAGAACCTCAAAATCATCTTCAGCCAGAAGCCCAAGGTGGCGAGCACGGCGCATTTCGGTTGCCGCATCGTCGAAAGCCGGGCCGCCAGCAGCGGCGCCGCGGACGGCAAACTCTTTCTCACGCTGGGTGAGCGGTTCAGCCTCAAGGAAGACGCCCAGAAGCTGGACAACCACCACGGCAAGATTGTGCGTATCAACAAGGATGGCTCGGTTCCCGGCGACAACCCGTTTGTTGGCAAATCCGGGGCGCTGCCGGAAATCTGGAGCTACGGCCACCGCAACGCCCAGGGCGCCACCCTCGCACCCGACGGCGCTTTCTGGATGCACGAGCACGGCCCGCAGGGCGGCGACGAAATCAACCTTCCCAAGCCCGGCGCCAACTACGGCTGGCCGGTCGTCACCTATGGCGAAAACTATGGCGGCGGAAAAATCGGCGAAGGCCTGACCGAAAAAGCCGGCATACAGCCACCGCTGCATTACTGGGTGCCGTCAATTGCGCCTTCCGGCATGGCTTTCCTGACCAGCGAGCGCTATGGCAAGGCCTGGCGCGGCAACCTGTTTGTGGGCTCGCTCAAATTCGGCTACCTGAACCGGATTGAACTGGCCTCACCGTTTGCCGGCAAGGTGGTGCGCGAAAGCAAGCTGCTGTCTGAGGCTGGGGATCGCATCCGCGATGTGCGCCAGGGGCCCGACGGCCTGCTTTACGTGCTGACCGACAGCAGCAACGGCAAGCTGATACGCCTGCAGCCCGGCGGCTGACGCACCACAGGTGGGTTAATTAACGCCTAGCCAACAGCAGCAATCAGGTCAATCTCGACCGAAGCACTCTTGGGCAACTGAACAACGCCCACCGATGTGCGGGTATGGGCACCGGCCGGCCCCAGCACCGCATACAGCACGTCGGACGCGGCATCAGCAACTTCGCTTTGCTGCGTGAAATCCTGCGCCGACTGCACAAACACGGTAATGCGAAGCACCTGTTTCACGCGGTCCAGGCTACCCAGGCTTTGCCGCAGCAGCGCCAGCGCGCGCATGGCGCAGATCCTGGCGGCCAGCTGGGCCTGCTGCACGGAAGTTTCAGACCCCACGCGGCCGGTCACGACCACGGTGTCCCCCACACGCGGAATCTGCCCGCTGACAAAGACCTGGTCGCCGTGCTGCATGACGGGCACGTAATTGCCGCCTATCTTGATTTCACCGTCGAAGCTGTAGCCGAGGTCGGCTGCCACAGCGGCAAAGCGTGTCTCGCGTGAATCTTCCATGTGCAAGTTCCTTTCAATCTTTGGTTGGTATGAGAAACGATTCAGCTGGGGCTCTTCAGCCGCAACAAGCCCAGCCCCAGCAGGCCGAACGCACCGCCGCAGAGGCGGTTGAAGATGCGGGCCCGATGCGGCGTACCGAACCAGCGGTGCGTGTGGCGCGCCAGCAGAACATAGGCGAAGTGGGAGATCAACACGCACGCGGCAAAGGCGCTGGTCAATGCCAGGAATTGCGGCAGCATCGGCGCTTGGGGGTGGATGAACTGGGGAAACAGCGCCGTGAAGAACAGGATGCTTTTGGGGTTGGTCAGCGCCACCAACAGGCCTTGCCGAAACAGCGCGGCGTCGCTTTTTCTGGAAGATGCCTGGGCCGGCAGGGGCGTGTCGAACATCGAGGTCTTGCTGGTCCATTGCCGCCAGCCGAGGTAAACCAGATAGACCGCGCCGACGGTTTTGAGCACCGCAAACAGCCAGGCCGAGGTGTGCAGCAGGGTGCCCAGGCCGGCCATGGCCGCCGCCGAGACTGCGAACACGCCCAACACATTGCCGGCAGAGCTCCACACTGTCTTGCGCGGCCCCCAGGCCACGGCGTTGGACACAGCCAGCAAAATTCCCGGGCCGGGGCTGAGGGCGGTGACCAGGGAGATGGTGATGAAGAGCAGCCAGGCGGAAGTGGTCATGGATGAAACGGTAGAACAGGTAAACGATGAAAAAGGACGAAAGATGAATGGCAGCGAGGGCACTGATTACCGCAAGGTCAAACCGCCTCGGCGCTCCCTAACCGGGCTCGCATGCCCCTGGCGATGCTGGAAAAATACCTCAAAAGCCGGTTTCCTGCCTTGCCCGGCGCTTTTCCCGCGGCTGGGTTCACCTGACACGCGGCACCTCCGTGCTGGGCGGTGACCGTGATCCAGCCGTCCTGGGTGATGGTATGGGACTGCCCGGATTCCAGCACCGTGCTGGCGCGAAAGACCTGCTCGCTGAGCCAGCGGGGCGCACTGGTCACCAGCAGCGTGCCCGAGGTGCTGATCAGGGCGCTGCCTGCTTTCGTGTGAAAGAACAGGGATTCACCCGCGGCCAGGTGAAGGTGCTGAAGGTTGCGAGGGTGGTGAGCGTCGAGGGGGTCATTCATGGCGGCTCCAGTCATTCGTTGGCAAATGGGGGAAGGACACGCCAAGATTAATAAAAGCCTTGCTTTCACGACAGAACCACGCAAGCCCTTTCTGTATCGGTACAGATGGCTATTTATCAATCTGTTATGGTCTGATTTCGCCCCATCTGTGGCTGTGTTGACTGTCTCTCTTCACCGATCATTCCCTCCATGGAAGCGCAACCCCTGCAATCCCCGCCGCAGCAGCCTCTCTACCTGCGGCTGTCAAACCACTACCGGCAAGCCATCCAGTCCGGCGTTTTAACGCCTGGGCAGCGCATGCCGTCTGTCAGGGCGCTGACCCGGCTGCACCAGGTCAGCCTGTCGACCGCGGTGGAGGCATGCCACACCCTGGAAGACGAGGGCTTGCTGGAGGCTCGGCCGCGATCAGGCTACTTTGTGCTCAAGCGACGGCGCGTCGACATCGAGCCGCCCAATGAGCCGGAATGCGGCCACACACTCGATCCGGCGCAATACGTCGGCATCCATGACCGGGTGTCCGACTTTGTTGCCAAATGCGATATTTATCCGCTGGTGACCAACCTGGCCGGCACGTACGGCTCGCCTGAGATGTACCCGGCCGAGGCGCTCAAAAATGCGGCCACACGGGCATTGCGCAAGTACCCGCGGCTGCTGGTGAGCGCACCCGACTTCCTGAACAATTCACCGCTCAATGCCGTGCTGGCCAAACGGGCGCTTGAAGCCGGCATGCGACTGTTGCCGGAAGACATTCTGGTCACGCACGGCTGTATTGAAGCGCTGAACGTTGCCTTGCGGGCGGTGGCCCAGCCGGGCGACACCGTCGCTGTCGAGTCGCCGACGTACCACGGGCTGCTGCAAATTCTGGAAAGCCTGGGCCTGCGCGCGTTGGAGATCCCCACCAGCCCGAAGCTGGGCATTTCCGTCGAAGCGCTGGACCTGGCCTTCCAGACGCACGACCGCATACGTGCTGTGGTGGTGATCCCTAATTTTCATAATCCGCTCGGCAGCGTGATGCCCGACACCGAAAAGGAAAAACTGGTTGCGCTGTGTGAGCGCCAGCAGGTGGCGTTGATTGAAGACGACACCTATGGCGCCATGGGGCCCGACGACATTCCGCTCAAAGCCGCCAAGGCCTGGGACCAGAGCGGTTCAGTGATTTACTGCGCTTCGCTGCGCAAGACCCTGTCGCCCGGATTGCGCCTGGGTTGGGTCGCCGGTGGGCGCTGGCAGGCGCGCATCAAGATGCTCAAGTACGCGCAAAGCCGCGCCAACGACATGCTGGCGCAGCTGACTGTGGCCGAGTTCATGGCCTCCAGCGCGTATGACCGCCACCTGGCCCGGCTGCGCCGCATGCTCAACGTGCAGCGTGAACAAATGGCTGAAGCCATCGCCGCGCACTTTCCCGCGGGCACCCGGCTGTCGGTGCCGCACGGCAGCATGATGCTGTGGGTCGAGTTGCCGGCGGGCACTTCGGCGCAGGCTGTGTTTGACACCGCGATCCGGCAAGGCATACGGGTTGCGCCTGGTTCCATGTTTTCCAACTCCAGCCGTTTTGACCACTTTCTGCGCATCAGCTGCGGCTCGCCGTTTTCCAGCGAAACCGACGAGGCCTTGCGCAAACTGGCAGCCATCGTGTCGGCGCATGCTGCACCTCCCGGCGCCTGACGGGCGCTAAATTTAAGTGTTTTAAGGCTCCAGCCCTTTTTGTTTGTGCGCAAGCAGCTATTCTTTTAATAGCAACTCACACGCCTAATGCGCGGCGGCGTGGCTGCGCTTGACGAAAAAGAGGCCCGCACCCACGGCCATCAACATTCCCCCGAACACGCGGTTTTGCAGCCGCACGGCGCGGGCGTTGTTGAAAAGCTTTTGCAGGCGGCTGGCGGCAAACGCGTAGCCGTGCATCACCACCGTGTCGACCGCTACGGTGGTCAGTGCCATCACCAGCAGCTGCGGCCACAGCGGGCGGGCAGGGCTGATGAACTGGGGCAGCACCGCCACCATGAAGAGGATGCCCTTGGGGTTGGTCACGTTGGTGAGCAGGCCCGTCAGAAAGCGCCGTTTGACCGACAGGCCGTTGGTGTCGGCAATGCCTGTGCTGTCGCCTTCTGCTGCGATGCCGTTCGACGAGCGCCACTGCGCCCAGCCGATGTAGATGAGGTAGCAGGCGCCCAGCACTTTCACAACGCTAAAGGCCAGCTCTGACGCCACCAGCAAGGAGCCAACCCCCGCGCCAGCCACCAGCAAGATGATGACCAGGCCCATCTGCAGGCCGGCAATGGTGGCGCGTGTGCGCTGCATGCCGTAGCTCAGGCCATGGCTCATGGCCAGCACGGCGCCTGAGCCCGGCGACAGCGCGATCAGGATGGAGGCGAGGAAGTAGGCGGTCCAGGTGTCGATGGCCATGGTGAAGCAGTGATGAGAGGGAAATAGAGAAAGAGAGAGGAGCGATGGAAAATGAAAACGTCATATCGGCAAACGCGGGGAGAAGGCTTGCCCATGCCGTTAAAACGACTGCCATCCTACATGGCGGGCAAAACCCCGCGGGTATCATGGCCCAATGGCTTCAACAGCATCCTTCCTGCAAGGCCGCCTCTCGCAAACCGGCCACGCTGCCCAGCACTGGTTGATCGAGTGGTGGCGCCTGGTGCACCTGGGCGCGCTCATCCTTGTCCTGACACTGTCACCCTCCAGTTACAGCCCGCAAAGCCGCGCGGTGCTGGCCCGGCATATCTACATCAACACCGCGCCCATCCTGGTGTGGTTTACCGTGCTGTGCGCACTCGTCACCGTGGTGCTGACGCGCATCGTGCTGGTCACAGCGCTGAGTTATGGGCTTTCGCAATACGCGCTGCAGGTGGTGATTCGTGTGTTGGTGCTGGAGCTGATTCCGCTGACGGCGGCGCTTTTTGTGGCGCTGCGCTGCACCATTCCCGACGGCGCCGAACTCACGGCCATGCAGGCCAGCGGCGAGCTCGACGAGATGCGGCGCAAAGGTGTCGAGCCGGTGCGGCGTGAAGTGCTGCCGCGTGTGGTGGCGGGCATGTTTTCGGGCGTCACGCTGGCGGCGCAGAGTTGCGTGGTGGCGCTGGTGGTGGCTTACGTTGCCACTTACGGATTTTCCTTGTCGGGCGCGGCTGCCTATACACGGCTTTTCGGCCAGGTGTTCAGCCCGGCGGTCACGCTGATTTTTGTGCTCAAGACCCTGTTCTTCTGCCTGGCGGTGTCGCTGATCCCCATGGCCTCGGCCCTTTACGGCATGGCCGACGCCAGCGTACGCACCAGCGCTGAAATGCGCGGTCTGGTGCGCATGTTCGCCGTCATCCTGCTGATTGAAGTGGCCTCGCTGGTCGGCAATTACTATTGACTCTCATTGGTCCCAATCGGTACGTCTCGGCCTTTACACGCAAGAAAAACAATACAACCATGAGTTCACCCCACGACACCCCTCCACCGCCCGAGCCCGACAAGGCGGACCCGCTGCAGCCTGCGCAAGCGCGCGACGCCACTCCGGCGGAAATCGCCAACCTGGAATTCAAGGCCCGGCTCCTGCTGGTCTTCATGCTGCTGTTGGTGGTGGGTTCAGCGCTGTATGTGATGTATGCGCGCGGCGCGTTTGAATCCACGCAGCGCCTGGTGCTGATTGCCGAGGACTCCGAAGGCGTGGTGGTCGGTATGGACCTGACCTTCTCCGGCTTCCCGATCGGCCGAGTCAAGCGAATCGAGCTGGCCAACGATGGCAAGGCCCGCATCCTGGTCGACGTAGCCGCCAAGGACGCCCACTGGCTGCGCACCACCAGCGTTTTCACGCTGGTGCGCGGCCTGGTCGGCAGCACCAATATCCGCGCCTACACCGGTTTGCTGAACGATCCGCCGCTGCCTGACGGCGCGGAACGCACGGTGCTGCTGGGCGATGCCGCAGGCGAAGTACCCAAGGTGATCGCTGCCGCCAAGGACCTGATTGAAAACCTCAACACCCTGACTGGTAGCGGCGGCGCGGTCGGGGCCAGCCTGGCCAATTTGCAGACATTGACCGAGCGGCTCAACGGCCCCGGTGGCGCGCTAACGGTGTTGCTGGGCAGCGAGGCCGAGGCCAAAAAATTTGCCGCCACGCTGGAGCGCACTAACTCGCTGCTCACCAAGCTCGACGGCCTGGCGGCCAAGACCGACACCCAGGTCTTCGGCGACAAAGGCCTGATGCCTGAGACGCGCGCGACCGTGGTGCAGCTCAACGCCATGCTGGGTGAGGCCCGCACCAGCCTCAAGAAAGTCGATGCGCTGCTGCAGGACGCCCAGGCGGTCACCCGCAACGCCAAGGACGCTACCGACGACCTGGGCGCGCTGCGCGCCGATGTCGAGGCCAGCCTGCGCAAGGTGGAAGGCCTGATCAACGAGATCAGCCGCAAATGGCCGTTTGCCAAAGATGCCCGTGACGCGGAGATGAAGTTGCCATGAAGACCTCTCTGATCAAGCTCACCTTGCCATTGGCCGCAGCGGGTTTGCTGGCCGCGTGCGCCGGCGGCCCCCAGCCGCCCGACTGGCAGCTGGAGGCCAAGGGCTCGATGGACCGCTCCGTCGCCGCCTACATGGAAGGCAACAGCCGCGTGGAAATGGCCGAACTGGAGCGCGCGCGTACCCAGCTCACGCGGTCGGGCCGCGCCGACCTGCTGGCCACGGCCGAACTGCTGCATTGCGCTACCCGCGTCGCCAGCCTGGTGGTCGACGAGCCCTGCACCGGCTTTGAAAAACTGCGACCTGATGCCACTGAAGCCCAGCGGGCTTACGCCGACTACCTCCAGGGCAAGGTGCAGCCGCAAGGCATCCCGCTGCTGCCCGAGTCCCAACGTGCAGCGGCCGCAGGCAATGCGGGCGCACTGCAGGGCATTGCCGATCCGCTGTCGAAACTGGTGGCGGCCGGCGTGATGTTGCAGACCGGCAAGGCCAGCCCTGAAGTGATCACGCAGGCGATTGATACTTCTTCAGCGCAAGGCTGGCGGCGTCCGTTGCTGGCCTGGCTGGGCGTGCAACTGCGCCGGGCAGAGCAGGGTGGTGATACGCAGGCCGCCGACCGGCTGCGCCGCCGCATCGAGCTGACGCAGGGCATATCGGCCGCCGCCAGGCCGCTTACGCCAGTCACCAAGCCCTGAAGGAAAGGGTTGTGAGCTACCGACTGAGGCTGTATGCCTATGAAGACGCTTCCGAGGGCGAGTTGCAGGCTGCAGAGCAACGCTTCAGGGCTGCGCTGGACGACGCGCTGGGCCATGAAAGCCTGGTGCTGCCGGTCTACACCGCCTACATGAGGCTGATCGGCATCTATGGCGAGTCACCAGCCGAAGACGTGTTGTCGCCTGAAGAGCTCGAAATCTTCAGCCAGTGGCAAGCCGCCGAATTGGCCGCCACCACGGCGGCGCTGGGGCCGAACCGTTACATGGGTGATGCGCAGTTCGAGATTCGCCCGGCCTGAAGAAGACCGGGCGTTCAGGCCTTCAGATAGGCTGCAAGCTGGTTGAAGGTGCCGCCATAGCCTTGCTCCATCGACGGCTTCAAATCTTCAAAGTATTGGCGTTCTGCCGCCGCTTCACCGAACGGCACCGCGCGCAATGCGACGGTGGTGACGCCGTCCTTCTCTGTAAAGGTCACCGAGTTTTCAATTTCCAGCGGGCAGACTTCGCTAAACGGTGCACGCGCAATGCCGCATTGCGCGTTGGCGAACGAATTGAGCCAGACGATGCGCTCCTGCACGGCGATTTCGCGGTAGTTGAAGCGCCCCCACATCGTGGGCGCGCCCGCAAACTTCATTGCATAGTGAAAGAACCCGCCGGGCCTGAATTCAAAACGCAAGGCCTCGACGGTGCAGCCTTCTGGCCCCCACCATTGCTGGAGCGAGGCCTGGTCGCTCCAGGCTTTCCAGACGCGCTCACGCGGCGCCTTGAAAACGCGCGTGATGAAGAATGTGGCGCTGTTTGCGGTGGAGTTGTCATTTGCGGACATGTTTCTTTCCTTTCGGGGTGCTTGGGGTAGGGGTTGTGGTAGCGGTCGGAGGAACAGGAGGGGGAGCGGTCGACTGCAAAAACGCATCCAGCCTTTCGAAGCTTTCTTCCCAGGTGCTGCGATACAGCTCGGCCCAGCTGGCGACTTGCTTGAGCGGTGCTGCTTCCAGGCGGCACGGCCGGGTCTGCGCGGCGCGCCCGCGAGAGATCAGACCCGCCCGCTCCAGCACTTTCAGGTGCTTGGAGATGGACGGCTGGGTCATGTTGAAGGGCGCGGCCAGCTCATTGACAGTTGCTTCTCCGGAAGCCAGACGCGCCACGATGGCGCGCCGGGTTGGGTCGGCAAGGGCGGCGAAAGCCTGGTTGAGGGCGTCCGAGGAGGTATTCATATGGCCATGTGGTTATATAGCTATTTGGCTATATTGTGGTCATATTTAAACCATTGTCAATGGTCGTCGCCAGGCTTGAGGTGTGGACTGAAGAGGGGAAGTGCTTAAGGCGAACGGCTCAACCGCGGCGAAGCCAGTGCCTGAAGCTGGTCGGAAATCGCGATGTCGACGGCCTTGAGCTGCTTGAGCAATTGCGCTTTTTCCAGCGCGGCGTGCAGCTGCTGCAAATCCTTGCTGCTGGTGGTCGCCTTGATCTGGGCCAGCGCCGCCGCCGTGTTGCCGGTCTTCAGTACCGCCAGCATTTTGCTTACCCATTCACTCGTCGCAGGTCTTTTCTGGTTCATACGGCATTGTAGGGTTGTCAGCGGCTTGCTATGAAAAAAGGAGCTGCTCGCGCACAGTCCGATTGGGCTGGAGGTCGATTTGATGCATAAAACGGAGGGTGAATTGGCAGGGGGCTTGACCTAGAGCGCACTCAAGGATTTTTAATCACCTTAAGCCCTGGCAATCAGGCCGGGCCTCAGGGCTCACCCAGGGGCATTCAAGGACGAATCAAGGAGATAGATCATGAGCGCAGCATCCATCGACACCACTGACACCACCACCGCAACAACAACAGAGGCCAACCGCCGGCATATGCAGCAAATCATGGCGGAGCTGGACAAGGGCAACGGCAAGCCCTTTGTCAACGCCATGGCCGACGATTTTTGCTGGACCATCCCGGGCGACACCCCCTGGTCGCGCACCTACAGCGGCAAGGAGGCGGTCGTCAGCGAGCTGTTGCAGCCCTTGTACGCCCAATTCGCCACCCCCTACATCAGCACCACGCGCAGCATCATGGCTGATGGCGACAAGGTCGTCGTCGAGTTCCAGGGACAGGTCACCACCAAGGCTGGCAAGGCCTACAACAACCGCTACTGCTACGTCTTTCGCATGGAAGGCGGGCAGATGAAGGAGTTGATGGAGTACCTGGACACCGCGCTGGTGATCGCGGCGCTTGAGGCGCCTCCTTCCACCGCCGCGCTTGCGGCTTGAGCCTGGGCTTTATACAGTCGGGCATGGCAGAAGAAAACTTCCTGATCGGGCAACTCGCCGCACGCACCGGGCGCAGCGTGCACACCATTCGCTGGTACGAGGCCCAGGGCCTGATCCCCGGCGTGGCGCGCGATAGCGGCCACCGCCGCGTGTACGGCGAGCTGCATATCAGCTGGCTGGAATTGATGGACCGCCTGCGCCGCACCGGCATGTCGATTGCGGCGATGCGCGAGTACACCGAGCTCGTCAAACAGGGCAGCAGCACGCTGGGCAAGCGGCAGGCGTTGCTGGCGGCACACCGCGAGCAGGTCAAGGACATGATTGGCGAGTGGCAGCAGGCGTTGACGCTGCTCAACAGCAAGATTGATTTTTACGACGAATGGGTGGCGTCGGGCAAACGCCCGGCGGTGAAGGCTGTGAAGACGATTGAGCGCGCGGGTGGCGCGCCCACGCCGCGCCCCCAGGAAAAGCCGCGGCGGACTGCCAAGATCTAAGTCTTCTCGGATACGTTCAGCGCATCCAGCAACAGCCCCAGCCCGGCCAGCGCGGCTTCGCCGCCTTCCATCTGCGCACGCACTATAGCGCCGTCAACCGCCACCGCAGCCGCGCCCGCCAGGGCCTGCTGGCGCATGCCGGCAGGCAGCAGGCCGGCGATCACGTGCTGCATGTCCTGCTTGTGGTTTTGCACAATTTCGGCCACGCCGGGCAGGGCGGCACCCACCTCAGCCATGGCGTTGATGAAGGCGCAGCCGCGAAACAGCGGGTCGGAAAACCATTCACCCAGAGCCGGCAGCAAAGGCGCCAGGCCGCCGCCAGCCGTTGCGCCGTGCCGTCCCAGCGCATCGACAAACCAGGCCATCCAGCGATCGTGGCGGTAGTCGAGGAAGGTGCGGATCAGCGCGTCTTTGCTGGCAAAGCAGCGGTAGAAGGTGAGCTTGGCCACGCCCGACTCGGCGATGATGCGGTCAATGCCGGTAGCGCGCAGGCCGTCGCGGTAGAAAAGGTCGTGCGCGGTGAGGAGGATGCGCTCGCGCGGGGAGGGGGTTGGAACGTCCATGGCGCGATTGTAAGAGTTGTAGACAGGTCTGTCTACTTGTGACAGAATTTCAATAAGTAGACAGAACGGTCTACCTTATTGCCATCTGCATCCACCTTCCACTTCAACCTCACTCAAAGGACATCTCATGGAAACCCGGCCACCCCTTCCGCCCTTCACCGTGGAAACCGCCGCGCAGAAAGTCCGCGCCGCCGAAGATGGCTGGAACACGCGCGATCCCCAGCGCGTTTCAATGGCCTATACCGCCGGCAGCCGCTGGCGCAACCGCGCCGAATTCGTCACCGGCCGCGAAGAGATCGTGGGCCTGCTGTCGCGTAAATGGGCACGCGAGCTCGACTACCGCCTCATCAAAGAGCTGTGGGCCTTCGGCGGCAACCGCATCGCCGTGCGTTTTGCTTACGAGTGGCATGACGACGCGGGCAACTGGTTTCGCTCTTACGGCAATGAAAACTGGGAATTTGACGAAAACGGCCTGATGGCGGTGCGCCACGCCAGCATCAACGATTTGCCCATCAAGGCGGCAGATCGCAAGTTTCACTGGCCGCTGGGGCGCAGGCCTGACGACCACCCCAGCTTGAGTGACCTCGGGTTGTGAGGGAATGGGGCGGGGTTGTAAAATCCGTGTCCCCCATGCGCACCGTGTTGTTTGAAGGCTGTGCGTGACCCGAATTTGCCTCCGGCCCACTGCCGGAGCGCCCACCCGAGTGAATAGCGTTTTGACTGACTCCCCCACACCGCCGGCCGGCCTGGCCGATGAACCCTCCCAAGACATGCCCATCCAGGAGCCCAGGCTCTGGCGCGGCGACGGCTGGACGGCCAAGGTCATCAAGAATGAAGACGACGACGGCTGGGCGGTTGCGATGATCAAGGACGGCGAGCCCGAGCCCGCGCTGGTGGGCCCCTGGACCATGGGCCGCGACAAGAAGAATCCCAAGCCACTCGACACCACCGCCTTCAGCACGCTGGTGAAAACCGCGTCGGAGTTCGTGCGCCGCCACGAGCAACAGCTGCACGCCACGCTGCACCAGAGCATCACCGTGACAGCCAATGCGGCGCGCATCACGGTCTCGCTCGACATTGTTCCCGATGAAGACAACCCGCACGGCTTGCTCAGCGCCGCCGACGAAGCCGGCGAGCAGCTCGCACAGGTTCGCGTCGCACCGTCTTTCAAGCTCAATCGCTCCAGCGCCGTTGCGTGGGCCGAAAGCGGCTTCGCCAAGCCGGCGGGGCGGTGAGCGCCGCCCACGCCTGCGGCATCGACTTCGGCACCTCCAACTCCACCGCGGGCTGGAGCCGGCCGGGGCTTCCCGCACTGCTGGCGCTTGAAGGCGGCAAACCGACGTTGCCGTCGGTGGTGTTTTTTCATGCTGAGGACGAGCATGTGAGCTACGGCCGCGCAGCGCTGGCCGACTACCTGGCTGGGTATGAGGGACGCCTGATGCGTTCGCTCAAAAGCCTGCTGGGCACATCCATGATCGACGAACACACGGAGGTCGCCGGCCGTGCGCTGCCGTTTCGTGTGCTGCTGGCGCAGTTCATCGGCGAGCTCAAACACCGCGCCGAAAAAGCCGCCGACCAGCCTTTCAGCCAGGCGGTGCTGGGCCGCCCGGTGTTCTTTGTTGACGACGACCCTGTAGCCGACAAGAAAGCCGAAAACACGCTGGCCGAAATCGCTCACGCGGTCGGCCTCAAAGACATTGCCTTTCAGTACGAGCCGATTGCAGCCGCGTTTGACTACGAGTCGCAGATCCGGCGCGAAGAACTTGTGCTGGTGGTCGACATCGGCGGCGGTACGTCAGACTTTGCGCTGGTGCGCCTGTCGCCCGAGCGTGCGCGCAAGGCCGAGCGGCGCGATGACATCCTCGCCAGCGGCGGCGTGCACATAGGCGGCACCGACTTCGACAAATACCTGAGCCTGGCCAGCGTGATGCCCAC
>NZ_JBDTPB010000084.1:0-23642 GCF_039932935.1 Polaromonas sp.
GCCGCCAGTTTTGCCAAGCTGGTGTATGTGAGCTGCTGGCTCAAGTGCCACGAGCCGGCGTGTTTTGTGGCGGCTCTCATCAACTCACAGCCCATGGGGTTTTACCCGCCCTCACAACTGGTGCAGGATGCGCGCCGGCATAGCGTGGAGGTGAGGGCGATTGACGTGATGCACAGCGAGTGGGACTGCACGCTGGAGCCTGATCTTCCCCCTCCCGATTCTTTAGCCGTTCGGGCTGAGCCTGTCGAAGCCTTGCCTGCGCAGCGCCAACCGACCCTTCGACAGGCTCAGGGCGAACGGGATCAGGCTCAGGGCGAACGGGATCAAGATGCGGCGGCCAAGCCTTCCTACCCCGGCATTCACCCCAACCAGCCCGCGGTTCGCCTGGGTCTGCGCCTGGTGGCCGGCCTGCCTGAAGCCGCGGCCATCCGGCTGGTGAAGGCGAGGGCTGGCGCCCCCTTCACATCGACCGAAGACCTGGTTTCGCGCGCGCAACTGGGCTCGCTGGAGATCAACGCCCTGGCCGCCGCCGATGCCTTGCTGCCGCTGGCCGGCCACCGGCGCCAGCAGGTCTGGGCGGCGTCGGCCATCAAACCGGCGCCGGGTCTGCTCAAGGCCGTGCCCACGCACGAAACGCCGCTGGTGCTGGCGGACACCCCCGAAGGCGAAAACATCCTGTTCGACTACAACGCCACGGGCCTGACCCTGCGCCGCCATCCGCTGGCCTTGCTGCGCGAGCGCCTGGCCAGGCGCGGCCTGCTCACCGCCAGCGAGCTCAATGCCTTGCCCGATGGCCAGGAGGTGGCCGGCTGCGGCATCGTCACCGTGCGCCAGCAGCCGCAAACCGCCAACGGCACCATTTTTGTGACGCTGGAAGACGAGACCGGCCCGGTCAACGTGATCGTGTGGAAGTCATTGCGTGAGGAGCAGCGCGCCGAGTTGCTGCACTCGCGCCTGCTGGCGGTGCACGGTATGTGGCAGCGCAGTGAAGAAAGCGGCACGGCAAAAGGCTATGGCGCCGTGCGCAACCTGGTGGCGCATCGGCTGGAAGACCTGACGCCGCTGCTGGGGCGGCTGGGAACTTCAAGCCGGGATTTTCACTAGGCGCCTGTCGGGCTTAGTTCGTCGAAAGCGAAAATCGCCCCCTTGCGAGAATGGTTTTTGACGATTTTGCGTGCCCATATCTGGATATGGGGGTAAAAAGCAGCGAAAAATAGACCGACGAGGACATCCCTTTCCGTCTTCAACACCGCCCGGTCTGTGCCTCGGGCCGGCCGGGTTTCCCCTGAATCCCAAGCCCTTTCCTGAATGCTTCTGTTTGTACGCTAACGAACATATAAGACAGCGGTAACTGCCTATACTGGACGCTGATGCAAAACCCTCCCAGGTGGTGCCGCACGCCAATCCAATCGGGAGTTCATGATGGCCAACGTAGCCGACAAAGAGAAATCGCAGCCTGAGCACAACCACCTGCTGGCGTCGTTGCCCGAGGCTGAACTCAAGCGTTGGCGGCCCGACCTCGAATGGGTAGAGATGCCCTTGGGCCATGTGGTTTACGAATCAGGCAAGGTGCAGAACTACGTCTACTTCCCGACCACCTCGATTGTTTCGCTGCTCTACGTGCTTGAAAATGGCGCTTCGGCAGAGATTGCCGTGGTTGGCAATGAAGGCATTGTCGGGGTGTCGCTCTTCATGGGCGGCGGCACCACCCCCAGCCGCGCCGTGGTGCAAAGCGCAGGCCAGGGTTTTCGGCTGAAAGCCCACGCTATGAAGCAGGAGTTCGACAGGTCAGGCCCCGTGCTCCACTTGCTGTTGCGCTACACCCAGGCGCTGATCACCCAGATGTCACAGACGGCGGTGTGCAACCGCCACCATTCGCTGGACCAGCAGCTGTGCCGTTGGCTGTTGCTGAGCATGGACCGTCTGCAGGGCAATGAACTCGTCATGACGCAGGAGCTGATTGCCAACATGCTGGGTGTGCGCCGTGAGGGCGTGACCGAAGGCGCGACCAAGCTGCAGCAGGCCGGGCTGATCAAGTATTCGCGTGGCCGCATCACGGTGCTGGACCGCCCAGGCCTGGAAAAGCGCACCTGCGAGTGTTATGCCGTCGTCAAGAAAGAGTACGACCGCCTGCTGCCCACCAAGCAGGCCAAATGAGCCAGGAGTCTGCGCGGCAGAAGGATCGTCGGCTGCAAAGCGACCGCGCCGGTCCATTTTTCACCGGCTTTTTGGCCCATAGCTACGGCTATGGGCCTGCAAACCCGGCAAAAACTGTCCTCGCCGGGGTCACTTTTCGCTTCGACGTCTTCTGCCGCGCAGACTCCCAGGCCCACAACAGTGTGGGCCACCGAACAGGCACACCGCCGGCATTCCTATAGACTCGGGCACCTGCCAAAACTGCCATCGACAGCAGCCGGGCCGTGACGCAGCCCCTCGCCATTGGGGGGTCGGCAAGCACACCTGGGAATCCCCTTGACCCCTGTCGACAACCACCTGATCGCGCTTTTGCCGCGCCAGGACCGTACACGGCTGCTCAAGCTGTGTGAACCCGTAGATCTCGTATTGGCGCAGGTGCTCTCCGATCCCGGTGAATCAACGCGCCACGTTTACTTTCCCACCCACGGATTTATTTCGCTGATCGCCATCGTCAAGGGCAGCCCCGGTGTCGAAGTAGGCATGGTGGGCCGTGAAGGCATGCTCGGGGTGCAACTGGTGCTGGGTGTGACAACCGCGCCTTTGCATGCGCTGGTGCAGGGCGAGGGCACTGCCTGGCGTATCGGCACCCGTGCATTCAAGCGGGAGCTGGCTGCCAGTACGGCCCTGCAACGCAGCATGAACCGCTACCTCTACGTGCTGATGGCCCAACTGGCTGAATCCACCGCCTGCGTGCGCTTTCACCAGATCGGTCCGCGCCTGGCGCGCTGGCTTTTGATGAGCCAGGACCGTTCACAGGCCTCGAGCTTTGACGTGACGCAGGAGTTTCTTGCCTACATGCTGGGCGTGCGCAGGGTCGGCATCACCGCTGCGGCGGGCGATTTGCAGCGCAAGGGCCTGATCGAATACAGCCGCGGCAAACTCACGGTACTGGACCGCCGCGGCCTGGAAGCCGCGTCATGCGGTTGTTACGCCGCAGACAAAAAAGCCTATATGGATTTGCTGGAGTAGAGTGGCGCATGACCACTTCCACCCAGGCCCAAAACAAACTGCGGCCATCTGGCGTGCCGGTGGATTCGTCGCCTGAAGCGACGCTGGATGAGCGGGCACGTGCGGTGATCAGGCACATCGTGGCGCGAACGCCGATTGCACGCAACCTCGCCGAAAGTTTTGACGAACAGCCATCCCTGGGCCTGCGCGCCGCAGATGCGGTTGCGCGGTTCGGCGGTTCATGGACCTTTGTCGGGCTGTTCGCGGCTGTCATGCTGGGCTGGGTGGGGGTGAACGCCGTGCTGCTGCTCAGCCAGGGCCGAACGTTTGATCCCTACCCCTACATCCTGCTCAACCTGTTCCTTTCGATGCTGGCGGCGATACAAGCGCCCGTGATCCTGATGTCGCAAAACCGGCAGGCGCAAAAAGACCGGATCACGGCGGAGCACGATTACGAAGTCAACCTCAAGGCCGAGCTGGAGATCATGCTGCTGCACGAAAAGATCGATGCCTTGCGCGACCTGCAATGGGCAGAGCTCATCGGGCTGCAGCAGCAACAGCTTAAGTTGCTGGCGACCTTGTGTGCGCAGAACACTGCGGGCGATCCCGGGCCTCAGGCCAGCACGGACTGAAGCGGGCGCCTCAGGGAGACCGGCATCTTCGGGCCGTAGCCAAACCGCAGCACCAGGTCAGGCCGGCTGGCCGGGTCAAGGCCCAGATGCGATGCCAGTTGCGGCCGCAGCGCCGCCACTTCCACCGGCTGGTTGAGCATGGCATTGCGGATGCCCAGCGCCGTCGCCTGCAGGGCAAAGCGCTGGTAACATCGGCCCGTTTCCACCCAGTGGGCCGGGTCATTGGCTGCTGATACAAAAATCGCCACACCGGCCGAGCTGTGAATCTGCCGGGCGTATTTGTCGTTTTCCCTTTGCGGCGTCATCAACAGGCCAAACAGCAGGCTGCCCAGCCAGTCCGGCACAGAAGGGCTGCCCGAACTGACGCTGTACAGGCCGTCACCCGTTCGCACCGCATCGGCACCGTTGAAGCGCACCCAGCGCCTGAGTTCGGACATGAAGGCAGCGTCATTCAGCTGGGCGGTGTTGCCGGCCAGCACATAGGCCAGAATTTTCTCTATCGCTGCTTTTTCAGTCAGCAGGATCACGTGCACGCCGGGGCCCGTGCCGGCCTGTTCGAGCAGCCTCAGGTGTGCGTTGCTTACCTTTTGGCCATCGAACTCTGTGCGGGTGCTTTGGCGCTCGGGAATGGCGCGAAAAAGGTCGGACGCCACCGGCCGTGTGGCGGTCAGTGCGATGGATGTTTGCAGCGAGCGGGCGTCAAAACGCACGTCGGTGGCGAGCCCGTTGGCCAGCGCGGCCTGCACCAGGTTTTCGGTGGCGCAGCCCAGGGAGACAAAAAGATGATGGTCATCCGGGTCCACTGCCGGGCAGCGGCGCGAGAAGTCGGGCATGACCTCGATGGCGGTCTGGCCGGGATGGAATTTCCAGCACTGGGTGTTGTGGCTCGATGGTGCCAGCGTGGCGTAACGCACCAGTTCCTGCCTGAGCGCGAGGCTGTCGCCGCTGGCGCTGTGCCGGCCCTCGGCAGGGTGCCATACCTGTTGCACGGCAGAGGCATAACCCGCCTCATCCGCAGCGCCTGAACACGCCTGCAGGAGCAGCGGCACGCCGGTGACGGCCGCAGCGCGCATGAACTGTTTTCGGGTCAGCATGTGTCGACGCCTTTCGGGGGTGGTCTTTCAACGCGAGGGAGGAAGTGGTCTGCTCCTGAATTCATAGCGTTTCGCGCACGGCTCTACTGGCCTGCAGGACCTTTTTGCCTTTGAAATACGCATGAAGTTGCCTTGTTTGCGCCGAAAAATCAGTCTTTTCTTGATGGAAATGGCCTGTGGCCCAGTAAGGGCCTGCGCCAGCAGCTATCAAAAGAAGAGCATTGCATCGGCCGAGGTCAAACCGCGTTCCAGGCCAGGCCCGTGGCTTTTGCCGGCGCCTGGGCCTGCATCGCCGAGGGGTGACCAGGTCGGGTGCTTCTGTCATGGCGTTAACCTGCCGTACTCATGTAACCCATCCACTGCCAGTAGGTCAGCGAAAAGATCACCAGCAATACGGCGGCGGCCAGAGTGATCACCAGGCCGGTCCGTACGAAATCGCGGGCTTCGAAGGTGTCGGTACCGCAAGCGATCATGTTCTGTGGCGCGTTCACGGGAAGGATGAAGCCGAAGCTCACGACGAACTGCAGCAGCATGGTCATGCCGACCACATTGATGCCCGGCGTCTTCACGGCCATGAGCACGCTGATGATGATGGGCACCATGGTCGAGGCCAGCGCCGTCGCGCTCGCAAAGCCGAGGTGAATCACAATCAGGAACAGTGACATCAGCATGAGGATTGCAAACGCACTGGCGTTCTGCAGCCCGAGGTTTTGCACGATCAGGTTGGCCAGCCAGCCGGCGGCCTGGGTCTTGAGCAGCGCCGTGCCAATGCTGATGCCGACGGCGAACAGGATCACCGTGCCCCACGGAAAACCGCGTTGTGATTCCTTCCAGTCCATCACGCCCAGCCGCGGCAAGAGCATGAGCGCAATCGCGGCAATGGTGGTGGATGAGGTGTCAAAGTTGTGCAGCACCTTTTCCGTGGCCCAAAAGCCCAGCAGCACCAGCACGATGGCCAGCAGCTTCCACTCCTTGACTGTCATGGTGCCGATGGCATCGAGTTGCTGGCGAATGGTGGATTGCCCGCCGGCGATCTCGGCCATCTCGGGCTTCATCATGCGGGTCATGATGAAGTAGAGCGCGATGCTCAGCAACGCTGAAAACGGCGCCCCGGCAATGAACCATTCCATCCAGCTGATGCTGGTGGCAAACTGTTTTTCAATAAAACCGATGGCCACCATGTTCTGAGCCGCTGCGGTCTTGATGCCGACATTCCAGATGCTGGCGGTCTGCGCCGCCGTGATGACCAGCAAGCCGGCAAAGCGGCTGCGCTTGTCGACCTTGAAGGCCATGATGAAACCCATCATGATGGGTACCAGGCAAGCCACGCGCGCCGTGGTGCTGGGCACGATGAACGAGAGCAAAAAGCCGGTCACCATCGCGCCGATCACGATGTGGTTCGTGCGCGCATCCACCTTCGACAGCACCACCAGCGCAATGCGTCTGTCCAGCCCGGTGGCCGTCATGGCCGCGGCGATAAAACAGGCGGCCGCCACCAGGGCTACGGCACTGTTTGAAAAGCCCGACAAGGCCAGACCGAGCGCCGCGCCGGTGCCCATGCCGGCGCCCCCGGGTGTCGCCACATCGGGCACGCAGGCCAGCAGAAAAATCATGAGGGCACCGGTGACCACGGCGCTCGCTGCATAGTCAAGCGCTTCGGTCATCCAGACGATGACGGCAAAAGCCAGGATGCCGAGCATCATCTGGCCGGCCGGCGGCAGACCCGCAGGCTGCGGCAGCATGACAATGGCCAGCAAGGCCGCCAGCGCCGCAAACAAAGCCGCGCGTTTGACATTGCTGGCGACCGGCGCAGGTTTTACAGCGCCAGCCGGCGTGCCGGCGGTCATGCTGCCCCGTGAGGCGGCGCTTCGATGATGACTTTCAGTGCATGGGTGTCGGCGGCGCGGCTGAAGGTGTCGTAGGCGGCCAGAAACTCGTCAAACCGGAAGTGATGCGTGACCAGCTGCGCGGCGGCGATGCGTTTGGACTGCACGGTCTTCAGCAGCATCGGGGTCGAGACGGTGTCGACCAGGCGCGTGGTGATGGTGATGTTGTGCGACCACAGCCGCTCGAGGTGCAGATCGGCCTTGATCCCGTGCACGCCTACATTGGCGATGGTCCCGCCAGGCGCGACGATGTCCTGGCACAGCTCAAAGGTGGCGGGAATGCCGACGGCCTCGATGGCCGTGTCCACGCCGCGTCCGCCGGTTAGCGCCATGACTTGCTGCGCTGCGGTGCCGTCAGCGCTGTTGATGGTGGCTGTCGCGCCAAATCGCTTGCCGACGGCCAGCCGGTTGTCGTCCAGGTCAATCATGATGATTTCGGCCGGCGAATACAGCTGCGCGGTCAGCAGGGCAGCGAGCCCGATCGGGCCCGATCCAACAATCGCCACGCTGGTGCCGGGTTGAACTTTTCCATTGAGCACGCCGCACTCAAAACCGGTCGGCAGGATGTCGCTCAACATCACCAGCGCATCTTCTTCGGCGCTTTCCAGCCCTGCCGGCAGCGGGTGCAGGCTGGTGTCGGCATGGGGAATGCGCACATATTCGGCCTGGGTGCCGTCTATGCTGTTGCCCAGAATCCAGCCGCCGGTGGTGCAATGCGAAAACATGCCCTTGCGGCAATACTCACAGCGGCCACAGGCGGTGATGCAGGAGATGAGTACCCGGTCGCCGGCCTTGAAGGTGCTGACCCCTGGCCCGACGGCATTAACGACGCCCACACCTTCATGGCCCAGAATGGTTCCGGGCTTGCAGGTCGGCACATCGCCCTTGAGGATGTGCAGGTCAGTGCCGCAGATCGTGGTTTTGGTGATCCTGACGATGGCGTCGGTGGGCTGCTGGATCACCGGCAAAGGGCGTTCGTCCAGGCTTTTTTGCCCGGGACCGTGGTAGACGAGTGCTTTCATGGGTGCTTTCTTTCTACGTTTACTTGACCAGCAGAACGGGAATGTCGCTGTCTGCGACGACCCGCTGCGCCACGCTGCCCATCAGGGCACGGCCAATCCAGCCGTGGCCATGGGTGCCCATCACGATCATGTCGACCTTCGCGTTGCTGGCGGCGGAGATGATCTCCTGGACAGACGAACCAATCACCGCAATGCAGCGGTGTGGGACGTGTGTTGCCGCCAGAAAAGTCTTGATCGGGCCCAGCACCTTGTTCGACTCTTCCGTGTGAAAAGCCGCCACGTCTGCTGATCCCAGCAGGGTGGTCACGCGCCCGTGAACCGGTGGCTGGACATTGACCACCAGCAACTCATGGGTGCCAAGCAGTTCCTTGTGTTGGGAGATGAAGGCCAGCGCTTTGTCGGTAAATTTGCTGCCGTCTGCGGCCAGGAGGAGTTTCATGGGGGTCCTTTTTTTCAGAGTTGAAGGGGTCTGGCGTTGAGCTTGCCGGGGTGAGCCGTTTGAGCCTTGATGTATGTCAAGGACAGGTGAACTCACCGATTTACCGTTCGTGCCGGGTGTTCGTTACCGCACAGATGCACGAGCATGGTTCGGATACAACAGACGTAGGACAACGCCGCGACCTGTCGCTCCGACTCTCGATTCATGCGCGCCACGCGGGGCGGCATAGAAAGTATGGTCATGATCACATCAGCCTTCGCACCTTCCCTGGCTTGCGCGCCATTGGTGCCGGAGCTTGTGGCTGCAACTGCGGTTTCATGGAGGGTGCCCGCGCTGGAAAAAGCGGCGCTCCCATACCATGTCATGACCGGGGCAGCTCAACCTGCTGGCGGCGAGCACGGAAACTGTTGTGGCCAAGGCATTTCTGCCGGCGAATGGGATGACCTGTTTGGCGCTGTGGCAGCCAGGCTGCGCAAGGCGGCATCGGAGCCGTATCAATCGCCGGCCGGCCTGGAAGGAGGAGGGCCCACCGCGCTGGCAGCGGTGGTGCTTGAATGCGTGGACGCCATGGGCTTGCTGCGCGTGTTGCTGGCGCAGCAGCGCAAGTAGCAGTCCTCAGCCCGGCGTTACTTCCCGGAATGCGGGAGCGGGGTGACCCTAGGCATGGGCCGAAACGGACGCGCCATTGGCGGGCGCGGCGGTAACGACTTCTGCCGTTGTCTGTTGCATTGCCATCTCCAGCAGCTTGCTGTAGTTCTCGATCTTTTTGTAGAGCAGACGTACTTCCAGGGCGTTGTGGATGCGCGTCTTGACCTCGATCAGGTCGAAGGGCTTGCTGATAAAGTCCCGGGCGCCGGCCTGCAGGGCGCGCAGCTTGTGGCCGGGCTCGGCCGTCAGCACAATGACGGAAAGGTAAGGGTCGGTGCGGCCATCGTTCAGCGCTTCCATGACCTGGAAGCCATCCATCACCGGCATCTTCAGGTCAAGCAGGATCAGGTCGTAGTGGTTGGCGGCATGCAGGCCCTGGACCATCTGCGGGTCCATCGTCGAGGTGACGTTGCGGTACCCCGTTTCGGCCAGCAGCTGTTCCAGCAGCAGCACGTTGACTGGCTGGTCGTCAACAATCAGGATGCTCGCGTTCAGGATGTCGAATTCGTTGGTCACTGGGCTTTCTCCTTGGTGGCGATAAGGCCGGGTTTGATTTTTGAAAACGCCAGCGCCAAGTCCAGGGTTTCCATGAATGCGCTGATCTTGATGGGCTTGGTGAGGTAGCGGAAAAACCCCGCTTCGAGGCCTTTTTCAATGTCGCGCGGCATGGCGTTGGCGCTGAGCGCCACCACCGGGATGTGCGCTGTCAGCGGGTCTTCCGACAAGATCTTCAGCGCGGTGATGCCGCTGATGCCGGGCAGGTTGATGTCCATCAGGATGAAGTCCGGCAGCGACGCGCGGGCAATGGCGATGCCGCTGATGCCATCGCGCGCCGACAGCAGCCGCAGGTCGGGCCGGCGAGCAATCAGGTCTTCGACCAGCATCAGGTTGGCTGGATTGTCTTCGACGTACAGAACGGTGCGCGCCTGCGGGTCGGTCGGGCCTTTGGCTTGCAGGGCCGGCGCCAGATCGGCCAGTTGCTCGCTCAGCTGTTGCTCGCTGGTGAGGTTCATCTCGATCCAGAACATGCTGCCCTGGCCGGGCACGCTCTCGACATCAATCACGCCGCCCATCAACTCCACCAGCCGCTTGGTCATGACCAGCCCAATGCCGGTGCCTTGCTCCGCCGTGGCTTGCTGGCCAAGGCGGTTGAAGGGCTGGAACAGCTGGTTGATCTGATCAGCGGCCAATCCTTCGCCGGTGTCCCGCACCGAGATGCGGATGCGTTCAGGGATGATGTCGGTGCATTGCAGCGTCACCGAGCCGCGCTCGGTGTTGTACTTGATGGCATTGGACAGCAGGTTGATCAGCACCTGCTTGAGGCGCGTGCGGTCGGCGCTCACAAAGCAGGGTTGGTTAAACACCGGAAAGCTCACACTGATGCCGCGCTTGTCGGCCTGCGACTCGATCATGGTTTCACATTCGCGCATGACTTCAGCGAGGGAGACGGGCTCCAGCGACAGCGACAACTTGCCCGATTCGATCAGCGCCAGGTCGAGGATTTCGTTGATCAGGTCCAGCAGGTACCAGCCGGCCTGCAGGATCTGGTCGACGCTGCGCTTTTGTGAGGGCGTGGGCTGCGGGGTGCCCGATTCGATCAATTGTGCAAAGCCGAGGATGGCACTGAGCGGCGTGCGCAGCTCGTGGCTCATGCTGGACAAAAAGTCGGATTTGGCCTGGTTGGCCTTTTCCGCCGTGGCCATGGCTTCTTTCAGCGCCATCTCGACCTGCTTGCGCGCCGAGTTGTCGGTGCCGATGAGCAGGTAGCCGATGATGGTGCCGAGATCGTCGCGCAGCGCCGTGATGGACACAATCGCCGGGAAACGGCTGCCGTCCTTGCAGATATAGGTCAGCTCGTAAATGTCTTCAATGCCGCGCGAAGCCTTGAAAGCCAGCGCTTCAAAGCCCGGTGTGATGGTGGTGCCCAGCTCCTGGCTCAGCGCCTTGGCCCGTGCCATTACCTCGCGCGGGTCGTGAATGTCGCTGGGGTTGATTTTGTTGACCACCTCGGCAGCCATGTAACCCAACATGCGCTCGGCACCCACGTTAAAAAGCTGGATGATGCCTTTTTCATCGGTGGCGATGATGGAGAAGTTTTCGCTGGTCAGGACGGCGGTTTGCAACGCGCCGGTCTTGAGCAGGGCTTCCTGGCGCTCAACTTCAATGCCGTCGGCTCGGGCAATGGCGTCAAGAACGCTCGGGCTGGAAATAGGGGGCATGGGCCATGTTTTTGTAGAAGTAAGGACGATCCAGCGAAGAGCCGCCTACGGGCGATGCTTCCAGGATCCTGGCCGGGGTGTTTGCGAAGTCTTAAAAGACTCCGGGAGTCTTACAGGTGCGCGTGGAAAAGTCTGTGCGTTATCGCACATAAAGGGATTCAAAGAGGCTGTCCTTGCACGAAACAGGGGCGCGGCCCACAGCGGGCCGGCCGGCCAGTCACTGTGGTTCAACTGTTGGCGCGGCGGTAAAACGCCAGCGAACCGGCCAGCGCCAGCAGCGCGCCGCCGCAGGCGCGGTCTATCCACTGAGTGGCCGAGGCCTTGAGCAAGCGGATCGCCCGGGCGCCGACAAAGGCGTAGGCGAACATCACCGAGAAATCCACGCCGGCAAACACCGCACCGATGGCCAGGTACTGCGGCAGTTGCGCGGCAGCCGGGTCAATGAACTGCGGCAGCAGCGCCGAGCAAAACAAATAACCTTTGGGGTTGGTCACGGCGACCAGGAAAGATTTCATGAAGATGCGCCGTTTGCTGCGTTTGGCTTCGTCCGCCGTTTCGGCCCCATCAGTGGGTACGTCAAAACCGCCCTTGGAGCGCAGCAGGCGGATGCCCAGCCAGGCCAGGTAGACCGCACCCGCGTACTTGAGCACCGAGAACCAGAATTCAGAAGCCGCCAGCAGCGCGCCCAGGCCCAAAGCGACCGCACCAACCAGCACGATGTCTGAAGCCACCGCCCCGAACATGCCGGCCACCGAGCGCCGCACGCCGTAACGCGAACCATTGGCCAACGCGAGCAGGACGGTGGGGCCGGGCGTGGCAATGGCCACCAGCGCGACCAGGGAAAAGAGCAGCAGCGTGGTCGTGTTCACGGTGCCGCCTCGCAGCCCTGGGGTTTATAGACACGCTCCGTCGAAGGCGGGTATTTTGTGAGGAAGCGCTCCGGACGGCTGGGCCGCACGGTGAAACCGCCGCCGCAGTTCGGACAGACGCCGTGGAGCCTGGTGTCGGCGCAATCGGCGCAAAAAGTGCATTCAAAGGTGCAGATGCGCGCCTCGGTCGACTCGTTGGGCAGGTCCTTGTTGCAGCATTCGCAGTTGGGGCGGAGTTCAAGCATGGACGGTCCTTTTTTTGGCGGTGGTAAAGGGAAAGGGGGCTCAGTTCAGTTTTTTCACCAGCACCTGGCTCTTGCGGTCCCAGTTGTATTTGCGCTTGCGGCCCTCGGGTAGCCAGTCTGGATCGACCTGTATAAAGCCGCGTTTGATGAACCAGTGCATGGTGCGGGTAGTCAGCACAAAAATGCTTTGCAAGCCGGCGGCGCGGGCGCGCTGCTCGATGCGCTTCAAGATTTTCTCGCCATCGCCCTGGCCCTGGCTTTGTGGCGACACGGTGAGCGCCGCCATCTCGGCCGTCTTGGCCTCGGGGTAAGGGTAAAGCGCCGCGCAGGCAAAGATCACGCCGTCGTGTTCGATGATGCTGTAGTTGGCGGCGTCGCGTTCGATCTCTGTGCGGCTGCGCTTGACGAGGGTGCCGTCGTTTTCAAACGGCTCAATCAGCTGCAGGATGCCGCCCACATCGTCGCCGGTTGCCTCACGGAGCTCTTCGAGCTTTTCATCGACCACCATGGTGCCGATGCCGTCGTGCACATAGATCTCCAGCAGCAGCGAGCCGTCTACCGCAAAGGGCAGGATGTGGCTGCGTTCCACGCCGGCCTTGCAGGCCTTGACGCAGTGCTGCAGGTAAAACGCCGTGTCGGTCGGGCGCTCGCCATTGGGCAGGGTAGCCAGGAGTTTTTCGGCTGCAGCCAACGGCAGCTCGGTGTCGATGGGGTTGTCTTCGCTTTCGGGTTGGTCGTGGTGAATGCGTATGCCCGGGATTTCGCTCAGGAAGATCAGCTTGTCGGCCTGCATGGCAATCGCTACCGAGGTGGCGACCTCTTCCATGGTCAGGTTAAAGGCTTCACCGGTGGGGGAAAAGCCGAAAGGTGAGAGCAGCACCATGGCGCCGAAGTCCAGAACCCGGCCAATTGCCGCGGTGTCGACCTTGCGCACCATGCCCGAATGCTTGAAGTCGACGCCGTCAAGAATGCCGACCGGCCGAGCCGTGATGAAGTTGCCAGAGATCACCCGCACCGTGGAGCCGGCCATGGGGGTGTTGGGAAGGCCCTGGCTGAAGGCCGCCTCGATTTCATAGCGCAGCTGGCCTGCAGCCTCCTGGGCGCTGTCGAGCGCAACTTCGTCGGTGATGCGCATGCCGTGCGAGTATTTCGCCTCGTGGCCCTTGGCTTTGAGCTGCTCGTTGACTTGGGGACGAAAACCGTGCACCAGCACGATCTTCACGCCCATGCTCTGGATCAGTGCCAGGTCTTGCGCAATATGCTGAAGCTTGCCAGCGGCAATCGCCTCGCCGGCAATCCCGACCACGAAAGTTTTACCGCGGTGCGTGTGGATGTAGGGCGCGACCGAGCGAAACCAGGGCACAAAGGTGAAATTGAAGACGGCAGACATGGGCGCGCTTTCGGGTTCGGGGTAGCGGGTCAAGGGCGGCCGGGCCGGCGCGGTGAGAAGCGAGAGGAGAGGGTGACTCCTCTGGTCGCTCCTGGTCGCTCCTGGTCTCAATACCCGGTCACGGAAAAGTTCAGTGAGTGTAAGGGAGACAGGGCAGGGCCGAGGGCCGCCACCACGTTGCGGCCAACCCGGTTTTCCGCCGGTTTTTTCTGGTTTGGCGTTTGCGTAATGGAGGGCGGCGGGGTATGGTTCAGGTCCATGGACAAATACGCGATCGGGTTTTGGGGCTGCTATTTCGGATCAGCCAGCCTGATGGTGGCCGGTTCGGCATTTGCCTATATCCGGTCCTTGCGCCGAATTGCCGTCAATGCCGCCGTCTCGGCGATCGCTTCGACGTTCTTTGTGGTGGCCTTCCTGGGCGGCCTGCCCATCGAGAATGCCGATGTGCTGGACCGCTTTTTGGCCCACGTGGCCGGCGTGGTGGCCGCCGTGCTGTCCTATCTGCTGTTTTCCATTCTGGGCATTTTGCGCAACCCTGCGTCTGCAAGGCGCGCCTTGGTCTTGCTGGCAGGTCTGGCGCTTCTTGTCATGGCGGGCGGCTGGGCACTGAGCCCTCATCACGCGCTGGCATTGAGCCTGGGGCTGGCGTGTTTGCTGGCCTTGGTGGCGATGGGGCTCAGCCTTCGCAGTGCCGTTCGGGGCGACCGCCTGGCCTGGGTAGCCGTATCCGGCGTGTCGTTCATGCTGGTGGCCATTGCCGGGCTGAGCTGGATCGCGCTGGACCGCCACGAGGTGCCGTGGCAGGTGCACGCGGTCAGCGCTGTTGCCGGCACGTGTTACCTCGCCACCATGGCGGCCGTACTGTGGACCCGCTATTCCTACCTGATCGAGCTCAACCGGGCCATGGCCCACGGCCCCAGTTACGACCCGGTGACGCGCATGCGCTCCCACAGCGAGACCGGCAGCATGGTGGAGGCCGCCTTCAGGCGCTACCGCGACGATCCCGTGCCGTTGGGGGTGATCGTGGTGTCGGTGGCCAATCTGTATGTGCTCGAAAAGCTCTACGGCCATGCGGCAGTCAACCACGCGCTGTTTGTGTGCGCCGGCAGGTTGAAGCGAACCGTACCGGCCCATGTGGAAATGGGGCGTCTGGCCGATGACGGATTTTTGCTGCTGATGCGCAGCTGTTATGAGAGCGGCCAGCTGATTCAGCTGGCGCGCAGGGTCCAGGCGGCTCTGGCGCGGTCGGTGGTGCTGAACACCACGCTGGGCATGGGCGAGGCAGAACAGCAGCAAACACGCTGGGTTGCCGAAGTCGGCCTGGGCGTGCTCCGGGTGTCCAAGACCGATGCCCGGGCTTCTTCCGCGGTGATGATCGGGCGGAGGATGTCGCGCACAGCGCTGAGCTACCCAAGCCGCATTGCGTGGTTTGACGAAACCAGCGGGGAAACCGTCGACTTGCCCGTGCTCGCCGCCGCTTGACTGGCAACCATACCCATGCCGGTCTGGTGCGAGCCGGAACACCCGATAATTGAGCGCTCTGGTTGCCTTGGCTGCCGCTCTATCCTGCGTTGTTTCTGGCTTCTTCTTTGTCTTTTTCTTTGTCCTCTTCCTTGTCTCCCCTCGCCATCACTTTTCCAGAGTCGCTCCCGGTTTCGGGCAAGCGCGACGAAATCACTGCCGCCATGGCGGCTCACCAGGTCATCATCGTCTGCGGCGAAACCGGCTCTGGCAAAACGACGCAGCTGCCCAAGATCGCCCTGGCCATGGGGCGCGGCAAGCTCAATTACCCGCCTGGACAGGGCCGGCTCATCGGCCATACCCAGCCACGCCGGATCGCCGCGTCGAGTGTGGCCAAGCGCATTGCCGAAGAGCTGAAAACGCCGCTGGGCGACGTGGTGGGCTACAAGGTTCGCTTTCAGGACCGGCTCTCGCGCGACGCCTCCGTGAAGCTCATGACCGACGGCATTTTGCTGGCCGAGACGCAGACGGATCCGCTGCTCAAAGCCTACGACACGATCATCATTGACGAGGCCCACGAACGCAGCCTGAACATCGACTTTTTGCTGGGCTACCTGCGCCAGTTGCTGCCGCGCCGGCCTGACCTGAAGGTGGTCATCACCTCGGCGACGATTGATGCGCAGCGGTTTGCGGACTACTTTGCTTCGAGCACGCCGCCGCCGGGCCGCCCCAAGGCGGGCGACGCCCCCCCGGGGGGCAGCGACGACGAGCAGCGCGGAGCGTGGGGGCCCA
Source organism: Polaromonas sp. (assembly GCF_039932935.1). Lineage (GTDB taxonomy): Bacteria > Pseudomonadota > Gammaproteobacteria > Burkholderiales > Burkholderiaceae_C > Polaromonas. Next base: position 15,842 of record NZ_JBDTPB010000084.1, read on the forward strand.
AAATTCCGGCACCGGTCATCATGGTGTCGGGCCGCATGTTCCCGGTGGAGCAGCGATATCGGCCGTTTGAAGAGTCCCGTGAGCATGACCTGAACGACGCGATCGCGGACGCGGTCGACGAACTCTGGTTGAGTCCGCACAGCGCGGGTGACATCCTGGTGTTTTTGCCTGGCGAGCGCGAGATTCGGGAAGCGGCGGACCATTTACGCAAGCATCTGGCGCATCAGCCGCTGACGCGCAACGCCGAGGTGCTGCCGCTGTTTGCCCGCCTGAGCCAAGCCGAGCAGGACCGCATTTTTGACGGCCACAATGGCCGGCGCATTGTGCTGGCCACCAATGTGGCCGAAACCTCGCTGACCGTGCCCGGCATCCGTTATGTGGTGGACGCAGGTACCGCGCGCGTCAAGCGCTACAGCTTTCGCAACAAGGTCGAGCAGCTCATGGTGGAGCCGGTGTCGCAGGCCGCGGCCAACCAGCGTGCCGGTCGCTGCGGCCGGGTGGCCGACGGTATTTGCATACGCCTTTACGACGAAAAAGACTTCCAGGGCCGGCAACCGTTTACCGACCCTGAAATCCTGCGCAGTTCGCTGGCTTCGGTGATCTTGCGCATGAAGGCGCTGCACCTGGGCAATGTGGAAGAGTTCGCATTCATCGAGCCGCCGCAGCGCCGTGCGATTGCCGATGGTTACCAACTGCTGGCCGAGCTGGGCGCTGTTGATGCCGACAACGAGCTAACGGGCGTGGGCCGCACGCTGGCCAAGCTGCCGCTGGACCCGCGCGTGGGCCGCATGATCCTGGAGGCCAAAGACCGCAATGCCCTGGACGAGGTGCTGGTGATCGCCAGCGCGCTCAGCGTTCAGGACGTGCGCGACCGGCCCATGGACAAGCAGGCCCAGGCGGACCAGCAGCACGCCAAATTTGATGACGAGAAAAGTGAGTTCAGCGGTTACCTCAAGCTGTGGAAATGGCTGGGCGACGCGCGCGGCGGCCACGGCACCGACCACAAGCTCTCCAACCGCCAGTACGAAAACCTGCTGCGCGAGAACTACGTCAACATCCGCCGCGTGCGTGAGTGGCGCGACATTCATTCGCAGCTCCACACGGTGGTGGGCGAGCAGAAGTGGACGCTGAATGACAAACCTGCCAGCTATGAGCAGCTCCATCTTTCGATGCTCTGCGGCCTGCTTGGCAATATAGGCTACAAGAGCGACGAGGCCGCTTCGACAGGCTCAGGACAATCGGAATATCAGGGTGCGCGCGGCATCAAGTTTTACCGCCACCCCGGCGCGCGCCTGAGTAAAAAACCGGGCCGCTGGATTGTGGTGGCCGAGCTGGTGGAAACCACTCGACTCTTTGGCCGCGGCATCGCCAACATTGACCCGGCCTGGATAGAGCAGGTGGCTGGGCATTTGCTCAGCAAACAGATGCTGGACCCGCACTGGGAGAAAAAAGCCGCCCAGGTGACGGCGCTGGAGCGCGCCACGCTGTACGGCCTGGTGGTTTACAACGGCCGCCGCGTCAACTTTGGCCGTATTGACCCGGTGACGGCACGGGAAATCTTTATCCGCGAAGCGCTGGTGGCGGGCAATTGGGACACCAAGCTGCCTTTCCTGGCGGCCAACCAGAAACTGATCCAGCAGGTGCAGGACCTGGAGCACAAGGCCAGGCGGCAGGATGTATTGGTCGATGAGGAGCTGATTTACGCCTTTTACGACCAGCAATTGCCCGCCGATGTGCACAGCGGCGCCAGTTGCGAGCACTGGTACAAGGAAGAGTCCAAAAAGCAGCCTCAGCTGTTGTTGTTGACGCGTGAAGAGCTGATGCGCCACGAAGCGGCGGGCATTACCACGCAGTCATTTCCAAAGACACTGCGCCTGGGCGGCGTGGACTGCCTGATGACCTACCTGCACGAACCTGGTGACGCGCGCGATGGCGTGACCGCGGACGTGCCGCTGTTTGCACTCAACCAGGTCAATGAAGAGCGTTGCGAGTGGCTGGTGCCCGGCATGCTCAAGGACAAGATCCAGGCGCTGATCAAGACGCTGCACCAGCGCCCGCGCTCGCGGCTGGTGCCGCTGCCTGAAACAGCTGCCCGCATGGCGGAGCAGCTGGGGCAGCCCGAGGTGTTCGGCAGTGGCTCGCTGACGGACGCGGTGCTCAAGCTGGTGCGGGATGCAACCTCGCTGGACATCAAGCGCAACGACATGAAGCTGGACATGCTGCCGCCACACCTGTTCATGAACTTTCGCGTGGTAGACGAGCATGGGCGGCAGTTGGGCGCAGGGCGCAACCTCGGCGCGCTCAAGAGCGAGCTGGGTTCACAGGCACGCGGCGCGTTCCAGGCGCTGGCGGGCCTCAAAAACCTGGCGAAGGCCGCCGACCCGGGTCCAGGGCCCGGCGCCGGATCTTCCGGGAATATTTCATTAAATAAGCCTTCAGCCCAATCAGACCGTGCGCAAGCAGCTCCTGAAAAGATAGCAATAAAGGCGCCGGAACGCTACACCAGCTGGAGTTTTGGTGAGCTGCCGGAGCTGATGGAGATTCGCAAGGGAGGCCAGACGCTGATTGGCTTTCCGGCGCTGATTGACCTGGGTGATGCGGTGACCATCGAGGTGTTCGATGAGCCCGACGTCGCGGCGGCCAAACACCGCGCGGGTTTGCGCCGGCTTTTTTCGCTGCAGATCAAGGACGCGCTCAAGTACCTCGAAAAGAACCTGCCCGAGCTGCAGAAGATGGCCACCAGCTACATGCTGGTGGGCCGTGCCGCTGACAACTCCGGCGGCGGCACCCTGGAGGAATTGCGCGAGCAGATTATTGAAGTCGCGCTGGACCGCGCCTTTTTGCTCGACCCCTTGCCAACCGGTGAGGCTGAATTCAAGACCCGCATCGACAACGGCCGGGGACGCTTGACGCTGATTGCGAGCGAGGTCGCGCGGCTGGCGGCGGGCATCCTCGCAGAGTTTGCCGTAGCGCAGCGCAAGATCAAGGACAGTAAAAATGCCGCCGATGCGGCGACCGATGCCGCGCAGCAATTGCAGCGCCTGGTGCCCAAACGATTTTTGACGACGACACCTTATGGGCAGCTGCAGCATTTCCCGCGCTACCTGAAAGCCATCACCCTGCGGCTCGAAAAATGGCGGGCCGATCCCGCGCGCGACACCACCAGGCTGGCGGAGCTGCGTCCACTGGAGCAGCGCTATTGGCGGCTGCTGGCCGAGCGCAAAGGCGCGATGGACGCGCGCATGCATGAATTTCGCTGGTTGCTCGAAGAGTTACGAGTCAGTTTTTTCGCGCAGGAGTTGCGCACCCCTCAACCGGTCAGCATCAAGCGGCTGGAAAAGGCTTGGCAGCAACTGAATAGTTGATGCTGGGCTTTTCGGAACTTAAGCGCCCAAGCAAAAGGGCCTTGCAGTTGCAAGGCCCTTTTATTTTGGAAGTCGTTTTAAGCCTAGATGCGGCCCATCAACAACAGCACAACCAAAATCAGCACCACGAGGCCGATACCACCGCTTGGGCCGTAGCCCCAGCTGCGGCTGTGGCCCCAGGTTGGCAGGGCGCCGACGAGGATGAGAATTAAAACGATCAGCAGAATGAGCGATAGCGACATGTGAAGCACTCCTTGTTATGTGAAGTGATTCTGACCCGGCATGCTTCGCAAACAAGCAGGAGGAGAGCGTGTTGGGCCGTCGGTTAATACTGACAGTCTCGGCCTACAACCTGGCCAGACGCTGCAGCGCGGTGTTCAGGGTCTCATCTTTTTTTGCAAAACAAAAACGCACCACGCGCTGGTCAAAGCCGTTGCCATAGAAGGCCGACAAGGGAATTGCCGCCACGCCGATCTCGGTGGTCAGCCATTTGCAGAAGCCGGCTTCGTCCAGGTCGCTGACGGCGGAAATGTCCACGCACTGAAAGTAGCTGCCTTCGCTGGGCAAGAGCTTGAAGCGGGTTTTTCCCAGTCCTTCGCGAAACAGGTCGCGCTTGCGCTGGTAGAAAGCCGGCAGGTCGAGGTAGGGTTGTGCATCGGCCATGTACGCGGCCAGCCCATATTGCACCGGGGTGTTCACGGTGAACACATTGAACTGGTGCACCTTGCGAAACTCCGTGGTCAGAGCGGCCGGCGCGGCCACGTAGCCGATCTTCCAGCCCGTGACATGGTAAGTTTTTCCGAAACTGCTCACAATGAAGGCGCGTGCGGCAAGCCCGGGAAAACGCGCAGCGCTTTGGTGGTGCCGGCCCTCGGCCGCGTCAAACACCATGTGTTCATACACTTCATCGCTGATCAACAACACGTCGGTGGGTGCGAGGATCTCCTGCAGCGTGAGCATGTCGGCTTCGGTCCATACCGTGGCGCTCGGGTTGTGCGGTGAGTTCACGATGATCGCCCGTGTTCGCGGCGTGATGGCTGTGGAAATTTTGTCGAAGTCGGGCCGGAAGGTTCCGGGCGTGAGGGGAACGCGCACCACAACGCCGCCTGCCAGTTCGATGTTGGGCACATAGCTGTCATAGCAGGGCTCCAGCACGATGACTTCGTCCCCGGGATGAACGACGGCAAGAATGGCCGTGATGATGGCTTGCGTGGCGCCCGCCGTGATGGTGATCTCGGTGTTGGCGTCGTAGCGGTGCCCGTACAGCGTGGCGACCTTGTCGGCGATGGCTTCGCGAAGCACAGGCACCCCCGTCATGGGCGGGTACTGGTTCAGGCCCTGGGTCATGGCGTCGGTGACGGCATTGACGAGCTTGGGATCGCATTCGAAATCGGGGAAGCCCTGGCCCAGGTTGACGGCACCTTTTTCGGCGGCCAGTGTGGACATGACCGTGAAGATGGTGGTGCCGACGGCGGGAAGCTTGGTTTGGAGCTTGGGGGTGCGTTCGTGGACAGTGGTCATGATTGCGCAGTGATTTTTCTTCAAACGGCCGCCAGCGGCATTCCCCTGACGGGAGGCGGCCGCAGGCCGGTTCGGGGTGGATTAAATTCCGTAGTCGTTGACGCGGCTGGCCATGGCTTTGGTGATGAGCTCACGGTCGAGCTTGTCGCTGAGCAGCTCGGCGAATTTATACACGAAGTTGCGCAGATAGGCGCTGCGCTTGAAGGCCACGCGGGCGACGTTGACGCCGAACAGCGGCCCGGCGGCGATGGCGATCAGGTCGCTGTTGGTGCCGTCTTCCTTGATGGCCATCTCGGCCACAATGCCGACGCCCAGGCCCAGGCGCACATAGGTCTTGATGACGTCGGAGTCAATGGCTTCGAGTGCGATACGCGGCTGCAGGCGCTTGGCGGCAAACGCCTGGTCGATCTTGGTGCGCCCGGTGAAAGACGGGTGGTAGGTAATCAGCGGCTCTTCAGCCAGATCTTCCAGCGTGATGTTCTCTTTTTTTGACAGCGGATGGCCAACGGGAATGACCAGCATGTGTTGCCATTCATAGCAGGGCAGGGTCACGAGGTCTTCGTACTGTGTCAGCGATTCCGTGGCGATGCCGATTTCGGCGACCTCATCGAGCACCATGCGGGCCACCTGGTCGGGTGAGCCCTGGTGCAAGCTGACATTGACCTTCGGAAAGGCCTCACGCAGCCTGGCCACCGGCTGCGGCAACACGTAGCGCGCCTGGGTGTGCGTGGTGGCAATGGACAGCGTGCCGCTGTCTTGCGCCGAGAACTGTTCGCCGATGCGCCGCAGGTTGCCAACCTCGCGCATGATGAGTTCAATGCTTTTGAGAACGTGCTCGCCGGGCTCGGTCACGCGTTTGAGGCGTTTGCCGTGCCGCGCAAAGATTTCCACGCCCAGTTCTTCTTCGAGTTCGATGATGGCCTTGGAGACGCCGGGCTGCGAGGTATGCAGGGCCTTGGCGGTCTCTGTCAGGTTCAGGTTGCGCCGGACGGCTTCCTGGACAAAGCGGAATTGGTGAAGGTTCATATCAAATTCAAGCTAATTATTCTTTTTATTATGCCTGTTTAGCGCTAAAGAGCGCGTCGTGGTGCTACGACAGGGCGATGTCGGCCATAAGGGCGGTCAGCTCGCCGTATTCTCCGGCGGCGGGTAGCAGCTCAACTTCTACGCCCGGGTGGGCTGTCCGGATGCCGTCCAGTAAAAGCGGGAGATCTTCCCGCGCATGTTTGCCTACACCGAAGAAAAGGGGGAACACCCTGATGTGCCGTGCGCCAGTAGCTATCAAATTTGTAGCGGCGTCGGGCAATGAAGGCAGGCAGAGTTCCAGGTACGCGCAACTGACGGGGGTGCCGGGCTCGCGGCGGCGAATTTGCGCGGCGACCGCCTCAATGGGTTCGCGCCATTGTGGGTCTCTCGACCCATGCGCAAACAGGATAATGCCGCGCGGTGCGGGAGTGCCAGGCATGCGGGTCCTTTAACGCCGGAGCACCAGCCAGCCGAACGCCCCCAGCGAAACAGCCATATAGAGCAACCCCGGTGTGGCCGCGGCCAGCCACGGCTGCCAGTTGCGCAGGTTGCCGATGTAGCCGAACACGTTGTTGAGCAGGAAGAAGCTGATGCCGATCATCACACCCGCGAACACGTAGCCGGCAATACCGCCCGAGCGGAAGTGAAGGTAGGCGAAAGGCAAGGCCAGAATCACCATGACCAGGCAACTGAGCGGGTAAAAAACCTTTTTCCAGAACTCGATTTCATACCGCTGCGCCGTTTGGCCGTTGGCGTCGAGATGGCGGACGTAGTTGAACAGGTCGATGGTGCCCATGCGCTCGGGTTTGAGCAGCGCCACGGAGACCATTTCGGCGCTGATATCGGTGGGCCAGCGAAAGTTCTGCAGCGTTGCGCGGTTGACTTTGGCGTTCTCCTGAGGCTTGGCGCCACCACTCGCACCGGCAGAAACTTCAAACTCCGTGCGCGTGGCCTGGCTTAATTGCCAGGCATCACCGGTCGTAAAACTTGCCAGGGGCGCTTGCGTGGTCGAAACGATCAGGCCCTTGTTGTTGAACTCGAATATTTGCACCCCCTGCATTTCGTTGTCGGGTGTGAGTGCTTTTACATTGACCACAAAGGTGTTGTAGGCCTGTTTTTCTTTCAGCCACGCGCCGGTCTGGCCGATGGATATCTTGTTCTGGTAGCGCGCCTTGAGCAGCTGTGCGGCGCGTTCGCTGGCCGGTGCCACATAGTCTCCCACGGCGAAACTGAACACCACAAACAGCGCACCCAGTGTCAACAGCAGCTTCAGTGCGCGCCATGGCCCCAGGCCGCTGGTTCGCAGGATGGTGTATTCAGAACTTTGTGCCAGCCGGGCCATCACGAAGATGGTGCCGATCAGGACTGAAATCGGGAGCAGTTCGTACAGGTGGTTGGGGATCAGCAGGCCCACATAGAGGAGGGCATGCCTGATCTGGTAGATATCGGCGGCGTTGAAGCCGCTGCTCTTGCCAAGGTATTGCAGCTCATCGACCAGGTCGAAAAAGAAAAACAGGGCCAGGAAACCCAGCGCCACCAACGCAATGGCGGCCAGCACTTCACCGTAAATCAGGCGGCGTATGGTTTTCATCGGTGGCTTTCGCTGTCGCGCACGGCAAGTGGTGCACGGCTGACGCGCCTGGCCGGCCGCAGCGTCCAGTTGTACTGTCGTTTGGAGAGCCAGGCGAGGGCCAGTACCAGGACGCCCCCGTGAAGCGCCAGCAGGAGGGTGCTGAAACTGACGAGGCCCACAAAAACCCAGCTCTGCCCGAGATTGACCAAATTGTTGTAAACCACAAAGGTCAGCAGGACAAAAATCATGTTGCCGCTGCGGCCGCCGCGCGGGTTCACGCTGGCAAGTGCCACCGCCAGCACGACAAAATTGATGG
>NZ_JBDTPB010000085.1:0-3738 GCF_039932935.1 Polaromonas sp.
GCATTTGACAACGTCATCCTCTACCAGGACGCCGCCCAGCGCGGCCGCGCCGACGGCGAAGTCATGGGACTGCTGCGCCAGGGCCTTGAAGGCGCGCACAAGGCGCAACGCACCCGGCAGATCGACGAGATCCGCGGCGAGTTCCTGGCCATCGACACAGCCCTGGCGCGCCTGTCGCCCGGTGACCTCTGCCTGATCCTGGTTGACCAGGTGCAGGAAGCGCTGGACCACCTGGCGGCGCGCGTGAAGGAAGCCAGGGAGACCGCCGCACAGTGACACGCGGGAGCTGGCATAGGGAACCAGGGAAAGCGAAGAGTCGGTGTGATCACCGCACGGCCTTTTCGCGGCTCCGTATGCGGGCAAGCCTTCGGTGGGGCCGCTGCAGCACCGAAAGCGCAAAATTTCAAGTAAAAAGAGGCTGCAGCCCTTATGAAACGAGCGCAAGCAGCTCCTGAATTGATAGCAAAACAGGGTTAACGGCCCACGGTAAACTTGCCCCATGACCTGGAACGCGACACTCGCACTCGACTACACCCGCCAGGCCGGCAAGACCATTGCCCACTTTCGCCACAGTGGGCCGCTACGCATCCTGCAAAGCCTGTACCCCGAAGGCGAGGCGATTTGCCACAACGTGATCGTGCATCCACCGGGCGGTCTGGTCGGCGGCGACACACTGGACCTGGCGTTCACGGCCGCACCCGGCGCGCACGGCCTCATCACCACCCCCGGCGCCACGCGGTTTTACCGCTCGGACGGCGAGCCCGCCCTGCAGCGCACCCAGCTTGACCTGCAAGCCGGCGCCCGCATGGAATGGTTACCGCTGGAAGCCCTTTGCTACAGCGGCTGCATCGGGGAAAACCGGCTCACCATGAATTTGGCGCCCGGCGCCGAATTGATCGGCTGGGACGTCACCGCCCTGGGTCTGCCCGCGGCCAGCCTGCCGTTCGAGAGCGGCAGCTTTCGCCAGCACATCGAGGTGCCAGGCGTGTGGCTTGAACGCGCCCGCATGGACGCTTCCGACACCTTGCTGATGAACAGCCCGCTCGGCATGGACGGCCATCGCTGTATCGCTTCGCTGTTTTTTGTTACCGGCAGCAAGCTCGAGCGCCAGCGCCGCCAACTCGCGCTGGACAGCGCCCGGGAGCTCATGCAAGCCCATGCCCTGAGTCCCTCTGCAGGCGCCACCAGCCCCGACGCGCAAGTCGTCGTGGTGCGGGTGCTGTCGCCTGTGGTCGAGCCTGCCATGGCCTTGCTCCGGCAGGTGTGGCAAACCTGGCGCACGCAACTCTGGCAACTTCCCCCGTCTACACCGCGCATCTGGTCCATGTAGTCACGAGGCAGTCACACTAGTCACGCGGAACTGAATAAAAAACATTTCCCGAAAGCCCGACAACGATGTACCGCCTCCCGTATCTATAGCTTTAGGGTCCTGAAAGACCCGTCCTACAGGCGAATGGGCGTTGGGCACGGGCTGCCCGGACCTTTTCCTTTCACGGCAGTGACTTGCCCCCACCCAGACTCCATTTATCGATATCCATCGAGTTTCGGAAAAGGAGTTTGACCATGCTGTCCAAGAAATTTCATCTCGCCCGGGTTGCAGCCTGCTTCGGCGCTGCCGCGCTGCTGTCCATGGGCGCGACCGCCCAGATTGCTTCGGGCACCACGGGGATTGACGCTACCGGCAATGCCCAAAGTGAAATGAATGCCTGCAAGACAGGCAGAACGCAACAAGACCGCCAAACTTGCATGACGGAAGTCAGAAACGCCAATGCCGCCAAGCGTGCCGGCAAGATAGACAACGCCAATGGAGAGTTCACCGCTAACGCACTCAAGCGCTGCGATGTTTTCAAAGGCGAAGACCAAGTCGCCTGCCAGGCTCGCATCGTGGGCTACGGCAAGGCTGACGGCAGTGTCGCAGGCGGCGGTGTTGTCCGCCAGGTTGAAACCGTTGTCGTGCCGCCCGGCGCCACCAACGTACGCGTCCAGCCGCAGACCTCAACAGACATTGTGGTGATTCCCGCACCGCAATAACCAGTTGCCACTCGCTCCGCCGGGGTTTGATGAATTCACCGGATGGAGCAGAAGCAAAGGTGGGCCGCTTGCGGCCCACTTCTTTTTTGCGCATTGCGCCCCGGGTTTCCAGATGGCTTGGCCGCCTCGGCTGGTATGAGTCACCATTTGCCGCCGATGGGGTATTTGCCGTAAAGGTCGCCATTTCCAAGGATTTGGGCGCATGATGGTTTTTCCTTTCGCGTCCGTCGCCGGACGCCACCCCTATTTGTTACCGGCCATCGCCCGCAAAGAAAGCATCCATGCCTACCCCCTCCAATACGTCAGCAGAAAAACCGCAACTGGCGCGCGCCCTAGAAAAAAACGACGCTGTTCAGGATGCGGTGGAAAGATCGGCGGAAGAACTGCTGTTGATCAACAAGGTCCTTGAAAAAGAAATCCCTCCTGCCGTCAAAACAGGCGACGTTGCGATGGCGCTGGTAAAAACCGCTGAGCTGGAAGACAAGATCCAGAACTCGGCGGAAGAGCTGGCGCATGTCAACGAGTTACTGCAGCAGGAGGTTGCAGAGCGCGCCGAGCTGGAGAAAAAACTGCACGCGGCCGAGGCCACGAAAAAAACACCCCCCAGCGGCAATTAAAGACCGCAGCGGGCGCCCTTTCTCATTCCTCCTGTTTATCGGCCTGGGCCGGCTTCAACAAGCCGTCCGTCTTGAACATGGCCTTGATGCCGCGTACCGCCTGGCGAATGCGCGCCTCATTTTCGATCAGCGCAAACCGCACATGGTCGTCCCCGTGGTCGCCGAAGCCAATGCCGGGTGACACGCACACCTTGGCCTTTTCCAGCAGCTGCTTTGCGAACTCCAGCGACCCGAGCTTGCGGTAGGCCTCCGGAATGCGCGCCCAGATGTACATCGACGCCTTGGGACAGTCCACCGCCCAGCCCGCTTCCGTCAAACCCCTGTAAAGCACATCGCGCCGGGCCTGGTATTGCGCGGCGATGTCCTTCACGCATTGCTGGTCGCCTTCCAGCGCGGCAATCGCGGCCACCTGCAGCGGGGTGAAAGTGCCGTAGTCGTGGTAGCTCTTGATGCGCGCCAGCGCCGCCACCAGGTCGGGGTTGCCCACCATGAAGCCGATGCGCCAGCCCGCCATGTTGTAGCTCTTTGAGAGTGTGAAGAACTCCACGGCGATGTCTTTGGCGCCAGGCACCTGCATGATGGACGGCGCCTTCCATCCGTCAAACACGATGTCGGCATAGGCCAGGTCGTGCACCACAAAAATGTCGTGCTTGCGTGCCAGCGCGATCACCTTCTCAAAAAACTCCAGTTCCACACATTGCGCCGTGGGGTTGGACGGAAAGCCGAGCACCATCATCTTCGGCTTGGGGTAGCTGCCGCGAATGGCTTTTTCCAGCTCGGCAAAAAAATCCGTATCGGGCGTCAGCGGCACCGAACGAATGTCGGCCCCGGCGATGACCGCGCCGTAGATGTGGATCGGATAACTGGGGTCGGGCACCAGCACGGTGTCGCCGCGGTCCAGTGTGGCCAGCATCAGGTGGGCCAGGCCTTCCTTGGAACCGATGGTGACGATGGCCTCGGTGTCCGGGTCAATTGCCACCTGGTAACGACTCTGGTACCAGTGGGCAATGGCGCGGCGCAAGCGGGGAATGCCCTTGCTGGCCGAATAACCATGGGTGTCGGGCCGCTGCGCGACCTCGGTGAGCTTGGC
>NZ_JBDTPB010000086.1:0-77979 GCF_039932935.1 Polaromonas sp.
GCCGCACATAAATGCCGGGCTCGATGGTCAGCACCATGCCGGGCCGCAGGATGCGTGAGGGTTTGCGCATCACGGTCTGGCCCAGGGCGTCCTTTTCCTCGCGCGGCTTGCTGCCCGGTTCGGTGTAGTCGCCGCAGTCATGCACGTCCATGCCCATCCAGTGGCCTGTGCGGTGCATGTAGAACTGACGGTAGGCGCCCGATTCCAGCACATCGTCGACCTTGCCGTGTTTGGCCTTTTGCAGCAGGCCGGTGTCCAGCATGCCCTGGACCAGCACACGCGTCGCGGCATCGTGCGGATCCAGAAAGCGCTTGCCCGGTTTCGTCACCTTGACGGCTGCTTCCTGCGCCGCCAGCACGATGTCGTACAGCGTGCGCTGCGCGGGCGTGAACTTGCCGTTGGCCGGAAAGGTGCGCGTGATGTCGCTGGCGTAGCCGTCGAGTTCGCAGCCGGCGTCGATCAGGCACAGGTCGCCGTTTTTCAGTTCGGTGTCGCCCGCGCGGTAATGCAGGATGCAGGCATTGGCCCCGGCGGCAACGATGCTGCCATAGGCCGGAAACTGCGAGCCATGGCGGCGGAACTCATGCAGCAGTTCGGCTTCTAGGTGGTATTCGCGCAGGCCGCCCTTCAGTTTCCCGTTGACGCCGTCGCGCAGCATGGCGGCCGAAGTCTGCATCGCGCGGATGTGCGCGCCCGCCGAAATTTTGCCGGCCCGCTTGAGGATGGCCACTTCATGGCTGTCTTTCACCAGCCGCATCTCATCGAGCAGCTTGCACAGGTCGTGCTGGCTCTGCGGGCACTCGGCGCCAAAGCGCACGCGGGCGCGCACCTTGTTCAGCCAGCCGTCGACCGTGCTTTCCAGCCCCTGGTGCGTGGCAAACGGAAACCACACGGCGGGCTGGTTGGCCATCAGCTGCGGCATTTTTTCATCGAGCGCATCCACGCTGAACGCGGCGTCTACGCCCAGCGAGGCAGGCGCGGCCTTGGGGCCTAGTCGGATACCGTCCCAGATTTCACGCTCCAGGTCCTTGGGCCGGCAAAACAGCGTGGTCTTGCCGCTGGCCTCAATCACCAGCCAGCCGGCCGGTTCGCTGAAGCCCGTGAGGTAATAGAAATAGCTGTCGTGCCGGTAAGGGAAGTCGCTGTCGCGGTTGCGCGGGTATTCAGGCGCGGTGGGCAGCAAGGCGATCCCGCCGCCAGCGGCCTTCAGGGCGCGGGCAATGGCGGTACGGCGTTTTTCATACACGGTGGTGCTCATGGGGTTCTCTCGGTCCAGTTCAGTGTGTGGGAGTGGTCTGGTTCAGCTCATCCAGCCGGGCTGGCGTGCCTACATCGGTCCAGGGGCCTTCGTACAGCTCGGCGCTCACCTGCCGATTGTCCATCGCGGCGCGCAGCATAGGCGCCAGCGGGGTTTTAAGCCCGTGCGGGTTGCCGAAGGGCAGGCTGTTGAAGAACGCGCGGCGGTAAAGGCCTATGGTGCTGTAGGTAAAACGAGGCTGTTCGCTGTCCTTGCCCAGGTTCAGCGCCATGCCGCCGGCGTCCAGGCCGAAGTCGCCCTGGGGGTTGTGCGCCGGGTTGGGAACGAGCCACACGTGAGCCAGCAGTTTGCCGGCGGCAAACCGCTCGGCCGCGGCCTGGGTAAATTCAAAGCCCGGCACAAACACATCGCCCGCCAGGACCCAGAACACATCGCCCAGCAAGGGCAGCGCACGCGCAATGCCGCCCGCGGTTTCCAGTGCCCCGCCAAAGTCCACGCCTTCGTGAGAGTACGAAATTGATAGCTGCTTGCGCCCGTCCCTATTGGGCTGCAGCCCGAAATGGCTTGAAGAAACAGCCGAAAAATGTGCCGGAATCTGCTCACCCAGCCAGGCCGTGTTGATGACCAGATCGGTAAAGCCGCCGTGCGCCAGGGCGTCGGTATGCCATTCAATCAGCGGTTTGCCGCGCACCGCCAGCAGGGGCTTGGGCGTGCGGTCGGTCAGCGGGCGCATGCGTTCACCGCGGCCGGCTGCCAGGATCATGGCTTTGATGGGTGCCCCGCTCACTGCGTATCACCCCGGTCCAGCGAACGCTGCTCAGTCCACTCGGGGTTAAACCGGCGGATCAGCGCGTCCATCAGGCCGCGCGCCCGGGCGGAATGGTCGCCACCGAAGTTGCACACGTAAACGTCCAGCGTCACGGCTTTTTGTTCGGGCCAGGTGTGCACGCACAAGTGCGACTCGGCCAGCAGCACGGTGGCCGTGATGCCGCCCGGGCCGTGCACGGTATCGGGAAAGGTGTGAAAAAGCTGGTTGACGGCCTGCAGGCCGGCCGTTTGCACTGCCTCTACGCACCAGTCGCCCAGCCGGGCCGCGTCGGTGAACCAGGCGGCGTCGCAGCGGCAGTTGTAAAGATCGGCGGTCAGGTGAAGGCCTTGCATCCCCCCGACTTTAGTGCATGGCAGGGGCGCCGCCGCCGCAATCTCCCGGTAAACAGGTGGGTGGGGGCCAGACGGTAAAATACCGGGTTACCCCTGATCTTTCCCCCTCCCGGAGCTGCCTACATGGCCAATACCCCAATGATGGCGAATGCGATACGCGCACTCGCAATGGACGCTGTTCAACAAGCCAATTCCGGACATCCCGGCGCCCCCATGGGCATGGCAGACATGGCAGTCGCCCTCTGGGGCAGCCATCTCAAGCACAGTCCGCACAACCCCAACTGGTTCGACCGCGACCGTTTTGTGCTCTCCAACGGCCACGGCTCCATGCTGATTTACGCCGTGCTGCACCTCACCGGCTACAAGCTGCCCATCAGCGAACTCAAGAACTTCCGCCAGCTCCACAGCAAAACCCCCGGCCACCCTGAATACGGCTACACCCCCGGTGTTGAAACCACCACCGGCCCGCTGGGCCAGGGCCTGACCAATGCCGTCGGCATGGCGCTGGCTGAAAAGCTGCTCGCCAAGGAATTCAACCGCGAAGGCCACACCGTCGTCGACCACAACACCTATGTTTTCATGGGTGACGGCTGCCTGATGGAAGGCATCAGCCACGAAGCCGCCGCGCTTGCCGGCGCCTGGAAGCTCAACAAGCTGGTCGCTCTGTACGACGACAACGGCATCTCGATTGACGGCCAGGTCGCGCCCTGGTTCATCGACAACACCGCCGTGCGCTTTGCCGCTTACGGCTGGAACGTGCTGGGCCCCATCGACGGCCATGATGCCGCGCTGGTCTCCGAGGCCATCGAAGGCGCGAAAAAATCCAGCGACAAGCCCACGCTGATCATCTGCAAGACACACATCGGCAAAGGCTCGCCCAACCGAGCCAACACCGCCAAGGCCCACGGCGAGCCGCTGGGCGCCGAAGAAATCAAGCTCACGCGCGAAGCCCTCAACTGGCCTTATGCGCCGTTTGAAGTGCCGAAAGAAACCTACGACGCGTGGGACGCCAAGGCCAAGGGCCTGGCTGCCGAAGCTGCCTGGGATGCGAAATTCGCTGCTTACAAGGCCGCGCACCCCGCACTGGCCGCCGAGCTGACCCGCCGCATGAAGGGCGAGCTGCCCAAGGGTTTTGCCCAGCTGGCCGTCGACACCGTCATCGGCGCCCACGAAAAGGCTGAAACCGTGGCCTCGCGCAAGGCCTCGCAGCTTGCACTTGAAGCCTTCACCGCCGGCCTGCCCGAACTGCTGGGCGGCTCGGCCGACCTGACCGGCTCCAACCTCACCAACACCAAGTCCACGCCCAACCTGCGTTTTGACATGAACGGTGAAGTCGTGCTGACGGCCAACGCTGACGGCGTCAGCGCCGGCGGCCGCCACATCAACTACGGCGTGCGTGAATTCGGCATGGCCGCCATCATGAACGGCATTGCGCTGCACGGCGGCTTCATTCCTTACGGCGGCACCTTCCTCACCTTCAGCGACTACAGCCGCAACGCCATCCGCATGGCCGCGCTGATGAAGATCCGTGTCATCCACGTCTTCACGCACGACTCCATCGGCCTCGGCGAAGACGGCCCGACACACCAGTCCATCGAGCACGCCGCCAGCCTGCGCCTGATCCCCAACCTGGACGTCTGGCGTCCGGGCGACACGGCTGAAACGGCCGTCGCCTGGGCCGTCGCGCTCGAGAACAAGAACAAGCCGACCGCCCTGCTGCTCAGCCGCCAGAACCTGCCTTACGCCCCCAAGCACGACCTCGGCGAAATCAGCCGCGGCGCCTATGTGCTGGCCGAGCCGGCTGAAGTAGGCCTCAACAAAAAGGCCCAGGCCGTCATCATCGCCACCGGTTCTGAAGTGCAACTCGCACTGAAAGCGCAAGAGCTGCTGGCCGGCCACAAGATTGCCGTGCGCGTGGTGTCCATGCCCAGCAACACGACGTTCGACAAACAAAAGACCGCCTACAAATCCGAAGTGCTGCCCGAAGGCATCCCCCGCATTGCGGTGGAAATGGGCGTCACCGACGGCTGGTGGAAATACGGCTGCGCGGCCGTCGTCGGCATCGACAGCTACGGCGAATCGGCGCCCGCGCCGGTGCTGTTCAAGCACTTCGGCTTCACCGCTGAAAACGTGGCTGACACCGTGCGCAAGGTGCTGAAAAAGTAATCCAGCCCCGAGCCGTTCGGGCTGAGCCTGTCGAAGCCTGTGTGCACAGGCAAGACCCTTCGACAAGCTCAGGGCGAACGGAACCAAAAGATTTTCAACTTCCAGGAGCAACAGCAGATGACTATCAAACTTGGCATTAATGGTTTTGGCCGAATCGGCCGCAATGTGTTTCGCTCGGCGATCAAGAGCTTCAGCGACATCGAAATCGTCGGCATCAATGACCTGCTCGAGCCCGACTACCTGGCCTACATGCTGAAGTACGACTCGGTGCATGGCCGCTTCGAAGGCGATGTTTCGGTTGAAGGCAACACGCTCATCGTCAATGGCAAGAAGATCCGCCTGACGCAGGAGCGCGACCCCGCCAACCTCAAATGGGGCGACATCGGCGCCACCGTGGTGCTCGAATCGACCGGCCTGTTCCTCGACAAGGCTTCGGGTGAGAAGCACCTGGCTGCCGGCGCCAAGAAGGTCATCTTCTCGGCACCGTCGAAAGACGACACCCCGATGTTCGTCTTCGGCGTCAACGACAAGACCTACAAAGGCGAGGCCATCATCTCCAACGCCAGCTGCACCACCAACTGCCTGGCGCCCATCGCCAAGGTGCTGAACGACAAGTGGGGCATCAAGCGCGGCCTGATGACCACGGTGCACGCGGCCACCGCCACGCAAAAAACGGTGGATGGCCCCAGCAACAAAGACTGGCGCGGCGGCCGCGGCATCCTGGAAAACATCATCCCTTCCTCCACCGGCGCGGCCAAGGCGGTGGGCGTGGTGATCCCCGAGCTCAACAAGAAGCTGACCGGCATGTCTTTCCGCGTGCCAACGTCTGACGTGTCGGTGGTCGACCTGACCTGTGAGCTGAACAAGGAAGCTACGCTGAAAGAAATCTGCGCCGAGATGAAGGCGCAAAGCGAAGGTGCACTCAAGGGCATCCTGGGTTACACCGAAGACAAGGTCGTCGCCACCGATTTCCGCGGCGAAACTTGCACCAGCGTGTTTGACGCTGACGCCAGCATCGCGCTGGACGGCACCTTCATCAAGGTCGTCGCCTGGTATGACAACGAATGGGGCTACTCGAACAAGTGCCTGGAAATGGTCCGCGTGGTGGCGAAGTAATCGCTGCACGCTCCGAAAAAAAAGCGCCTCTGGGCGCTTTTTTGTCAGTGCAGTACCCGGCGGCCCAGTCGCCTGGAAAGGTCCATGTTGATGCCCCTGACTCTCAAAAAAATCAATGCGCAGGTGGTGGGTGTCCATCTCGACCATGGCGAGCTGGTGGGCCAGCTCAAACTGATCAGCGGCGTGTGGAAGTTCAAGGCTGTTGGCTACACCGCCGAGGGCCACGTGGTGCCCGGAGGCGGGCCGCTGACGGACCGCCACAACATGACCTTCGCCACGCTCGACGAGGCGGCGGTCAACGCGGGGTTGACGGGTAGTTGAGCGGCCTGTAGCGCTGATGAACCCCGAGGGCCCGGCACAGCGCCCACTCAACCCGGCAGGGTCAGGCCGGGCCTTTCATCGTCCCAGGCCATAGCGCTCATCTTCCAGCCTTCAGGTGTTTTGACGAACTGCGTTGAGATCATGCCGCGCGCCTCGAACGCTTCGCCGTTCATCGTGCCGGCCTTTCCGTAAGCGCTGTAGCGATGGGCGATGTTGCCAAAGACTTGCGTGGCTTCCGACAGCTCCCATTCCCTGAAGCGCGTGAGGTTGCCGCCGTCCACCATGGCCTGCCGCGGCGCAATGAATTCCGGCACGCTGGAAACCTCAGGTGTGGCTCCGGTGTTCTTGATCAGCAGGCCGGTGGCAATGAACAGGCCGTGAATGTCGCCGTAAGGCGGCACGTCGCCCGGTTCAAACGAGACGGCGCGAAAGAACGCCAACGCCAGCGCATCCAGCTCGTTCTTCACCGCTTGGGGGTCGGCATCCTGGTTCATGGCGTCTCCTTGGTTGGCGGGAGTGTAGGCGTCTGCGGCAACGGCCTGCAGGCACAGCGCACGAAACCCCGAACCCGCCTGGGGATACTGCGGGACGGTGCACCGGCGAATACGGAGATATAAAAATGCCCCAAAGCGTTTGGGGGCAAGCGCAAAGAGCTATCAAAAATATAGCAACAAGGCGCCTGCCCGCCCGTCAGGCATCCGCCGGCTTTTCCTCGCGCCCGCCGGGATGGCGCGCAAAACGTGCCGGCTCCCGCCCATGCACGGGCGCGTCGTCGCCAAACGACCAGCCGCCGAACTGTGTGCGCTGGTAGTCCGCCATGGTTTGCGCTATTTCGGCCTGGGTGTTCATGACAAACGGGCCGTACTGCACCACAGGTTCGCCAATCGGCTTGCCTTGCAGCATCAGGAACTCGGCTTGCTCGGCGCCGTTAACGATCTCCGCATCCATGCCGGCCCGCAACTCGATGGCGCTGTCCACATTCACCGCCTGGCCGCCCACCGTTGCCGACTGCCCCTTGAAAAAATACAGCTGGCGCCGGGTGCCTTCGCCGCTTGCTGCGGGCAGTGTCCAATGCGCGCCGGGCGCCATGCGGACCGTCCAGATCGCCACGTCTGCTTCGGCCTGCGAGGCCCACGAATCCGGCGGGGGTACCAGCGGCGTGGCCGCGATGTTTTGCACGCGGCCTGCGATGACGGCCACGTCGGCGGCTCGCCCTTCGGCGTCCTGCACGCTCAGGCGCGGAATGTCCTGCGACCAGAACATGGTGAAGTGCGGCTCGCTCATCTTGCTGGCAGCCGGCAGGTTCAGCCAGATCTGGAACAGCTCCAGCGGATTCGGGTTCTGCGTATCCAGCAGCGGAAACATTTCGGAATGCACCACGCCCTTGCCGGCGGTCAGCCACTGCACGTCGCCCTGGCCAAAGCGCGCCGTCGCACCCAGCGAATCGGAATGATCGATCAGGCCCTTGCGCACGATGGTCACGGTCTCAAAGCCGCGGTGCGGGTGTGCGGGGAAGCCCGGCACCGTGCTGCCGTGGTACATGTTCCAGCCGTCCTTGCGGGCAAAGTCCTGGCCGATGTTGCGTCCCGCCAGCGAGGCGTCCGGCCCCATCTGCGCATTGCCCCTGGGGTAGGCATCGTCGTGGTACACGCAAAAAAGAAAGGGGTCGAGCGTTGCCCACGGAAAGCCGAGCGGCTTGACCTGCAGGACTGGGTGCGTGGCGGAACTTGGGGCGAGGTTGGCAGCCATGAAGAGGCCTTTCTGGCGTTGAAACGTTCAAACAACACACATGAGGTTCGCGGCAGTTCTTTCAAGCCGCGCTCCAGGCCGTTCGCCACCTCTCCGGCAAATCTGGCCCAGAGCTTTAAGCACAATAGACCCCCAGCTCTTATGTAACGTGCGCAAGCAGCTATAAAATCAATAGCAACTACGGTTCGCCCTCTGCAGGCCCCGCTGTTTACTCAGGCCTTCAGCTTCCAGCCCGTGCGGAAGATCCACCACACCGCGCCCAGGCACAGCCCCAGAAAGCCCAGGATGGCCGCCACGCTGATGCCCACATTGACATCGGCCACGCCGTAGAAGCTCCAGCGAAATCCGCTGATCAGGTAAACCACCGGGTTGAACAGGGCAATTTTTTGCCACAGTGGTGGCAGCATGTTGATGGAATAAAACGCGCCGCCCAGAAAAGTCAGCGGCGTCACGACCATCATCGGTACGACCTGCAGCTTCTGGAAGTTGTCCGCCCACAGCCCGATGATGAAACCGAACAGGCTGAAGGTCAGCGCCGTCAGCAGCAGGAAGCACAGCATCCAGAAAGGGTGCGCAATGCCATACGGCACGAACAGGCGCGCCGTCGCCAGGATCAACAAGCCCAGCAACACGGACTTGCTCGCCGCGGCTCCCACGTAACCCATCACCACTTCCATGGACGACACCGGCGCCGACAGCAGCTCGTAAATCGTTCCCGACCACTTCGGCATGTAGATGCCGAAGGCAGCATTCGAGATGCTCTCGTTGAGCAGCGACAGCATGACGAGACCGGGGATGATGAAGGCGCCGTAGCGGATGCCGTCGATGTCTCCCATGCGTGAACCGATGGCCGCGCCGAACACCACGAAGTACAGCGAGGTCGAAATCACCGGCGAGGCAATGGACTGGGTCAGCGTGCGGAAGGTGCGCGCCATTTCAAAGCGATAGATCGCGCGGATAGCGTGCCAGTTCATGCGGCCTCCTTGTGGGCGGCGGGTTTGTCGGCGTGCACGAGGCTCACGAAGATGTCTTCGAGCGAACTTTCACTCGAATGCAGGTCCTTGAAGTCAATGCCCAGTTCGGCCAGCTGCCTGAGCAGCGCAGCGATGCCGGTTTCCTCGGTCTGCGTGTCGAAGGTATAGACCAGGGTGTGTCCTTCTTTGGTCAGCTCAAGCGGCAGCCCTGCCAGCGCTTGCGGAATGCTTTGCAGCGGCGTTTGCAGCTGCAGGCTCAATTGCTTCTTGCCCAGCTTGCGCATCAGCACTGCTTTGTCTTCGACAAGAATCAGTTCGCCCTTGTTGATCACGCCGATGCGGTCGGCCATCTCCTCGGCTTCCTCGATGTAGTGGGTGGTCAGGATGATGGTGACACCGCTGCTGCGAAGGTCCCGCACCATTTGCCACATGCCCTTGCGCAGCTCGACATCAACACCCGCGCTGGGTTCATCAAGAAACAGGATGGTTGGCTCATGCGACAGCGCCTTGGCAATCAGCACCCGGCGCTTCATGCCGCCCGAGAGCGCCATGATCTTGCTGTCCTTCTTGTCCCACAGGGAGAGATCGCGCAGCACTTTCTCAATGTAGGCCGGGTTGGGCGGCTTGCCGTACAGGCCTCGGCTGAAACTCACGGTGGACCACACGGTTTCAAAGGCATCGGTCGAAAGCTCCTGCGGCACCAGCCCGATCTTGGCACGGGCGGCCCGGTAGTCGCGGACGATGTCGTGCCCATCGGCGGTCACGGTTCCCGAACCGGGCTTGACGATGCCGCAGACGATGCTGATCAGGGTGGTCTTGCCCGCGCCGTTGGGGCCGAGCAGGGCGAAAATCTCGCCGCGCTGGATGTCCAGGTCCACTGACTTGAGCGCCTGAAAGCCCGAGGCATACGTTTTGCTGAGTTGCTGGATGGAAATAATGGGATTGGCTTGCACGCGGCATCCTGATGTGAAGGTGGTGCCAGAAGAGGCTCGAAACATTCTATCGAGTGCAGATAAAAATGCAGGGGCGAGGGCTTTCAGGAAAAAATGCCTGCACTGACTGCCCGCGCTGATGTGGGTGCCGTTCAGTTCGCCTGGTTTTTGCGCAGCGTCGGCAGGCCCACGCCGGCAGACTCAAAACCACCGTCCACCGCCAGCACCTGGCCATTGACGTAGCTGGCCGCAGGGCTGCACAAAAAGCCCACGGCGGAGGCGATTTCTTCCACGGTTCCGTAGCGCCCCAGCGGAATCACGTCGTGGTAGTCCGAGCGAATGGCCACGCTGTGAACCAGCTTGGCCATTTCCGTGTCCACCGGCCCGGGCGCAATCACGTTGGCCCGGATGCCGACGGTGCCCAGCTCAACGGCCTGCTGCTTGGTCAGCTGGATGAGCGCGGCCTTGCTGGTGCCGTACGCCACACGAAGCGTACTCGCGCGCAGGCCCGAGATCGACGCGATGTTGACAATGCTGCCGCCGCCGGTGCGCTTCATGATGGGCACGCAGGCCTGGCTGCACAAAAAAGCGCCGTCCAGGTTGACGCCCAAAACCCGGCGCCATTCTTCGAAAGTGGTTTCGCCGATGGGCTTGAACACCGCGACGCCGGCATTGTTGACCAGCGCATCGATGCGGCCGAAGCTGGCGTCCACCTTCTCCATGGCCGACTGCACCTGCACCGGGTCGGCCACGTCGCAATGCACCGCCAGCACGCGTCCCGCGTCCTGCAAGGCGGCAGCGGCGGGCAGCAGCGTGCCCGAGTCAACGTCCAGAAGCGCGACACGGTAGCCGTTGGCCAGAAACCATTTACCGATGGCAAGGCCGATGCCGCGAGCGCCCCCGGTCACGACGGCCACGGGGCTGGTGGAAGGAGTTGCAGTCATGGATGGTCTCGTCTTGTTGTCTTGGGAATGAAGAAGGGTTCGGTGAAAGTCAGGTCGAAGTTTGCACTACGGCGCGGATTTGTGACGCTCTCGTGAGCCCCTCCTGCAGGATGCAGTGGTCAGGGCCGGCGAAACGAAAACGACTGCCGTGCCCAGTAGGTAGAGCGCAAGGAGTCCAGGCGCACTTCACCCCCGGTGGATGGCGCATGCACAAAGCGGTTTTCGCCAACGTAAATGCCGGCGTGGGTGGCCGTGCCCCGCTGCATAAACACCACCAGGTCGCCGGTGCGTGCCGATTCCGCGGGCACGGGCTGGCCCCAGTTCACCAGCGTGGCCACAGTGCGCGGCGATGCGATGTGGGCGCGCGAACGGTAGACGTGACCGATCAGGCCGCTGCAGTCAAAGCCGGACTCCGGCGTGTTGCCACCATAGCGATAAGGCGTTCCCACCAGGCTGATGGCGTAGAGCGTGACGTCGTTCGCCTCGTCGACAGACAGACGCGGCGGGGCCGAGGGTTGCGCCGAAGATGAGGGCAACGATGGCAGGCTGCCGCAACCGCTTAGCGCCATCAGCGTGGTCAATGCAAACAAGGCCGCAAAGGCCGCTCGGGAAATGGTTGGGGGTCGAAGTGTGCATGCGGCGTGAGGCATCGGTCCATTTTGTCAGCCCCGGTGCGCAAGGGCAACCCGCCGATGCTGCCGGCTCGCTCAGCTTGTCGTTTTCACGCGGCGGTAGCTTGCCGTCATAAAGCGCTTCCAGCTCCCGTCGGGCTGCAGCGATTGCGAGTGCAGCGTGCGCTCGTCAGGACCCTTGATCGTGATCACGTCCTGATAACGCGCCGTCTTGCCGTCATCCTTGAAGCTCGGGCCTTCGGTGTCCAGGGTCAGCACTTTGCCGGACGCATCCAGTGTGCCGCGGTAAATCCACATGTGCGTCATCATGGAGCCGGCCCAAGTGCCTTGGTAGACCTTCTTCTCGGGGTCGTAGCCGAGTGTCATCAGCATTTCGCAGGGTCCGCCGCCGGGCATGTCGGCCTTGCCTTCACACACCACCCACAGGCCGCCAAGGCTGCGGACGATTTCCGTGCCTTCGCTTTTCACCGGTGCTTGACCCGGCGCGCCTTCGCATTCGCCGGTTGTGGTCCAGTGGCCCAGCAGTTGCTTGAGCCATTCATGTTCCTTCTGGGGTGTCGCTTGCATGTCGCCTCCTGTGAGATTCAAAAAAATAAGAGAAACCGATTTGTCAGGCGGCCCGCGATGCCGGGAAGGGCTCGCGCCAGGCGGGCAGCTGGTTAAGCCGGTCGTGCCAGCGCCGGATTTCGGGGAAACCGTCCAGCGGCAAGCGGGCCTTTTCGGCATACGGCAGCGTAATGGCTACCGCAAAGTCGGCCACCGTCAATGCGTCGCCGACGAGGTACTTGCGCCCTTTCAGGTGGGCCTCCAGCACGCCGGCGTAGCGCTCGAAGTTCGGCATCACCCTCGCAATCTCCGCCGGATCGGCCTCGCGTTGCAGGAAGCCCGGCTTGATGATGTGCTCGAAATAAAAAGTCCCTGCGGCCGGCGCGAACTCCGTGGCGTCCCACATCAGCCAGCGCATCACCTCAATGCGGCGCTTGTCGCTCGGCCACAGGTCGGATCCAGCCTTCTCCGCCAGGTAGCACATGATGGCGTTGGACTCCCACAGCACCAGGTCGTCATCCACCAGCACCGGCACCTTGGCGTTCGGGTTCATCGCGCGAAAAGCCGGACTGAGGTGCTCGCCCTTGCCCAGCTCGACCCAGATGAACTCAACGGGCAATTGCAAATGCTGCGCGAGGGCGCAGACCTTTCGCGGGTTGAGTGTGTTTGAGTAATAGAGCTTCATCAGTGCTCTGTGTCAGGGCATGGGCCGGGGGTTGATCACCATCCATGACACGCCGAAACGGTCGGCCACCATGCCGAAGGCCGAGGCGAAGAAGGTCTGGGTCATCGGCATTTCCACCTTGCCGCCATCGCCCAGCGCCTTGAATAGCCGTTGTGCTTCGGCGTCGCTGGCCGCGGTCAATGACAGCGAGAAGCCCTTGAACTCCGGCTTGCCATTGCTGCCCATGCCGTCGGAGGCCATCACTTCCGTTTCGCCAATCTTGAAGGAGGCGTGCATGATGTTGTCGCCCGGAATGGCGCCGCCGCCAGGCCCGCAGCCCTCGGTCATGGGTTCGGGGTTCTCCTTGAAGCGCATCATCATCGTCACTTCGGCGCCCAGCGCCTTGCGGTAAAACTCTATGGCCTCTTCGCAGCGGCCGTTAAACATCAAATAGGACTGCACTAGCATGGTTGACTCCTTGGGGGGTTGAAAAAGCAGGTTTGAAGGTCAGGGGAGGAATGCGTTCAGGCGGTGGCGGCCATGTCGGCCGGCAGGGCGCTCATGTCCATGTACATGATTTCCCAGAGGTGACCGTCCAGGTCCTCGAAGCCGTGCCCATACATGAAGCCGCTGTCTTGCGGTTTGTTCGGCGTGGTGGCGCCGGCGGTCACCGCCTTGCCCACCATGTCATCGACTTCTTTGCGGCTTTCGGCGGAAAGGCACAGCAGCACCTCGGTGCCCTTCCTGGCGTCGCTGACCGGCTTGGGCGTGAAGGTCTTGAAGAAGCTCTCCGTCAGCAGCATGACGTAGTTATGGTCTTCGCTCACGATCATGCAGGCACCCTGCTCGTTGGTGAATTGCGGGTTGAACCTGAAGCCCAGTGCGGTGAAAAACTTCTTTGAAGCCTCGAGATTTTTCACGGGCAAATTGACGAACATTTGAGTGGCCATGGTGTGTTTCCGGGTGTTTTCCCGCCGGGGAGGTTGAGGGTAAAAAAGGGCAGAGGGGGCGTCAGGCCTTGTCGTAGGCCTCTTGCAGTCCTTTGATGCTGATCTTGTGCATGCCCAGCATCGCCTTCATGGTGGCGCCGGCCTTGGCCGGATTTTTGTCGCCCAGCATGTCGCCGAGCGCGGTGGGGATGATCTGCCACGACAGGCCGAACTTGTCCTGCACCCAGCCGCACTGGTTGGGCGCGCCGCCGGCCGAGAGTTTGTCCCAGAGCGCATCCACTTCTTCCTGGGTCTTGCAGTCCACGAACAGCGAAATCGCCGGCGTGAAGCTGAAGTGTGGGCCGCCGTTCAGCGCCATGAATTCCTGGCCTTCGAGCTGGAAGCTCCCGGTCATGACCGATCCCTCAGGCCCGGGGCCTTCCTTGCCGTAGCGCCGCAGCGTGGTGATCTTCGAGTTCTTGAAGATCGAGACATAAAAGTTCATGGCTTCCTCGGCCTGGTCGTTGAACCACAGGAAGGGGGTGATTTTCTGCATGCTGTTTCCTTTGAGGGTGGTGGGTTCAGCGCGCGAGCGCTTTCGGGTAATGAAGTTGCGGATACCAGTCAGTGCCCCGGCCCTCGGGCGTGCTGTCCAGAATGGTCCACAGCGGCATCAGGTCTGGCGCGCCGCGCGGATCCTGGCCGGGGTCCGCCGTGGCCGGGCCCATCTCGCCGCTCCAGAAGTGGCGTGGGGTGCCGTCGCGCCGGGTGAAGACATTGAAGCCCGGCATGTCCGCGTCGTCGGCGTTCACGTAGGCGCGGGTGTACTCGCCGGTCGGGTCTGAATAGATCCGCAGATGCTGCCAGCCGCGCTCCTTCCTGAAGGCCAGCAACCGCTCGATCGGCGAACGCGCAATCGCCACCAGTGAGATGCGCTGTCCCACATCGGCTGCACAACCGTCCCAGGCCGACAGCAGCGAAGTGCACATCGGGCAAGGCTGCTTGCGCTGGGGGCCAAACATGTAGCTGTACACCGCCAGCGTTTGCTTGCCGCCGAACAGTTGCGTAAAAGTAACCGGGCCTTCTTCGCCCTCAAAGCGGTAATCCATCGGCACCACACCGCCCGGCGGCAAGGCCCGGCGTTGTCCCGCCACCTTTTCAATGTGCCGCCTGAGCTCGATTTCCTCGGCCAGCAGCGCATTGCGCGCCTGGCGGTAGTCGTCGCTTTCGTTGGGAAAGCGAACGCCATTGATCTGGGCCAGTGCGCTGGCGGACTTGAGTGGGAGTGGCGCGGTCATTCGGGGCGTCCAGGTTGGTAATTCGGATGCATTTCAGTTGCGTGGCGGGGAAAACAGGGCTATTGTGTACACCGTCCACAAAAGAATAACAAAGATAATGAACACTGTCCACATAAATAAGTAACAAGTCATGACGAGCGCGCCCAAGCCCCTGCAGCCCCGCAGCACTTACCGCCACGGCGATCTGCGGCGTGCCCTGCTGGAAGCCGGTGTGGAGCTGGCCCGTGCGGGCGGGCCCGAGGCCGTGGTCCTGCGCGAAGCCACGCGCCGTGCAGGCGTGGCGCCCAACGCCGCTTACCGCCATTTCGAAAACCGCCAGGCCTTGCTGTACGCGGTTCGTTCAGCCGCGCTGGCGGCAGTGGCCCGCGCCATGGAGGCCGAACTGGCCGCGTTGCCCCAGGATTTGCCACCCGTCGACTTCGCCCGCGCCAACGTGCGCGCGGTCGGCACCGGTTACCTGCGGTTTGCGCAGGCCGAGAGCGGGCTGTTCCGCACGGCCTTTGGCCCCTCCGACGACCTGGCGCAAAGAACCCAGGGTGCACCGGCCGATAGCGAGCGCAAAGGGCAAAGCGGACTGGACCCTTTCGAGCTGCTGGGCGCTGCCATCGACAAGCTGGTGGACGCTGGTGTCCTGTCGCCGCAGCGCCGCCCCGGCGCCGAATTCCTCGCCTGGTCGGCGGTGCATGGCCTGGCCATGCTGGTGATTGACGGGCCGCTGGGTCCGCTCATCGGCCCGCAGATGCAGCAGATCGGCCAGCGTTTGATCGACATGGTGGAAAAAGGCCTGTGCGAGGATCCGGGCTCGCCAAGGCTGTAGTTCGTCCCTCACACCTCCTCAAATCTTCTGTAGATGGTGGTCATTCCAGAACTATCTTGCTGGCCTGTGCGATGTCCTCATGCCACCGGGTCCGTACGGGCCGGCAGTCCCATACCGGTCGGCAGTCCCTCGCGCAGCGCCTCCACAAAGCGCCGCAGCTTGGCCGGGTAAAAGCTCGAATAGGGATAGATCAGATAGACCGGCAGGGGCTCTGCACACCACTGCGGCGCCAGGTGCAGCAGCCGGCCTTCAGCCACATCGTCGGCCACCAGCCAGGTCGAAGCGATGCTCGCGCCCAGGCCCAGCAGCGTGGCATTGCGCAGGGCGAAGAGGCTGTCGGTGCCCAGGCGAGGCCGTATCGCAAATCGGTGCTCTTCACGGCGCTGGTCGGCGTGGCGGCGGATCAGCACCACCTCGTTGCGATAGAAGGTTTGGAGCGCCAGCCAAGGCAGGGCCTGCAGCTCGGCCGGATGCAGCGGCGGCGGCTTGCCCTGCAGCAGCGAAGGCGCGGCCACCACGATGCGCCGGATTTCAGCAACCTTCACAGCCACCAAAGAAGGGTCTTCCACCGCGCCCACGTGCACCGCGCAGTCGATGCCCTGCGCGATGAAGTCTGGCGTGCCGTCGTGGAGCAGCCATTCCACCGTGACCCGTTCGTGGCGCCGCAAATAGTCGACCACCGGCCCCACTAGCTGCTGCTGGCCCAAGGCATGCGGCACGACCACACGCAGCGTGCCCTCCGGCACTTCCTGGGTGCCGCGCAGGTCGGCTTCAAAGGCATCCCAGTTGCCCAGCAACTCCTTGGCGCGGCTAAAACAACGCTCGCCGTCTTCGGTCAGTTTCATCGCGTGGGTGGAGCGCTGCAGCAGCTTGAGGCCCAGCGATCGCTCCAGTGCCTGCAGGCGCCGGCTGACCGTGGGTTGCGTGGCGTTCATCTGCGCTGCGGCGGCAGACAGGCTGCCTGCCTCCACGATGCGCACAAAGGTCTGCATCAGCTCAATCCGGTCCGGTGCGGTTTTCATGGCCCCCTGCTTTGTATGCGTTCGGCGTATGACCATTGTGCCATTAGCCGTCTTCACAGCGCAAAACCGGGCCTGCATACTCGCATCCTGCCTCAAACCGGGATTTTTGCCATGACTTCTACCGCCGTTACGCATGACCATGCCGCCCCTGGCCTGCCGGCCTCGCTGATTCTTCTGCTCGCCACCGGCGCCGGCCTGGCAGCGGCTTCGCTCTATTACAGCCAGCCCATGCTGGCGTTGCTGCTCGCCGAATTCAAGTCAACGCCCGCCGCCGTCGGCCTGGTGCCCACACTGACCACGCTCGGTTACGCGCTGGGCATCGGGCTGCTCGCGCCGCTGGGCGACCGTTATGACCGCCGCCGCATCATTGTGGGCAAGGCCGCGGCGCTGGTGCTGGCGCTGCTGGTGGCCGCCGCCGCGTCGTCGGTGGCGGTGCTCGCGCTGGCCAGCCTCGCAATAGGCCTTGCGGCCACGCTCGCGCAAGATATCGTGCCGGCCGCCGCCACGTTGGCGCCCGAAGCGCAGCGCGGCAAAACCGTGGGCACCGTCATGACGGGCCTGTTGCTGGGCATCTTGCTGTCGCGTGTGGTGGCGGGCTTTGTGGCTGAACATTTCGGCTGGCGCAGCATGTTTGTGGCGGCCGCCCTGGCCATTGCGCTGCTGGCTCTGGCGGTTTGGCGTCGCCTCCCGCGCTTTGCGCCCACCACGCAATTGCCGTATCTGGCCCTGCTTGGCTCGCTGGGCACGCTGTGGAAGCGCCACGGTGCGCTGCGCCGCGCAGCCATTGCGCAGGGGTTCATCAGCATCGGCTTCAGCGCCTTCTGGTCCACGCTCGCCATCATGTTGCACGCAGCCCCTTTCAACCTGGGCAGCAGCGCTGCCGGCGCCTTTGGCCTGGCAGGCGCCGCGGGGGCGCTTGCCGCACCGCTGGCCGGCCGCATCGCCGACAGCAAAGGCCCTGAACTGGTGACGCGTCTGGGCGCCGCCCTCGTCGCGGCCGCTTTCCTCGCCATGGCCCTGGGGCCGCAGCAGCTGTGGCTGATCGCCCTGGGCGCCGTGGTGTTTGACCTGGGCGCGCAGGCTGCGCTGATCGCGCACCAGACCATCATCTACAGCATCGAACCCGCCGCGCGCAGCCGTCTCAATGCGGTGCTCTTCATTGGCATGTTCAGCGGCATGGCAAGCGGCGCGTGGTTGGGCAGCGTGGTGCTGGCGCAAGCCGGCTGGCAAGGCGTGTGCGTGATGGCCGCTGTAGCCGGCGTGGCCGCGCTGGTGGTGCGGCTGTGGCCTGCGAAGAAACTGGCTGCGTGCGCCGCGTGAAAACGACGCTGGACTGTCAAGCCGTTTCAGGAATCGTTGCAATCATGCCAGCCGTGCGCGCCCTGACCTCCGGCGAGGCCAGGCATGTCATCACCGCCTCGTATCCCGCGGCGCCGGGATAGGGCGCCACACGCATCGGCGGGCTGTGATTCGCCGGGCAGAGGATGATGGTTTCCTCAGCGCCCATTGCCGCCAGATCCAGAATTGCTGACGAGCGTGTCAGGAGGAAAAGCGGGCGCGCATCGACCCTGGCACGCTGGCGCAGGTAAATGATGAGCGCTTCCTGCGTGGTCTGGTCCAGCCCTTGCTCCACCATGTCGACGACGAAGACGGCGGGCCCTTCGGCCTCCAGGCCTGCCAATAGCGCAGTCAAGGCTTCCGACTCCACCGCACCTTCATCCACCAGCCAGGCCAGCGCCCCTTCAACACGCTGCTTCACCGTGGCATCAGTTTGCAAGATACCGGTATTTGCCGCTGCGCGGTCCGCCCGGTCAAGGCCCAGGAAGACTGCATTCGGCAGCCCTTCGGCCAACAGCAAAGCCAGACGTGTCTTACCACTGCCAAGCGGCCCGATGATGTAGTTCAGCGGCCGTATGTCGGCAAGCTCAAACCACTCGCCGCCCCAGGGCCAGGGCAGCTCAAAGCTCAGGTTGAACTTGGCATAAGGATTCAGCACACGCTCAAGCTCCCCCCGGCCTGGCGCCTTGCCGCGAAGAAGATCCGCGCGCAGCGTGCGGACTTTGCCAATCGTGTCGACCAGCTTACGGACTTCGGATTCGAGCGACGCCTCGTGCAAGGCAAGCGCCGGCTCCAGGCTTTGTGGGTCGCCCTCAAACGCCTCTGCGATCTGCGCCAAACTCAAGCCGAGCTTGCGCAGCGCCACTACCTCCGCCGCACGCGCCATCGCGTCGGGGCCATAGACCCGGTAGCCTGCGGCGGTGCGCTCTGGCGTCACCAGGCCTCGCTGCTCATACAGTCGCAAGGCTTTTATCGATACGCCGAGTCGCCTTGCCGCCTCGGAGGCGCCCGGGTGCGCGTGGGGAAAATTCATGAGGGACCTCTGGGTTGCTTCAGGATTGCTGTGAACTTTCAGCATCATGAAGGCGGACCCAGGGGTCGAGTCAACAGGACATGGAAGAAATCGAATCTCGAATCTTCTTTGGCCCGCTCAACGCAACTCAAGCCGCCAACGCTGCCAGCGGAAAGTCCGTCGAGGCGGACAGCGCTCGCCAGGCCTTCACCTCGGCCTCGACAAACGCATGCTTGTCTTCGATGACCTTCAAAGTGTCGGTGCCCATCGGCAGGCGCAGCGGCGGCGTGTCTGACGCCACCAGGGTCAGCATGGCTTGCGCCAGACGCAGCGGGTCACCTGCCTGCTTGTGGCTGATTTGCGCGGCCACTTCGCGCACCTTGCCGGCGCTGCTCGCGTAGTCGTCCAGAATGCGCGGCGACACTGCCAGCGAAGCGCTGTCCAGAAAGTCGGTGCGAAAGTAGCCCGGCTCCACGGTCGTGACGTGAATGTTCAGCGGCGCCAGTTCCCCGTGCAACGCTTCTGTCAGGCCTTCCACCGCAAATTTGGTTGAGCAATATACACCAAACCCGGGAGCCGACTGGTAACCGCCCAGCGACGAGATGTTGATGACGTGGCCGCTGCGGCGCGCGCGCATGGCCGGCAGCACGGCGCGTGTCACGTTCAGCAGCCCGAACACATTGGTCTCATACAGGCGTCGCACTTCGTCGGCCGTGGCTTCTTCCACCGCGCCCAGAAGGCCGTAGCCCGCGTTGTTGACCAGCACGTCGATGCGGCCAAAACGCGCCAGTGCGGCTTGTACGGCCGCCACCGCCTGTACCTCGTCGGTCACGTCCAGCGGCAAGGCCAGCAGCGCATCGCTGGCGGGAAATCTCTTTTGCACCGAGGCGGCGTCGCGTGACGTTGCCACCACAGCGTCGCCGTGGGCCAGCGCTGCTTCTGCGATGCGGGCGCCAATGCCGCGCGCCGCGCCGGTGATCATCCAGACGCGTTTGAAACTGGCTTTTGTGGTTTTTGCATTCATGGTCTTGCCCTCTAAAAAAAGTTGCGGAGGAGGGCAATGTAGGTTTTCGATTGCGTGTTGAATAGACCACAATTGCCGGGTTCATAATCAAGTAAAACATGACAATCCGGGACTCAATCCAGGCCTAATTCCCCTGTGCCCACTGTGAATATGCAAGGAGCCTCCATGGCCTTCAATGAACTGCGCGCCATTTCCACCTTCGTCAAGGCAGCCGAGCTGGGCAGCCTGCGCCAGGCCGCCGCCGCGCAGGCCATCACGCCGCAAGCCGCCAGCCAGGCGCTGGTGCAGCTTGAACAGCATCTGGGTGTGCGCCTTTTCCACCGCACCACCCGCAGCCTGAGCCTCACCGAAGAGGGCGAGCAATTCCTGCAGGCCGCGCAGCCGGGGCTTTTCACCCTGCGGCGCGCACTGCACGGCGCGCGGCGCGGCCGCGAGGACATCGCCGGGCCGCTGCGCATCGCGGTGCCGCGCTCCATCATGCTCGAGGTGCTGTGGCCGGTGCTTGAGGAATACTGCCGGCGCCATCCACAGGTGGACCCGGACATCCAGATGGACGACCGCATCGGCAACTGGGTCGAAGACCGCATCGACGTCGGCTTTCGCGCCGGCTCACCCCCCGAGGGAGGCGTCATCTCGCGGCGCGTCCTGCCGCTGCAGCTGATCGTCTGCGCCTCACCGGCCTACATCGCGCGGCACGGCGCGCCGCAGACCCTCGACGAACTCGCGGCGCACCGCTGCAGCGGCTTCAGGCACACCGGCACCGGCAAGGCCATGCCCTGGGAATTCAAGGTCGTCGAAGAAGTCGTGGGCCGAAACATCGCGGCCTCATTCCTGACCAACGACGTGGACCTGGAGGCGCGCGCCGTGGTGGCCGGCCAGGTCGTGGGCCAGCTCATAGGCGTTACCGCGGCGCCGCTGGTGCGCGCGGGCAAGCTGGTGCCGTTGCTCACGCAGCACGTCACCGAACATCTGGGCCTGTATGTGTATTACGGCAGCCGCAATGCGCAGCCCGCGCGTGCGCGGGCTTTCATCGACCTGGTGGTCGAGCGACTGGCGGGGAATACGCAGTTCTTTCTGGAGCCGCATGAGCTCGTGACCCCGAAGCCCAAAGCCACGCACACGCGGTCGGCCGCAAAATAAAAAGCCGCGCAAGCGGCCGCGGCTCAGTTCTCCGCGGCCAGCGCCAGCCGCCCCAGCCTTCCTACAGCGTTCTCAGTCCCAGGCTGACGTCCGGCGCGGCGCACGCGGACTAGATTGGCCGTTCAGTCGCTGCGGTTTCTTTCAACCCTTCCTCTCAGGTGCGATGTCTGGTGGCTGACGCGCGCCGGTCAAAGAACAAAAATGCCGTCTTACAACACCGCCCCTCCCGTCCCGCCCCCTCCCAACCCTGTCAACCCCCTCAAGCGCCGCCCCGCCTGGTTCACCGGCCTGGTCTTGCTCGTGCTTGGGGTGCCCCTTTTGCTCGCCGGGTTCTGGCTGGTGGTGCTGGGTGGCTCCTCCTACTACCTGCTCGCGGGCCTGGGCTTTGTGCTGGCGGGCGTGCTGCTGGCGCGCCGCAGCCCGGCCGGGCTGTGGGCCTTTGCGTTGCTGGTTGGCGGCACGCTGGCCTGGGCGCTATGGGAAGCCGGGCTGGACTGGTGGCCGCTGGCCGCGCGCGGCGGCGTGGTGTTTATCCTCGGGCTGTTCCTGATGACGCCCTGGATCGCCCGCACCTGGCCCATAGACTCTCCGGGGCATGAGGGCTTGATGGGCGCGCGCGGCGGCCGCTGGGCACTGGGCACGGTGCTCGGCGCGTTCCTCATCGCGGCGGTCGTCGCCGGCTTTCACGACGACAACCGCCTTGTAGGCCTGCAGCCCCTGGCACCCATGGGCGCCGCTCCCATGGCACCGGGTGACGGTGTGCCGCCGGGTGAATGGCACGCCTACGGCCGCACCGGCCAGGGCCAGCGCTATTCGCCGCTGGCGCAAATCACGCCCGGCAACGTCAAGAGCCTGGAGATGGCCTGGGAGTACCGCACCGGCGATGTTCGCGGCCGCCCCGGCGACCCGCAGGAAACCACCTTCGAGGTGACGCCGCTCAAAATCGGCACACGCCTGTTCTTCTGCACGCCGCACCAGTCGGTGATCGCGCTCGACGCCACCACCGGCGCCGAAATCTGGCGCTACAACCCCGAAATCAAAAGCCAGCTCGCACTGCAGCACCTGACTTGCCGCGGCTTGTCCTACCAGCCGCCGGCCACCACACCGCCGCCCGCGCCCAGCGCCGACGGCACCTGCCCGGCCAAGCTCTTCATGCCCACGGCCGACGGCCGCGTGATCGCGCTCAGCCCCGAGACCGGCAAGCCCTGTACTGCTTTCGGCGGCAAGGGTGAGATAGACCTCTGGGCCAATATGCCCAACCTCAAGCCCGGCGCCTACTACTCGACCTCGCCCGTGGTGGTGACGTCGCGGCTCATCATCGTCGGCGGCACCGTGCTCGACAACGTCTCCACCAAAGAGCAGTCCGGCGTCATCCGCGCCTTCGACATCAACACCGGCGCGCTGGTATGGGCCTGGGATTCCGGCCGGCCCGACAGCAGCGTGCCGCTCCCGCCCGGCGCCAGCTACACGGCCAACTCGCCCAACAGCTGGTCGATTTCCAGCGTCGATGAAGCGCTGGGCATGGTCTACGTGCCCCTGGGCAACCAGCCGCCCGACCAATGGGGCGGCAACCGCAGCCCCGCGGTGGAAACCTATTCGTCCTCCGTCGTCGCGCTGGACCTGGCCACCGGCAAGGTGCGCTGGAATTTCCAGACCGTGCACCACGACCTCTGGGACTACGACGTGCCCGCCCAACCGAGCCTGCTGGACCTCACCATCAACGGCAACCGGGTGCCCGCGCTCGTGCAGCCCACCAAGCAGGGCGAGATCTTTGTGCTGGACCGCCGCACCGGCACGCCGCTGCTGCCGGTGACGGAACTTCCCGCGCCACAGGGTGCCGCGCAGGGCGACAACAGCGCGCCC
The DNA here is from genome assembly GCF_039932935.1 of Polaromonas sp. Classification (GTDB taxonomy): domain Bacteria; phylum Pseudomonadota; class Gammaproteobacteria; order Burkholderiales; family Burkholderiaceae_C; genus Polaromonas. The sequence continues at coordinate 22,907 of NZ_JBDTPB010000086.1, forward strand.
ACCCAGCCCAAGTCGGCGCTGTCCTTCAACCCGCCGCCGCTGACCGGCCGCGACATGTGGGGCGCCACCATGTTCGACCAGCTGTATTGCCGTATCGCCTTTCACCGCCTGCGCTACGAGGGCCGCTTCACCCCGCCGTCCACGCAGGGCACGCTGGTGTATCCCGGCAACTTCGGTGTCTTCAACTGGGGCGGTGTGGCCGTCGACCCGGTGCGGCAGATGGTGTTCACCACGCCGACCTACCTGGCCTTTGTCTCCAAGCTCGTGCCGCGGCCTGATGCCACCAGCCTCTTGGTGCAAGGCAAGGAAAGGCCCGAAGGCAGCTTGCCGTCGCTTAATGAAAACTTCGGCGCGCCGTTTGCCGTCAAGCTCAGCGCGTTTGTGTCACCGCTGGGCATACCCTGCCAGGCGCCGCCCTGGGGGTATGTGGCGGGTGCTGATCTCACCACCGGCAACATCGCATGGCAACATAAAAACGGCACCGTGCGGGACCTCGCGCCGCTGCCCTTGCCTTTCCGCATGGGCGTGCCCAACCTCGGCGGGCCGGTGACTACCGCCGGTGGCGTGGCCTTTCTGTCGGGCACGCTGGACTACTACCTGCGGGCCTACGAGGTCGACACGGGCAAAGAGATCTGGAAGAGCCGTTTGCCTGCCGGCGGCCAGGCCACACCCATGACCTACACCGGCGCCGACGGCCGGCAATATGTGCTGGTGGTGGCCGGCGGCCATGGGTCGCTCGGTACCAAAGCGGGTGACTATGTGCGGGCCTACGCGTTGCCGCCGGCCACCGCGCCCCGTGCTACTCCCTAGCCCGACCTGCATGCCGGCAGGGTGCGTCCCGCGCTATGCCGCCGCTTTGGCCCATTCACGCGGCGACACCCCTGTCTTTTGCACAAAAAGGCGCGACAGTGCCGACGCGTTCGCATAACCGAGCTGCGAGGCGATGGCCTTGAGAGACTGGCCGCTGCGCAGCTCGCTCTGCGCAATCGCCAGCCGCCACGTCGCCAGGTAGTCCGCAGGTGTTTGCCCGACCTTCTGCTTGAACAGCACCGCAAAAGCGCTGCGTGACATGCCGGCCGATTGCGCCAGTCGCTCCAGGCTCCAGGCTTCACCCGGGCTTTCATGCACCGCCACCAGGGCGCGCGCCAGCCGCGGTTCGCCCAGGCCGGCCAGCAGGCCCTCGGGCACACCGCCGGCCTCAGGGTGGTCCAGCAGCCAGCGCAGCAGTTGCAGCAGCAACACCTCAAACAGCCTGTCGGCCAGCAGCCTTTGGCCGCAGCGTACCTGTTCAGTCTCGGCAAACAGCAGTGCCAGCGTGTGCTCCAGACCCTGCACGCGTGAGAGCGGCAACACCACCAGCGCCGGCAGAGCGCGCGCCAGCGGGTGGTTGGCGCCGCCGTCAAATGCCAGCGTCGCGCAAGTGAAGTCGGCGCCTTCCACCGGTGCGTTGTGAAAGTCGTGCGCCAGGGGGCGCGGGTAAAACACCAGACTCGGTTCGTTCACCTTCACCCGCTTTGGCGCACCTGTTCCGGCGCGGTGCGTCACCACCATGGTTCCCCGCCGCATCACGTGCAAAAAACCCAGCCCGGCCTCGGGCGTGAAATGCGTGACGCCACACAGCGGCCCGTTGTGAAACATATGGGCCCGCACGCGAAAGCGGTCCATCAGGGCGGAAAGCCGGTCGAGTCCTTCGGTCATGGGGGCGGTCATGCGATGTAGATGGGTTGGGTTTGGACGATAAGGATGCTTTGCTGGACGAATTAATCCAATAAGTCCTGATTGTCGCCGCAAACTGCTTCTGTGCAGCGAAGGACCACAAAGCCATCGTCGCGCGAATGTTTTACCTCCAACTCGACTTTTCAACCCAAGGACTCCACCATGTCACGCATTCCACTCATCACTCCTGCCACCGCATCCGCCGACCGTAAGGTCCTACTTGACCAGGTGACCCAGGCTTTTGGCGCCACGCCCAACATGTTCAAGGCGGTCGCCAACTCACCCGCCGCGCTCAAAAGCATGTGGGGCTCGTTTGGCGCCTTGGGCGGTGGCGTGATCAACGCCCAACTGGGCGAACAGATTGCCGTGGCGGTTGCCGATCGCAATGCGTGCGAATACTGCCTTGCGGCCCACACCGCGCTGGGCCGCAAGGCCGGCGTCAGTGCCGAGGGCATGGCCGCCGCGCAACGCGGTGAATCTGCAGACCCGGCCACAGCAGCGGCGCTGGCGTTTTCGCTCAAGCTGGTCAATGAGCGCGGCAACGTGTCTGAAGCCGACGTGCAAGCCGTCCGCCAGGCGGGCTTTAGCGATGAGCAGATTGTGGAGATCCTCGCGCATGTGGCGCTCAATCTTTTCACCAATTACGTCAACGTGGCGTTTGCGGTGCCGGTCGACTTCGCGCCGGTCAAGCTGAGCCGCGCCGCGGCCTGATACTGCGCCGCCTGTTGGCGAGACTTCGTTTTCCGCCGGACGCGCGGCCAGCACAATGCAGGCTGCGCTGCCCTCAAAGCGCAATCAAATGGGCTTACGGGGTCTCGTCGGGAAATAGCGGCTGGCCCTGGCTGGCGGCGAGGTCCCGGTAAAAGGTTTTCACGGGCACCAGCGTTTCGCGTTGCCTTGCGGCCGTCCCTTTTTGGGCCGGCGCTGCCTCTTGCGCGTTGCTGCCTTCGCTTTCCACCGGCCGCTGTGCATCTTGCCCCAACGCTGGCCGGATGCAGAACTTGCGTATCTTTTCCTGCACGTCTTGAGGCAGCTCTTTGCGCGTGCCAAAGCGCCGGCCGTCCACTTGCAGCACGTCGTCTTTCAGTAGCGCCGCCACATCCAGCAGCGGCCGCGCCTGGTTTTGGTTAAACCCCACACGTATTGCTTTGCCATCGCCGATTTTGTATTGCGTGACCTTGATGCGCTGTGGCTCGCCATGGGCATCTACTTCCACGTCGCCCATAAAAAAGTAGCGCGCAGATGCCGCAGCCATGGGCGGCAGCTTGTAGCTTCCGCTCCATTCATTTTTGCCTTTGGTAAACAGCGGCTGCAGCGTGGCGGGCAGCGACTCGTCGGCCGACACCGCAAACACCGGCGCGCGCGCCTTGGCAAGCGTGTGGCCATGAAAGTCGAACACCACGTTCTGGCCCTGATCCGCCGCGGGGCGGGCAAACGCAGGAAACAGCGCGATCTCTTGCCGCACTTGCTGCAGCCGCACGCCCGCGTCCGCGCCCGGCTCCGCCTTCCAGCGGCCGCCCAGCAGCATGTCGAGTGAGCCGCCCATGAAAGACAGGCAAAAGGTGTTGTCGTCCAGCAGCATCAGCTGTGTGCGGGTGTCGACCGAGCCGTTGGTGTAGCCGCCCACATACGCAGTTTCGGCAGGGGTCAGGGCAACAGCCTGTGCCAGCGGCAGCAGGGCCGTGAGCAGCAGCGCCAGCTTGGGCAGGCGTGTGAAAGGGGGCTTGGGCACAGGGCGTTCCAGGGTGAAAAAGAGGGTGAACTATAGGGCCGCGGCACGCGCCTGGCCGGGCCTGACGCGTTGGCCTTGTAAGCATTTGCGAGTGAAATAGCCCCCCGGCCCAATCAAACCGTGCGCAAGCAGCTCCTGAAAAGATAGCAAGCGCGATGTGCCGTGCGTCACGGATACCACGCCGCCCCTGCTTCAAACTCCGCCTTAAACACCTCGGCCACCCAGTCGGCAAAGGCCCGCACCTTGGCCGTGAGGTGCCGGTTGCGCGGGTACATCACCACCATGGGCAGGTCTTCAGGTTGCCAGTCGGGCAGCACGCGTACCAGCGCCCCGCTTTTCAGCAGCGCGCAGGTGCGCTGGGTCAGCGGCGACTGCGCCAGGCCCAGGCCGGCCACCACCGCGCCTATGTAGCTGTCGGCGTCGTTGCAGGTCACCCAGTGCGGGCGGTGAATTTGCCGCGCCTCATCGCCTTTTGAAAATTCAAACGGAAATATCTTCCCCGTCTTGGCCGAATGAAAGTTCACGAAGCGGTGTTGCTCCAGGTCTTCCAGCGTGATGGGTGTGCCGTATTGCGCGAGGTAAGCGGGCGCGGCGCAGGTCACAACCCTGAGCCGGCCCAGCGGCCGCGCCACCAGGGTTTCGTCGTGCAGCAGGCCGCCGCGTATCACGCAGTCCACGCCCTCGGCCACCAGGTCAACCGGCCTGTCGCTGCTGCCCAGTTCCAGCACCATGTCGGGGTAGCGTTTAAAAAATTGCGGCAGCGCCGGCGATATCACATGCCGCCCCACGGCGGCCGGCACATCTACGCGCAGCCGCCCGGCCGGTGTGGCCACGGCGCGGCGCAGTGTGCTTTCCAGTTCGCCCATGTCCTGCACCATGGCCTGCGCGCGCTGGTGGTACAGCGTGCCGTCGTCTGTCAGGTTCAGCCGGCGCGTGGTGCGGTTGAGCAGGCGCACGCCCAGGTGCGCTTCAAGCTCCTGCACCAGCGTGGTCACCCTCGCCTTGGGCATGTGCAGCGCCGTGGCGGCGGCGGTAAAGCTGCCCAGCTCCACCACCCGGTTAAACACTTCCATCGCTCGGTAGCGGTCGACGCTCATCTGCTTTCACCCTTTTTGTTCTTTAAATAGATAACAGTCATTTCTAAACACGGCAGTTTATTCTTTTAATACAAACCAATACAGTCCTTCTACTGGCTCGCAAACGCTCGCCACCCGTTTTCCCCAGCGGCTCACTTCTGCATTGATCCTGAGTTCACCGAAAGGCTCCCCATGACCACCAAAATCCTCTCTTCCACCCGTTTGGGCTTTCGCGGCCCGCAATCTGTCTCGGCCATCAGCCTGGGCGCCATGGGTATGTCCGGCATGTACGGCGCCAATGACGAAGCGCAAAGCATCGCCACCATTCACGCCGCGCTCGACGCCGGCGTAAACCTGATCGACACCGGCGACTTCTACGGCATGGGCCACAACGAGATGCTGATAGGCCGCGCGCTCAAAGGCCGCCGCGATGAAGCGCTCATCTCCGTCAAGTTCGGCGCGCTGCGCGACCCCAGCGCCGGCTGGACCGGCATCGACGGGCGGCCCGCTGCGGTCAAAAACTTTCTGGCCTACACCCTGCAGCGCTTGGGCACCGACCACATCGACATCTACCGCATCGCACGGCTTGATCCGAACGTGCCGATCGAAGACACGATAGGCGCCATGGCCGACATGGTCAAAGCCGGCTTCGTGCGCCACATCGGCCTCAGTGAAGTCGGTGTCGAGACCATCAAGAAGGCGCACGCCGTGCACCCCATCAGTGACCTGCAGATCGAGTATTCGCTCATCAGCCGCGGGCCCGAGACCGAGATCTTTCCGGTGCTCAAGCAACTCGGCATCGGCGTGACGGCCTACGGCGTGCTGTCGCGCGGGTTGTTGTCGGGCTCCAGGCCCACGGGCCCGGGTGATTTTCGCGCGCATCTGCCGCGCTTTACCGGTGACAACGCGGTGAAGAACCAGCAGCTTGTGGACGTGCTGCAGCAGCTGGCCGGCGGCCTGGGCGCTACCGCGTCACAGGTGGCGATTGCCTGGGTGCTCGCACGCGGCAAGGCGCTGGGCGTGGACATGGTGGCGCTGGTTGGCTCGCGCACGTTAAAGCAGCTGGACGAATCGCTGGGCGCACTCAAGCTGCAACTCGGCAGTGAAGACCTTCAGCGCATCGAAGCCGCGTTGCCAGCCGATGCGGTGGCCGGCACGCGTTATGACGCTCACCAGATGGGACACCTGGACAGCGAGAAGTAAGAGCAAGAAAGAAGAAGCAAGAAGAGGCGAGCCGCAAGCGCCCTAGATCACGTTCTTTTCAAGCAAGACGCGGCCTTCCACCAGCCGCGCGGCTGCCAGCGGCGACAAGTCCAGGCTGGTGTAGGCGCCGTCCACCATCCACTCGACCAGGCCGCGCCCCACGGCAGGTGACTGCTGCAGGCCGTGGCCGCTGAAGCCGTTGGCCAGCAGCAGGTTGGGCAGCTGCGGGTGCGGCCCCAGCAGTGCGTTGTGGTCGTGCGTGTTGTATTCGTAATAGCCGGCCCAGGCGCGCTGCATGCGCACCGCTTCAAAGCCCTGCACGCGGTTTGCCAGCGTCAGCCAGGCCTGGTCAAAGAGTTCGTAGTCAACGTCGAGCGGCGCGTCGTTGTCGTCTTGCGCCGGCGGCAGCCCGCAAATCCAGATGTCGCCCTCGGGCCGAAACCATAAGCCGCTCGGGTCAATCACCAGTGGGCAGTCGGGCGTCTTGGCGGGGCTGGCAAACGCATACACGCAGCGCCTGCGGCCATATACCGGCAAGTCAAGCCCGGTGCCCGCCAGCAGCGGCCGTGCCCAGGCACCTGCCGCATTCACGGCCCAGTCGCAGGGCAGCTGCCCGCCGCCCTGCAGTGCCACCGCCTGCACGCGGCCCGCGCTGTGCACAAAGCCGGTCGCCTCGGCCTTCACGTACTGCACACCCAGGTTGCGCGCCTTTTGCTTGAAAGCCATCAGCAAGCCGTAGCCATCAAACCAGCCTTCACCCGTGAGACCCAGCGAGGCGAGCGCGAGGTCGTCTACCTGCAGCCACGGAAAGCGCTGTTGCAACTGCGCAGGTGTCAGCAGTGCCACGTCGACACCCTGCGCGCGCTGCGTGGCGTGGTTCTCTTGCAAGGTGGCCGCACCGGCTTCAGTTGCCAGGTACAGGTAGCCGCGCTCCGTCAGGCCGATGTCGGGTAAATCGCCGTCAACAGCCAGGTGCTGATGAATGTTGCGCAAAAACTCAATGCCGAACTGCGACACCGCAATGTTCACCGGCTGCGAAAACTGCTGGCGAATCGAGCTGGCCGACAGCGCTGAAGAAGCTTGCGTGTAGGTCGGGTCACGTTCGATGACGGTGATGCTGCCGCCAAAGCGCGGATGCGATGCGAGAAAGTAGGCAATGGCGCTGCCGATCACGCCGCCGCCGACGATGACGATTTGTTGTGAAGATGCTTTCGGAGTCATGCTGCTCATCCTACATGGGGCAGCACATCCACCTTCCGGCCGGTGCGCTGCATCACCATCAGGCCCCACGCTTGCTTTGCTGTTCGGTCGCATTGACCATTGACAGCGCGAGGGGGTCGCATGGCGCCGGTGATTTGGCGGCTTGTTGTGTCGGTGCGTTCATCCAATATGATCGCGTACGTTTATCAACTCGCCGGCAACTCTTACTCTCACATGCACCACTTTATCCAGCGCCTCATCCTCTGCCTTGCTATCGCTTGTCTCGCGGGTTGTGCTGCGACTGTCACCCAGTCGCCGACGGCGTCCTCGACGGTTGCGACACCTCGAGCGCAAGCACCCTCCGGGGCGCTTGTCGCGGTCGTCACCGGCAATCAGGCCGCCCGAAGCAACACCGACTGGCAGTCGCTCCTGGATGATTGGCAAGAGTACTTGGCAGCGTCCGCTGAAACCGCGAAGGTGCCCTTCGTTTTTGTCGAGAATGAAAACACAATCCCTGCGAACGCATCAATCCTTATCCGGTTAACTGTTAACGACTTCAAATATGTGTCAACAGCCAAGCGGTACTTGTTGGGCGTGATGGTCGGAAACGCGTACATGGACGTTGACGCCGAGTACATCGATCTTCCTTCGAAAAAGCCTTTCGGCTCCAAGAAATTCAATACCTCCTCAAGCGCCTGGGAGGGGATATTCTCAGCCGTCACCCCCAAGCAGGTTCGAACGGTCTCAGAAGTGATTGTCAAAGAAGTGATCTCAACGGCACCCGCGAAGTAGTGCGCCTTAACATCGGTGGGGGCAAGGTGTAGCGGCAGGCTTAGCGTGTTTCATTTTTCTCCACTCAAACCACCTCCTATGGAATCTCCCAAACCCAGAGTCGGTAAACCCATTACGCCTGAGCAGTTCGACGAGCTCTCCGACGAGCAGCTGGTTCGGCTCGTGCCCAAGGCGTATCGCGAATTCTTCCCGGGCAAAGACTTTTGCGCGGATGGACACTTCTATCTTCATGACGGAACGGCCTGGAGCTTTTACCGGGGTGATTTCCTCGACGAGTAGCAGTGCTTGCCCGTCGTCGTTCTACCCGGAGCAGCACCTCTCGGGGAGTCTTTTGAAAAATTAAAAAGTGGTTGAAAGAAATAGCACGTGCAGATTTGTCGCCGCACAGCGACAAACAATGTAAGGCGCTGGTGTGGTGTGCAACGGTATGTATACCGGGTCAACACCCCCAAACCCAAGGCCGTTGAACAGGTGCTTCGTGATAACAACAATTTCCTCATCCATCCATTCTTTTCAAAGGACTCTCATGAACAAATTGCTCGCTACCCTTATTGCCACCCTGTTCGTCGGTGTGGCTTCTGCACAGGCACCTGCACCTGCCGAACCCGCCACCGGCGTCGTTCCCGCCAGCAAAGCGGAAGCCAAGGCTGACAAGGCTGTGACCGGCGCCCTGAAGAGCGAAGCCAAGGTAAATGCCAAGGCCGACGCAAAGGTGGAAAAGGCAGAAGCGAAAGCCGCTAAAAAGACCCGCAAGGCTGACGCCAAGGCCGACAAGGCCGCCGCCAAGGCAGAAGCCAAGGTTGAAAAGGCTGACCCTGAAGACAAAGCCAAGGCCACCGCCAAAGCTGAAAAAGCCACCACCAAGGCAGATGCCAAGGCAGCCGGTGTCGCCATCGACGCCAACGCCAAGGTTGACACCGTGAAGGCCAAGGCTGCTGCCGACAAGGCCAACGCCACCGTCGACACCAACGCCGTGAAAGCCGAAACCAAGGCTGACGTCAAAGCCGCAGGCACCAAGTAAATTGCGATAGATGAAGGAGGCTGGCCCGCAGGTCAGCTGACACCCTTACTCCCCCAAAAAGACAGGCCCTGCCTGTCTTTTTTTGTGTCTGCAGTGTTGGTGATTTGTGCGGGCCGGAACGGCGCTTGTCAGCGTATTCCCACCTTCCAAGGCTACTGTGGCCGTCACCCGGGCAACACCTCCGTCACGAGCATGGAGTTTTGACAACAGGAGATTTCCATGCACATCATTCTTGGCGGAACAGGACACGTGGGTTCCGCGCTGGCCAAGCGCCTCATCGATGCGGGCGAGCCGGTCACCATCGTCACCCACGACCCTCAAAAAGCGCGCCAAACCGGCACCGCGCGCACCACGGTGCCGCAGGGCGCCAAGGTGGCCCTGGCAGATGTCCGCGATGTAGTGGCGTTGCGTAAGGTGCTTCAGCAGGGCACGCGTCTTTTTCTGCTGAACCCGCCCGCCGCACCCGCTACCGACACCGATGCCGAAGAGAGCCTCACCGCAAAGTCCATCGTCGAAGCACTTGACGGCACGCGGCTGCAGAAGATCGTGGCCGAGTCCACCTATGGCGCACAGCCCGTCGACCGCGCCGGTGACCTGGGCATTCTGTACGACCTTGAAAAAGCCCTGGAGACCCAGCCCGTGCCCTTCAGCGTCATACGCGCGGCCTATTACATGAGCAACTGGGACGCGGCCTTGGGCACGGCGCAAAAAGAAGGCGTGGTCGACTCCATGTACCCCGCTGACTTCAAACTGCCCATGGTGGCGCCGCAAGATCTGGGCGAATTCGCCGCACGGCTGATGACCCAGCCCGCGGGCAAAACAGGTGTGTATTACGTGGAGGGCCCTGAGCTCTACAGCGCCGCAGATGTGGCTGCGGCCTTCTCGGATGCCTTGGGCAAACCGGTGTCGGTGCGCGTTACCCCGCGCGACAAATGGGAGGAAGGCTATCAAGCCATCGGCTTTTCGCCGGCGGCCGCCAGGTCCTATGCCGCCATGACCGCCATCACGCTCGACAAGCATTACACCGTGCCCGACGCACCGGTGCGCGGCCACACCACACTGCGCGCCCATGTGCAGGCGCTGGCCGGCCGAAAAGACGCGTAGCTGCCCGGCGCTAGCTGCGCTAGCTCACTGGCTTGTTGATAAACCCGATCACCAGCCCGCGTTCCGTCACGGTGATGCTGCCCGGCTGCACGCCCATGCTGTCGGGCAGCGCCAGCTCTTGCGGCTTGAAGGTGTGCAGCACCGCGCCCTGCAGTGCCTGCTCTGCCAGCTGCGGGCCGTAGCCTGACAGCAGCATCGACGCTTGCGGCGCCAGGCCGTCAAACTGCAGCGTGTTCACGCGCAGTGCGTGCGCACGCACGGTCATGTCGCTGGGTTCATAGCGCAGCGCAAAGTCCAGGTCAAAGGTGCCGGGGTAGGCGCGTCCCAGTGCGGGGCCTGCGGCTTCCACTGCCATCGTGGCACCCAGGCGGTTTTTCTCGGACAGCATGCGCAGTTGCGGCACTTCAACCTGCAGATCAACCAGGCCGTTGGCGCGCTTGCGCATGGGAAAACGCTTGGCAATTGCCTCTTGCAATTGCGCTGTGGTCACCGTGTAGCTGGGCTGGGCGTGCGCGCCAAACAGCGCCAGGTACGCGGCCCCGCCCAGGGCAAAACGTGTAGAGGTGGCAAGCAGCAGTCGTCGTTTCATTCTTGTCCTTTCAGACATTTGAGGCTTTACCTGCATATTGCGTTTCAGTTTGCGCCGCACGTGTCATGCAATGGCCCGCATCGTGGTCAGCATTCCACGGATGGGGATGGGTTGCTGCCAACAACAGCGTATGGCCCTGACTCCTGTATGGTCGGTGCCATGCGAATGTTCACCATCCTGCTCGCCGCCCTCTTGCTGCTGTCGGCCTCCCCACTGCTTTGCGCGCAACCTGCCACGCCCACGGCAAAGGGCGAGCGTGATGCGCTGGCCCTGGCCGTTCAGTCGCAGGGCGTTCTCAACGAATACGCGATTGGGGCCATGGAGCCGCAAGCCATGAAGTACGCCCAGCGACTGAGATTGACCCAGGCCGCGCTGGACGGTCAGCGCAAGCAGTGGCCCGCGGTGGCCAATGGGCCCGACCCGTGGGACAAATTTCGCCCCTGCAAAAATGCGCTTGAAAAAGCGTCTTATGTGGCCGGGCTTTCCGGCATGAAAGCCGTCAGCAAGCTCGACGACCAGGTGTTTCATGTTGAGAAAAGCAAGTTGCAGCAACTTCGCACTGAATGCGATGCCATCATCAAGCGCGAGAAGCCGGGCAGTGCAGACCGGTAGGCGCAGGCAAATTGTCTAGGTTCAGCGCCCCACCACCGACCAGCCCGCCTTCTGGTTGGTCTTGTCATTCTCATATTCCCAGGCCGTGCCGCAGCGGTCGCATTTGTAGCGGGTGATGGTGATGAGCCCGTGACGGCGCGTTTCATGGCGGGGGTCGCCCTGCACCAGCTCGGGGTGCCCCGGGGCTTTGCGCCAGTTGCGCTGAATGCCGGCGCAGGAGTCGCAAAGCTCCATCTTTTTGAGTTCGGTGGCGCGGTTGGGGTCTTGGGTCATGGTGATGCTTTTGAGGGGGCTTACTGCTGGGTGGGTGGGCGTAATTGTCGCTCCATGGGGTAACTTGCATGGTTCGGCGGTTTGGGCGAGCCACTTGAGCCGTATTGCGGGCATATTCACCGCACAAAATGCGGCGAATATGCTTCATAATCCCCGCATGGTCAGACCCCGCACCTCTCACGCGCCTCGCTACATCTGGCAGCTGCCCGACTGGCCGCAGTGGCACTTTGACCTCGAATCTCTGGCAGCGCAGCTGGCCCAGGTGCACCGGGCGCAAGGCCAGCTCACGGGGCGCATGGCCGAACTGGGCCTGGCGGAGCGAGAGCAGGCCACCCTGCAGGTACTGACCCAGGAGGTCATCAAAACCAGCGAGATTGAAGGCGAGCGGCTCAGCCTTGACGCAGTGCGCTCGTCCATCGCCCGCAGGCTGGGTTTGGACATCGGCGCTCTGGCCCCGAGCGACCGGCGTGTGGATGGTGTGGTGGATGTGGTGCTGGACGCCACGCGCAACTTTGATCAAGCGCTCACCCGCGAGCGCCTGTTTGGCTGGCATGCTGCCTTGTTTCCCACTGGCTATAGCGGCAGGGTACGCATTACCGTGGCCGCATGGCGCAACGACGCCAGTGGGCCCATGCAAGTGGTATCCGGCCCCGTGGGCCGCGAGTGCGTGCACTTCCAGGCGCCCCCGGCCAACACCTTGCCTGCGCAAACCGAAACCTTCCTGCAGTGGTTCAACGCAGCACCGGCGGGCGACGCGCTCATCAAAGCTGGATTGGCCCACCTGTGGCTGGTGACACTGCACCCGTTTGACGATGGCAATGGCCGCATCAGCCGCGCCGTGGGCGATATGGCGCTGGCCCGCGCAGAAGGCACTGGCCGGCGCTTTTACAGCTTTAGCGCGCAGATACAGCGAGAGCGCAAAAACTACTACGACCAGCTGGAAGCCACGCAAAAAGGCCCACTGGACGTTACGCCCTGGCTCAGCTGGTTTCTGGGTTGCCTGCTGCGCGCTGTGCAGGGTGCAGACATCACATTGGCCGGTGTGCTGGACAAGGCCCAGTTCTGGCAGCGCTGGGCGGGCACGCCCATGAACGAGCGCCAGACCAAAGTACTGAACCGCGTGTTGGACGACTTTGAAGGCAAGCTCACCAATGCCAAGTGGGCTGCCATTGGCAAATGCTCCGCTGACACAGCGCTGCGCGATATCAACACCCTGCTGGCGCGCGGCGTGTTGCGCAGGCTGGAAGGCGGGGGGCGCAGCACGGGATACGAGCTGTCCGTCAAGTAACGCGGTCTGTCAGGCCTCAGCGTCAAACTTGAGCGGCAAGCCTTGCTGGGGGCAAACACCCCGCGCGAAACAGGGGCTTGACTTAGAGTGCGCTCGAAGTTTTACAGTCCACGCATGACCACTGCAATCCCTGTTTCACCTACCGTCTCTTTAAGCATCGCCGACGCCGCGGAAGCGTCAGGGCTGAGCGCCTACACCCTGCGCTACTACGAGAAAATTGGCCTGATCGCCCCCATAGACAGGCGCAGCGGCGCGCGCCGCTACAGCGACGCCGACATGCGCTGGCTCGACTTCCTGGTGCGCCTGCGCGCCACGGGCATGTCGATGCGTGACATGCAGCGCTACGCCCAGTTGCTGCGCAAAGGCAATACCGCGGGCAGCCTGACTGAACGCCAGGCCCTGCTGGAAGAACACGCCGCGCGCCTTGAGGCCGGCCTGCGCGCCCAGCGCGAAACCCTGCAATACATCCGCAAAAAGATCGGCCTGTACGAAGAGCAGCGCCGCGAACCCAGGCGCGCCTGAATCACCCAAGCCCACTTCAATTTCACACACCACTCAAAGGACAAAGAACACCATGATCAAGACCCGCACCCTCGGCCGCAACGGGCCTTCCATCTCGGCCATCGGGCTCGGCTGCATGGGCATGAGCGACTTCTACGGCAACCGCGACGACACCGAATCCATCGCCACCATTCACCACGCGCTGGACCAGGGCCTCAATTTTCTCGACACCGCCGACATCTACGGCCCGCACACCAACGAGCTGCTGATCGGCAAGGCCATTGCCGGCCGCCGCAAAGACGTGTTTATCGCCACCAAGTTCGGCATCACACGCGACCCGGCCAACGAAGCGGCGCGCGGCGTGAACGGCCGGCCCGAGTACGTCAAGGCCAGCTGCGACGCCAGCCTCCAGCGCCTGGGCATCGAGCAAATTGACCTGTATTACCAGCACCGCGTCGACAAGACCGTGCCCATTGAAGACACCGTGGGCGCCATGGCAGAGCTGGTGCGCGCCGGCAAGGTGCGCTACCTCGGTTTGTCTGAAGCCTCCGCCGCCACCCTGGCCCGCGCCTGCAAGGTGCACCCCATCGCCGCATTGCAGAGCGAATATTCACTGTGGACGCGCGACCCCGAGGCCACCGGTGCCCTGGCCGCCTGCCGCGAGCACGGCGTGAGTTTGGTGCCCTATTCGCCGTTGGGCCGCGGCTTTCTCACCGGTGCCTTCAGCAAACCCGAAGACCTGCCCGCCGACGACTACCGCCGCAAGTTCTCACCCCGCTTTGCCGACGACAACTTCCGCCGCAACCTCGCGCTGGTTGATGTCGTCAAGCAAATGGCAGAAGCCAAAGGCGTTACCGCGTCGCAAATTGCGCTGGGCTGGGTGCTGGCCCAGGGCGACGACATCATTCCCATTCCCGGCACCAAGCGCCGCAGCTACCTTGACCAGAACATCGCCGCGCTTGACGTCACGCTGAGCGCTGCGGAACTGGACGAACTCGACAGGGCCTTCCCGCCCGACGCCGCCGCCGGCCTGCGCTACCCCGAGTCTTTTCTCGGCACCGTCAACGCCTGAAAAACACGCGGCCCGCTGGACCTGGCGGGCCGTTTCAGGTCATCATGGCGCAATGACTGCATTGACCCCTTCACGCGCACCGCAAGCCGCCCCGCACCACCAGGGCCGCGTCTTTGGTTCGCCGTGGCCGGGGGTCTATGCCACCCACATGGAAAGCGCGCGCCACTTCGGCCGCCACTGGCATGCGGTGTATGGCGTGGGGCTGATGGAGGGCGGCGCGCAAAGCTCGGCCAGCGGACGCGGCAATGTGGAGGCTTATGCCGGCGACGTCATCATGTGCAACCCCGGTGAAGTGCACGACGGCCGGCCACTGGGCGGCCCCTCCCGTCGCTGGCGCATGCTCTACCTTGAGCCTGCGTTCATGGCGGCCGTTGTGGCCGATGCGCCGGACAACGCGCTGGCGGCTGACATCGAACTCACACGCCCTGTTGCGCACGATGCCCGCCTGCGAAGCGCGCTGCAACGCCTGCTCGGCCGCCTGCAGCAGTGGGACCATGACCATCCCGCCAATGCGAGCCGCAACAGCGCGGATGCGCTTGCGTGTGAAGAGTCGTTGGTCAGTGCCTGTGCCTTGCTGATGCACCGCCATGCCGTGTCACCTGTCTCACCTGTCACGCAATCGCAAGCTTCTTCAGCCTTTTCACCGGAGTTGCACCGCGCCCGCGACCACTTGGCCGCCGACCTGCTGGCGCCGCCCACGCTGACCGAGCTGGCGCGTACGGCCGGCCTCAGCAAGTTTCAGCTGCTGCGCCATTTTCAAAAGTCTTTTGGCCTCACGCCCCATGCCTGGCTGCTGCAGCAGCGCAGCGAACGGGCACGCGGCCTGATTCGCCAAGGCGCCGGGTTGGCGCAGGCCGCCGCGGCTTGCGGCTTTGCCGACCAGAGCCACATGACGCGACTGTTTGCGCGCCAGTTTGGCTTTACGCCCGGCGCGTGGCAGCAGGCCGTGGGCAAAACAACGCTGCAATAACGTTCAAGACGGCGCGCGGGCGGGCCGGCATGCTGGCCGCTTGTTTTACTTGAAGCAAAGCCACCGCCCATGTTCTTTCGCCATTCCCCGGCCATCTGGGCCGACTACCCTGAGCTGGTGCCCGGCGTGCTGCTTGCCAGCGGCATCACCGGCAATGCAGATGTTTCTGCGCAAGTTGCCCGCTTCAGCGCCATCGCCACCAGCCGCCTGGCCACCAGCGCCGAGGGCGAGCTGCCCGAAGTGCAGGCGTGGCGCCGCACCTTTTCCAAAATGGGCCTCAAACCCACGCAATACCGCTGCGCATCGGAGTCGCTGCTGCGCCGCTTTCGCAAGGAAGGCGCGCTGCCGCCACTGCACCCGCTGGTCGACTTGTGCAACGCCCTGTCCATCGCCTTCGCCATTCCCATCGCCGTGTTTGACGTGGCCCATCTGGCGCAACAGCTGGAGGTGCGCTACGCCACCGGCGCCGAAAGCTACCTGACCTTCAGCGGCGAAACAGAACACCCCGAGCCGCACGAAGTCATCTTTGCCGACGCCACCCAGCCGCCGGCCGCACATGCGCGCCGCTGGACCAACCGCCAAAGCGGCCTCTCAGCGGTCAATGCCACCACACACAGCGTGCTCATCGTGGCCGAGGCCCTGCACGCCACGGCGGCAGACGACGTGCGCCGCCTCATCAGCACACTCGCTACCGAGCTGGCCGCCACCTGGCCGGCTGCGCCTGTGACCGCAGTGCTGAGCAGCAGCGCGCCGCAGTTTGATTTTTAGGACGTCTGGCGCCTCAGGGGCCATTTTTGAGCCTTTTCGAGCATCAAAATGGCCCGCAGCCCAATCAGAACGTGCGCCACCAGCTATCCAATTAATAGCAACGTACCGGCCCACCGCAGACCAACATACCGCCACTTTTTGTGCCTGGCGCCGCGCAACATCGTCAATGCGCAATCGCCAGCTTGCCAAAGTGCCGTCCGCCGGCGCTGAGCTCGGCGTACGCGGCGGCGGTGTCGGCTATGTCAAACACGCGGTCAATGACCGGCACGATGCGGTGCGCGGCAATGGCACGGGCAGCTTCTGCCAGGTCGGCCGCCGAGCCTGTGCTGTTGCCGATGATGCGCAAGGCCTTGACGATGATCGGCAGCAGGTCGATGGAAATGGCTGAGCCGCTGACAAAGCCGATGGTGAAGATGGTGCCGCCCATGGCCGCCGCGTTCAGCGCGCGCGCAAAGGTTGCGCCGCCCACCGTTTCCACCACCAGGTCGGCGCCGCGCCCTTCGGTGAGTTTGAGCACCTGCTCGTCCCAGGCGGGCGTGGCGCGGTAGTTGATCAGGTGGTCTGCGCCCAGCTGGCGCGCGCGTTCGAGCTTTTCGTCTGACGACGAGGCAATGATCACCGTGGCGCCTGCCGCCTTGGCAAACTGCAAGGCAAAGATGCTGACGCCGCCCGTGCCCAGCAGCACCACCACCGAGCCCGGGCGCAACTGCGCCGAGCGCGTGGCGTTCCAGGCGGTGGTGGCGGCAATGGGCAGCGTCGCGCCCTGCACAAAGTCCAGGTGCGCCGGCAACGTGACCAGGCTGGTGGCGGGCACCACCACGTAGTCGGCCAGCGAACCGGGCAGCGTGATGCCGCGCATCGCGGCAATGTTGCGCGGCGTCATGGCCCCGTCCTGCCAGTTCGGCATGAAGTGCGGAATCACCCTGTCGCCCACGACCAGGCCCAGGCCCATGGCGTCAACGCCTTCGCCCAGCGCGGCCACTTCGCCCGCGCCGTCGGCCACCGGAACCATCGGAAAAGTCGCGCCGGGGAAGGCGCCCGTGGCAACGGCCACGTCTGCAAAATTCAGCGCGGCGGCGCGCAGGCGCACCAGCACCTCGCCCGGGCCGGCCTTGGGGTCGGGCAGCTCGGTGGCGCGAAAAGCAGTCAGGGAAGAAGCGGTGAGTTGAATGGCTTTCATGGTCTTGTTTCCTAAAAAATGAAGGAGGAGTGGGGAAAGCCGCAGTGTTATTTAGAATCAATCAGAGATAAACGCCGGTTTGATTGATTCATTTGAAAGTGAGAGTGCGTAATGGACCTGCTCGACAGCATGAAGGTGTATGTGCTGGCCGTTGAAAAAGGCAGCCTCAGCGCCGCCGCCACGGCCTGCGATATTTCCGCGACCATGGCCGGCAACCACCTGCGCACGCTCGAAAAACGCCTGGGCATGCAGCTTCTGAACCGCACCACACGGCGCCAGCACCTCACGCCCTTTGGCGAGGACTACTACGTCCGCTGCAAGGAAATTCTGAGGCTGGTGGCCGAAACCGATGCGCAGGCGCAAAACCTGCAGCTGGCGCCTGCCGGCAAGTTGCGCGTGAGTGCGCCGGTCTCTTTCGGCACCGAAGCCTTGATGCCCGCCTTGTCGGACTACCTGGACCGCTACCCCCAGGTCAGCCTCGATGTCGTGTTGAGCGACCGCGTGGTGGACCTGCTCGAGGAAGGGTTCGAGGCCGCCATCCGCATTGGCCCCGTGCCCGATTCAGCGCTGATAGCCAGGCCGCTGGCGCCGTACCGGCTGATGATTTGCGCGTCTCCGGCCTACCTGGCACGCCGCGGCACACCAGCCAGGCCCGACGACCTGACCCAGCACGAGTGCCTGGCTTTTTCGCCCACCGCCGCGGCGCATTGGCGTTTGGCCGACCAGGAACATATCTGCCGCGTGCCTGTTTCGGGCCGCCTGCAGGTTAACCAGGGGCAGGCACTGCGTGTGGCGGCCTTGCAGGGCATGGGCATCGTGCTGCAGCCGGCGATTTTGCTGGAGGGTGATGTTCAGGAGGGCCGCCTGGTCCAGCTCTTCCCCCACCATGAGCTCGCCACCAGGCCGATGAACGTGCTCTACCTGCCAGACCGCTACCGCTCGCCCAAGCTGCGCAGTTTTGTGGATTTTGTGGTCGAGCGGTTCAAGTAGCGCCAAAGGGGCAATTTGGCGTGCTTTCAGCCCTTTTCAGACATCAAAAATGCCCGCAGCCCAATCAGAGTCTGCGCGAGCAGCTATGAATTTAGTAGCGGTGCGGCCACCCCCGGCAGCCGCCTCAGCAAATCATCCGCCCTACTTGTCGTCTGAAAAGTACGGCGTGCCTTGCAGGGCCGCGAGCGGCAGGTAGAAGGTTTTCACCGGCACCAGCGGTGGCTGTTTCACGGACGTCGCGCGTCCGGCCGCTATATCTGCGGCTTCTTCTTGGCTGGGGCGTTTGGGTTCGGCCAGCGCTGGCCGTATACAGGCGGTACGTATTCTTTCCAGCGCTTTTTCCGGCAGCTCCTTGCGCGTGCCAAAGCGGCTGCCGTCTACCTGCAGCACATCGTCTTTCAGCGCGGCGCGCAGGTCTAGCGGTGGTTTGCCAAATGCCGGGTTGTAGCCCACGCGCAGCGTGTTTGCATCACCGCGCCGGTACTGCACCACGCGCAGCTGCTTGGGCTGGTCGTTGGCATCCACTTCCGCGTCGGCGATATAAAAGTAGCGCACCTGCGCCGCCGGCATAGGCGGCAGCTTGTAGCTGGAAGACCAGCCGTTGTGGCCGTCCTTGAAGAGCCGGCGCAGGCTGCTGGGCAAGGCCTCGTCGGCGCCCGTGGCAAACGCGACCGATGCCGCGCGAGAGAGCGAATGGCCATGAAAGTCAAACTCCACGGTGCCCTTCGGCTCAACCAGCTGCTTGCCAAAGACAGGGAAGATCGCGCCGTTTTGCCGCACCTCCTGCAGGCGCACACCTTCGCCCTCGGCCTTCCAGCGCCCGCCCGCCAACATGTCGAGCGAGCCGCCCATGAAGCTGAAGCAAAACGTGTTGTCGTCCAGCAGCATCAGCTGCGCCCGCGTATCGACCGAGCCCTGGGCGTAGCTGCCCACATACGGCTGTTCAGTGGGGGTGACTGCCTGTGCAGCGGCCAGCGGCAGCAGCGTGAAGGCGAGGGTGGCAAGCGTGGTGCCAGGGCAGCGGGAAGGGGTAGATCGCATCAGCAGTCCGGTAATGGTGAAGGAGTCAATGTAGTACAGCCGGCGCGGGGTGGCGCCGTGGAAGTGGTCGTTGGCCCGTTTCAGGCATCCAACAGGCCTGCAGTCCAATAAGGACGAGCGCAAGCAGCTATGAATTTGGTAGCGCGCGTCCCCGGGGGCGGGCAGAAAGACAGGGCCTACTTGCCCGTGCCGGGGAAGTAAGGCGCGCCCTGCATTGCCGCCAGCGGCAGGTAAAAGGTTTTCACCGGCACCAGCGGCGCGTTTCTCACCACCACTTTGCCCAGCGCCGCGGCGGCCTTGTCCTGGACATCTTCTTCGCTGCCTTCTTCGGCCGGGCGCTTGGCTCCAGGTACCAGCGCCGGCCGTATGCAGGCCGCACGTATGCCCTCAAGGACTTCATTGGGCAGCTCGTCCTGCTTGCCAAATCGGCTGCCGTCCACATACAGCACCTTGTCTTTCATCGTGGCCTTCAAGTCCAGCGGCGGGTTGCCAAAAGCCTGGTCATAGCCCACGGCCAGCGTGTTCGCGTCGCCGCGCCGGTACTGCACCACGCGCAGGCGCTTGGGCTGGCGGTCGGCATCCACTTCCACGTCGCCGATGTAAAAGTAGCGCACCTGTGTCGCAGGCAGCGGCGGCAGCTTGTAGCTGTCAGACCAGTTGCTCTGGTCGGCCTTGAACAGCGGGCGCATCGTGGTGGGCAGCGCATCGTCGCCGGAAGTGGCAAACACGGCAGACGTGGCGTTGGAAAGCGAATAGCCATGAAAGTCAAACGCCACGCTTCCTTTCTGCTCAGCCAGCTGCTTGCCAAAGACAGGAAAGATCGCGCCGTTTTGCCGCACCTCTTGCAGGCGCACGCCGTTGCCCTCGGCCTTCCAGCGCCCGCCCGCCAGCATGTCGAGCGAGCCGCCCATAAAGGTAAAGCAGAAGGTGTTGTCGTCCAGCAGCATCAGCTGCGAGCGTGTATCCACCGAGCCCTGGGTGTAGCCCCCCACATACGGCTTTTCAGCCGGAGTCACAGCCTGCGCAGCGGCCAAGGGCAGCAGCGTGAGGGCGAGGGTGGCAAACGTGATGCCAAGAGGCTGGGAGCTTGTAGGGTGCATGGGCAGTCCAGTAGGGTGAAGCAAGTGAATGTATTACAGCGAGGGCCGCTCGCGGCAATCGTCTAGGCCACAAAGTGTGAAGCCACCAGGGCCAACCCCAGCAGCCCACCCCACAGCAGAGCGCTTATCAGTCGGTTTCTTTCTTCCTCACGGTGCGTGAAGAACAAGTGGCCCAGCAGCCAGGTGATGCCGTTAAAGCCAAAGAGCAAACCAACCAGCGCGGCCGCGCCGGCGTACACGCCATGCATCCACAAGGGGATGGCCATGAAAAGGTAGCTCAGGCTGCGCGGCGAAAGAATCAGGTACAGGCCCAGGTAAAGCGAGATCTCGAAGATCGGAATCGCCACGAGCGCGGCCACCAGCCGCCAGACAATGCCTTCGCTCTCGTCAGATGAAGAGGGCCGCTTGCGTAGGTAGGTGGGTCGATTCATGGGCAGTCAAAGGCTGACAGATTCACAAGTAGAGCTATCGGCTCAACAAAAATTGATCGCAGTAAGCGGCGGGCGCATCGAGCATGAAGACGCCCTCCTTGAAGATGAAGTTCGATTTCAGCATTTCACACACCTGCGCAGAAAACCCACCTCGAGCTCGTGAGCATTGACGGCACACGCGATATTCATTCACCGTGTCCCTGAAATCGGGGTTACCTGCTTGACCTAGAAGTTTTACGGTGGCTAGCCATTTGGCTCGCTTTTCAAGTTCGCTGGCCAAGCTGTCATACCTGGTATCGACGGAAGGAGTGTTGTTCAGGCGGTATTGCAAGGGGGTAGCGCCCACGTTTGATATGGAGTCAGACCAAGGCTTAGCCTGTAGTCGAGGATTGGCGCCATGGGACAAAAACCACTGCAGAACTTCCGGGTCGTTGCAGCTGTGAAGTGGGCTGAGACCTTTTTTGTTCTGATAATTGATATCGGCTCCCGCGGCAAGAAGAAGCTCATAGGCCCTATTTCGCTTCTCGGCGCTCACTGGCGGCGGTACAAAAATGCGGGAGCTAATGTCGCTGTTGCTTTTCGTCCTGTGTACGTAGGTGGAAGAGATGTCAATGCACCTCATGAACAGGGAATCCCGGTCATAGGCAGTCTCACCTTGAGGAGATGCGCCATGCGCCAGCAAGAATTTGACATTGGGTAGGTTGCCTGCTGCTACGGCCAAATCGAGCAGTTGCAATTCACCTGGAAATACACATTCCAAGGTCATGGCAATCAACTCAGGGTGCTCGATGCTCTTCTGCAGAACAAGACGGTTCTTCCCGTTGTTGTCGGGCCTTCGGCATACGCCTGCCACACATTGCTTGGGCTTGGCATACACGCGTTGCTTGATGACGCGGTCCAGCTCAGTTTGAAGTTCCTCGGGGCTTCCGCTGGCAGCCATCTGCGGAAGATTGTCAGTCGGGCATGGACGGCCTGCACCAGAGTATGCAAAGGCGGTCGAAACGCCTGCATAAAACAACAGAACGGCGGCAAACTTCAATAGAGTATTCATGGTTTTCCCGTTTGCCTATTGATCGTCTGCTGATTGGGTTTGAATTATTCAACCAAACGCAAACCGCTAAGTTGAAGATGTACGGCGTCTTCCAGATCCAAAGGCTGCTGCTGCTTGGCCTTTAGATAGTGGTTGGTAAACACATCAAGGTAAGCCTCTAGCGTTTGCGCCGCATGCGCTTCACCGGCCAGCGCCAGGCACAAGGCCGCCACTTCCGAGGTGCAAAAGTGCTCGTCGCGCTGCGAGCGGCGCAGCTTGTAGCGAGAGAGCTGCTCGCTTTGCAAGCTGAGCACCGGCAACTTATCCAGGTAAGGGCTTTTGCGAAACATCTTTCGCGCCTCGGGCCAGGTTGCGTCGAGCAATATAAACAGCGGGCGCTTGCCGGTGCCAGTCGTCGGGTCGGCAGGCAACACCTCCGTCACCACACGCTCCGCCGCCACAAACTCACCGGGAAAGACCAGGTAAGGCTGCCACTGCGGGTCAGCCAGCAAGGCCAGCAGCGCAGGGTCTACCTCGGTGCGTGCCCATTGAAAAGCAAACGTATCCGCCACCACATCGGCAATCAACCAGCCCGTGTTGCTGGGCTTCAGCGCTTCAATGTCTGCCATCAGCAGGCACACACCCGCATGCACATCCAGGGCTGGGCGCAAATGACAAAAGCAGTGGCTGGGCATGACGCGGCAAGCCGCACAGCGCTCGCCACGCATGCCACCACGCGCCAAAAAAGGTTTGGCGCTGCGTGCCAGGCGCGCGGTGCGCAGGCGGCTGACAGCGTGGGGCAGCACGTGAGCCGGCGGTGCTGCCGAAAGGCTAATGGTCATTCCTTGGGCGGGCGGTACATCGCACAAAGCTTGTTGCCATCAGGGTCGCGCAGGTAAGCCAGGTAAAGCTTGCCCACCGGGCCGTCGCGAAAGCCCGGCGGCTCTTCACACGTGGTGCCGCCGTGGGCCAGGCCCGCCGCATGAAAGGCGTCGCCCTGCTCCGGCGATTCAACCGTAAACCCGATGGTGCTGCCATTGCCGTGGCACGCCGCCTCGCCATTGATGGGCGTAGAAATCGCAAACGTGCCCGTCGAGCTGCGATAGAAGTAGCGGTTCTTGTTGGCAAATCCCGGCTTGATGCCGAGTGTGCCGAGCAGCGCGTCGTAAAACTTCTTTGAAACTTCAAGGTCGTTGACGCCGACCATTACATGACTGAACATTGCTTTGTCTCCGTTGATCGTCGCGTGGATGCGAAGGGAACCCGTGGGCAAACCGGGGCCGCATCGATACGGCCTGCTTCGTGTTGCTGCTGTTTTATTTGCGGCTGAGTACGACGGCGCCGCCCGCGCCCTTGGAGTCGCTGTTCTTGCCGCGCATCAGGTTGGGGCTGGCGATGGTCACGGTGTAGTTGTCGGCGTTGTACTTGCCGGTGCCGAGCAGGTACACCGGGTTGCTGGCGCTGATGATCGCGGTGTCGCCCTGCACGGTGACCATCGCGTCCTGTTGCACGCGTTTGGCTTCGCCGTCGCTGCTGGTATAGGCCAGCACGAGAATACCGCGGAAGTTGCCATTGCCCAGGCTTTGGGTCACGCGCAGGCTGCCGTTGGCGGTGTAGCCCGTGCTTGAAACATAGTCCACCAGCCATTCGCCCAGCATGGGGAAGCCGCCGGCGGCTGGCCGGCTGTTGCTGTTATTTTGCGGTGTGGCTTGCGGACGGGCCTGGTCGAACTGTGGCGTGCCCTGCGAATCAGCAGATGCCTTGATGGCGTCGCAACCCCATGCACGCACCTTGCAACTGGAGCCGCCTTTGGCCCGGCACTCGGACATGGCGCGCGCCTGGGTGTTGGAACTGGTGCTGCCCGTGCCCCAGCCATAAGCGTTGGAGCCCTTGGCCTGGTCGGCGGCGTAGGCGCCGCATTGGCCGGCAAAGCGCAGCACGATGGAGCAATCAGCTCCGCATTCGCGCATTGAGCGCTGGTCGGCCAGGTCGGAGCTGGGGTGGTTGAATGAAAAGCCGTATTTCTCGCCCTGCAGGGTGTCGATGGCCAGGGCGCCTGCCGCCATGGCGTGGCTGCCGGCAACAGCCAGCAGCAGGCTCACAGCAAGCCGGGTAACGAGTATTTTCAGTCCAGAAGTCATGATTTCCCTCCAAGGAAATATTTGTACAAGTATTTGTATTTGTCCCACTGAAGCATGCCGGTGCATGGTCTGCTTGCCGACAGACCCACCCGGATTATCCGCCTGGGCTGGATCCACGAGGTTTGTTCAGAGGGGGCTGGCAGCCGCCGTGAGGTGCAGGCGCCGCCGTCAGCAGCAAACGCTGGGGCGTGCAACACTTGGGTTTTACCCGCCAGGCCTGCGCACTCTGCTGCCGGAAAAGCCGGGCGTATCAACCGCCAAAATCCCAAGGAGACCGCATGCCCACACCTGAAACCGTAGAGCGCTTTGTTGCCCGCGTTGAGCAAAACGCGCACACCGAAGCGATTGAAGAGTTCTACACGCCCAACGCGACCATGCAGGAAAACCAGCAACCGCCACGCCAAGGGCGCGACAAGCTTGTGGAGGGCGAGGCCAAGGTGATGGCGCGCGTGAAGTCGCTGACTTCAAGCTGCATACGTCCGGTGTTTATCAGCGGTGACAAGGTCGTCATACGCTGGGTGTTCAACTTTGTGTGGGCCGACGGCAGCACCATGCGCATGGAAGAGCTCGCCTGGCAGCGATGGGAAGGCGAGCGCATTGCCGAAGAGACTTTTTTCTATGACCCGGCCCAGCGCGCGCCGCTGGCCAAAGCCGGCTAGCCGGCGCTCCGTACGGACAGCCCTGCGCACAGCACTACGCCCCGGCGCACGCGAATGCGTCGGGGCGTAGAAGGGTCGGGCGGTGGCTTAGCGCTTGACGATCAAACGGTAGCCAAACAACAAAATGATGGAGCCAAGAACGGCGGCGATGAAGCCAGCCGATTCGCCCACTTGATACCAGCCCATGGCGCGGCCCAGGTAAGTGGCGATGAAGGAGCCAGCAATACCGATCAGCACGGTAATGATGAAGCCGGCAGGGTCGCGGCCGGGCATCAAGAACTTGGCCACGATACCGACGACAAAACCGATCAGGATGGTCCAGATGATGCTCATAAGTTCTTTCTAAAAGAGGAAGGGAGGGGGCCGGGTTGCCCGCGCAACGCCAGCCTTCAGTCTAAGGCGCCAGCCTTATTTGGTGGGCGCGATGGCCTTGGCCATCTGCAGGTGGGCTTCCACCTTGGGCAGCATCTTGCCGGCCAGGGCCTTCAGGTCGGCGTCCTTGGCGTCCTTCTGGATCTTGTTCAACAGTTTGATGGTGGATTCATGGTCGCCCACGCCCGCGTGTTTGGCGTATTCCTTGTCAAACAGGGTTCCCGACAGGGCTTTCAGCGCGGTGGCTTTGGTCTTGGCCATCATGCCGGGGCCGTCGGGCAGGGTTGCGCCCTTGGCACGGGCCAGTGCCTGCACTTCGGCCAGCGCGCTGCCGTGGTCGTCAACCATTTGCTGCGCAAACTTCTTGACTTCGGCGCTTTGCGATTTTTCCAGTGCCATCTTGCCGGCCTCAATTTCAGCGATGTTGGCTTGGGCCAGGTCGTCGAGCATGCCCTTGTCGGCGCGGGCCAGCTTGCCGGCGTCTGCGGCTGTTGACGTGCCCGGTGTGGCGGTGGTGCTGGTTTGCGCCGCAGCAGGCACAGCCGTGAACGCCAGGGCCGAAATAGCCAGGCCGGCCAGCGCCGCACCGAATGTGTGTGTAGAGGGTTTCAACATGGTGACCTCCTTGAAAGGGTGAGTTGTTGAGTGGTTGAGAAAGCGTGATGAAGCGAGCGCGCAAAAACGCGGCAGGTAGTTGCGTACTGTCCATGCCACCAGCGCCCTAACGTGCAGGAGGGCGGGCAGGTCCTGTGTAGGAAATCGCTTGCGGCTTTTGTGCGGCGAGAGCTGTGCGGGTCAACCAAAGTGCCAGGGGCGAAAAGGCCGGGCGTGCCGGTCGCGCAGATGTCCGGCAGAAAATTTAAGTCAAATAGGCCGTCAGCCCTTTCGGAACGTGCGCAAGCAGCTATCAAAACAATAGCGTCAGCAACTTGGCAGGCCCAAGGTGGGCAGCGGTGCTAACTCGCCGTCAGGCGCTTGACCATCTGGCGTGTGGTTCTGAGCACCAGCTTCTGCACACGTTCAACCAGAGACGCA
The DNA here is from genome assembly GCF_039932935.1 of Polaromonas sp. Lineage (GTDB taxonomy): Bacteria > Pseudomonadota > Gammaproteobacteria > Burkholderiales > Burkholderiaceae_C > Polaromonas. The sequence goes on from NZ_JBDTPB010000086.1 coordinate 48,803, forward strand.
GCGCCAGGAGACAGTGTGGGTAGCAGAGACTGTGCAGCGGCATCCAGCGCTGCGGGAAGCCGTTGGGCCATGTCGCTGGCGACTTGCAGCGCAAAGGCTGGCCCTACCCCCAGGTCTTTGGCCATTTGCCGTACGTGCGCCTGCGTGAGGGCGCCGGGCACGGTTTCACCGCCAATGGCAAAGGCGAAGTCACCCGACAAACCCGGGTACACGCGTGTGCACATGAGGTCGTAAAAGGGTGTCAGGCGCACTCCCTGGCCGAGCGGCTGGTACACCGACAGGTTTTTGGCGTGGCTGTCGTTGTTGCAGGTGTAAAGGTTAAAGAAGACCCAGGCCAGCAGGTTTTTGAGGTCGATGGCCGGAACGGCGCTGTATTGCCGTACCAGCTGTGCGCACTGCACAAGTCCGGGGCCGCCCTCTTTTTCATATTTTTTCTCGGACACCACGCCGCTGAGCTGGCACAGGTCGTACTGGATCAACCGGCCCAGCCGGCCGTCGGCCTGAGCCACCCTGTCAAAACGCCGGACCACGCAGGCGTGCGTGTGCGGCTCATAGAACACCTCGGCCGTGGGCAGGCCGCAGCCGGCTGCTGTCAGCATGATGAGGCTCTCATTCGCGGCGGAATGCCAGACATCGGGCAGGCGGCGGATGTCGGGTTTGAGGATGTGGCTGGAAGGCGAAGCGCCGTGCGCCAGCTGCGGCACGCCGTCGGAAAAAATGGCAATGGAGCTTTTGTCTTGCGCACCAGCCAGTGAAATGCGGGTGCCGCGGCTGCGGATGTCGATGGCCGTTGCCGACTTGCCGCTCAGGCGCTGGGCCAAGGCCTCCCAGCTGGTGGGCGTGTACTGCGGCGGCGGGGGCTTGGTGCCCGCCGGCATGATGACAAAACCGCCGGCTGTGTCACCTGCGGTTTCAAGCAGCAGGCCATACAGGGTTGAGGCTTTGCGGCTGATGGCCAGGTAGTGGCGCAGATCTCCTTCAGGCAGCAGGTTCTCAAAAAATGCCTGCACGGCAGGCGCGTCGGTGCGGCCGGCGGCCAGGGTGATGGCCGCCACCTGCGCCGCTGGGCGCCGGGCCAGCCATTCGGCGGAATAGTCGAATGACAGCGGTGAGGTGTCATACACGGCACCCACGCGCTCTTCGTTGAAGAACACGTCCAGATGGCCCGCCTGGGCAGAGCCCTGCGGCGCAGATGGCAGGCCCGCGGGGGTCATGGCTGGCTGCCGGTTTTGGGGCGCACGACCACTTCCAGGCCCAGCAGGCTCAGCACGTCCAGCGCCTTTTGCAGCTGCACCGTGGGCTTGCCGCGTTCAAGCTCAACAATGAAGCGGTTGCCGGTATTGCCGAGCCCGGCAACTTCGGTTTGCCGCAACGCCAGCGCGCGCCGCCGCTCGCGCACCAGCTCGCCGAGTTCGGCGGCTGAATGGACGACGCTGTCTTGGGGAGGCAATGAATTACCGAGCGGGATGTTCTTGGCGGTGGTGCTCACGGAAGACCTTCATAGTTACCGTTCGGTAATTTTATGAAGATTAGGCGCTTGCTGTCAAATAAAGTTACCTATCGGTAATTTATGAACAGGAGGCTCGGGAATGTCTGCGGAAGGTTTGCGGATGGGTTGCAGATGGTTGAGGCAAAACCCTTACAAAAACCCCCTTACAAATCCCACAACCCAAAACGCCCACGCAGGCTCCGTTGCGCTGATGATGTCGTACGAATAACCTCAGGAGGACGGCATGAAATTCACCATGGTCAAAACAGGCATTGCCCTGGCCGCAACGGCGGCGCTGGCAGCGGGGCTGGGGGGTTGCGCCAGCGGAGTGGGCGGGCAGCCAAATATCAAACCCGCGTATCTGGGGGTGATCACCACGGGCGTGTACGACGGCGGCAATGACGATTTGCTCACCGCCGGCCTGGGCAAGACCGGCCTGGCCGCGCCGGCGCCGCTGCCCGTCGACCCTCTGAACCCGAGCGCGGCCGAGCTGCGCCGCATTGCGATTTACAACAACTACCGCGCCATCCTTGATATTTCCCCCGGGGGCGGCTACGGCACGCTGTACGGCCCCAACGTGGATGCCAAAGGCAACATCACCACCGGCGAAGGCAAGATCGCCGGCACCGAATACATTGCCTACGCAGACGACGGCAGCGGCCGGCAGAACGTGACGATGATGGTGCAGGTGCCGTCCAGTTTCAACCCGGCGAGCCCGTGCATCGTGACCGGAACCTCGAGCGGCTCGCGCGGCATTTTCGGCGCCATTGGGTCGTCGGGCGAATGGGGCCTGAAGAACGGCTGCGCCGTGGCCTATACCGACAAGGGCACGGGCAGCGGCATGCATGACCTGCAGAACAACACGGTGCATTTGCAAAATGGTCTGCGCGCAGATGCAGTGGCAGCGGGTGCGGCGTCCAACTTCACGGCGGCGCTGAGCCCTTCGGAGCGCAGCGCATTCAATGCCGCCACGCCCAACCGCTTTGCCGTGAAGCACGCGCACTCGCAGCAAAACTCCGAAAAAGACTGGGGCCGCTTCACGCTGCAGTCGGTGGAGTTTGCCTACTTCATCCTGAACGAGCGTTATGGCGCGCCTGCGCGCGAAGGCGGCGGGCGGCTGAAGACGCTGAACCCGTCCAACACGATCGTGATCGCGTCCAGCGTGTCCAACGGGGCAGGCGCTGCGCTGGCCGCGGCCGAGCTTGACACGCAGGGTCTCATCAGCGGCGTGGCCGTGGGCGAGCCGCAGGTGCAGCTGTTGCCCGATGCGCGGCTGAGCGTGCGGCGCGGCAGCAGCACGCTGGCCGGCACCGGCAAGTCGCTGTATGACTACACCACGCTGGCCAACCTGCTGCAGCCCTGCGCTGCGCTGGTGTCGCCCGGCACCAATGTCTTCAACACCATCAACCCGGTCATCGCCGCCAGCCGCTGCAGTGCGCTCAAGGCCGCTGGTGTGGTCAATGGCAACACCACGGCCGAGCAGGCGGGCAGCGCCATGGCCACGCTGGTGCAGGTGGGCTGGCAGCCCGAAGGCAACGACCTGCAGGCGTCGCACTATTCGTTTGCCACCTTGCCGGTGGCGCTGACGTATGCCAATGCCTATGGCCGCGCCAGCGTGCGGGACAACCTCTGCGGCTACAGTTTTGCCGCCACCGCGCCTGCCGCGTCGCCTACACCCAATCTGCCGGTGCCTGCGCCGGCTGGCCCGCTGGCCACGTCGTTCGGCACCGGCAACGGCGTGCCGCCCACGGCGGGCGTCAACATCGTCAACAACACCAGCCTGGGTGGACCGATGCTGGACGCGGCGTCGATCTCTGCCGGCAACGTGCAGGACTACAACAGCGCCGGCGCGCTGTGCCTGCGCGCCCTGGCCACCGGAAACACCCCGGACGCCCTGCGCGTGCGGGAGGGCATCCAGCAGGTGCTGCGCACCGCCAACCTGCAGGGCAAGCCCGCGCTGATCGTGCATGGCCGCTCTGACACGCTGGTGCCGGTGGCGTTCACCTCGCGTCCCTACTTTGGCCTGAACAAGATGGTGGAAGGCAGCCGCAGCAAGCTGTCGTACATCGAAGTAACCAACGCCCAGCACTTTGACGCCTTCCTGGGGTTCCCGGGTTACGGCCAGCGGCTGGTGCCGCTGCACCGCTACTTCATCCAGGCCATGGACATGATGTACGCCCACCTGAGAACCGGCGCGCCGCTGCCCGGCAGCCAGGTGGTGCGCACCGTGCCGCGCGGCCTGAGCGGCACGGCGCCCAACCCGATCACGCCCGCCAATGTGCCTCCCATCAAGGTGGTGGCAGACGCTCCCGACCGCATTACCTTTGCCGGCAATGTGGTGACTGTGGCCGACTAGGGCCTGTTAACGCTATTGACGCGTCTGCATAGCGTTAACAGGCCTACCCCACCGCTGGCCGACACGCATTGGGGCCTCTGGCCTACGCAGGGGCCGCGCCGGTTCGTTATCTTGGTGACTGGCCAGCGCGAAACGACGGACGCTGGCCCCGGGGCATGCTTTACAGGCTGTTCTGGTGTCTCGTCGAATTCATCAGGAGTCATCATGAACAAAGATCAAGTCAAGGGCGTAGCGAAAGACACCGCAGGCAAAGCGCAGGAAGCTGCAGGCAAGCTGGTGGGCAGCAAGGAGCAACAAGCCAAGGGCCTGGCCAAGCAGGCTGAAGGCTCGGTGCAAAAGGGCTACGGCGATGCCAAGGAAACCGTCAAAGACGTGGCCAAAGGCAACAAGCGCTTCTAAAAAGCGGGGCCCGGTTTGCCGGGCAGTGTGAAGGGCGGCGCAGTGCGCCGCTTTTTTTGCGCGCCGGTTTTCAGCTAGGCTGCGGCGGGGCCGGCAATACCTTGTACAACAGCGCGCCTGCCGCCAGCAGTGCGGCAATGCTGGCCAGCACCGCCGTGAAGGGTTCATACCCGCGCGCGCCGGCTACGGAGGCCACCAGGCCGGTCAGCCACTGCATGCCGGCCACGCCAAGAAACATGGCCATCGTGAACACCGCCATGGCGCGCCCCGTGAGCGCTGCGGGGTAGGCTGCGCGCACGTCGGCATACTGCAGCACCAGGTAACCCGACAGCAACCCGATCACCACCGGCCCGGCCACATCGACCAGTGCGCTGTGCGTAAAAGCAAACACCGCGAACAGCGCTGCGAGCAACACCGTAAGGCCGGTGATCCAGCGGCGCCGGTGGTGGGGGCCCGGGTCAAGCCGGCCAAACAGCGGCGGGCCGAACAGCGAGACGATGGACATCACCAGCGCGACGTTGCCGCTTTGCACCAGCGAAAAGTCGTGGCGCTGCATCAGCAGCGGCCCCAGCCACAGGCCGCGCAACGAAATGAAGGACGCATAACCCACGGACGAGATCACCAAAATGCCCCAGGTATGGGGCAGGGTCAGCAGCGTGCCGAACTTGGCGAAGGCTTCGCGCACTGACTCCCGCGGCACTGCGGTGGTGGCCTGCTGCACGGGCTCGTGCACCAGCGCATAAATCAAGCCCCAGGCGAGCGCCGCCAACGCGGCCAGCACCCAAAAGCCCATGCGCCAGGAGGTCGCCTCGATCAACCAGGCCAGCGGCGTGCCGGTCAGCAGCATGCCCAGGCCACCCAGACCCAGCGTCAGGCCTGACACGGCGGCAAAGCGCTGCGTGGGAAAGTGCCGCGCGATGAAGACGGTGCACACCAGGAAGGCCGGGGCGCAGCCCATGCCGATCAGCACCTGGCCCGCCACCAGCACGCCGTAGCTGCCTGCCAGCGCCGAAACGGCCGAGCCCGCGATGGCCAGAGGAAAAGCCGTCAGCACGGTGCGCCGCACGCCATGCAGGTCGATGCCGATGCCCATGAAAAGCTGCATGGCGCCAAAAGGAAAATGAAACGCGCCGGCAAAAAGCCCGAGCGCCTGCGCAGACAGATGAAAGTCAGCCTGCAGCGGCGCGGCCATGATGGCGGCCACGGTGCGAAAAGACTGGCTGAGTGCGACCGCGGTGGTCAGCGCGAACAGCATGACCCAGGCGGCGCGGAGCGAAGCTGCGGGAGGTGCGTTGGCGGGTGCGGGGGGCGTGGTTGGCGGTGAGGCGGTGTTCATGGCTGCTGCCAAGCGTACACCGGGTAGCGCGATTGACGGGGGCGATGAAATTTGTGCAGCTTGTGCAGATTCCAGCGATGGGGACCTGCCGTGTGCCGCGGAGGCTGACGCCTCTGGAAGAAAGGGCCTGGTGAGTGCCTAATGCTGCAACGAAACCGCGCCGCCCAGGCTGGCCGCGTGTTCCTGGCAAAACCGCACAAGCTTTTCGACATCTTGCGACTTGTCGAACACCTCGTCGGCGCCGAGCTCGCGGCAGTGATGCAGGATGTTTTCCTGGTTGTGGCTGGTCAGCACCACGACCTTTTGGTCGGGCCGGCGGTGCTGGCAGTCTTTCAGTACGCCAAAGCCCGAGCCTTCGGTGAGAAACAGGTCGACGATGGCAAGGTCCCAGTCGGTATGGTGGGCGCCTAGCCATTGGCGAGCGCTGGATTCGGAATCGGCGTGCCCGACAAAACGCAGCGGCGCGATTTCTTCCATGGCTTCGACCAGGGTTTTGCGTATATCGGGCTTGTCTTCGACAAGAAACGCGTTGATGACCATGGGGACCTCTGAAGTTAATTCATGAAGTTAGCCGCCATCTCACACCGGCCCTGTCGTTGGGCGTCCTGTGGAGATGTAGGCTGAGTCCCACTGTAGTGCAGCGGGCGCTACGCCACGGTAACGGTGCGTAACGCCCTGGGGCCGGGGCGCCGAACGGTGGCGCCGCGCGGATTAATGGTGGTGGCCGTGCTCGCCGTGCACGTGGCGGTGGGCGATTTCTTCCTCTGACGCGGGGCGCACGTCGGTGACCTTCAGGGTAAATCGCAGGGCCTTGCCGGCCAGCGGGTGGTTGCCGTCGAGCAGCACGGTGTCGCCCTTGATCTTCATCACGTTGAAGACGTGCTGGCGGCCGTCTTCGCCTCTGCCTTCGAGTTGGCCACCCACCTTCACCCCGGCTGGAAACTGGGTGCGGGGAATGGTGCGGACCAGGTCTTCGTCGCGCAGGCCGAAGGCATCCTGCGCCTCCAGCGCCAGCACTGTCTGGAAGCCTTTTTCCTGGCCGTCCAGTGCTTCCTCGATTTTGGGCAGGGTGTTGCCGTAGCCGCCGTGCAGGTAAACCATGGGCGCGTTGCTTTGTTCGACCAGCTTGCCCTGGGCGTCCGCCACCTTGTAGCTAAGGGTAACGGCGGTGTCTTTTCCGATTTTCATGGTGTTCTTCCAGATCTCTGGTGCGTGAAAAACGCTGATTCTCGCCGACGCCGGCAGAAGCTGCCCGGACTGGACGTGGCGGCGCGGCAGTAGCCATTTCAGCGCGGGGGTTTTGGCCGCACTCCGGCATGCGATTGGGCGGGCTGCGTAGAATCATGCAACATGATAAGTTACATGAAATCAAAAGGCCGGCTTTCAGCCGTTTTGCATGCCCTGTTGCACATGGCGCACCGCCAGGGGCCGATGACCTCCGACGAACTGGCGGCTTGCCTGCGCACCCATCCGGTCGTGGTGCGGCGCACCATGGCCGGTTTGCGCGAGGCGGGTTTTGTGGTGTCGGAGCGCGGCCACGGCGGCGGCTGGGTGCTGGCGCGGGACCTGGCTTCCGTCACGCTGCTAGACGTGCAAATGGCTGTGGGCGCCGAAGAAACCCGTGAGGGCGACGAGGGTGCGCATTCCGGCGGCTGCGTCATCGAGCAATCGGTGCAACGCGCCCTGTCGGGCAGCCTGCAGGAGGCCGAGGCGCTGCTGATGAAGCGCCTGGGCGAGGTCACGCTGGCCGACCTGTCGGCCGACTTCAACCGCGCCATGGCCGCGCACGCAGGCCACGCTGGCCCTGTGGGTCATGTCCTGTCGCCGGAGGCTCACCATGCTGCATGACGCCATCATTGTGGGCGGCAGCTTTGCCGGCTTGTCGGCCGCGCTGCAACTGGCGCGCGCCCGAAGAAACGTGCTGGTCATCGACGCGGGCCTGCCGCGCAACCGCTTTGCGTCCGAGTCGCACGGCGTGCTGGGGCATGACGGCAAACCGGGCCCGCAACTTTTGGCTGAGGCGCGGCAGCAATTGCTGGCCTACCCCACGGCCCAGATCTTCAGCGGCCGCGTCAGTCGTGTTGATGCTGGCGAGGCGGGTTTTGTTGTCGAGGCCGAGGACGGCCTGCGCTGGTTTACCGGCCGCCGCCTGCTGTTGGCCACCGGTGTTTCTGACGTGCTGCCCGGCATACCGGGGCTGGAAGCGCGCTGGGGCAAGACGGTGGTGCACTGCCCTTATTGCCACGGCTATGAAATCGGCGGCGGCGCCATCGGTGTGCTCGGCACGGGCCCGATGTCGGTGCACCAGGCCGTGATGTTTGCCGACTGGGGCGACGTGACGCTGTTCGCGCAGGGTGTGGTCGAGGTGTCGGCCGAAGAGCACGCGCTGCTGGCCGCGCGAAAGGTCAAAGTCGAGTCCAGCCCGATTGCCGAGCTGCAGGGGGTGGCGCCCGCGCTGGAGGGCGCGTTGCTGCAGGACGGCCGGCGCGTGGCGATCAAGGCCTTGCTGGTGGGCACGCAGGTGCGCATGGGCAGCCCGCTGGCTGAGGCACTGGGTTGTGCGTTTGACGATTCGCCCTTTGGCCCCATCGTGCGCATCGACGCCTGGGGCATGACCAGCGTGGCCGGCGTGCATGCCGCCGGCGACATGGCGCGCGTGCCACACAGCATCACCTACGCCACGGCCAGCGGCGTGGCGGCCGGCATCGGGCTGCATACTTCGCTGATCACGGAAGACGCCCGCCGCGGGGAAACCGCCGCAGCCTGAGCAGGCAGGCAAAACGGGCCGGGTATAAAGTTGTTGAAAGAGGCTGGTGAGACCCCAAGTGCTTCTTTCCACCCTTGCCATTCTTTGCCACGCCATGAACCCGCCAGAGACCGAAACCATTGAACTGCTGCCTGTAAGCGGCACGCCCCGCCAGCTGTTTGTGCTGCTGCATGACGCGGGCGGCGCGGCCACCGACATGCTGGAGCTGGGCAACCTGCTGGGCGGCGCGTTTGCCGAAGCCGCCGTGCTGATGCCGCAGGGGCTGACCGGCCCGCACGCCGATGCGGCAGGCGCCACGGCCGCAGGGCTGGACGATGCCGAGGCGCTGGCCGCGCGCGTGGAAGCCCTGGCTGCGTTTGTCCGCGCGCAGCAGCAGCGCTTTGACATCCTGCAGTCCGACACCGCACTGGCCGGCTTTGGGGCCGGCGCCAGCCTGGCCCTGGCACTGAGCGACGCGCACGACGGCCTGGCCGGCCGGCTGCTGGCCTTTGGCGGCGGCTACCAGATCTGGCCCGCCCGGGCGCCCGCGCTGACCACCTTGCACCTCCTGCACGGTCAAAACGACCCCGTGGTACCGCTGGCGCGCACGCGCAGCGACTTTGAACACCTGATGGAGCTGGGCGCCGACGCCACCCTGGACGTAGCCGCCAAGCTCGGCCATGAGCTGCACCCCGCCCTGATGGACCAGGCCGTCACCCGGCTGCAGACCTGCGTGCCACTGCGGCACTGGAAATCCGTGTAGCAGGTTTCAGCGTCACTCTTTAAGCAAATAGTGCCCGCAGCCAGCACAAAGCGTACGCAAGCAGCTCCTAAATAGATAGCAGTCCACAGGAGCGACACAATGCGCAAACGTGGAGTCTCCCTGTCTCCCTCTTAACCAAGCAGGGGCCGCGGGACTGGCTTTGCCAGACCGCAGGCGCAACGGCCCCTCGGAGGGCAGAGAGCCACACGAAGTGAGCGAACGTGTGGGCCATTTCCCCACCAGCAGGGGCCGTGGAACCGGCTTTGCCGGGCCACAGGCGCAGCGGCCCCCTCGGGGGGCAGGGAGCTACACGCAGTGAGCGACCGTGGGGGCCACTACCTACAGGATTGAAGCGCCTTGCCCGCCAGCTGCGGCTTGAGGGCGTCAAGCTTGGTCATCAGCGGCGCATCGACGGCGGGCAGCTTGAGCAACTGGCCGCGTGCCTCGGGGCGTTCCAGCACCACCTTGGCGGTGCGCACGCCGCGTGTGGCAACTTTGGCCAGCTCGCGTTCGGCGTCGGCCTGGGCGTCGAAATGGCCGAGCGAAAGGCCCGGTCCCAGTGCCGGGTTGATCAGCGGCTCGAACGACACGCCGAGACCGCGCAGTTCGCCGCGCTTTTTGACCAGCGCTTCTTCATTGGCGTATTTGCCCATGTAGACGATCCAGCGGCCCGGCTCGACGCTGCTTTCAAGCGACCAGCTGCCGATGGGCAGGCTGCTTTCGAGTCCTGCGCGCAGGGCGGTGGTTTGTTCGGGCGTAAAAAGGCCGGCCTGCAGGCATTCGGGAGGCGCCGGGGGCGCGGCTGCGGCAGCTGCGGCGGTGGTGCCGAGGCCTTCGAGTTGGCGGGCCTCGGTCATGGTGAGCAGGAGCATCGCCTCAGGCCGGATTTGCTGTGCCAGGCGCTGGGGTTCGGCCTGAGCGACGGGGGCAAAGCCGTAGTCGGCCAGCAGGCCCTGCGTCCAGGCGAAGTAGCCGGCGTTGGCCAGCAGCAGCGCCAGCACCAGCAGCCTCAGCATGGGCGGGCGCCTTCAGGGGGTTGGGCTGCAACGGGCCGCACGCTGACTTCGGAGCTGGTGATTTCTTTCATGCCAGCCGGAGTATGCACCAGCAGTGCGCCGTTTTCACCCACGCCGTGGGCGGTGCCTTCGATGCCATTTTGGCCGTCTGACAACTGCACGGCTTGCCCGGCCAGCACGTCGCGCGCGGCAAAACGTGCCTGAAAAGGCGCAAAGCCGAAGCGTTCAAAGGCTTGCACGGCCTGCACCAACGGCGGCACGATGCGCAGCAAGGTGGCGGGCGCATCCAGTGCCGGCAGCAGCGTCTGCAGGCCACCCGGCGGTATGCCGGGCAAGGGCGTGACGTGCGGCGCAGCGGGGATGTCTTGCGCGCAGATGTTGATGCCGATGCCGATCACCACATAGCGGACGCCTTCCCAGCTGGCGGTTTCAACAAGAATGCCGGCCAGTTTGCGCTCGCCTTCGGGGGTGGACAGCCAGAGGTCATTGGGCCATTTCAGGCCGATGCGGGGTTTGCCGGCCTGCCCAGGCACCAGCGGCTCCAGGCTTTCGGCCACGCTGATGCCCGCCACCAGCGAAAGGCCCGACCAGTCGGCGGGCGCCAGCGGAAGGCCCAGCGAAAAAGTGAGGCTGTCGCCGCGCCGGCTTTGCCATTGGCGACCCAGGCGGCCGCGGCCGGCGGTTTGCTGCTCGGCCACCAGCAGCAGCGGCTCGGGGCGGGGCTCCACTCCGGGGCTTCCGCGGAAGCGGCGCATGAGCTCGGTGTTGCTGGAGTCGATCTCGGGCAATACCTCGACCGTAAAGCCCGGCAAGATGGGTGCCACGGCCTCCCAGAGGGCCTCGGCAGGCCATCGGATGGGGGTTGCGAGGGGCGTGGTCATGAAAGGGTCATGAAAGCTCTGGGCGCGGGGCCTGGCTGATGCGCGTGGTGGCGAAAGAGCGCTGGCAGGTGAAAGACCGGTCAGTCTTTCTTCTTGTTCTTGGGCTTCTTGTCGGATTTCTTATCGGCTTTTTTGTCAGCCTTCTTTTCCGCTTTTTTCTTGTCAGCCTTGGCCTCTGCCTTCTTCTCGGTCTTCTTCTCCGTCTTCTTCTCCGATTTCTTCACGGACTTCTTGGCCGACTTCTTCTTGCCCTTGCCCTTCTTGTCGTCGTCCTTGGGCGCCAGCAGCGTGCCGCGGCAGTTCTTGGCGCCGCACCAGCAGGGGTATTCGGCCAGCAGCTTCTTGGTGTAGGGCGCGTCGATGATCAGGCCGTAGTCATAAAACAGCTCTTCGCCGGCCTTGATGTTGCGCAACGCCTTGATGAAGACGCGGCCCTCGTTTTCATCGGCCTCGCAGTTGGGCTTGCAGCTGTGGTTGATCCAGCGCGAAGAATTGCCGCCGTGCTTGGCGTCAATCACGTGCTCTTCGTCAATGTGGAAGTAAAACGTGTGGTTGGGGTCTTTGGGGTCGTGCGGATGGCGGCGCAGCGCCTCTTTCCAGTTGATGATTTCGCCGATGTATTCGATCAGCGTCTCGCCTTCAGCGAGGTCTTGTACGGCGAAAACACCCTTGCCGTGCACGCCGGAGCGGCGGGTCTGAATGCGGCGTCCGTCGGCAGCGGGAGCCGCGGGTTTGAGGGGGGATGCGGGAGCTGCGGAGGCCTGGGTTTTTGACACGACGGATTTTTTTGGTATGGTTAATTCATGCATGTGCGCGTGCGTGCGCATGTGCGCGCACCCGCGCGCGTACATGCGCGAGAGCCGCTATTGTAGTGATGCGCCCAAGGAGCCCCCTGTGTTGAACCGCCGAAACCTGATGCAGACCACTGCCGCCCTGGCCTTGCCCGCCGTGGCTGGGCTGAGCCTGCCTGCGTGGGCCAAGGGCGGTGAAAGCCCCCTGCCCAAGGCCGGCAGCACCCTGCCTTTGCCGGCCCTCACCCTGCTGGATGGAAGCACCTGGACGCCCGCAGCCGTGGCCGAAAAGACGCTTGTGGTGTACTGGTGGGCCAGCTGGTGCCCTTTTTGTGCGGTGCAGTCGCCCCATATAGAAGCCTTGTGGCGGGCTCAGAAGGCCAGCGGGCTGGAGGTGTTGGCGCTGTCCATCGACAAGCAGCCGGCCGCCGCTGCTACTTATATGAAGACCAAGGGCTACAGCTTCCCCGCCGGGATGCTGACCCCCGAAGTCGCGAAATTTTTGCCCAAGCCGGTGGGCCTGCCCGTGGTGGTGGTGCTCAAGGTGGCGGCGAACGGACGTGAAGGCAAAGTCGTATTTGCCGAAGGCGGGGAAATGTTCCCCGAAGATGTAGAAGGTTTGAAGAAGTACTTATGAAAACTCTGGTGATTGCAGAAAAACCCTCGGTCGCACAAGACATTGTGCGGGCGATCACGCCCACGGCGGGCAAGTTTGAAAAGCACGACGAGTACTTTGAGAGCGACGAATGGCTGGTCACCTCGGCTGTCGGCCACCTGGTCGAGATCCAGGCGCCCGAAGAGTTCGACGTCAAGCGCGGCAAATGGAGCTTTGCCAACCTGCCCGTCATCCCGCCCTACTTTGACTTGAAGCCCATGGACAAGACGAAGACGCGGCTGAACGCGATCGTCAAGCTGACCAAACGCAAGGACGTGAGCGCCCTCGTCAACGCCTGCGACGCGGGCCGCGAGGGCGAGCTGATCTTCAGGCTGATCCAGCAGTACTCGGCCAGCAAACACCCGGTCAAGCGCCTGTGGCTGCAGTCCATGACGCCCGCGGCGATCCGCGAGGGCTTTGAAAGCCTGCGCACCGAAAAGCAGATGCAGGGCCTGGCCGACGCGGCGCGTTCGCGCTCCGAAGCCGACTGGATGGTCGGCATCAACGGCACCCGCGCCATGACGGCCTTCAACTCGCGTGACGGCGGCTTCTTTTTGACGACCGTGGGCCGCGTGCAGACGCCAACCTTGTCTGTGGTGGTGGAACGCGAAGAAAAAATCCGCAAGTTCGTGAGCCGGGACTATTGGGAAATCCACGCCAGCTTTCTTGCCGAAGCCGGCGAATACCCTGCAAAGTGGTTTGACCCGAAGTGGAAGAAGGCTGCAGCCAATGCCGACAACACAGAGCCCGATGCCGAGCTGAAGGCCGACCGTGTGTGGTCTGAGCGTGAAGCCATGGCCATTGCTGAAGCCGTGCGCGGCAAGGCCGCCACGGTGACGGAAGAAAGCAAGCCCACCACGCAGGCCGCCGGCCTGCTGTTTGATTTGACGTCTTTGCAGCGCGAGGCCAACGGCAAGTTCGGCTTCTCGGCCAAGACCACGCTGTCGATCGCGCAAAGCCTGTACGAGCGCCACAAGGCACTGACCTACCCGCGTACCGATTCGCGCGCGCTGCCGGAAGACTACCTGCCGGTGGTCAAGCAGACCTTTGAAATGCTGGCCGCCAGCTCGATGAAGCACCTGGCGCCGCATGCGGCCACGGCCATCAAGGGCAACTACATCAAGCCCAGCAAGCGCATTTTCGACAACGCCAAGGTGAGCGACCACTTCGCCATCATCCCAACGCTGCAGGCGCCCAGTGGCCTGAGCGAGGCCGAGCAAAAACTGTATGACCTGGTGGTGCGCCGTTTCATGGCGGTGTTTTTCCCGAGTGCCGAATACCTGGTGACCACCCGTATATCGCAGTCCGTCGGCCACAGCTTCAAGACCGAGGGCAAGGTCCTGGTCAAGCCGGGCTGGCTCGCCATTTACGGCAAGGAAGCCGCCGACGAAGTGGCCGACGCCAAGGACGGCGACAAGGGCCAGAGCCTGGTGCCGGTCACGCCCGGCGAGATGGTGCGTGCCGAAGTGGTCGAGGCCAAGGGGCTGAAGACCCGGCCGCCCGCCCGCTATTCGGAAGCGACATTGCTGGGCGCGATGGAAGGCGCCGGCAAGACGATTGACGACGACGAGCTGCGCGAAGCCATGCAGGAAAAAGGCCTGGGCACCCCGGCCACCCGCGCCGCCACGATTGAAGGCTTGATCGCCGAGAAATACATGCTGCGCGAAGGCCGCGAGCTGATCCCCACGGCCAAGGCTTTTCAGCTGATGACGCTGCTGCGCGGGCTGGACGTGCAGGAGCTGTCAAAGGCCGAGCTCACCGGTGAGTGGGAGTTCAAGCTGGCACAAATGGAGCACGGCCAGCTGAGCCGCGAGACCTTCATGGCCGAGATCGCCACCATGACCGAGCGCATGGTGGCCAAGGCCAAGGGCTATGACAAGGACACCATTCCTGGCGACTACGCCACGCTGACGGCGCCCTGCCCCAACTGCGGCGGCGTGATCAAGGAAAACTACCGCCGCTACACCTGCACCGGCAAGAAGGGCGACGACGGTTGCGGTTTCTCCTTTGGCAAGACGCCGGCCGGCCGCACCTTTGAAGTGGCCGAGGTCGAGCAGTTCCTGCGTGACAAAAAGATCGGGCCGCTGGACGGTTTCCGCTCCAAGGCCGGCTGGCCTTTCACCGCCGAGATGGTGATCAAGTTTGACGAAGAGACGAAGAACTACAAGCTTGAATTCGACTTCGGCGACGACAAGAACGGTGAGACCGGCGAGATCGTCGACTTCGGCGAACAACAGTCGCTCGGCCCTTGCCCGCGCTGTGCCTCACGCGTGCTTGAGCTCGGCAAAAACTACGTCTGCGAAAAGTCGGTGCCGACGAATGAGCAGCCCACGCCCAGCTGCACCTTCAAGACCGGCCAGGTGATATTGCAGCAGCCGATTGAACGCGAGCAGATGCACAAGCTGCTGGAAACCGGCAAGACCGATTTGCTTGACAAGTTCGTTTCGATGCGCACGCGCCGCCCCTTCAAGGCCATGCTGGCCTGGGACAAAGAGGCCGACAAGGTGAATTTTGAATTCGCGCCGTCCAAATTCCCGCCGCGCAAACCGGCGGCGGCCAAGACCGGTACGGTGAAAACACCTTTCGGCAAGACGGTGGCGGCCAAGGGCGCACCCGCAGCGAAAAAGGTAGCGGCCAAAAAAGTCGCCGCCAAGAAAACGCCTGCTGTCAAAACCGCCAAGCCCAAGACCCCCCGTGTCGCCAAGCCGGGCGCAGGCCTCAAGCCCAGCGACGCGTTGGCTGCGGTGATTGGTGCCGAGCCGGTGGCCCGCACCCAGGTCATCAAAAAGCTCTGGGACTACATCAAGGCCGAAGGCCTGCAGGACGCGGCCAACAAGCGCGCCATCAATGCCGACGCCAAGCTGCTGCCGGTGTTCGGCAAGCCGCAGGTCACGATGTTTGAGTTGGCCGGGATTGTGGGCAAGCACCTGACCGCAGAGTAAAGGGCGGGCAGGGTTCGCTACTATTTTGATAGCTGCTTGCGCGCGTCTTCATTGGGCTACAGCCTGATCTGATATAAAAAATCTGCGCCGAATTGACTTGTACGGACCGCGCTCAGGTCACTGGATCGGGCAGCTGCCGCAGCGCATGCAGCTGCGAGGCAAAAATCACCCCCGCCTGCAGCGCAAAGCCCGCCAGTGCCAGCCACAGGCAGGCCGCTTCGCCCATAGACGCACCCACCACACCGCCCAGCGCCGCACCGATAGGGCGCGACCCGGCGTTGACGGCCAGAAACACTGCCGAGACGCGCCCCAGCATGGCGTGAGGCGTCACGCTCTGGCGCAAGGTTGTGGAAGTGATGGTCCAGACGATGGGCTCGACGCCGAACAGGAAAAATGCCGTGCCCGCCAGCATGCCGCTGGGCACAAAAAGCGTGGCCACCATGGTCGCGGCAGCCAACACCGATACGGCCGGGCCGAGCTGGATGGCGCGGCCAAAGGGCATGGCCGCCACCACACGCGGCGACAGCAGCGCCCCCACCACCATGCCGGCGCCGTAGGCGCCAAGCGTGATGCCCACGCCCTGCGCTGTCAGGCCCAGCACGCGCACTGCGTAAGGCACATACGCCGCCTGCAGCACAAACCAGGCGATGTTCCAGACAATTCCCGTGAGCACCATGGGCCGCAAATAGGGTTGTTGCCAGACAAACTGCGCACCGTCGCGAATCTCCAGCAACGCGTGGCGCCCTGCAGCTGGCGTGCGCGCCGGTTCGGACAGGCGCAGCAGCAAGGCCACGGCCGAGGCCGACATCAGCGCGGCCAGCACAAAGGCAGCCGGGGCGCCGGCCCAGGCCACCAGCGCCCCGGCCAGCGCCGGCCCGGCCGCATACGCCATGCTGCGTGCCAGCTCCAGCCGACCGTTGGCGCACACCAGTGCTTCGCGCGGCACGATAGCGGGCACCAGCGCGGGAGCCGCCACGCTGAAACAGACCGTGCCCACGGCGCCGATAAAACCCAGCAGCGCCAGCCCCGCAATCGACAGCTGGCCCGACAGCACCATGGCCAGCAGCGCCAGCAAAGACAGCGCGCGCAGGGTTTCGGCGGCCACCATCAGGCGGCAGCGCGAGAAGCGGTCGGCCAGCAAACCCAGCGGAATCGACAGCAGCAGGAAGGGCAGGGTTTGCAGCGCCGCCAGCAAGCCGATCTCGCCCGGCCCGGCGCCCAGCATCAGCACCGCGACCAGTGGCACTGCTGCCAGGCTCAACTGTTCGGCGGACTGGGCGGCGAGGTTGGACCACGCCAGACGTTTGAAGGGAGGGGGAAGTGGGGCTTGCATGGGCACGATGAATGAGAGTGCCATTGTGCCCACGGGGGCATTGCCGCGCTGGCCATTACCGGACCTGCGATGGCCTGAGCGCGCTCAGCGCAGCTGCATCGCGGGCCAGCCGCGCTTGCCGCCGATGGCAGCCAGCGTGGCGTCGGCGTTCACCGTCACCGGGTGCTTGACGGCCTCCAGCAGCGGCAGGTCGTTGATCGAGTCGCTGTAGGCCGTTGTTTTGCAATCCTTGAAATGCAGGCCGCGCGCCGTAAGCCACGCATGCAGGCGCTCGACCTTGCCTTCCCGCATGTTGAGCACGCCCGTGGTGCTGCCGGTAAAGCGGCTGCCTTGCATCTCAGGCTCTGTCGCGATCAGGTGTTCGATGTCGAAGTAGATCGCCGTCAGCTCGGTGATGAAGCGGTTGGTGGCGGTGGTCATCACCACGAGGTCGCCGGCCTCCAGGTGTTTGTCGACCAGCGCCAGGGCCGCCGGCGTGATGCGCGGCACGATCCAGTCGGCCAGGAACTCCTGCCGCAGCGGCTCCCATTCCTCTGCCGTTCGCCCGGCGAGTGTTCCCACATAAAAGTCGGCGAACTCTTTGAGGCCCACGGTGCCGGCCCGGTAGCGCGCCGCCATGTCGGCATTGCGTACGGTGAATTCGGTTTTACCGAGGATGCCTTTTTCGATCAGGAAGTCGCACCACAGCACATCGCTGTCACCGTTGAGGATGGTGTGGTCGAGGTCGAAGAGCGTGAGCTTCATATTTGTTTGCCGGGAATGCAATTTTCCGCAGGGCCGCCCCAAGGAAAATTAGCCCACTCGGGGGGCAGCGTACTACGCGAAGCGAAAAGCGTGGGGGTCACGTCCGCAGATGCCAGGCTTTGGGGCGTGTGAAAGTCTGGATGCCATAGGTCGAGAGCGTCAAGCCCACACCCGAATCGCCATAACCGCTCCACGGCAAACGCGGGCTCACGCGGTCGCAGCAGTTCCAGTAGACACTGCCGGCATTGACCTGGCTCAGCAAGGTCTTCGCACGCGCTTCGTCGGGGGTAAAAACGCCGGCTGTCAGGCCGTAGCGTGTGTCGTTCATGAGCTTGACGGCTTCCGCGTCCCCAGAGACTTTCTGGATGCCGATGATGGGACCGAAGCTTTCCTCGCGCATCAGTTCCATGCTGTGGTTCACATTGCTGAAGACGGTCGGCTCGTACCAGTTGCCCAGGCCTGCACCGCGTTTACCGCCGGCCAGCAGCGTCGCACCCTTGACTTTCGCGTCGGCGACCTGGGCATCCAGCACGTCGAGCTGCGGCGCGCGCGTGATTGCGCCTATGTAGGTGTCGTCGCCCATCGGGTCGCCCGTCTTGAAGGTCTTGACCGTTTCCAGGAAGGCGGTGACGAAGGCGTCGTAAATTTTCTCGTGCACGTAAATGCGCTCGACGGAGCAGCAGCTCTGGCCGGTGTTGTACATCGCGCCGTCGGCCAGCGACTCGGCCGCGTTCTTCGGGTCGGCGTCTTCGCAGACATAAGTCGGGTCTTTGCCGCCCAGTTCAAGCTGCAGCTTGACCAGGCGCGGGCCCAGGGCCTGTGCGATCTTGGCGCCGGTCGCGTGTGAACCGGTGAAAAAGAGGCCGTCGATTTTTTGTTCCATCAGCGCAGCACCCACAGCGCCGCCGCCTATCAGCGGCACAAACACGTCTTGCGGAATGCCGGCCGCATGCAGCAGGCGGGCCATGGCCAGGCCCGACATCGCGGCGTATTCCGAAGGCTTGTACAGCACCGCATTGCCCGTGAGCAATGCCGGAATGAACACATTGCCGCCGACAAACCAGGGGTAGTTCCACGCCGAGATGTTCGCCACCACGCCCAGCGGCGTGTGCTCGATCTGCTCGGTCATGCCGCCCTCGTTGAACACGGTTTGCGTGCCCGTGGCGCCACCCACCTCGGCCAGGAAAAAGTCGATGCGCCCCAGCAGCCCGTTGAGTTCGTTGCGCGACATCTTGATGGGCTTGCCAGTTTCGCGCGTCATGATGGCGGCGAGCCCGTCCAGTTCGGCCACGATGCCCGCGCGAAAGCGCGTGATGCAAGCCTTGCGCTCGTCCATGGGCACCGTCGCCCAGGCGGCCTGCGCGATGCGCGCCCGCTGTGCCTTTGTGGCTACCGAAGCTGCGTCATCGGCGGGCAGATCGGTGATCAGCGCGCCCGTGGCAGGATTGTGGATGGCGAGAGTGTTCATGTTTACTTTGCCTTGTGTTTGGCGGCGGCCACGGCCGCGAGGAAATCATTCAGAACGGCAGCGTCGTCAATCGTGTCGGAACCGGGTTTGTGGAATTCAGGATGCCACTGGGTGGCGGCGATGTAGCTCTTGGTTTTGTCCTTGCGGCGTATCGCTTCCACAATGCCGTCGTCCACGCTGAAGGCTTCAGCCTCAAACTCGGGTGACAAATCCTTGATGCCCTGGTGGTGGATGCTGTTGACGCGTACGCGCTCCACACCGGGGTACATGGCCGACAGTCTGGAGCCCTGCACGATGTTCACACTGTGAAAATTCTGGTCGTAGGTCACGGCGTCGCGGTGCACGAAGGACTCGGGCACCTGTGTGTTGATGTCCTGGTACAGCGTGCCGCCAAAGGCCACGTTCAGCAGCTGCAGGCCGCGGCACACACCGAAGACGGGTTTGCCGGCTCTTTCAAAAGCGGCCACCAGGGCTTTGTCGTACTCGTCGCGCACACGGTCGCCTGACCATTTCTCCTCCAGCGGCTCCTCGCCGTAGCTGCCGGGCCAGACATCGGCGCCGCCATGCAAAACCAGGCCATCCAGCCACTGCGCATAATGTTCATAGGTCACGTCGCCACGCTGCGTGCTGCCCGTGGGGCACGGCACCATCACGACCATGGCGCCGGAAGACATCAACCAGTGCGCAATCGATTGTTCGACGTACTGCAGCGTCTTGCCGGTGAAGAAGGAGCGTGTTGGGTCGGCATGCGAGAAGCAGGCTGAGAGGCCGATCTTGAGGCGAGAGGCGGCGGTCATAGTGAAGCCCCCACGCTTTTCACTTCGTGTAATGCGCTTCCCCCCGAGGGGGCGCTGCGCCTGCGGCCCGGCCCTTCGACAGGCTCAGGACCGGCCAAGGTCGGTTCCGCGGCCCCGGCTGGAAGCAGAACTCTCAGAAAGGTCGTTATGTCGGTACTCATAAAGCGGCTTCGAACAATTTTTGGAAGTCTTCTGATTTGCAGGGGCGCGGATTCGTCTGGTGGCAGATGTCAGCCGTGGCGATTTCCACCAGGCGCGGCAGGTGCTCACGCTTGACGCCATGAGCCGACAGTGAGCCGGTGATGCCGACGCTTTCTTTCAGCTGCTTGAGCCAGGGCACAAAAGCCTTGCCGCCCCCAGCGACGCCGCACACATGGGCCAGCTCGTCAAACTTGGCGGGTGCCGATTCGTAGTTCCAGGCCAGCACGGTGTCGATCATCAGCGCGTTGGCCAGCCCATGGTGCAGGTCGCACACGGTGCCCAGCGCATGCGCGCACGAGTGCACGGCGCCCAGGTCTTTCTGGAAGGCGATGGCGCCCATCATCGACGCCATCATCATGTCGCTGCGTGCGTCCAGATTGGACGGCTCCTTCACGGCCTTGAGCAGCGCGCGGGCCGCGATGCGTGTGCCTTCGAGCGCGATGCCGTCGCACAGCGGGTGGTAGGCCGGCGAGAGGTAGCTTTCGATGTTGTGTGTGAGGGCGTCCATGCCGGTGGCGGCCGTCACATGCGGCGGCAGGGCCAGTGTGAGCTCCGGGTCGGCGAACACCACCTTGGCCAGAATCTTGGGACTGAACACCACGCGCTTGATGTGCGTGTCGTTTTCGCTGACGACCGAAGAGCGGCCCACCTCGGAGCCGGTGCCCGACGTCGTGGGCAAGGCCACGAAGTAAGGCAACTCGTTCACGATGGGGCGTACTTTGGGATGGTCCCAGACGTATTCGAGGATGTCGCCTTCGTGCGTGGCGGCAATGCCCACCACCTTGGCGACGTCCAGCGCCGCGCCGCCGCCAAAGCCGATCACGCAGTCCGCCTTGTGGGCCTTGTAAGCTGCGGCGCCATCCATGACCTGGCTGCAGGTCGGGTTGCCGAAGACGCCAGAGAACACCGCTACGTCCAGCCCTGCCAGGTGGGTTTTGAATTCAGCGAGCACCGGCAGCGCGCCCAGCGCCTTGTCGGTCACGATCAGCGGGCGTTTGCAGCCGGCGTCAAGCAGCGCCTGCGCGACCTGCTTGCGGGCGCCAGCGCCGAAGCGGATGGCGGTGGGGAAGGAGAAGTTGGTGGTGCTCATGGGGTGTTTTCTTGTGAAGGCGTTTCAGGTAGCGGAGGTGAGTTGCAAATACATGTGCTGCTTGCCGAACGGTACGCCGTTCACGCGGATGGCGTCGGGTTCGACGCCGAAGGACGCAAAGCCGGCGCGGGCATAGAGGGCGGCGGCCTGCCGGTTGGTATCCGTCACGGTCAGGATCAGCAGCTCCACTTTGGCGGCCTTGGCTGCCTGCACCACAGTGTTGACCAAGGCCAGGCCCAGGCCCTGGCCGCCGTGCTCTGGGGCGACATACATGGCGACCAGCGTGGCCTTGTGACGGTTCTTCAGGCGGGTCTCCCGTGTCATGCCGACGACGCCGGCCAGTGTGCCCTCAACAAACGCGCCCCACATGAGAGTGTCCGAATTGGGGGACAAACGCTTTTCGGTGTCAGCTGGCGAGCGCAGGCTTTCTTCTTCAAAACTGGAGGTGAAAGCGTCGGGGTGTTCGCGCAGGCCGCGAAGGCGCAGTTCCCGGTAAACGGGCGCATCAGAAATTTCAAGTCGCCGAATTTGCATCAAGGGGTTGGAGTGAGGATTCAAGGTTTAAATAATTTCAAAATAGCGTTTCATTTCCCAGTCGGTCACGGCGTCCAGCCATTGCCGCCACTCCCACTCGCGCGTGGCCGCGAAGTGATCCACGAAAGTATCGCCGAGCCAGTCACGTGCGATGGCTGATTTCTGGAAAATGCGAGTGGTTTCGATCAAGGTGCGGGGCGCCCGCGGGATGTGTTCGGCGCCGCTGTTGGTGCCGGTGATGGGCGCGCCCAGCTTCAGGCCTTTTTCGACACCATGCAGACCGGCGGCGATGACAGCGGCCATCGCCAGGTAAGGGTTGACGTCGGCGCCGGGGCAGCGGGTTTCAAGCCGGGTGGCCTTGGGGCTGCCGGCGATCACGCGGAAGCTTGCGGTGCGGTTGTCCATGCCCCAGGTGGGTTTCACAGGCGCCCAGAAGCCATCGACCAGGCGCTTGTAGCTGTTGATGGTGGGCCAGATCATGGGGCCGAACTCCATCATGCAAGCCACCTGGCCGGCCACGTAGCTTTCAAAGAGCTTGCTCATCTTCCGCGGGTTTTTTGCGTCGTAGAAGAGGTTGTTTTTGCCGTCGGAAAGGCTCTGGTGAATGTGGCCGCTGCAGCCGGGCAGCTGCTGGTGCGGCTTGGCCATGAAACTGGGCATGATGCCGAAGCGCGCACCGATTTCCTTGGCGCCGGTCTTGAAGAGAATGGCGCGGTCGGCCTGCTCGAGTGCTTCGCTGAAGCCGATGGCGACTTCGTACACGCCGGGCCCGGTCTCGGTGTGCAGCCCCTCAATCGGTATGCCGAAGGCCAGCATTTCGTCCATGATGGCATTGAAGAAATCCTGGTTCTGGTTCATGCGCAGCAGTGAATAGCCGAACATCCCGGGCGTGAGTTTTTCGGCCCCCACGCCGTTCTTGGCGGCCCAGCTGTGCGGGGTTTCCAGGAAGTTGAACCACTCGAACTCCATGCCCGTCATGGGCATGACGCCCATTTTTTCAGCGCGTTTGAGCACGCGTTTGAGCGTCTGGCGCGGGCAAACGGCGTGCGGTGTGCCGTCGGCGTTCACGAACTCCCCCAGCACAAAGGGCACGTTGTTGTCCCAGGGCACATGCCGCGTGGTGGCCAGGTCCAGCCGCGCCAACGCGTCGGGAAAACCGTGCTGCCAACCCGTGACCGACGTGTTGTCGTAGCAGGTGTCCATCATGTCCCAGCCCAGCACCACGTCGCAAAAGCCAAAACCGCCCGCAGGGTAGGGTTCGGCCGCGCCAAAGAACTTGTCCTTGTGCAGGTACTTGCCGCGCAGCACGCCGTCGATGTCGCTGACGGCAACCTTCATCTTGTTGGCGCCCGACTTGCGCAGCATCTCCAGGGCTGGATGGGGTGCGGAGGATTTGGTGGTTTTTTTGGGCATGGTCGTGGGCGCCTTGTGGTCTTAGGGGTGGGCGCTTGCCCGGCCTTTTTCGGCCAGGCCAATCGCAAATTCTTCTTCCGGCGAGAGGATCAGCCGATGCCGGCCCATCACCGCGAAGTAACTGATGCCGATCGCAAACCACAGCGCGACCCAGAGCACGCCGACGCGGTAGACCGGATCGCTGAGCTGGAAGTAAATGGTGACCAGCGCGATGAGCAGGGTCAGTACCGCGCCTGCCACACCCAGCGGGCTGCGGTAGGGGCGCTCCATGTTCGGCAGCTTGCTGCGCAACCGGATGAACGACAGCGCCTGCATCACGTAGGAAAACATGGCGCCGAACACCGCCATGTTGAGCAAGGTGCCGCCAATGACGGCTGAGCCCTTGTCGACACCCAGCGAGAACCACAGCACGAACATGACGACCAGCGCCACCACCGAGCCGACGATCATGGCAATGTGCGGTGTCTTGCGGCTGCCGTGCGTGACCGACAGCGCCGAGGGGAAGTAACCGGCCCGGCTCAGCGAATAGATCTGCCGGCCCTTGGCAAAGATGATGGTGTGAAAGCTGGCGACCAGGCCCAGTACGGCCACCAGCGCCAGCACTTTGGCGATGCCATCGCCGTAGATCGCCTTGAAGCCGTCGAGCAGCGGTTCGGCCGATGTGCTGAGCGCGTGCGACCCGATGCCGGCGACGGACGGGTTGAGCCAAAGGATCATGAAGGCCGAAACGATCAGCGTGAAAATGCCGGCGATGATGCCGCGCGGCATGTCGCGGCGCGGGTCGACGGACTCTTCGGCCGCCAGCGGCAGCTGTTCGATGGCGAGGAACAGCCACACCGCAAAAGGTAGTGACGCCAGCACGCCGGCGAAGCCCAGCGGCAGGAAGGGGCCCCGGCCTTCAGGCAACACCGCGCCGCCGGCGCCCACATTCATGGCCCAGCGCGCAAAGTCGATCTTTGGCAACGCACTGACCCAGAACGCGACCAGGCAGGCCAGCGCCAACAGGGTAACCGCCAGCGTGATCTTGAACGACAGCTCGACGCCAATGATGTTCAGGCCGATGAAGACGATGTAAAACCCGATCCACCACAGAGGCTGCAAGGCTGGCGCAGTGCCGAAGATGCTGCCCATGTAGCTGCCGATGAAAAACACGATGACGGCCGGTGTCAGCACGTATTCCACGTTTTCGGCGAGCCCGGTGAGAAAGCCGCCCCACGGCCCCATCGCGGTGCGCGCAAAGGAGTAGGCACCGCCGGTGTGCGGCAGCGCGGGCGACATTTCGGCCAGCGAAAATGTCAGGCCCAGGTACATCACGGAAATAATGATGGTGGCCAGCAGCATGCTGCCCCAGCCGTTGGCCAGGCCGAGGTTCCAGCCGGCGAAGTGGCCGGAGATCACCGCGCCTACGCCGAGTGCCCAGAGCGACCAGACGCCGGCATAGCGTCTGAGCCCCCGCTTTTCAAAGTAGCTGCCGTCGACTTTCGCGTATTGGACGCTGGAACGTTCTGACATGGTGGCTCCCTATAGGTTGCAAGGTTGGCGGCCCGGTGGGGCCGTGTTGCATCCTAGGGCGGGGGTGGGCGCGCTGAAATCCCATTTCGGCAAGTTGCACGAATGGGGCGGCAGCGAAGTGGGCCAAAGTAAGCCGAACTGTTTCAAAGCGTAGCTTGCATGCGGCACGAATCCTGCAAGAATGCGCCGATGGCACATCCTTCCGATACCGCCCAGCCCGCCGTGCTGTCCCACGCGTCGTTTGCCGATGCGGATGAGCAGGCGGCAGCGCTCACGGGCTGGAACCAGAGCTATCTCCAGCTCTCGCGCGGCGCTTTTGGTGGAGAGGTTCGCCAGCTGGAATTCGCGGGCCTGCGCCTCTTTGTGGAAGGCCTCAGGGAGTCTGTCTACCAGACGGGCCAGATCCGGGACGGCGCATTGGCCTTGGGGCTGCCGCTGCAGGTCGATGGGCCCAGCGTGTTTTGCGGTGCGCCCAGTGATGCAGGTGCACTGCATGTTTTTTCGGGTGCGTCGGGCTTTGAGTTCCGCTCGTCCCGGCGCCATGTAATGTTGGGTCTGGAGCTGGACGAAGCCGCCTGGCGCCGCTGCGGTGAGCATGACCCTGCGCTGCAGGCCCGTCTCGGTGCGCAGGCCGGCTTGCGCCGGCTGGATGGCGCGGCGCAGGCGGGCCTCAGGCAGTGCCTGACCGGCGTGATGGATACGGTGGAGGCGGCTCCGGCATTGCTGCGGTCGCCCGCTGTGCAGGCCGCCATGCTCGACAGCGTGGTGGAGCAGCTTGGCCGCGTCCTGGCGCCGGCGGGTAGCGCGGACGCTGTCGGCACTCACGGCCATTGGACGCTGACGCGCCGCGCCCGCGAGCTTGTGCATGCGCAGCTCGATCAACCGCCCACCGTGCTGGCGCTGTGCGAGCAACTCGGCGTGAGCCGGCGAACCTTGCAAAACGGTTTTCAGACGGCGCTGGGCATCAGCCCGCTGGCTTATCTGCGCGCGGTGCGGCTGAATGCCGCCAGGCAGGCGCTGAAAACCGCTTCGTCTGTGACGGCGGCTGCAACCGACCTGGGGTTTTGGCATTTTGGTCATTTCGCGCACGACTATCAGCAAATGTTTGGCGAACTTCCCTCCGAAGCCTTTCGCCGATTTCATTAAGCCCCCACGCTCCCCACTTCGTGTGGTTCGCTGCCCCCCGAGGGGGCCGCCCGCCTGCGGCCTGGCAAAGCCAGTTCCGCGGCTCATGCTGGTGAAGACAGGGTGTCCGGCCTACGCCCCGCGTGAGGCTCTTTACTCAGGCGGCCGGTGCGGCGGAGGTGATGCCCATATCCCGCAAGGCGCCCGCCACCGCCAGCACGGCTTGTTCGATCTCATTGGGGCCGATTGCACCGATGCAACCTACCCGGAAAGTTTCTACCTGGGTGAGCTTGCCTGGGTATAGGACAAAACCGCGATCTCGTGCAGCGGCATAGAACTTCTTGAAGTCGTAGCGACTGTCGGCCGGCGCGTGAAAGGTCACGATGATGGGCGCCTGGATCGCCGGGTCCAGAAAAGGCTTGAAGCCGAGCTTTGCCATGCCGGCGATCAGCGTGCGGTAGTTGCTTTCATAGCGGGCCAGACGTGCCGGCTGGCCGCCTTCTTCTTCAAACTGGGCAATGGCCTCGGCCAGCGCCACCACCACATGCGTGGGCGGCGTGAAGCGCCACTGGGTGGTTTTCTCCATGTAGGTGTACTGGTCATGCAGATCCATCGCCAGTGACTGGCTGCGGCCTGCGCAGCCGTCGAGGATGGCATTGCGGATAAACACAAAGCCCATGCCCGGCACGCCCTCAAGGCACTTGCCGCTGGCG
Source organism: Polaromonas sp. (assembly GCF_039932935.1). Taxonomy (GTDB): domain Bacteria; phylum Pseudomonadota; class Gammaproteobacteria; order Burkholderiales; family Burkholderiaceae_C; genus Polaromonas. The sequence goes on from NZ_JBDTPB010000086.1 coordinate 75,107, forward strand.
GCCACCAGCGCATCGAAGTGGACTTTGCGCGCATCGATCTCGATGGCGGCGAAGGAACTCATGGCGTCAACCAGCAGGCCCTTGCCGTGGGCTTTGCAGACGTCGGCAACTTCCTGCAGCGGGTTGAGCACGCCGGCGCCGGTTTCGCAGTGAATCAGCATGACGTGCGTGATGCTGGCGTCGGCCTTGAGCTGGTCGGTCAGCGCCGCGGGCGACACCTGCGCCGACTCGTCAAAAGGCATCACGGTGCAGCGCCTGCCCATCAGAGTGGTGAGCCTGGCCGCTCGTTTGCAGTAGGCGCCGTTGTCCATCACCAGCACATGGCCGTCGCGTGGCACCACGGTCGCCACCGCTGCCTCGACGCTGAAGGTGCCGCTGCCCTGCAGAGGCACGACGACATGAGAGTCCTGGCCGTGGATGATGGCCAGCAGGCTTTTGCGCACGCTGGCCGTGACGGCGTTGAAATCGCTGTCCCAGGAGCCCCAGTCCTTGAGCATCGCGAGCTTGGTGCGCAGTGTGGTGGTCAGCGGGCCGGGCGTCAGCAGGATTTTGTCTCTGTCCATAGATTACCTCTTTGTTTTTGGGTACTCGTCTCAAGCCAAGTCGGGGGCGGCGTCGCGCAGAAAAACCGGCAGGTCCATACTTGGCGGCCGCGCCGGCACCTGGTACATCATGTCGGCCACATAGCCCCGGTGAAAAGTCTTGTGGTTGACGACGTGCAACAGCATGTCGCCGCGGGTCATGGCGCCTTCGCCGCCGTCGACGAATTTGAAATGCACGACCTCGCTTTGCATGTCACCGGTCAAACCGTCTGCGTAAAGGATGTACCAGTCGTCGAGTGCCAGCTGCTGCTCGCGCAGTTGCGCCAGCGTGGGCGTGGTGTCGGTGTTGCGCGAGGTAAAGCCGTGCGGCCGGCCCTGCAGGTGGGCCTGCCAGATCAGGTCCACCACATAGGCATGGTTCAGCATGCGAAGGTTGCGGTGGTCTTGCATGCCCGTGCTCAGCGTGCGCCGCCTCGCCAGGCCTGCGTGCGGCGGTTGATCCACCAGGCTAACGCCATGAACAGCAAGGTGGCAATCGTCGATGCGATTCCGATCAGCACGGCCATCGCCGCTGCCGCACCCATTTCGCCGGCTTCGTCGAGGTTGAGGATGGCGATGGAAGCGACCTTGGTTTCGGGTGAATAAAGAAAGACGACGGCGGAGATCGTCGTCATGGCATTGATGAAGAAGTAGCGCGCGATGTCGACCAGGGCCGGCGTGCAGATCGGCAGGGTGACGCGCCAGAAGGTCTTGAAAAATGGCACCTTGAGCGAGGCGCTGACGGCTTCGAACTCACCGTCCAGCGCTTTGAGCGCCGTGACGGCAGTGAGGTGACCGGTGGTGTAGAAGTGCACGATGGTGCAGAGCGTGAGCAGTGTCAGCGTGTGATAAAGGCCGTTCAGCGGGTTGTCCGGCGCATTGAAAAAGAAGATGTAGCCCAGGCCCAGCACCAGCCCGGGCACGGCCATGGGCAGCATGGCCAGCATGCGCACAAAGCCGCGCAGGCTATCCATGCCCTTGGTTTTTTCAAGCAGGTAGGCACTGCAAAACACCAGTGCCGTGCCGAAGAAGGCGGTACCTGCGGCCATCTTCAGGCTGTTGACAAAACCGACGCCGACCTCAGCGTCGACCAGGCCCATGGTGTAGTGCCTGAGGCTTGGCTTGAGGTTGTAGGGCCAGAAGCTCGCAAAAGAAGCGAACACCGCCATGCCCAGCATGGCCAGCACAAGAAAGGCAATCGCGCAGCAATACAGCGTCATGATCCAGTCGTAGCCGCGCGAGGGGGTTGGCCGGTAGGGCACGGCGCGCGCCGTCAGCATGGCGGTCTGGCGCTTGCTGACGTATTTGTCGACCGCGAAGGTCAGCACCGCAGGCGCCAGCAGCAAGATGGCGACCACCGCGCCCTTGGCAAAGTCCTGCTGGCCGATGACCAGCTTGAAGACATCGGTGGCCAGCACATTGAAGTTGCCGCCAATCACTTTGGGAATGCCGAAGTCGGTCATCACCAGGGTGAAGGTGACCAGTGCGGCCGAGATCAGGCCGTACTTGGCGCCCGGTAGCGTGATGGTGAAGAACTTGCGCCTGGCGCTGGTGCCCATGGCGTTGGCCGCTTCATAGAGACGCGCATCCGACAGGCTGAGCGCCGTGACCAGAATCATCAGCGCATGCGGAAACACCGCAAAGCATTCGGCCACCACAATGCCGGGTGCGCCGTAGATCTGCTCGATGCCCACGCCTTGCATCCAGCTTTTGAGAACGCCCTGGTTGCCGAACCAGTAGATCAGCGAAATGGCCGACAGCAGCGAGGGTGCCAGCAGCGGGATCAGCGTGAGGCCGCGAAACAGCGCCTTGTACTGCATGCATGAGCGCGTCAGTGCATAGGCAAACCCGAAGGCCAGGGGCACGGCGATCAGCGTGACGGCGGTGGACACCCAGAGGCTGTTCCAGAGGCTTTCAAGGAGCGCTGGAGTTTTGGCGTAGTTGATGAAGTTGTCGAACCAGACGAAGTCGCCGGACTTGTCCAACAGTGCCTGCTGAAGAATGGCCAGCAGCGGCGCCGCCAGAAATGCTATTAAAACAATAGCTACCAGGGCAAGCGCTGCATAGGCCAGGTGGTCAATCCAGTGCGTTTTCTGGCGCACTGCGGCAGGAGCCGGGGCAGTGAACACCGGCATCAAAACACCTTGATGCGCTCGGGCAGCAGCTTCAGCGGCAGTGAGGAGCCGATCTGCAGCGATTGCTCCGAAAGGAAATTCAGAGAAAGGTAGACCGTGAGTTTGTGGCCGCCCAGCGCGGGCGAGGCCACATGCACATGACAGAAGGAGCCCAGGA
>NZ_JBDTPB010000087.1:0-15762 GCF_039932935.1 Polaromonas sp.
TGAGCCGAAGGCGAGTTCTGCGGACCCCCGCCGGAGTCGAGCAGCACAGGTTGCCCGAAGCGAAGCGCAGGGACCCAGACTGCGGGTCGCCTTTTCTTTGGTGACTTTCTTTTGGCGAAGCAAAAGAAAGTTACTTGCCGCCGGGCAACCCCCGGCCAGGAGCCTTCAGCAAGGGAGGCGAAAGCCGGGCACCGTCTCACGCGAATCCGAAACCGCGCACAACAAAATCACCTGCTATCAATTAAATAGCTGCTTGCGCCCACCCTTATTAGCCAGAAGGCCAATCCGCTTAAAAAACAAGCGCGAAACTCAAGCCGCAGCCCGCTCCACCAAAGGCGCATAAGCCCTGCCAAACCGGTTCCCCAGAAAGTCTTCCAGCGCAATATCCTCCTGCCGCACAAACCCCTGCGCAGGCAAACGCCCGGTAGCCAGCAAATCCAGCACCGTGCAAATACCGGCCGCAGTGGTGATCTGGATTGCGCTGCGCAGCACGCCGCCAACCACGTGGCTGTAGACCTTGTGGGCATAGGTCTCCTGCATGAGACGGCCTTCGCGCTGGCCGCTCACCGTCACAAACACGATGACCACATCCTGCATCGTCGTGGGCAGGGCGTTTTCCAGGATGTCTTTGAGTACGCCGCGGCGGTCGCGCAGGCGCAGGTCGTTGAGCAGCGCCTTCATGATGGCCGCGTGGCCGGGGTAGCGAATGGTCTTGTAGTTCAGGTTGGTGACCTTGCCCTGCAGCGTCTCGCACAGGGTGCCCAGGCCGCCTGAGGTGTTGAAGGCCTCATACGTCACGCCGTCGAGCGAAAACTCCTCGTGCTCGGCCAGCGGCGGCACCTGGCGCAGTACGCCCTCCACAATGGCTTCACAAGGCTCGCAATACTCGTTGATGACGCCGTCGGTGCTCCACGTCAGGTTGTAGTTGAGCGCGTTTGACGGAAACTGCGGCAGGGCGCCCACCCGCATGCGCACGCTGTGCAGGCTGTCAAAACGCCGGCACAGGTCGGCTGCCACGATGGACACAAAGCCCGGCGCCAGGCCGCATTGCGGGATCAGCGCCGAGCGCGCCGTAACGGCCAGCTCTTGCACGCGGCGCGTGCTGGCCACGTCTTCGGTCAGGTCCAGGTAGTGCACGCTGGCTGCCACAGCAGCCTCGGCAATCGATGTGGTGAGGTGAAACGGCGCGGCGCTGAGCACTGCAAACTGTCCCTCAAGCGCGGCGCGCAAGGCAACAGGGTCAGTGACATCCAGCAGCTTCAATTGAACCCCGGGGCCAGCCTTGATGCCTGCCAGTGCGGCTGGTGATGCATCGACCACCGTCACCGCGTAGTCCTGGCTGGCGCCCAGCAGCGCGGCAATGGTGGATCCGATTTTTCCAGCACCGACGACCATGATCTTTTTCATATCAGCTCCTTTGTGGGCCACTCCAGATGGCGTTGACTGATTGTGGAACGCAGCGCCGACGGTTGGTAGTATCAATTTATACAAATAGAAGCCATAATTTAGACAAATAGTGCATTCATACCTTCTATTTATCTATAAACCGCTGCAACATGAACCTCGACGCCATAGACCAGACCCTGCTCGGCGAACTGCGTGAAAACGCGCGTTGCCCCGTGGCCTTGCTGGCCCGCAAGGTAGGCCTGTCGCGCACCGCGGTGCAGGCCCGGATTGAAAGGCTGGAGCGGGACAAGGTCATCACCGGCTACGGCGTGCGCACCGGCGACGCGTATGAACAGTCGCAGGTTTCTGCGCAGGTGATGCTGACCGTCGGCCCCAAGCTCTCTGGCACCGTTGAAGCGGCGCTGCGCAAGATCCCCGAGGTCCGCTCGCTGCTCTCGGTCAGCGGTACCTTCGACATGATTGCCATCGTGCAGGCCGGCTCAATAGAGCGGCTCGACGCGCTGATCGACGGAATCGGCCTGCTGGACGGCGTTGAGCGCACCAATACCTCGGTGGTGCTGTCTACACGCTTTCAACGTTGAAAATGGTGTGAATTTCAGCAAAATCGGGCTGTAGCCCTTATGAATTTTGCGCAAGCAGCTATCGATTTAATAGCAAATGTGGGTCGTTACATTGCTTGCGATTGCCACGGCACCTGCTTGACCATCACGTCGGCATACAGCGCGCTGGCTTCAAATCGGGCCAACCAGACCCGCACGCGCGGCCAAGGCTGGGCGGCAAACCAGAGGGAATCGGTATGGGCAAATTGCCGCACGAAGGGCAGCAGCGCCATGTCGGCCAGGCTCGCGCTGGCGCCGAACAGCCAGCCGCCGGTCAGCATTCCATCCAGCTGGGCCAGCCAGGCCGCGCCCAGGCCCCGGTGCAGTTGTGCAAATGCTTCTGCATCCCCTGCAGATTCTTCGGTGTACCGATTCGGGTATTTGTAGCGGTCCAGGCTGCGCTTGAACGCGCCGTCGTTGCCGGCGATGAGCGCGAGCATCTGCTCGATGGAGCCCTGGGACGGGGCCAGCCAGTTCTCCGGGTCATTGCGCCGCAGTGCCCACAGCATCACGTCCAGGCTTTCGTCAATGACCTCTCCATTGGGCAGCACCAAAACCGGCACCGTGCCTTTGGGCGAAGCGGCCAGCATGTCCGCGGGTTTGTTCTTCAGCACAACTTCGCGCAACTCATGCGGCTCGCCGCTGATCGCCAATGCGAGCCGCGCGCGCATGGCATACGGGCAGCGGCGAAACGAATAAAGGACGGGCAGGGCACCGCTCATGGCTTGAAGTTCGGCAGGGCTTAGCCGCCGGGCTGGCGCACGCCGATGTGCGGCGCTTGCCGCTTTTCAGCCAGCTCAACCTGGCGCTGGCGTTCGCGGTAGCCGGCCTTTTGCTCTTCGGTGGTGTTGCTGTGGCAGTGCGGGCAGCTTACGCCCAGCTCATACAGCGGCGACTGCCGGTCCGCTTCGTTCAGCGGGTCCCGGCACGAGCGGCACAGCGTGAAATCGCCGGGTTTCAGGCCGTGGCCGACAGAGACACGCTCGTCAAACACAAAACATTCGCCTTCCCAGCGGCTTTGCATTTCGGGCACGGTTTCCAGGTATTTGAGGATGCCGCCTTCGAGGTGGTAGACCTCCTCAAAGCCCTTGGAGCGCAGCAGGGCGGTAGATTTTTCGCAGCGGATTCCGCCGGTGCAAAACATGGCGACCCTGGGCTTTTTGCCATCGTGGGTTGCCAGCTTGCCGCCCTCGGCCATTTCCCGCTCCACCCAGCCGGGCAACTCCGAGAAGCTGCTGGTGTGCGGGTTGATGGCGCCGTGAAAGGTGCCGATCGACACCTCATAGTCGTTGCGCGTGTCGACCAGCACCACGCCCGGCTCGCTGATCAACTGGTTCCATTCCTGCGGCTTGACGTATTCGCCGGCCATCAGCGCCGGGTGAACTTCCGGCACGCCCATGGTGACGATCTCGCGCTTGAGGCGCACCTTCATCCGGTAAAACGGCATGGATTCGGCCCAGGCCTCCTTGTGCTCCAGCTTTGCCAGGCGTGGGTCACTGCGCAGATAGGCCAGCACTGCACGCACGCCTTCTTGCGGCCCGGCAATCGTGCCGTTGATGCCTTCGGCCGCAAGCAGCAGCGTGCCCTTGACGCCATGGGCTTCGCAATGCGCCAGCAATGGCGCTTGCAGCCCGGCGAAGTCGGGCAGTTCAACGAACTGGTAAAGGGCGGCGGTGAGAAATTCAGGCATGAGGAAAAAACGTAGGGGCAGTAAAGGCGTAAACAGCGGATGGAATGTACGGCAATTCAAAAAGGCAAAGGCGACAGCCATGATGAAGCCGGAAGCGAAAAGACTCTAAATGGTGCGAACACGCGCTGAAATGGCGCTGTTATCGCGCCGAAATGGCACAGCGGCTTTGCAGCCTCCATCGTAGCGCTCGGGCTTTATCGTTTTGTTACCTCGATTTTGTGACGGAAAGCGCCATATTCAATGTTTTATGACCATGCGGGTAGACATTTTGTTGCAATGCAGCAAAATGACTGCGTACTTATTGATTTGGCGCAAATGCAGACTTCACGCCGACCCCCGATGGCTCCACCACTTTTTGTCAAACCATGTCCAGAAGCTTAAGCAGCCTTTGGCTAAAAAACATGCGCCGAATGGGCAAGGCCCAGCAAGCGCAGGGCTTGCGCCTGTTTGAAAGCCTGCTGCCCAAGGTCACGCCTGCCGCTAAAACGCCGCGCCGGCGCAGGCCCAGGGTCAAGCTGAAACCCGTGGTTGCCCGGCCTGCCAAAAAAGCCCGCAGGCCGACGCCCGCGCAGGCCCGTGCTGCGGCCGGTTTGCCCGGCACCTGGCGCAAGGCCTGGTTTACCTTGCCGGGCGACGGCTTGCTGACGGATTCCCGGCGCATGTTGTACTGGCTTTACCTTCCCGCTGCAGCTGGTGCTTCTGGCACCCCTGCAGCGCCGCGTCCGCTGGTGGTGATGCTGCACGGCTGCCAGCAGACGGCAGCCGATTTTGCGGCGGGCAGCCGCATGAACGAGCTGGCCGAGCGCAAGGGCTTTGCGGTGCTCTATCCCCAGCAGTCCAGCGCCGCCGACGCGCATCGCTGCTGGCACTGGTACAAGCGGGCCACGCAGAACGGGGAGGGCGACGTCGGGGTGATTGCCGCGATGATTTCCCAGGTGCAGCAAAAGCACGGGCTTGATGCTTCACGCACCTACGTGGCGGGCCTGTCCGCCGGCGCCGCACTGGCGGCCATCGTGGCGCTGCGCCACCCCGGGCTGATCGCCGCCGTGGGCATGCATTCGGCGCCGGTGTTCGGCACCACCCATTCGCCTTTCAGTGCCTACCGCGCCATGCAGCACGGCTCAGGCTCGTCTTACGGCGAGGCGGCGCGCTCGTTTGCCAGTGACCAGCCGGAGTTCCCCGGCATGCCGGCCATCCTGATCCACGGCGACAACGATGCCGTGGTGCGGCGCGTGAACGCTGAGCAGCTGGCCGAGCAGTTTGAAATCATCAACAGCCCGGTGATTACCCAAAGCGCGTCCCGCCCCGAGCCTGTGGTTCGCCGTTACCCCGAGCGCCGCAGCGGCAGACGGCCACGCCATGCCTACCAGACCACGACCTGGTACGCCGGGCGGAAGCCGCAGTTGGTGAAGTGCAACGTAGACGCCCTGGGCCATGCCTGGAGCGGCGGAGACGCCAGCATGGAATACAGCGAGCCCGAAGGCCCGGACGCCACGCTGATGATGTGGACGTTTTTCAGCTACCACCGCCGCAATGCCGTCGTGGAAAAACCTGATGCGGCGGAATAACCGAATCCAAGCTGCTATCAAATAAATAGCTGCTTGCGCTTTTCCCATTTTGGTTGCAGCCTGTTTTTACTTAAATCCATCAGCGCGGCAGCAGCCCCGTCATAAAACCGTCTACCGCATCCGTATAGGCGCCGGGCAGGCCCAGCGTGGCGTTGACCTGCTCGTGCGTCAGGTCTTGCGGCAGCACACTGGCTCGCGCGCCTTTGGCCGTCGCCTTCGCGGCAAAGTCATGCGCCTGCGCACAGGGGTTGTCTGCCCGCTGTGTCGAGCACACCAGCAGCATGGGCGTGACGTCAGCCGCCAGTACGCTGCTGGGCGACACGCTGCGCCAATAGGCCGGGTCGGTGCCGAACACGCGGTCGTAAAACCGCATGTGCCGCGCTTTCATGATGCGCTCCAGGTCCAGCGCGGCACTGTCGAGCGCGATGGTACCCAGCCAGGGTTTGGCACCTGATTCGCGTGCCAGTGCCGGCGACGCGCCCAGCAGCGCTACCAGGTGCGCGCCGGCCGAATGCCCCATGAGAATGACCTTCGCAGAATCGCCGCCCCACGAGGCGGCCATGGCCTGCGTTTTGGCCAGGGCGCTGGCCACATCGCGTGCCTGCACCAGCGGGTCAACCTGCGGCGACAGGCGGTAGCCCACCGACACAAAGATGTAGTCCTTCTGCTTGACCCAGTAAGCCACCTTGTTGTCCACCACCTTGGGCATCGCCTTGTTGCCCACCATCCAGGCGCCGCCGTGCACCATCACGATGACAGGCGCATTGGTTCCCTGGGTCGCTGTTGCGGCCGGCAGGTACACATCCATGCGCTGGCGGTCGTCCTGGCCATAGGGCAGGTCGGCGATGCGGCGCACGCCGTCAGGCACGGCGGGTGCGGCCATGGCGAAGGTGGCGGAAACCAGCAGCGCGGCAACAAGGCCGGCACGCCGCGCCTGGGTGGCAAGAAGTGTCATTCATATCTCCAGTCAAGCAGCGTCCGGTGCGCCAGGAAAGAACAAGGGAACGCGAAGCCGGGCCTGCCGGCCTTGCGGGGCCCAGAGGTCGCGGGTGAGGTTAAACCAATTCAGCCGGCCGACTTGCGCGCGCCTTTTTTCGACGCCACAAAGGTCTCGATGTCGGCCAGCGAAATGGCGCCGGCATGGCTGGCGTCGATGGCGTCAAAGTTTTTGTACACCTTGGGCATCTTTGCCTGAGCTTCTTCGCGGGTAAGTTTGCCGTCCTTGTTGGTGTCGGCCGCGTCAAAGCGTTTTTGCAGTTCGGTACGGGCTTTTTCCAGGCGGGCGGCGTTGGGCGCCTGGGCATGGGCTGCGGTGCCCAGCACGAGGAAACCCATGATTGAAAGTGCGCGGAGGTGGAACGAGGGGGTCATGAGGGTGCTCCGGATGAAGGTTGAAAGTGTTGAAGAATTCGGTTCGGTTCGATTCGTAAAGGGCCAGGCCCGTTCAGCGCGACGGGCAGCTCATCGCCGCGCCGCTGGCGTCATAGCAGGTCGTGCTGCGGGTGACGCCGGTGGCCTGGTTATAGGACGCCGTGCTTTGCACACTGTTGCCGGTGGTGGCGCTGGTGGCACTGGTATTGCGGCTGGCGTTGACGGTGCCGTCGGCGGTTTTGCTGCTGCTCTCCACACTGCCTTTGGCGCCGGTGGCGGAAAACTCCCCGCTGCGCTGTGCCGAGCCGTCTGCACTGCGGCTGGCCTGGCCGGTTCGCACGGCGGTGGCGCCGTTGGGGCCGGTGGTGGAGGCGCCGCCCGCAGTGCTGGCGTTGCCTTGCCCGTCAGTGGTGGTGGAGCGGTTCCGCACCCGTGTGCCGCCCTGTGGGCCCTGGCGGGTGACGTCCCTGGTGGCGGTGGTGCCGCCGGCGGCACTGGCCCGCACCACGTGGCGGCCGGCCGCTTCGGCGGCAGGGGCGGCAAAACCTGCGGCCAGCAGGGCGCATGTCAGGGCGGTGACGGAAAGCGTGGTTTTCATGGCGAACTCCTGGAAGGTTGACGTGAGGATTGAGAGCTTTCGGCGCTGCGAAAATCTGCATTGCAGCGCCGTGATGTCACTGTGGCCGCCCTGTGTGAGCCAACGATGGCTACAAGCGGCCTCTTGATGACAAGGCATGAGCAAACCCCGGCTTTGTCATCGTTTGTCATGACTTGCCGGGCGGCCGGCCCCGGGCGGGCCGCTACCATGGGGCATCTTTCCTGTGATGGAGTGTTTTCTCATGGTTGTTTCCACGGCGCTATTTCAGGCAGGCCCATCGCGATGAGCGAGCCGCTGGCCCGCGTTCTGGTGGTCGACGACGAGGCCGACCTGCGAAGCCTGCTGCAGCGTTACCTGAGCGACCAGGGCTACGCGGTGCGCACGCTGGAAGACGCCAAAACCCTGGACACCCTGCTGGCGCGGGAACGGTTTGACGTACTGGTGCTTGATGTGATGATGCCGGGCGAAGACGGCCTGGCAGTGTGCCGCCGCCTGCGCGCGCACGGCGAAACCATTCCCATCGTCATGCTCACTGCCCGTGGTGACCCGGTGGATCGTATCGTCGGCCTGGAAATGGGAGCGGACGATTACCTGCCCAAGCCGTTCAACCCACGCGAGCTGCTGGCCCGTATCCAGGCGCTGGTGCGCAGGCAGCGCATGTTGGGCGCGCACAGCGGCCCGCTGCCCGGCCAGGGGTCAGTGCAGTTTGGCGCCTTCAACCTGAAGCTGGAGGCCCGCCGGCTGGAAAAAAACGGCGAAGACGTGCCGCTCACCAGCGGGGAATTCAGCCTGCTGCAGGCGCTGGCCCAGCACCCCAACCGGCCGCTGGGCCGCGACAGGCTGATCGAGCTGGCCTATGGCCGCGACCACGAGGCCACCGACCGCAGCATCGACGTGCAGGTCATGCGCCTGCGCAAGTTGATTGAGGCCGATCCTTCCCAGCCGGCACACATCCAGACCGTGTGGGGCGTGGGCTATGTGTTTGTGCCGGAAGGCGGCGCTGCAAAACACGGCAAGGCGGGCAAGCCGTGAGGCCTTTTCCATGAAGCTATTCCCGCGCAGCCTGTTCGGCCGCAACGTGCTGCTGATCGTGGTGCTTATTGTGGCGGGCCAGCTGGCCAGCGCGCTGCTGGTGCGCCAGCTGATCATCAAACCGCGGCTGGCGCAGCTGTCGGTGGCGGTGGCGCGCAATGTCAGCTCCATCCGCGCCGGCCTGGCTGCCATGCCGCCCGCGCAGCGCGAGGCCTTTGTGGCGCAATTTAACCGCCGTGCGATGCAGGGCGTGGCCGATGACGACGAGGGCGGTGGCCGCGGCGAACGCATGCTTCTGAGCCGGCTGGAGCGCCGCTTCGTCAATGAAGCCTCACGCGGTATTGCGCTGGAAGGGGAAGGCTCCGAAATCATCTGGCGCCGCGAAGCCGGCGGCAGCCTGGCGGTGCGGCTGCGACTGGATGGCGCCGACTATTGGGTCAACCTGCCGGGCGTGCTGCCGGCGCGTGAATTCACCGGCGCATGGATCGTGGCCTCGCTCACCAGCGCGCTGCTGGCCTTGCTGGGCGCGCTGCTGATCCACCGTTACCTGAACCGGCCCCTGCGCCGCGTGGTGGCTTCGGCGCACACGCTGGCCGGCGGCGGCAGCCCGCAGCCGCTGCCTGAAGACGGCCCCACGGAAATCGCCGACCTGAGCCGCAGCTTTAACCAGATGGTGCGCAGCCTGGCCCAGGCCGACGATGAGCGCACGTTAATGCTGGCGGGGGTGTCGCACGACTTGCGCACGCCGCTGACCAAGCTGCGTCTGGGCATCGAGATCCTGCGCGACAAGACCGATGACGAGCTGATGGCCCGCATGACACGCGGCGTGGAAGAAATGGACGCCATCATCAACCAGTTCCTGGACTTTGCCCGCACCGCCGAAAGCGAAGCGCTGGCGCCGGTGGCGCTGGATGTGCTGGCAGCCGAAGTGGCGGCGGCTTCGGCCGGCCACGGCATGCCGGTGGCGCTGCAGGCCGGCAACCCGCCGGCCGTGCCCTTGCGTCCGCGTGCAATGCGCCGCGTGCTCACCAACCTGGTTGAAAACGCCTGGCGCCATGGCCAGCCGCCCGTGACGATCGCCACCGGCGCGCAGGGCGATGCGGTCTGGGTAGCGGTGACGGACTGTGGTGCCGGCATTGCCGCCGGGCAGGCAGAGGCCTTAAAGCAGCCGTTTCGCCGTGCTGAAAGCACGCGCACCGGCCCTCCCGGCGCCGGGCTGGGCCTGGCCATCGTGGACCGCATCGTGCGCGCGCATGGCGGAACGCTGGAGCTGCTGCCGGCCACCGGCGGTGGCCTGTGCGCGCGGATCACGCTGCCGCGTATCTGAAGTGCCCCCGAAGCGCCAAAAAGAGGCTAAAAAGAGGCCCAAAAAGGCCTTTTCATGCATTAAAACAAGCCGCAGCCCAATAAGGACCAGCGCAAGCAGCTATTGATTTAATAGCAACAACTGCGACTCAAGAAGTTGCAGTGCTTGCCCGTGTGCTCATCGATTTTGCGGTTGAGGCTTTGAGGGCGACCCGCTGGCCAGCGCTTGCAGGCCTGCCGGGCAGGAATCGTTTCACGGTCTAAACGGGGTCATGCAAGCGCCGCCTGCAAGGGCGGCAAACTTCACCCACAATTCGCGTTTCTGTAGCCGCATCCACTGAAAGCAAAGACGCCATGACCCAATCCCTCAAAGTCGCCGTGATGGGCGCAGGCGCTGTCGGTTGTTATTACGGCGGCATGCTAGCGCGTGCCGGGCATGACGTGGTGTTGGTTGCCCGGCCCCAGCATGTCGAGGCCATCCGGCGCGACGGCCTGCACATGGAAACCCGAACGTTCGACGAACACGTACGCCTGGCCGCCAGCAGCGAGCCCTCCGCCGTGCAGGGTGCAGACCTGGTGCTGTTCTGCGTGAAATCCACCGACACCGAATCCGCCGGCGCATTGATCCGGCCGCACCTCGCCCCGGGTGCGCTGGTGCTGTGCCTGCAAAACGGCGTCGACAATGCCGACCGACTGCGCACCGTGCTGCCGCAGCACACGGTGGCCGCCGCCGTGGTGTACGTGGCCACCGAAGTGGCTGGCCCCGGCCATGTCAAACATCACGGCCGTGGCGATCTGGTGATTGAGCCATCCGCCCTCAGCGATACCGTCGCGCAAGCCTTCATCGCCGCTGCCGTGCCGGTTGAAATCTCCGGCAATGTGCGCGGCGCCCTGTGGGCCAAGCTCATCCTCAACTGCGCCTACAACGCCGTCTCGGCCATCGCACAGCTGCCATACGGCAAAACCGTGCAAGGTGAAGGTGTGAAAGACGTCATGCGCGACGTGGTGGCCGAATGCCTGGCAGTGGCTGAAGCCGAAGGCGTGCAGGTGGCGGGCGACGTCCATGCTGCCGTCGACAAGCTGGCCGGCAGCATGCCCAACCAATACGCCTCCACCGCGCAAGACCTGGCGCGTGGCAAACCCACTGAGATCGACTACCTCAACGGCTTGGTCGTCAGGCGCGGCGAGGCGCTGGGCGTGCCGGTGCCGGCGAACCGGGTGTTGTGGGCGATGGTGAAACTGATGGAGCGCAAATCGGCATAGTCGTTAGCCTGGCTCGGGCTTTGCGCAGCCGCGTAGCCCGTAGCCTGCTTTGCTTTACCCTTTTGTGCGTCTGGTGGCTTTGGTGCCGTTCTGGCTGCGATGACGCGCGGCGTGGTCTGCACTGCACCCTCAGCAAGTCCGCCTACAAGAGGAGCCGACGAAACCGGGCCTGCCCCTGTGCGCTATCGCACATACAGCCCGGCGTGAGCTTTGTATGCTGGAATCAGAGCTTATTCAGGTACGTACATATCGTCACCCCTTGAAGGCAGGCCCACTACATGGTTTCTCATTGTCCGTATCTCCTTCCAAAACAGCGAAGCCCCGGGCTTCTTCTCCGCCAGCCGCTCAACACAAGCCCGTGGTCGCCGGTTCGAGTGAAGTAAAACTTAACCGCCTGCTCGCTGCGCTGCCCGACGTTGAGTTAAAGCGCTGGCTGCCGCATCTCGAATGGTTTGACATGCCGTTGGGCGCGGTACTTTACGAGTCCGGAAAAGTCGAGCACTACGTGTACTTTCCGACCTCTGCCATTGTTTCCCTGCTGTACGTGATGAGAAACGGCGACTCGGCTGAAATTGCCGTGGTCGGCAATGAAGGCCTCGTCGGCATCTCGCTGTTCCTCGGAGGCAATGCCACGCCAAGCCGCGCCGTGGTGCAAAGCGCGGGCACGGGCTTTCGCATGAAAGCGCAGTTCATGAAGGACGAGTTCGACAAGTCGGGCCCCGCGACGCATTTGCTGCTGCGCTATACCCAGGCGCTTATCACGCAGATGTCGCAAACGGCGGTCTGTAATCGGCACCATTCTCTGGACGAACAACTGTGCCGGTGGCTGCTGCTCAGCCTGGACCGCTTGCCCGGCAACGAACTCGTGATGACCCAGGAGCTGATAGCCAACATGCTCGGCGTACGGCGCGGAGGTGTGACCGAAGCCGCGCTGAAAGTGCAGGACGCCGGGCTGATCAGCTACACGCGCGGCCGCATCAAGGTGCTGGACCGCCTGGGGCTGGAAAAGCGTTCCTGTGAGTGCTATCAGGTCGTCAAGGACGAATATGACCGGCTGCTGCCAAGGCAGATTGCCGCCTAGCCGCAATGCCGTTCAGTGAACCAAAAAACCGTTCGGACTGAGCTTGTCGAAGCCTTGCTGTGTGCTGGAAAACCCTCGGTCAAGCTCAGGGCGAACGGCCTTGAAGGAACAGTATTGCCCCTGGCCGGGTACCTGCTGGCTCTTCGGATTTCAGCCAGATCGGTGAACTTCAGCGGTTTGCCATAAAAATTGCACTTGCGCACGTTTAAACAGCCTCTTGTCCTACGGAATTTTTCATATTTCGCGACTAAGTCCGCTAGCGGACTGACTTTCATCGCTTGGACCTCTATAAACGGTACAAGCCAATAGTGACCGAGTCTCGGTTGCGTTAGCGCTTTACCGTCGCTGCAACGCCCATGCAGCACCACTGCAGGTGCCCGTATGAAGCAAACAACCCCCTCATCTGCTGAAAAGGTGCGAAATTTCGCCCATAGAACCCTGAAAGCCATGGGCTTCGTCAATCTCAATCGCATGGGCACCCCGTCTCATCACGGTGTGCCGGGTGCTCTCGTGACCGGCCCGACAGGTTTTTTAGCTGAATTTACCCCCGGGCTGCCGACCGCGCCCCGGTTCGCCGATCGGCCGACCCCCGACCCTCTTCAAATCTCGACGGAGGACTGGGACATCATGTTCCGGGCCGTTCAATTGCGGCTTGCTGAGGCCGTGGGTGAGCGCACTGCGTCATCGTTTTCGCCTCAGACAGGCGAGGTGGCTGGCCGTATTCAGGCGGTCGTGCTGGAGTGCGTTTCCGCCATGGCGCAATTGCATTCGGCATTGGCACATCAGCGCAGATAGCGACGGCAGCCAGGCTCGTCGCTTTTGGCTGCGCCCAGCATGTTGCAGAAATTCCCCTCGCAAGGTAAAGAGCGCGATAGGCACCAAAAATTTACCTGTTGAACGCTGAAATGCCCAAATTTGGGGCAAACAATTCGCCTTCACAGTGCCTGAAGGGCCGGTAAGGCCGGATTCGCGGTTATTTCTTACGGCACGGTATGTGCTTGCATCCCTCAGGTCAGGCTAACGAAGGCCTGCGCAGGGCACAGCGGCTTCGCGGTGCCCATCGATCTGAATGGATAACGGCGTCCACTTCGGTCTTCATTTTTTTTTGAAGATCTCGAAGTGGATTTTTTTTTGCAGAACAGGATTTGGGGGATCGCATGGCTTATTTAGTGCCTTCGGAATTTGTGACCAAGATGGTGGACGCGGGGGAGTCCAAGATATTCATGTCCACCCGCGACACTGTCATCAGGGCGTACATGGCGGGCGCCATCCTGGCCCTGGCGGCCTGGTTCGCCGTCACCATCAACGTGCAGACCGGCCAGCCGCTATTGGGCGCCGTGCTCTTCCCGGTGGGTTTTGTCATGCTGTACCTGTTCGGCTTCGATTTGCTCACGGGCGTGTTCGTGCTGTGCCCGCTGGCGCTGATTGACAAGCGCCCGGGCGTCACCCTCAAGGGTGTGCTGCGCAACTGGGGCCTGGTGTTCGTCGGCAACTTTGCCGGCGCCTTCACGGTCGCCGTGATGATGGCGATCTACGTCACCAACGGCTTTTCTACCGAGCCCAACGCCGTCGGTAAGGCCCTCGGCGTGATCGGCGAGAACCGCACCCTGGGCTACCAGAAATTCGGCGCCAACGGCATGCTCACGCTGTTCGTGCGCGGCATGCTCTGCAACTGGATGGTGTCTGCCGGCGTGGTCGGCGCAATGATCTCCACCCAGGTCAGCGGCAAGGTGATCGCGATGTGGATGCCCATCATGCTGTTCTTCTACATGGTGTTTGAGCACTCCATCGTGAACATGTTCCTGTTCCCCTCGGGTTTGATGCTCGGGGCACACTTCACCATCATGGACTACCTGATCTGGAACGAGATCCCCACGGTGCTGGGCAACCTGGTGGGCGGCCTGGCTTTCACCGGCTTGACGCTGTATGCCACGCACATTAAAACCGGACCGACACGTTCCTTCAAATAATTCGTCTCAAAAACAAAAGCCCTCGCGCATGCAAGGTTTGCAAGGTGTGCGAGGGCTTTTTCGGTATTCCAAATGTCCAGTGAACTGAAGATATCGGCAGGTCAGTATTCGGACAAGGGCCGCAAGGAAATCAACCAGGATTTCCACGGTATCTATGTGCCCAAAGAGCCGCAGCTGAGTGCCAAGGGCATTGCGATTGCGCTGGCCGATGGCATCAGCAGCAGCGCCGTCAGCGACGTGGCCAGCCAGTATGCCGTGACTGGTTTCCTGGAAGACTATTACTGCACCTCTGATGCATGGACGGTCAAGACTTCGGCCGAGCGCATCCTGAGCGCCACCAACTCCTGGCTGCATGCGCAATCGCAGAAAAGCCAGTACCGCTACGACAAGGACAAAGGCTATGTGTGCACTCTGAGCGCCATGGTCATCAAGTCGACCACCGCGCATATTTTTCATGTCGGCGATTCACGCATTTATCGCCTGCGCGGCAAGGCGCTGGAGCAACTGACCAGCGATCACCGGGTCTGGATCTCCCAGGGCCAAAGCTACCTCGGCCGTGCGCTGGGCTTCAAGCCCCAGCTTGAAATCGACTACCAGACCCAGCAGGTGGAGCAGGGCGACATCTTCTTGCTGGCAACCGACGGCGTGTACGAACATGTCAGCGAGTACGACATGGCCGGCCTCATCCACATTTGTGCCGACGAGCCCGGAGGGCTGGATATTGCCGCCAGGTCCATCGTCGAGAAAGCGCTGCAGCGCGGCAGCGGCGACAACCTCACGGCGCAGGTTGTACGGGTTGACGAGCTGCCCAACGGGCAGGCCGGCGAGATGGTCCAGCAGCTGTCGGGCCTGCCGCTTCCGCCCATCCTGGACGCGAGGACGGAATTTGATGGCTACACCATCGTCCGCGAAGTGCACGGCAGCAGCCGCAGCCATATTTACCTGGCCACCGACAACGAAACGGGCGCGCTCGTCATCCTTAAAACACCGTCCATTGACCTGGGCGGCGACCCGGCTTACCTTGAACGGTTTTTGACGGAAGAGTGGATTGCCCGGCGCATCAACAGCGCGCATGTGCTGAAACCTTATGTGCCGACCAGAAAGCGCCACTACGTGTATGTGGCAACCGAATACATCGAAGGGCGAACGCTGAGCCAGTGGATGCTGGACAACCCCCGGCCCGCGCTGGAAGTGGTGCGCGGGCTGGTGGAGCAGATCGCCAAGGGCCTGCGCGCCTTTCACCGGCTCGAGATGCTGCACCAGGACCTGCGGCCCGAGAACATCATGATCGACAACACGGGTACCGTGAAGATCATCGACTTCGGTTCGACCCGGGTGGCCAGCCTGGTGGAGGCAGACGCGCCCGGCGGGCACGATGATATCCTTGGCACGGCCCAGTATTCGGCACCGGAATATTTTGTGGGTGAGGGCGGCACCACACGCTCGGACATCTTTTCACTAGGCGTCATCACCTACCAGATGCTGACTGGCAAACTGCCCTATGGCGCGGAAGTGGCCAAATGCAGGACGCGCGCTGCGCAAAACAAACTGCGCTACGACTCGGTACTGTACGGCGACCGTGGCATACCGGCCTGGATTGACGACGTGCTGCGCAAGGCTGTGCACCCCGATCCCGCCAAGCGCTATGGCGAACTGTCGGAGTTCTTGTATGACTTGCGCCACCCGGGCAGCGAATACCTGAGCAGGACGCGCCAGCCGCTGCTTGAGCGCAACCCAGTGATGTTCTGGAAGGGCCTGTCGCTCTTGCTGGCCGCCTGCCTGCTTGTTTGCGTGGCGATCATCGGCAGACATTGAGCCGGCGCTGGAGTGAACCCCTCGAGCTGGACCACGGGGCAGAGATGAACTGATACGCTAACT
>NZ_JBDTPB010000088.1:0-29385 GCF_039932935.1 Polaromonas sp.
CTGTTTCGGACCATCATGTTTTCTCCAGAGATGTTTGTACTGTACCCAAAAACTCCCGCCGGGAATTTCAGCGAAGGTCGGCAGCTGCCTTCGAGGCCGGTTATGCCGTAGCTCAAAGAAATTGGGGCCTGCGCCGCAAAGCACAAGCCCCAATATCAGGAAAGGCGACGACGAATCAGTTCTGACCCATCAGCTCATCGAAAGAAATAGCTTTTCCCGTGACCTTGGCCTTGCCCAGCACGAAGTCGGTCACGTTGTTTTCGATCACAACGGCTTCGACTTCGGCCATGCGGCGGTTGTCGCTAAGGTACCAGCGGACCACGTCTTGCGGCTTCTCGTAGCTGGCGGCCAGCTCTTCGATGTGCGCCTTGAGTTGTTCCGGTTTGGCTTGCAGCTCATTGGAGCGAACCAGCTCGGCGACCACGAGGCCCAGGCGCACGCGCTTTTCGGCTTGCGGACGGAAGATGTCATCAGGAATCGGCGCCTTGTCGGCGTCTTTGATGCCGCGTTGCTTGAGGTCGGCACGGGCGTTTTCCACCATGCGGTCCAGCTCTGCCTGAACGCTGGAGTTGGGCAGGTCGAGCTCGGCATTGGCCACCAGGGCGTCCATGACGGCGTTTTTGTTGCGGGCCAGCAAGCGGAACTTGACTTCGCGCTCGAGGTTTTTCTTGATGTCGGCGCGCAGGCCTTCGACGGTGGCTTCGGCGATGCCGAGCGACTTGGCCAGTGCTTCGTTGACTTCTGGCAGGTGCGCCGCTTCAATTTTCTTGACCGTGACGAGGAAGTCGGCCTGTTTACCGGCCACATCCTTGCCGTGGTAATCGGCTGGGAAGTTCAGCGGAAACGTCTTGCTTTCGCCAGTCTTCATGCCGCGAACAGCGTCTTCGAATTCTTTCAGCATCTGACCGTCGCCGATCAGGAATTGGTAGTCTTCTGCCTTGCCGCCGGCGAAAGGTTCGCCGTCCATCTTGCCTTCGAAGTCTATGGTGGCGCGGTCACCGTCTTGCGCAGGCGCATCTGCGGCGCGCTGGGCAAACGTGCGGCGCTGCTTGCGCAGGATGTCCAGGGTCTTGTCGATGGCGGCGTCGCTGACTTCAGCGCTGACCTTTTCGACTGCGGCGCCGGACAGGTCGGCGATCTTGACTTCGGGATACACCTCGAACACCGCATCAAACGCCAGCTCGCCCTCTGGCGCGCCTTCTTTTTCACTGATACGGGGCTGACCGGCAACGCGAAGTTTGGCTTCATTGGCAGCAACGGCAAACGCCTCACCAACCTTGTCGTTCATGACTTCGTAGTGCACCGAATAGCCGTAACGCTGGGCCACGACATTCATGGGCACCTTACCGGGACGGAAGCCGTCCATCTTGACCGTGCGGGCCAGCTTCTTCAGGCGGGTGTCAACTTCCGACTGGATGGTGTTGACGGGCAGCGTGAGCGTCATTTTGCGCTCGAGCTTTTCAAGGGTTTCAACAGTCACGGCCATGATGGTTCCTAAGATCAAAAATAGTCAAAACAGGTTTTCACCTGGCATGCTGCGGGCGTCCGCAACGGCTGAGCGCACGAGCAACGGGTGCCCAAAGCCTCAGAGGGTGGTGCGCGGGGGGGGACTCGAACCCCCACACCATTGCTGGCGTCAGGACCTAAACCTGGTGCGTCTACCAATTTCGCCACCCGCGCGCCGGAAACAAAAACGGGAATCCGAAAAACCTCCGAATCCCCGCTTGAAATCGGTCAACTCTCTATTTTAGCCGGTATCGGGCCCGGTTTTCGCGCCCGCACTCCCAGCCCAGAGAGAATCACGCTGGCAATGGCTTTTCGCTGTGTTGCGGCTTGATTTCCTGCTTGTCTTCCCGTTTCACGCGGAACCAGGCCGCATACATGGCCGGCAAGGCCAGCAGCGTCAACACCGTCGCGACCACCAGGCCCCCCATGATGGCGACCGCCATCGGCCCCCAGAACACGCTGCGCGACAACGGGATCATGGCCAGCACCGCAGCGGCGGCCGTCAGCACGATGGGCCGCAACCGGCGCACGGCGGATTCGACGATCGCATCCCAGGTAGGGACGCCCCGGGCGCGGTCCTGCTCGATCTGGTCGATCAGGATCACCGAGTTGCGGATGATCATGCCGAACAGCGCAATCACGCCCAGCAGCGCGACGAAACCAAACGGCCGCCCGAGCAGCAACAGCGCGGCGGCCACGCCGGCGATGCCCATGAAGCCCGTCAGAAAGGCGAGGATCGAACGGCTGAAGCTGTGCAGTTGCAGCATCAACAGGGTGAGTACGATAAACAGCGCAACCGGCAAGCCCGCCACGATCGAAGACGAACCCTTGCTGCTTTCCTCCACTGCGCCAGCCACCTGGATACGGTAGCCCGTCATGCCTTTGTCATGCCATTTGGCTTCCAGCGCCTTGAGCTTGGGCATCAGTTCCTGCGTCACGGTGGCGCCCTGCAGGCCTTCGACGATATCGCTCTGTACCGTGATGGCGTAGTCGCGGTTCTCTCGCCACATCACCCCCGGCTCCCAAGTGAACACCGGCTTGGCAATCTGCGTCAGCGGGATGGATTTTCCCGACGCGGTGGGGAGGTAGGCATTGCCGATGTCGGTGATCGCGTTGCGCTCGTCCAGCGGCTGGCGCAGCACAATGTCGATCAGCTTGTCACCTTCGCGGAACTGGCCCACGGGCGTGCCCGCCAGAATGGTGCGCGAAGCCTGCGCGATGGACTGGCTGGTCACGCCGAGCGCGCGCGCCTTGGCCTGGTCGACTTCGAGGCGCAGCACTTTCACCGATTCATTCCAGTTGTCGTTCACGCCGCGTGTGTTGCTGCTTTCACGCATCACCGCCTTGACCTCGTCGGCGCGTTCGCGCAGCACCAGCGGATCAATTCCCACCACGCGGAACTGCACCGGATAAGGCACGGGTGGGCCGTTGGGCAACAGCTTGACGCGGCCCCGCACCTCGGGGAACTCGGTGGCCAGCAAGGCCGGTAACTTGATGCGCAGCGATTCGCGCACCTTCAGGTCCTTGGGCAACACGATCATCTGCGAGACGTTGGTCTGCGGAAAAACCTGGTCCAGCGGCAGATAAAAGCGCGGCACGCCCGAGCCGATCCAGGTGCTGACCGAGCTAACCCCCTCCTCGCGCATCAGGCGCTGCTCCACACGCTTGGCCGTGAGTTCGTTGGCGGCAAAAGAGGTGCCTTCGGGAAACCAGATGTCCACCATGATCTCGGGCCGGCTGGAGTCCGGAAAGAACTGCTGCTGCACCTTGCCCATGCCCACAATGCCCAACGCAAAAATCAGCACCGTCGCGCCAATGGTGATCCAGCGGTGTTGCACGCACCAGTTCACCGTCTTGCGGAAAGTGTTGTAGAACGGGCTGTCGAACATCTCGTGCGGGCTGTCCTGGCCGGCCGCGACTTCCTGCACGTGAGGCGGCACCTTGAGCAGCAGCGTACCCAGGTAAGGCACGAAATACACGGAAACGATCCAGCTGAGCACCAGCGCGATCACGGTCACCGCGAAAATCGCGAAGGTGTATTCACCGGTCGTGGACTTGGCCAGGCCGATGGGCAAAAAGCCGGCGGCCGTGATCAGCGTACCCGTCAGCATGGGCATGGCGGTGATCTCATAGGCGAAGGTGGCAGCACGCACCTTGTCGTAGCCCTCTTCCATCTTGCGCACCATCATCTCGACGGCAATGATGGCGTCGTCCACCAGCAGGCCCAGCGCGATGATCAGCGAGCCCAGTGATATCTTGTGCAGGCCTATGCCGTAATACCACATGGCCAGAAAGGTCAGGCTCAACACCAGCGGGATGGTGATGCCCACCACCAGGCCGGGCCGCATGTCGATGTAATACCGCTTCCACAGCGGCAACTGCCCGGGGCCGTTGTTCGGCCGCTTGTGAAAGCCCAGGGCGATGAAACTCACCGCCAGCACGATCACCACGGCCTCGATCAGCACGCGCACGAACTCATTAACCGAGGTGGCCACCGCTTTGGGCTGGTTCTGGATATTCACCAACTCGATGCCCCATGGCAGGCTTTTTTTGATTCGGTCCGACAGCGCCGTAAGCGCCTTGCCCAACGCAATGATGTCGCCGCCCTTGGCCATCGAGACGCCCAGCGCAATCACCTCCTTGCCCTGGTAATGCACCTTGACGGAAGGCGGGTCCACATAACCGCGCTTGATTTCGGCAATGTCGCCCAATTGCAGCTGGTTGCCGGAACTGCCGCGAATCGGCATCATGCGCAGCTGCTCAATCGCCTGGAACTGGCCCGCCACGCGCACTTGCACCACATCCAGCGGCGTTTGCACGGCGCCAGCGGATTCCACTGCGTTTTGCTGCCCCAGCTGGGTCAGCACCTGGTTCAGGTCCAGCCCCAGTTGCGCCAGACGCTTTTGTGAAATATCGATGAAGATTTTTTCGTCCTGCACGCCAAACTGCTCGACCTTGCTCACGTCCGGCACGCGCAGCAGCTGCTGGCGCACATCGTCGGCAAAGGTCTTGAGTTCGGCGTAATTGAAGCCATCGGCTTCCAGCGCGTAGATCACGCCATAGACGTCGCCAAACTCGTCGTTAAAGAATGGGCCCTGAATGCCACCCGGCAGCGTGCCGCGCATGTCGCCGATTTTCTTGCGCACCGAGTACCAGACGTTGGCGACATCGGTGGGTTTCGACGAGTCCTTGATCTGGAAAATGATCTGCGACTCGCCGGGCTTGGAGTAGCTGCGAATCCTGTCCGCATAGGGCGCTTCCTGCAGCGTGCGCTCCAGCTTGTCGGTCACCTGCTCGGCCACCTGCTGCGCTGTGGCGCCCGGCCAGTAGGTGCGCACCACCATGGCGCGAAAGGTAAAAGGTGGGTCTTCGTCTTGCCCGAGCTGAAAGTAAGCGGCAAAGCCCAGGATCATCAGCACCAGAAGCAGGTAGCGCGTCAGCGCCGGATGGTCCAGTGCCCATTTCGAAAGGTTGAACCGGGTCGAGGGCGAAGCGAGTTCGCCGGCAGCGCTGCTGCTGTCGTGTTGGGGTTGCGTCATGCAGTCCTCACTTCGCGGCAGAAGCGGAAACGGCAGCGGGCGCCGCCACAGGCGCCTGTGGCGTTGCTACAGAATTAATAGCTGTTTGCGCCGGACTGGCACCGGCTACAGCCGCACTGGGCTGATAAAAGCTGACTTTCTGGCCGGGCGAAAGCACATGCACGCCGGCACTGACTACCAGCATGCCGGGCTGCAGCCCGGAGGCCACCACCACGTCGTTGCCGTCCGCCGTGGCGATCTGGATCAGTTGCGGCTTGACGGTCATGGTGGCCTTGTCAACCACCCACACCGCGGTCGCCTTGCCTTCCTGGCGCAGGGCGGTCGTCGGCAACTTGATGACGGGCGCGCCCACCACACTGCCGGCCTGCGGCACCACATACACCGTGGCGCCTAGCGACGGCGGTTCTTTTGCATCGACGGAAACCTTGACGGTATAGGTCCGCGTGACCGGGTCGTTGCTGGCCGCCACTTCCCGCACTTTTCCGGTTAACTCAGCGGTTTGCGACCAGACACGGATGCTGACCGGCGAGCCCACCTTGATGGCGGCCACCTTGTCTTCGGGCACGGCGAACACTACGTCGCGCACACCATCCGCCGCAATCCGCACCACCGGCGCACCTGCCGCCACAACCTGGCCCGGCTCGGCCTCGATGGCCGTGACAACACCTGACACGTCCGCGACCAGCGCTGCGTAGTTGGCCTGGTTGCCTTGCACGGCCAGTTGCGATTGAGCCTGCTCGAGCTGCGCCTGCGCCGCCTTCAGGGTGGTTTCGCGGCGCTCCAGCTCAGCGCCGCTGATGAAGTTCTGCTCTTTCAGCTCCTTGTAGCGCCTGAAATCAGCGGCTGCAAGGTCGCGATTGGTGGCGGCAGCAGCTACCTGTGCACGGGCCGCATCGGCTGCCAGTTTGTAGTCCTGAGGGTCCAGGTTGGCCAGCACCTGACCAGCCTTGACGCGCTGGCCAAGCTCGGCCTGCCGCTTGATGATCTTGCCGCCAACCCGAAAACCGAGCCTTGACTCGACCTGGGCGCGAACCTCACCCGCATACTCGTGGCTGGAAGTAAACGCATCAGTCCCCACGGTGATGACCTTGACGGCGCGAACCGGTTCCTCTGGCGGGGCGGGTTTGGAACAGGCTGCCAACAGGACGGCGGCGGCCACCAGGGAGAAAACGGTTTTTTTCATGATCTGTTTCAGTGAACCCGCGTGGATAGCCGGGCAAAAAAGAGAGTCAGAACTGCTACTGACTGACCGGTTAGTAATCTAAAATAAATGCCCAGGCTTGTCAAGCGACAATCGCCCGCATGACCCCAGGCACCCGATCACCCACCTCATTGGCGCCTTCGCTCCAAGGCGTGGCGCACTATGAAAACTTCCCGGTGGCTTCGCTGCTGTGCCCGCCGCGCCTGCGCCCGCCCATCGCGGCAATTTACTGGTTCGCGCGCACAGCCGATGACATTGCCGACGAAGGCAATGCCCCCCCCCAAACCCGCCTGGCCGACCTTGCGGCCTATCGCGCGGACCTGATGGCCACGTCCACAGGCCTGCCGCCTTCGCCGCGCTGGGCCCCGGTGTTTGCACAACTGGCGCCCATGATGGCGGAGTTTCAGCTGCCGGTAAACCTGCTGGCAGATTTGCTCAGCGCCTTTGAGCAGGACGCGGTCAAGCAGCGCTATGCCGATGAGGCCGAGCTGGTTCACTACTGCAACCGTTCGGCCAATCCGGTGGGTCGCCTGCTGCTGCATCTGTACGACATCCACGACCCCGCCTCGCTGCAGATGAGCGACTTCATCTGTACTGCCTTGCAACTCATCAACTTCTGGCAAGACCTCAGTGTGGACATTCCGCGCGGCCGTATCTACCTGCCGGCCGATGCCTGGGCCCGCCACGGCGCTGACGAAGCGCAGTTGCTGGCACTGGACGCCAACCCAGCCACTATCAATTTGATAGCTGCTTGCGCTCATTCCGCAAGGGCTACCATGCTAAAAGGCTCACCACTTGCCAAAAAAATACCGGGCCGCGGCGGCTGGGAGTTGCGCCTGGTGGTGCAAGGCGGGTTGCGCATTCTCGACAAAATCGAAGCCCAGGGCTTCAACACCCTGCAGCGGCGCCCCAAGCTCAGCCCCTGGGATGTCGTGGTGATGGGATGGCGCGCGCTGTGGATGTAATGCGGCGGCAACCCGAAACAACAAGCAGATAAGCGTAAAGAGGGAGCGGTATGGCAAATCCACAGACACACCCAAAGCCAAAGCGGTCGCCTTCGGGCACCTACCGAATGTTGGTGTGGGGTCTGCTGCTCTTTTGCATCAGCTTCGCGTTGATCGGCGGCGTCATCGCCGAGCAGCTCATGGCTGGGCTGGGTTGCCAGTACCATGCCGACCCCCGCGTGGGTTCCTGCTCCTTCCTGCAGCATGCCCTGGCCTCCAGGCTCGCGCCTTTCCTGTCCGCCAATACGCCTCTGGACTATCCGTTCATGCTGCTGCGCGGATTTTGGGGGCTCATTCTGGTGTGGCTGGTCGCCATAGGCCTCAGTCGCCATGCCTGGCAAAACCCGCGCCAAGCCACCACGGCCATTCCAGCCACGCACCGCCGCGTTCGGGTGAACGCTTCCCCACTGCAGACCCTGCATCAATGCCTGCAAGTGGCCTTCTGGATCCTGCTGGTCGGGCTCGTCACGTTTTGCATCGCCTTCGGCACACCGTTCCTGGCTACCCATGTGTCGCGCGAAATACTGCAGGCCCTGGGATGCAGCCCCGGCACCTTTGACCCGCTGGTATCGCCCTGCATGTCGAATCCGGGCTTCTGGACGCCGCGTTTGCAGCCTTTTCTGCTCCCGCTCCTGGGCCAATTGGGCTCTCCGCTCTGGCTTTTCTGGCAGTTTGGCGATGTGCTGATGGCCTGGGTCGGCGTGATCGCCATAGTGCTCGGTTTGAAGGTTTACGTCGCCCACCGCATTGCCGCCAGGACGGCCTGATGCCCATCCATGATCTCGCTCCCATGGGACAATTGCCGCATGACGCCTGAGCAATATGTCCAGCAAAAAGCCGCCGCTTCCGGCAGCAGCTTTTATTACGCTTTCCTGTTTTTACCCAAAGAACGCCGCGCCGCCATCACGGCGTTTTATGCCTTTTGCCGCGAGATCGACGACGTCGTGGACGAAATTACCGACCCCGGTGTGGCGCGCACCAAGCTCGCCTGGTGGCAAGGCGAGGTACTCAGTGCCTATGCGGGCAACCCGACCCATCCGGTGATGAAAGCGCTGATGCCGCTGGCGCTCACCTACCGCATCGAAGCGCGCCATCTGCAGGCCGTCATTGACGGCTGCCAGATGGACCTGGAGCAAAACCGCTATCTCGATTTTCCGGGCCTGCGGCAGTATTGCCACCTGGTGGCCGGCATCGTGGGCGAAGTGGCGGCGCGCATCTTCGGCCAGACCGACGAGGCCACCACCGCCTATGCGCACAAGCTCGGCCTGGCCTTTCAGCTGACCAACATCATCCGCGACGTCGGCGAAGACGCGATGCGCGGGCGCATCTACCTGCCGGTTAACGAGCTGCAGCAGTTTGATGTCAAGGCGCATGAAATCCTCAAGCGCCAGTACTCAGACCGCTTCAGCGCGCTGATGAAGTTCCAGACCGACCGGGCCCTTGCGCTCTATGACGAAGCGCTGGCCATGCTGCCCGAGGCCGACCGCCGCGCGCAAAAGCCCGGCCTCATGATGGCCAGCATTTACCGCACCTTGCTGCGCGAGATCGCCGCTGACGGCTACCAGGTGCTGCACCAGCGCGTGAGCCTCACGCCGCTGCGCAAATTCTGGTTAGCGTGGAAAACTCAGGCCTTCGGCCGGGTTGTTTGATGGCCCCCACGCTTTTCACTTCGCCTTCGGCTTCGTGTAATGCGCTGCCCCCCGAGGGGGCCGCTGCGCCTGCGGCCTGGCAAAGCCAGTCCCGCGGCCCCGGCTGGTATGGGACCTCCATCCGTCGCCGCGTACCTTCCCGGCTACTGCTCGCGTGCCGGGCATGAGGGTTGCCATCATCGGCGCCGGCTGGGCTGGGTGCGCGGCCGCAGTCGAGGCCACGCGCCTGGGCTACCAGACCACGCTGTTTGAAACCACACGCGTGGCCGGCGGACGCGCCCGGCGCGTGGGCGGCGCGGTGGCCGGTGAAGCTGTGGCGCTCGACAACGGTCAGCACATCCTGATCGGCGCATACGCTGAAACACTGCGGCTGATGAAAGATCTGGGTATTGACCCTGACGCTGCATTGCTGCGGCTGCCGCTCACCTTGCAGTTCCCGGATGGCAGTGGGCTGAAGCTTCCCAAATTGCCGGCGCCGCTGGACGCGCTCGCCGGCATTATGCTGGCGCGCGGCTGGTCGCTGGCCGACAAGCTTTCGATGCTCAAGGTCGCGGTGGGCTGGCAACTCCGGAAATTTCAGTGCGAGCCCGGCCAGTCGGTGGCAGACCTGTGCCGCGGCCTTTCGCCCGGCGCCATGGCATCCCTGATCGAGCCGTTGTGCGTGTCGGCCCTCAACACACCGGCCGAACGCGCCAGCGGCCAGGTGTTCCTGCGCGTGATGCATGACTCGCTCTTTTCTGAAAGCGGCGGCTCCAACCTGCTCATGCCACGCACCGACCTCAGCGCCCTGCTGCCCGATGCCGCCCTGCGCTGGTTGACGGCACAGGGCTGCGCCGTGCGGCTGGGCACCCGGGTGCAATCCATAGCACCCGAGGGTTCGAGCTGGGTCGTCAGCGCCGATGTCAGCACCGCATTCGACTGTGTGGTGCTGGCCTGCCCACCCCATGAAGCGGCGCGGCTTGTGGAAGCAGCCAGCGGGCTGCTTCCAGGCGATTGGCTGGCGCAGGTAAAAGGCCTTCAGCATGAGGCATTGACCACCGTTTACGCCTGGGCACCAGGCGTGCGCCTTGCGCAACCCATGCTGGCCTTGCCCGCCGATGCGCGCGCGCCAGCGCAATTCGTGTTTGACCGCGGACAACTCGGCGGACCGCAGGGCCTGCTGGCTTTTGTGATCAGTGCCAGTACCGGCGATGGCGCCACGCTGGCCGCGCAAGTGCTGGCGCAAGCTGCACAACAGCTGGACCTGAACACCTTGCAACTGGTACAGACCATTGTGGAAAAGCGCGCGACCTTTGCCTGCACCCCTGGCCTGCGTCGTCCAGCCGCAGATGTCGCGCCCGGGCTCTATGCCTGCGGCGACTACATCGCCGGACCCTATCCGGCCACGCTGGAAGGCGCCGTGCGTTCAGGCCTTGACGCGGCGCGGCGTCTGCACTGATAGCTTCCGCGCCCCTGCCATCACGGCGGCGGGATCTGTATCGCTATCATTTCAATAGCTGCTCGCACTCGTCAGTCAAGGGCCTCAGGCACTTTTTGCCATCAATCGCACCGCACGATATGCCGGCCGCGCCAGGCAGCGCTTGAGCCAGTCATCGACTGCCGGGCATTGAGCCATCAGGCTTGCGGCGCCTTGCACCCACGCCAGCACCGACGCCACACAAATATCGGCCGCGGTAAACCGTTCACCCGCCAGGTAACTGCGTCCCTGCAGGTGTTGCTCCAGCACCTGCAGCGGGCCCAGCAAATGCCGCTCGGCGTCTGCCGCCAGCTGGGCCTTGCGGCGCTCCAGCGGCATCATGATGCGGTGCATCAGAAATGCCAGCGCGTCTTTTTCGCACTCGGTCACCACCCAGAAGCTCCAGCGCAAGATTTCTGCCTGCTCGGCATGGTTTTGCGCCGCGAGCAAAGGCGCGTCGGGCGTCTTGAAGCGCTCGGTCAGGTAGAGCACGCAGGCCATGGACTCCCACACCAGTACGCCGTCGTCGTCCACGACCGGAATGCGGCCGTTCGGGTTGATGGCCAGAAATTCCGGCGTGCGCGTGGCGCCGCCCACATACGGCAAGGCGATGTGCTCGTGGGCCAGGCCCATTTCATGCGCTGCCCACAAGGGCCGCGCCGCGCGCGATGCGGCCGTGCCGTAGATTTTGAGAGTCATGAAAAGGCGCTCCTGAAAATCAAAGCCGGTTCAGCGGGGAAACAAATCGCACAACTCGGTGAGGGTGGTCACTGTTTCATGCGGCACGGCGGGATGCGCCCACAATTCGTCAGAGCGATTTACCCAGACCGTCTGCATGCCGCAATTGAGCGCACCCAGCACGTCCAGCGTCGCATCGTCGCCCACGTGCAGCACCTCTTCGGGCTGCACGTCCACCGCGCCGGCCGCCGCATGAAAAATGCGCGGGTCGGGCTTGCCCACGCCGAACTGCTGGGCGCTGATAGCGGCCCGGAAATAACGGCCAAGTCCGATGCGCTCGATGTCGGCATTGCCATTGGAAACCGCCACCAGCGGATAACGCTCGGACAAAAACTCCAGTGCCAGCACGGCGTCTTCAAACAGGGTGACCTTGTTGCGCTCCTCAAAGAAGACGTTGAAAGCGGTTTCGGCCAGAAGCGGGTCTTCGCCGGATCGGTAAAGCGCCACCCGTATGGCCTCACGGCGTATGGCGCTCAGGTTGTATTTGAGTTCGGGGCGCGATCGTGTCACCTGTTCGCGAACCTCGTGCCGGGCCGCGGGATTGGAAAACAGCGCCGCGGTCATCGGGGCATGCTGGCTGAGCCAGTCGTCCAGTGCTTTTTCGGCCCTTTCGATGGCGGGCCAAATAGGCCACAGGGTATCGTCAAGGTCGAGCGTGATGGCTTTTATGGTGGACAGGTCGAGCATAGGCAGGATCAATGGGATAGGCGAGAATAACCCATGTCTTTTTTCACGCGTTTTGCCCCCGAGCCCTCCTTCACGCACGGAGCAGCGCCGGTCAATTCTTCTGCCTCCACCACCGCCGTCCTGCTCTGCAACCTCGGCACACCTGACGAGGCGACTGCACCCGCATTGCGGCGCTACCTCGCAGAATTTTTAAGCGACCCACGCGTGGTTGAGATCCCCAGGGCGCTTTGGTGGCTGATCCTGCACGGGATCATCCTGCGCGTACGCCCCAAAAAGTCTGCGGCCAAGTACGCCAGCATCTGGATGAAGGAAGGCTCGCCACTTCGGGTGTGGACGCAAAAGCAGGCCGTCATGCTGCGTGGTTATCTGGCGGTGCGCGGCCTGCCCGTCGAGGTGCGCTACGCCATGCGCTACGGGCAGCCGTCCATCGCGTCGCAACTCGACCAGCTCAAAGCCGACGGCATCACGCGAATTCTCATCCTGCCGGCCTACCCGCAGTACAGCGGCACCACCACCGCCAGCGTCTTTGATGCGGTCTACGGCTGGGCTGCACGCATCCGCCGCATTCCCGAATTCCGCTTCGTCAACCACTACCATGACCACCCTGGTTATATCAACGCGCTGGCAGCTCGCGTACGTGAGCACTGGCGCACCTCAGGCCGCGGCGAGCAACTGGTGATGAGCTTTCATGGGGTGCCTGAACGCACCCTGAAGCTGGGTGACCCCTATCACTGCGAATGCCACAAAACAGCCCGGCTGCTGGCCACCCAGCTCGGGCTGCAGCCAACCCAGTACAAAGTCACCTTCCAGTCGCGCTTCGGCAAGGCGAAATGGCTTGAGCCGTATACCGAACCCACGCTGGTGGCGATGGCGCAAGCCGGTGTCACGCGGGTTGATGTGATCTGCCCCGGGTTTACCGGCGACTGCCTCGAAACGCTCGAAGAAATCAGCATGGAAGCCCGCGAGGCTTTCCTGCATGCGGGCGGCAAGGAATTCCGCTACATCCCCTGTCTGAACGACAGCCATGAATGGATCGCGGGGCTGGCCGAGTTGGCCCAGCAGCACCTTTCAGGCTGGCCGGTGGCCGGCGCGGAAAATGCAGAAACGCTGGCCGGCATGCGCCAGCGCGCAATGGCCCTGGGCGCCCCCCCATAAACTATGCGTGGGCCAACTCAGGCCTTGAGCTTGAGCAACTGCATCATCAGCTGCGTGGTCTTGGTTTCAAAGTCGATGAAGTTGCTGAGGTCCGTCCCTGACAGCCAGGATTGCTCCCAATAGCTTTGCTTGAGCGTTTTTTTCCAGAGGTCATAGGCCAGCGACGCCTTGACGGCTTCAACCATTTCCGACTGGCGTGCCGGCGTAACGCCCTGGCCCGTGAAGACTGCCCGCCAGTTCGCCATATCCAGATCCAGCCCCTGCTCCCGCACGGAACGCACACCGTAGCTTGTCTTCTTGGATGACACGCCCACAGCACGCAGCTTGCCGCTGGCCAGCTCTGCACTGAAAGTACCGTAGCCGGAAACACCGGCCACGGCCTTGCCGGCCAATACCGCGTCCACCAACTCAAAATTTCGGGCAAAGGGCAAATACAGCGCGTCTTCAGGGCGGGTACCGGCCGACTTGGCCAACAGGCCGGCGAACACGTGGTCCGCCCCGCCGACGGATCCAATTGCAATGGGTGTCAGCCTGGGGCTGGTGCGCAGGCGCTCCGTCAGCTCGTTGACCGTTTTGATGGGTGAGTTGCCCGCCACCACCACCACCAGGTAGTCGCTGGTGAGGCGGGCGACCGGACGGAGCCGGCTCAGGTCCACCACAGGTTTTTGCAAAGCCACGGCACCGACCAGGTTGCTGTCACCCATGAAGAGCGCATTGGAATCGGCGCTGTACTTTCCGGCATACCACGCCAGCCCTGTAGTGCCGCCGTTGCCTTCCTTGTTTTCGTAGTCGATCTCGTCGCTCAGGCCCAGGCCGACCAGGGCATCACCCAGTGCGCGGCCCGCTTCGTCGAGCGTACTGCGCGAAGCAGCGGGGATGACGATGCGCAATTTGGGCGCAAGTTTGCCTTTGACGGCAGTCTGCGCCCACAAGGGTGCAGGGATACCTCCGGTGGCCGCCGCGCCCAGGCACGTGAGCCCCCCGAGAAAAGTACGTCGCCCGACAGTCAGCATGATGTTCTCCAGCACAGGGGTGGCATGTACCGGGCAACATGCCTGCATGCCGTCTGCTCCCCTGAGCATGCTCAGCACGTTCCATGCCATCCAAGATGCCCGCCGATGAAAAGCGGGTGCAACCCCTGCGGTCGCACCGGAACTAACCCAAGGCTTCAGGCTTTGAGCTTGAGCAAATGCACCATGACTCGCGAGGTCGTCAGGTCAAAGTCGATAAAGCTGGCAAAACCGGGGCCTGAGAGCAACGAAGACTCCCAGCGGTTCTGTTTCAGTGTTTTCTGCCACGACTCATGCGCTGTGGCGGCTTTCACAGCCTCGACCATTTCTGCCATGCGCGCAGCCGGCACGTTCTGACCGGTGAACACCCCGCGCCAGTTGGCCATGTCCACATCAAGACCCTGCTCGCGAATAGCGGGGATGCCAAAAACCGTGCGCTTGGACGACACGCCGATTGCGCGCAATTTTCCGCTGGCCAGTTCGTCGCTGAACTCGCTGTAGCCCGATATGCCGGCCATCGCCTTGCCAGTCAACACGGCCTGCACCACCTCGGCGCCGCCGGCGAAGGGCAAGTACACCAGCTCTTCCGGTTTGCTTTGCGAGGCCCGGGTCAGCACGCCTGCAAACACATGGTCGACACCACCGGCCGACCCGCCTGCGATCGGCACCTCTTTGGGATTGGCGCGCAATCGGCTCGCAAGGTCGGCAACGGTGCGGATCGGCGAGCTTGCAGCCACCACCACCACCAGGTAATCACTCGTCAGCCGGGCTATCGGCTGGATCCGCGTCATGTCAACCGCAGGTTTTTGCAGGGCAACCGCACCCACCATGACCATGCCGCCCATCAACAGGGTATTGGGATCGCTGCCGTACTTCTCGGCGTAGTACGACAAGCCAATGGTGCCGCCCTTGCCGCCCTTGTTTTCATATTCGATCTCGTCGGCCGCGCCGGCACCCAGCAAGGCCGTACCCAGCGCTCGGCCGGTCTGGTCCCACCCACCCCCTGCATTGGCCGGTATCACGATGCGCAGCTTCGATGCGAGCTTGACGCTCTTGCCTTTCGTCGAAGCGGCAGCCGCCGTCGCTTTAGCGGTTTGCGCCAACGCCGGCGGCGTGCCCCCCAGCGTTGCCAGTCCCAGCCCGGCGAGCCCTCCCAATGCGGTGCGTCGTTTGATGTTCAGCATATCGTCTCCTTTAGTAAGACCCTCAACTTGCAGGTTGTTTTGTCCCCCAGAGCTTGGCAAGACGCGGAAGCACCAGTACCGCCACCACGATCACGACCAGCGTGATCGACATGGGGCGCTGGAAGAACACGATCGCGCTGCCCTCGCCTATCGACATGGCATTGCGCAGTTGCGCCTCTGCCAGCGGGCCGAGGATCATGCCGACCACAACAGGTGCAGTGGGGAAATCAAAACGACGCATCAGCACGCCCAGCATGCCGATGGCGTAGAGCAGGAACAGGTCAAACGCACTTTGACGCATGCCATAGGCGCCCACTGTCGCGAAGATCAGGATGCCCGCATACAGTTGCGGCTTGGGGATCTTGAGCAGCTTAACCCACAAACCTACCATGGGAAGGTTAAGCACCAGCAGCATGACGTTGCCGATATAAAGCGAGGCAATCAAGGCCCACACCAGCGCGGCCGAGGTGGTAAACAGCTGCGGACCGGGCTGGATGCCGTAGTTCTGGAAGGCACCCAGCAAAATGGCCGTGGTGTTCGACGTCGGGATGCCCAGCGTGAGCAGCGGAATCAGCGCAGCTGTGACCGTGGCATTGTTGGCCGCCTCCGGGCCTGCCACACCTTCGATGGCGCCTTTGGTGCCGAACTCCGCCTTGTGCTCGGGGTTCTTCACCAGCTTTTTTTCCATCGCATAGCTCAGGAACGTCGGTATCTCGGTGCCGCCGGCCGGAATACAACCGAAAGGCGCACCGATGGCGGTGCCGCGCAGCCAGGCCGGAATCGACCGCTTCCAGTCGGACTTGGTCATGTGCACGCGGCTGAGCTTGTTCTGCTCCTCCGCCGTTTTGCCTTCATAAAGCACGGCGTACAGCACTTCGGCCACAGCGAACAGGCCCACGGCAACCAGCACGATTTCAATGCCATCGAGCAGCTCCGGAATGCCGCCGGTGTAGCGGCCCTGGCCGGATATCTGGTCCAGGCCAACGCAGCCCGCCGCCAGGCCCACCAACAGCGCCGTCATGCCGCGCAGCGTGCTTTTTCCCAGTACCGCGCTCACGGTGGTAAAAGCCAGCAGCATCAGGAGGAAGTATTCCGGCGGGCCCAGCTTGACCGCGAATTCGGCCACAAAAGGCGCAAACAGCGTGACGATGACGGTGGCAATGGTGCCCGCAACAAAAGAACCAATGGCCGACGTCGCAAGGGCCGCGCCCGCACGGCCGTTCTTGGCCATCTTGTTGCCCTCCATCGCCGTGACCATGCTGGCGGTTTCGCCAGGCGTGTTCAGCAAGATGGAAGTGGTCGAGCCGCCGTACATTGCGCCGTAGTAAATGCCCGAGAAAAAAATCATCGAGGCAGTGATGTCGACCTTGCCGGTGATGGGCAACAGCATCGCCACCGCCACTGCCGGGCCAATGCCGGGCAGAACGCCTACCGCCGTGCCAAGGGCACAGCCTACCAGGCACCAGAGCAAATTGGCCGGAGTGATCGCCGTGGCGAAACCAGCCATCAGGGCATTAAAGATTTCCATGTCAGATCCACCCCGTGCTGGTCAGGCCTGGCAAATTGATCGCCAGGAATTTTGTGAACATCCAGAACACCGGCGCGGAAATCGCCATGCCCACCAGGAAATCGGTGATCCAGGTGCGCGGCGCATTGACGCCTGCCTGGCCACTTGCGCGGCGCAAGCCCTGCACCGCGAGCAGATAGCACAGCGTGCAGCTCAGAATGAAGCCGATGCTGGTGATGAGCGCCGCGTTGAGCAACAGGCCCGCCGAAACCCACACAAAGCCCGGCCAATGGGCCTGCACCGCACCAGAAGGCGGATCCAGCTCGCGAAAGCCGCCGCTGCGCGCTTCCCAAATGATGAAGCCGCCGCAGATGGTGAGGCCGACAGACACCAGCCACGGCAGGAAATTGGGGCCTACGCCGCCATAACCTGCTTCGGACGAAATGCCGATCGCGCCAAAGGCCAGCGCCAGGCCGGTCAGCAGCACGCCGGCGCCGACCAGAGTTTGCGGCCAGACAGCCGAGGGATCTGAAGTTGTCATCGTTATAGTTCCCGTAAGACAAGGGGCGGACATGCGCAGTCTGGCGGCGCGCCGCCCTTTCGTCAAATTTGAATTACCAAATTTGCGCCCGGGGCGGCGTGCTGCGGTTCGCTAAAGCGCAGAAACGTGGAAAGCGTGAAAAACGCGAAAGGTCAGACCATGCCGGACTTGACCATGGTGGCACGCAGCGCGGCAAAGTCGTCGTCCACGAACTTCGCAAACGCGTCGCCCGTCAGGACTGCAGGAGTCCAGTCGTTCTTTTTGACAGCCTCGGTCCAGGCCGGCGACTTGAGCGCGGCCAGCACCATGTCGGTCAGGGCCTTGCGCTGCGCATCGGAGATGCCGGGGGCGCCGTAAACACCGCGCCAGTTGCCGATTTCCACATCGATGCCCTGCTCCTTGAGCGTGGGCACATCCACGCCGGGAAGGCGCTTGCCGGAGGTCACGGCGATGGCCTTCATCTTGCCGGCCTTGATGTATTCGGCAAACTCGCTGTAACCGCTGCCGCCCACCGTGACGTTGCCGCCCAGGATGGCTGCCGTGGCTTCACCGCCGCCGCGGAAAGCAACATAGTTGATCTTCGACGGATCCGCGCCGACCTTTTGCGCAATCATTGCCGCAGCGATGTGCTCTGTGGAGCCGCGCGAACCGCCGCCCCACTTCACGCTACCGGGGTCTTTCTTGAGCTGCTCGACCACGTCCTTCATGGACTTGAAAGGCGAATTGGCGGGCAGCACGAACACGTTGTATTCACTGGACAGGCGTGCGATGGGAGTGGCTTGCGACAGGCTGACCGGTGGCTTGCCGGTGATCAGGCCGCCCAGCATGACGGCGCCCATCACCATCAGTGCATTGGGGTCGCCCTTGGAGCCGTTGACGAACTGGGCCAGGCCCAATGCGCCGGCGGCGCCGCCCTTGTTGTCATAGGTCACAGTGTCGGCGGCCTTGGAGTCCGTCAAGGCCTTGCCCAGAGCACGGCCCGTGGTGTCCCAGCCACCGCCTGGATTGGCGGGAATCATCATCTTGACATTGGCAGCGGCAAAAGCCGGCAGGGGCAAAGCGCCCGCAGCCGCCAGGGCTGCCAGGGATTTGAGAAAGGTATCGCGACGCATGAATGTCTCCTTGAAAATAGGACTTTGGAATCGTTGAAATTGCCGGGCTGGCGAAGGCGCCTGAAGGGGCGCCATGGCCGATCACGGGCTTATCATGCGCTTCCTTTCTGTCAAACGGCTGTCCGCAAGCATTGGGGAAAGTGCTAATGTCTAGGGCCTGCTAACAGGCCCTAACCCATGTTGCCCCCATGAAATTGTTGCTGATCGAGGATGATGCGTCGATGCAGGCTGCGCTGCAGCGGGCCCTGGGCCGGCGCGGCATGGAGGTTTTCAGCTGCACCGACGGCCGCCAGGCGCTGGCGCAATGGACGGACACACAGCCTGATGTGGTGGTGCTGGACCTTAGCCTTCCCGGTATTGACGGCTTGCAGGTGCTGGAGCAGGCGCGCCTCAAGGGACTGGCCACGCCGGTGCTGATCCTGACCGCGCGCGGCACGGTGGGCGACCGCATCATGGGCCTGAACACCGGGGCCGACGACTACCTGCCCAAGCCCTTCGACCTGGACGAACTGGAAGCCCGCCTGCGCGCCCTGAGCCGCCGGCGCGCGGCAACCGCCCTTCCCCCGGAAAACGATGCCGGCGCGCAAATCGTGGGCGAGTTGCGCTACGAAAAAGACAGCGGGGCCATCTACCACCGCGACCAGGTGCTGGAGCTGACCCCCCGCGAACTGGCGCTGCTACAGGCCCTGATCGCCAAACCCGGCCATGCGGTGTCCAAAGAGCGCTTGTTCGAGCTGGTCTTCCCCGGCGAGGCGGATGTGCAGTATGAGGCCGTGGAAGTGGTGGTGTACCGCCTGCGCAAAAAACTGGCGCAAACCGGCGTCACCCTGGTCACGCTGCGTGGCCTGGGCTACCTGCTGAAAGTGGATGCATGAGTCTCTTGCAACCCCGGCAGGACGCTCAGGCAGAAACCACCGCAGCACCTGACGTAGCACCGGGGGCAATGCAGGCCAAGATCGCCGGCGCCATTTCCCTGCGCAGATACCTGCTCATCGGCATTCTTTTGCCGGTGGGGCTGCTGGTGGTGGCCAATACCTTCAGCCTGTACCAGCAGGCACTGGGCGCGGTGAATACAGCTTACGACCGCACGCTGTTGGCTTCGGCCAAATCCATCGGCGAACAGCTTGACGTGACCGGCTACGACGAGCAGTCCGAACTGCGCGTCACCGTACCTTACGCGGCGCTGGAGGCCTTCGAGGCCGACAACCAGAGCCGGCTCTTTTACCGGGTGTCCAGCCTCAACGGCCGCATGGTATCGGGCTTCGACCAGTTGCCATTCTGGCGCGGCCGCATTCCAGCGCGGCCGCCCTACTCGGCGCTGGTGGATTTTTACGATGACGCTTTCATGGGCGACGACGTGCGGGTCGCGGTTTTGCTGCAGCCCGTAGCCAGTGAACGTGGCCGCGCCATGGCGGTGATTCAAGTGGCGGAAACCCTTGAGCTACGCAAAACACTGGCCCGAAAAATCCTTGTCGACACGCTGTGGCGCCAGGCCCTGCTGCTGGCAGTGATCGCCCTGGTGGCGATAGTCGTGGTGCAGCGTGCCACGCGGCCGGTACGCCGCCTCAGCGCCGAGCTGCAGGCCCGCCCCGAAGGCGATCTCACGGCGATCACCGCGCCCGACGCTCCGCGCGAGCTGCTGCCGCTGGTGGACGCCACCAACGAGGTCATGGGCAGGCTGCAGCATCTGCTGGACAACCAGAAACGCTTTGTCCGAGACGCGGCCCACCAGCTGCGCACCCCGCTGGCGGTGCTCAAGGTGCAGGTGCAGTCGGCGCTGCGCGGCGACATGGAGGCACGCGATGCGCTTGTGGAAATCAACCAGACGGTGGACCGCGCCACCGTGCTGGCCAACCAGATGCTGGCGCTGGCCAAGGTTGAACAGTTGCGCCAGCAGGCCGACCTGCAGGCAATTGACCTGGCGCAGGTGGTGCGCTCGGTGGCGCTGGACCTGTCGCCGCTGATCGCCGAAAAAGACATCGACTTCGAGATTGAAACGGTACCGGCGCGCGTCACCTCGCATGAATGGATGCTCGGCGAGCTCACGCGCAACCTGCTGCACAACGCCATCAAGCACACGCCGGCCGGCGGCACGCTGGCAGTGCACATCGTGCGTGACGCGAACGCTGTCGCCATGACCATCAGCGACAGTGGACCGGGCGTGTCGGCCGAATTGTCGGCGCGGCTTTACCAGCCGTTTTCGGCCGGCAACGTCCGCCACGGCTCTGGACTGGGGCTGGCGATCTGCCGCGAAATCACGGAAGCGATGCACGGCAGCATCTCCCTGGAAAACCGCGTCGTGCACGGCCGCGTCACCGGCCTGGACGCCACGGTACGCCTGCCCACGACGTAATTGCGCGGCGCCATCCTACGCAGCAGCCGCGAGCCTGGTACAAAATAAGCGTCAATGGACAAATTGCGAATCGACAAGTGGCTGTGGGCCGCCCGCTTCTACAAGACCCGTGCGCTCGCCGTGGAAGAAATCGACAAGGGCCGCGTACGCGTCAACGGCATTGAAGCCAAACCTGCCCGCGAGGTGAAATCGGGCGACACCGTGACCTTGCGGCAAGGTCCCTATACCCGTACCTTGACGGTGCGCGGCATCAGCAAGCAACGCGGCGCGGCACCTGTCGCCCAGCAACTCTACGAAGAAACCGCAGAAAGCCTGCGCCTTAAAGCGGAGGAGGCGGAGCAGCGACGGGTGGCGGCAGACCCCGCCGACAGCCTGGAACACGGACGGCCCACCAAGCGGGACCGGCGCACGATCGACAAGGCCTGGGACAATCGCTGGAGTGCGTCGGCAGACTGACTACCACCCGTTCCGAGTTGCATTTGCTACTGTTTTAATAGCTGCTGGCGCTCGTTCCTATTGGGCTGCAGGCCTATTTCATCAATATTTAGCGTACGGCGCCGCTTACGCGACAGTACGGCTTGACTGGCGTTCAGGCAAATGCCCGCTGAGCGAGCGCCTGTGCCAGCAGCGCCGCGGGATCTACCAGTTCCAGCCCCTCCGTCCCAGGCACGGCACTGAGCGCCAGTGGAATCTCGGTGCATCCCAGTACCAGCACCGACAGGCCGTGGCGCCTGGCCAGCGCGTCGGCCACGCCGGCAAAGCACTCGCGCGCCAAGGCCATGTTGCCCGCTTTCACACCCTCATAAATGCCGCGCATCAGGCGTTCACGTTCTTCAGTAGAAGGGATGTGGCATTGCACGCCCGCCTGGCGCAGGGCCTGGTCGTAAAGGCCTGCGCGGTAAGTCCCCTCGGTCGCAAGAAGGCCCACTTCACGAATGCCGCGGCCGGCGAGGTTTTGCGCCACCTCGCGCGCCACGTGCAGTACCTCCAGCTGGGGAAACCTCTCCTGCAATGCGGCATGCCAGGCATGGGCCGTGTTGCAGGCCACCGCTACGGTGGTGGCGCCCAAGGCCGCCAGTTTGCCCATGGCTTGCAGCATCGGATCCAGCGGCTGGTGACCACCCGGCCCCGGCGATTCAAGCGCATTGCTGCGGTCAGGCACCGGCACCTGGGCCAGCCAGTGCTCGGGAAAGGCCTGGTCGGACACGGGAAGGCCTCGCGCGCGCATGTGGTCTGCG
Organism: Polaromonas sp.; assembly: GCF_039932935.1. Taxonomy (GTDB): domain Bacteria; phylum Pseudomonadota; class Gammaproteobacteria; order Burkholderiales; family Burkholderiaceae_C; genus Polaromonas. The sequence continues at coordinate 21,881 of NZ_JBDTPB010000088.1, forward strand.
CAGGCCTGTACAAACAAGCGGGCAAAATCCGCCCCCGCGGCTGGCCCCATGCCGCCCAGGATGCCCACCACATGGGTTCTGCTCATGTCTTTCCTTTCAGTGCGGTCGCAGCGCCTCCCGGCAGGCAGGCGCACACCGGCGGCTGAGCCCGACGGCTCCGGATTGAATTTTTTGGTGAGGAGAAGCTGCCGTCCCGAACGAAACGGCAGCGAACAACGGGAGCGGCGCGGCGGCGCTCCCGTTCGTCTTACATGGCTGGCTTGTCGCTCAAGGCCTTGAGGTTGGCCTTCAGCTCTTCGCTCATGGGCAGGTTCAGGTTCACGCCCTTTGGAGGAATCGGTGAGGTGAACCACTTGGCATACATCTTGGCGAAATCACCCGACTTGATCAGGCGGGTAATGGTGCCGTCGACCAGCTTCTTGAACTCGGGGTCGTCCTTGCGCAGCATGCAGGCATAGGGTTCGACCTGCAACGAGTCACCCACGACTTCAAGCGAAGCAGGGTTCTTGGAGTTGGCCATCAGGCCGAACAGCAAGATGTCGTCCATGGCGAAAGCCAGCGCGCGGTCGTTCTCCACAAGCAGCAGCGAGTCGTCATGGTCCTTGCCCAGGATCAGCTGCATGTCGAGCTTCTTGTCGGCGCTGTACTTGCGGATCACCTGCGCGTTGGTGGTTCCGGTGGTGCTGGCCACGACTTTTTTCGCCAGGTCAGCGTAGTTCTTGATGCCCGATGATTTTTTCACCAGCAAGCGGGTGCCGGTGTAGAAATGGTTGATGGCGAAAGCCACGTCCTTGCCGCGTGCGGAGTTGTTGGTGGTGGAGCCGCACTCGAGGTCATAGGTGCCGTTGACCAGCAGCGGAATGCGGTTTTGCGAGGTGACCGGCATGTACGCGACTTCAAGATTGGGTTTCTTCACCTTCTTGCGCACGTCGTCAATGATGGCTTCCGTCAGTTCCGCAGAAAACCCGACCGAGGTTTTGGACCCGATCAGGTAACTGAACGGAACGGACGCTTCCCGATAGGACACGGTGATCTTGTTGCTGTCGGCGACCTTTTTCAGCGTAGGCGCCGTTTGGGCTCCGGCGGTGGTGGCCAGGCCGGCTGTCAGCAGCACGGCGGTCATGAGGAGGGTGAATTTCATGCTTGTCCTTTCGGGGGAGCGGGTTGGTAGTTCGGGAAGCTGGCAACGATAGTGTAGGAACAGCGGTGCGATACGTGTCATTCATTTTCGCGGCAAACCCATGACAAAAACTCATGGTTTACCCAAAACGCCCTGAGCCGCGCCGCGCAGGAAAGGCATAACCGCAGGTCATGGCCCCTGCGCATTCAGCATTGTTCAAATCCGCCGCGGCTGCGTAAAGTGGCGCTCTTTCAGCGAACAAAGAGGCTTTTATGCATGTGTGCGTGCTCGGTGCAGGAATCGTCGGACTGGCAACCGCCTACAGCTTGCGGCGTGCCGGCCATGAGGTGACAGTGGTAGACCGCGCCGGCCCCGGCGGCGGTGCGAGTGGAGGCAACGGCGCGCAACTGAGCTACTCCTACGTCCAGCCGCTGGCCGACCCGGCCATCTGGCGGCAGCTTCCCAAGCTGCTGCTGTCGCCCTCTTCGCCGTTAAAGCTGCGGCCCCGCCTGGATGTGCATCAGTGGCTGTGGGGCCTGCAATTCCTGGCGGCCTGCAACAGCACCACGTCACGCAACACCACCGGCAGGCTCCTGTCGCTCGCAGCGCTCAGCCGCCAGTCCTTCGATGCGATGATGGCCCAGGAAAAACTGGACTGCGATTTTTCAACCACAGGCAAACTGGTGCTGTATTCAAACGATACGGCTTTCGCCGCCGCACGCCGGCAAATGCTGCTGCAGCGTGAACTGGGTAGCCACCAGGAGGCCGTCACCGCCGACCGGTGCGTGGAAATTGAGCCCTCCCTCAAAAGCCGCCACGGACAAATTTCCGGCGCCATCCATACCCCTGGCGAGTGCGCCGCCGACTGCCAGAAAACCTGCGATGCACTGCTCGCCGTATTGCAGCGCGACGGCGTGCGCTTTTTGCTGGACACGCCCGTCGAACAACTGGTGCTGAGAGGCGGCCTGGTCGCGGCCGTCGCGACACCGCAAGGCCATGTCGAAGCCGACCGTTACGTGATGGCGCTGGGCGCCGGGTCGGCGCCGATGGCGCGCACGCTGGGCGTGCATCTCCCCGTCTATCCACTCAAGGGCTACAGCATCACGATCAATGTAGTGCCCGGTGACTCAGCAGCACCGCACGTCAGCGTGACCGACAGTGCCCGCAAGGTGGTGTTCGCGCGCATCGGCTCCCGGCTGCGCGTGGCCGGCATGGCGGAACTTTCGGGGTATGACACGGCCGTGGATCCTGCGCAGATCGCGTCGCTGGCAGCGTCGACGCGGGCAGTGTTTCCTGATTGCAGCCACTTTGAAAGCCTCAGCCCCTGGGCCGGAATGCGCCCCGCCACGCCCACCGGCCTGCCGGTCATCGGCACGCACGCCAAAGGGCCCGCCAACCTGCTGTTCAATACCGGCCACGGCGCCTTGGGTTTTACCCTGGCATTCGGCTCCGCGGAGCACATCAGCCGCATGCTGGCGCACTAAGGAAGCGCTGAACAAGTCCTTGCGCAGTGGGCTCAGGCCCGCTGCGTCAGGGCTTGCTGGAAACAACGCACAAACGAACGCACGATGACCGAGCCGGGTTTGCCCGCCGGCATCAAGGCGTTGATCGGCACGGGAATCAGCGGCTCCAATTCCAGCAGGTCCACCCGCGTCAGGTCGGCGGAGGCCGCTGTACAGGTGTCAATCACCGCGATGCCTAGCCCATGGTGGGCCAGCGCCAGCGCCGAATGGTAGGTCTGCACCGTGATATGAAACTCAAGGCCGACCCCGGCCTCGCGGCATGCCTGGTTCAGGCTGCGGCCGACCGGGTCCATCACGTCCAGCCCCACCACCGGAACCTTGGTGAGATCCTCGAGCGTGACACTGCCACGCTTGACGAGGCGCGCGGACAGCATGCCCTTGGGCGCCACACACACCATGCGGCCGTCGGCCAGGTGTTCCTGCGCCAGTGCTGAATGCGCTGCCGGGCTGAAGAGAAAACCGACGTCGCCCTCCTGCAGCGCCAACGCCGAGATAATTTGCGGCGAATGCAAGGCCCGCACGGTAATCGCCACATCAGCATGTTTGACTTGAAAAAGCTTGATCGCATGCGGAAGGATTTCGTAGCTGAGCGCCAGCACGGTGAGGATACGAAGCTCCCTGGCGCTTTCACCGGTCTTGAGGTTGGCGGCCAGCCGCTGTACCTCGTCGAGCTGGGCAAACAGCCGCTCGATGTGCGGATACAGCGTCAGCGCTTCGGAAGTGGGCGTCAGCCGGCCCTTGCTGCGCTGGAACAGTGCAAACCCCAGCTGCAACTCGGCATGCTGCAGGATGCGGCTGACGGCCGGCTGGGTGACATTGATCAGGCGGGCCGCGCCACTGACGCTGCCCGTGAGCATGACCGCATTGAAGACTTCGATATGGCGCAGGCGCATGGTGGTTCCGTGGTGCGTATTCAGGCAGGAGGCATCAGGCTCATCAGCACAGCAATTATCGTGCGCAGCATTGGCGGGTGATCCAGTCGCGAAAAACAGCCATGGCCCCTGTCACGCGGCGGGACTTGAGCCGGGTGAGCCAGTAACTGCCGTTCTCGATCTCCAGGGCAAACGGCCTGGCCAGGCGCCCTTCCTCGATTTCCCGCACAAACAAGTTGACCGGAAGCAAGGCCACCCCCGCGCCCTGCGCGGCAGCTTCGGCCATGGTCAGCGAAGAATCGAAGACGGCGCCCCTGACGACCGGACAGTCCACGCCGGCCAGAGCGAACCAGCTCACCCATTCATCCGACCGGTACGAACGCAGCAAGGTCTCGCCGGCCAGATCAGCTGGCCCTCGCAGCCGGGAAGCCGTTGACGCAGAGCAGACAGGCGATAACGGGGACGGGAAAAGCAGGTCGGCTTCGGTGCCGTGCCAGGCCCCATCGCCAAAGCGGATGGCATAGTCCAAGCCCTCGCCGGCCAGGTCAACCCGGTTGTTATTGGTGAACAGCCTGAAGTCAACGAACGGGTGCGCCTGCTGAAACCCGGCGAGGCGGGGAATCAGCCAACCCACGGCAAAGGTCCCGACGGCCCCGACGCTGAGCACCTCGCGAAAGCGCCCGTCGCGAAATTGCTCCAGCAACGCACCGATGCGGCCAAATGATTCCGTCAAGGCGGGCAGCAGCGCCAGCCCTTCATCCGTCAACGCAAGGCCACGCGGAAGCCGGCGAAACAGCGGAACACCCATGCGCTCTTCCAGGTTTTTGACATGCTGGCTGATGGCGGTTTGCGTGACGTTCAGCTCGTTCGCAGCGCGGGTGAAGCTCAGGTGGCGCGCTGACACCTCAAAGGCGCGCAAGGCGTTCAGGGGGAGATGCATTTGTTCAAGCCCAAGATTTACTTATGAGTTGCCTCGATTATTGCCGTTTGCCGAAAGCGGAACGATTCAATATCGTTGCCACATTCACATCAACCTCAGAGGAAAACCATGCAAAGACGACAATTTACCGGCACACTGGGAAGTTTTTTGGTGGCGAGTGGCTTTTCAGCCAATGCCCAGAATTTATTAGGTACGGCTGATGCGCCAAAGGCGGCCGATGCGCGCTCCGTGAGCGCCCAGCTCAAAGCACTTGAGCAGGAAAGCGGTGGCCGGCTCGGCGTTGCCATTCTCAATACCGGCAACGGCGCGCACTATGGGTATCGCACCGCGGAACGCTTTCCCATGTGCAGCACCTTCAAGCTGCTCGCCGCTGCGCTGGTTTTGCATCGCGTAGACAAAGGCCAGGAACAACTGGACCGCCAACTGCCCATCCCCCGTGCAGCACTGGTGCCGCATTCACCGACTACCGGGCCCAAAGCCGGCAGCAGTTTGTCCATGGCGGAGTTGTGCGAAGCCACCATCACCTTGAGTGACAACACGGCTGCCAACCTGATGCTGACCAGCTTCGGCGGACCCAAAGGCTTGACCGGCTACATGCGTTCGCTCGGCGACCGCATGACGCGGCTGGACAGGACGGAGCCCGCCTTGAACGAAGCCAGGCCCGGCGATCCGCGTGACACCACCACACCGGCCGCAATGATGGACTCCGTCCAAAAAATCGTGCTGGGCAGCGCCCTGTCGGACGCTTCGCGCCAGCAGATGCGTCAATGGCTGCTTGCCTCCAAAACTTCTGATCGGCGGCTGCGAGCCTTGATGCCACCTGGTTGCCTGGTCGGTGACAAGACGGGTACGGGGGCTCGTGGCACCACCAACGACATCGGTGTTCTCTGGCCAAAAGGATGTGCGCCCCTGGTGGTCATCGTTTACTTGACCCAAACCCCCAAGCCGCTGGAGCAACTGGAGGCTGTCGTGGCCAAGGTCGGCCAGCTGGCAGTCTCGCTGGCAACGCCTGCTTGAGAAGCGGCTTGCCACCGCATAGGGTGGCTCGCTGTAGAGCCGCCTGAAGCGGCGTTGCTGCCTGCCATTCGTCGAAGCCGTCCTACAGCGAGCCTGCACCGTGAACCCTAGGATCACACTCTCACGAGGAGACCCTATGGACCGCCACCCCATCACCCTGCACGGCATCAATCCACCAGGTGATTCAACCCAGGGCCGCGAAGTGCCCTGTGCGCTCAACCTTCCCCGACGCGGTGGCTGAACATGGCCTCCAAATCATCCGGCAGCGCCGGCAAGGCGCCCACCTCCACCCGGTCCCTGTGGAAAGGCGCCATCAGCTTTGGCCTGGTGCACGTGCCGATCGGCCTGTATTCCGCCACGGACGAAAGCGACCTCAATTTCAAGATGCTCGACAAGCGGTCCATGGACCCCGTCGGATACAAACGCATCAACAAGAAGAGCGGCAAGGAAGTGACGATGGACGACATCGTCAAAGGCATTGAATGGGAAGACGGCCAGTTCGTGCTGCTGAGCAAGGAGGAGATCGAGGCCGCCTACCCCAAAACAACCCAGACCATTGAAATAGAGGCCTTCATTCCGATTGACGAGGTGCCGTTCGTGTACCTTGAAAAGCCTTACTACACGGCGCCGATCAACAGGGGGCAAAAAGTGTATGCCCTGCTGCGTGAAGCACTGGCCGAGACACGCAAAGTTGGAGTGGCGAAGGTGGTGATTGCCAACAAGCAGCACCTTGCATTGCTCATGCCTTGCGGCCCGGCGCTGATTCTCAATTTGTTGCGCTGGGGCGGCGAGATCCGTTCTTATGAAGAGCTGCAGCTGCCCCCTCCGGGTACCAAGGAATCCGGCATCAAGGAGGCGGAGCTGAACATGGCCAAGCAACTGATCAAGGAAATGAGCGCGAACTGGAGCGCAGACAAGTTCCGCGACACCTTCCATGACCAGGTGATGAAGCTGGTGGAAGGCAAGGCCAAAGCCGGCAAGGTGGAGCAAGTAGAAAAGATCGGCTCCGACCCGGTTTCGCGCGGATCGACCAATGTGCTTGACCTCACGGAGCTGCTGATGCGCAGCATGAGGGGCAAGGCAGACACGGCGCCCGCCAAAAAAGCCCCCGCCAGGAAGGCTGCTGCGCCGAAGAAGCCTGCCGCAAAAAAAACTTCAGCCAAGGTGCGACGCGCAGCCTGACTACGGCCTCACCTTGACGCTGCGCCGCACCACAAACACAACCCGCCCTCACGCCCGACCGTCCCCACACCCGGCGCGTTGGGCCTGTTTGCAGGTGGCCAATTTTGGGCATAAACCTCCCTCGTCAAAAGCGGTCACTTTGTTGCCAAACCGCAGGCGGCAGACAACGCTGACAAGGTGAAAAAAATGAGAAAGATGAAAAAATTGAGACCAGGTACTTGAAAACGAAATACCGCACAACTACGCACGCAGTTACAACCATTCTTCGCAAAATGTAAAACTAAAGAACGACAATAGAGGGTAATCAGAAGTCGTCAACAACCCCCATGAAAATCAACCCGCAGGTCGTGATCGACAGCCTCATCGAGCACATCACTGCCGCCGTCCTCAAAGCGCACGAAGTGGAGAAGTTGCGGCAATGGTTGCCTGAGCAGCAATTCAGCCGTGTCAGCTACCGGCTTCTTGGAGCCCTTCCCGACGGGCCTGCCAAGCTCGATTTCTTCTGCGAAATGACCCTCCAATTGCAGCCGCAACAAACCTTGTCTGTGGTGCGGGTGCTCGGACAGGCAAGTCACGAAAGTGCGCAATGGAAAGTCAACGAAATCTATGACGTGGAAGTCGATCCGACAGACAGCAGTCCACGCGTGCCCTAGCCAGGAAAAGTTGGCGGCATACCCGGGGCACGGCGCAGTTGATGGACACGAACCATGCTCGGGCATCGGTCGAACGTTTCGTATGCCCGTAGACTGCTCCGGCGTAAAAAAACCGACTCCTCCTTGCGGAGAGAGTCGGTAGTCTTGGCGGAAACGGAGGGATTCGAACCCTCGATGAGGCTCTACACCCCATACTCC
>NZ_JBDTPB010000089.1:0-10228 GCF_039932935.1 Polaromonas sp.
CTGCTGCTCAAGGGCCGCAGCGGCATCCGCATCGGCCACGACCGCATCTATGACCACATGATGCTCGACGGCCTGGAAGACGCTTATGAACCCGGCCGTGCCATGGGCACCTTCGGTGAGCAGTGCGCCGACAAGTACAAGTTCACGCGCGAAGCGCAAGACGCCTTTGCCACCGCCAGCGTCAATCGCGCCAAGGCCGCCACCGAGTCCGGCGCCTTCAAGGCCGAAATCACGCCCGTCACCGTCAAGGGCCGCAGTGGCGACACCGTGATCTCCATCGACGAAGGCCCGGGCAAGGTGAAGCTCGACAAAATCCCCACGCTCAAGCCGGCGTTCAAGAAAGACGGTACCATCACCGCCGCCTCCAGCTCGTCCATCAACGACGGCGCAGCCGCGCTGGTGCTGGCACGTGAGTCCACCGCCAAAGAGCTGGGCGCCAAACCCATCGCCCGCATCGTCGGCCATGCCACGTTTGCGCAAGACCCCGAGTGGTTCACCACTGCGCCGGTCGGAGCCGTCAACAAGCTGCTCAAAAAAATCGGCTGGAGCGTCAAGGATGTGGACCTCTGGGAAGTCAACGAGGCCTTCGCCGTGGTGCCCATGGCCGCGATGAAAGAACTTGGCATCAGCCACGACATCGTCAACGTCAACGGCGGCGCCTGCGCGCTGGGCCACCCCATCGGTGCCAGCGGCGCCCGTATTCTCGTCACGCTGATCCATGCGCTCAAGGCGCGCGGCCTCAAGAAGGGCATCGCCACGCTATGCATCGGCGGCGGTGAAGGCACGGCCATGGCCATTGAGCTCGTATGAGCGAAGCCGGTCTGGAGCTTTCGCCCGCTGAGCTTGCGCAGCGCATCGACACCTTCTGGCTGGGTTTTCGCGAAGGCGAGGCAGAGCTTGTTCGCCAACCGGTACGGGAACAGGTCGAGAAAATCAACGAAATTCTCGAAGAGTCTCTGGACGGCCTGGCGCTGGAGATGTCTGCCAAAGATGGAGACTTGCAGGTTGACTTGATCGCCACGGCGCATGGCGCCAAAGACCGCTTTCCCCTGTTGATGGATTTTGTCAAACGCGCGCCGCCGCTGAAGCACTACACCCTGACCGCTTTTCGTGCCCGCACGGAGAGCCCTGACTTTCCCATACGGATGGACGGCTTTGAGCTGGCAACCTCTGAGGTGTTGATCGGCCACGCCGCCGATGAAGGCCAGATCGGCATTGAAATCATGTTTGCGCGTGAAGTGCCCGGCGACATGCAGGACCATGCGCGGAACATGGCGTTCATCATGCTCGACCACGTACTTGGCGAATACGACTTCGCAGTCAAGGTCGGCTTTGTAGAGTTCGTCGATGCGTTTTCTGACGAAGTGCTCGGCTCCACGCCGCTCGACCAGTTCGGCGCGGTACTCGACAAATTCTGGACAAATGAGCTGGGGCACACGGGCTTGTTCCCAAGCGGCGAACACCAGTGGTCGGTCATGAACGTGGTCTTTGGCAATGGGGAAGACGGCGACGGGGAAGAGGACGACGGGACAGGCGATGAAGCGATCGTGACGGTGAACCAGAGCGCCAACGCCGTTGCGGCGCGGCCTGACCTGGGCCACGCGATCGAGCTGCGCCTGCCCGTGGATGACCACGCGGCGCTGGACCGCGCCCGCGAAGTTCAGGAGCAAATTGCCACCCGGCTGGAGCTGCAGCATGCCGGCATCCTGTCTCATACCGTGGTGCGCAACGGCTGGCGCCTGGCCAACTATTACGTGGGCGACCTGCCCGCCGCGCTCAGTGTGGTTGACACCAGTCTGCGCGGTACGTCATTCACTGACGTCGAGTTGAGCAATGCGTTCGACCCTTCATGGTCGAAGTATTTCAATTTCGCGGGTTGACCTGTGAAGGTTCTCGTCATCGGCGCATCACGCGGCATCGGGCTTGAGTTTGTCGGCCAACTTGGCCGAGCCCACGCGCATCAGCCCCACTGAAAGACACCCATGATCCTGACCCAAGACCAAACCATGATCCGCGACGCGGTACGCGACTTTGCGCAGGCCGAACTTTGGCCCCACGCCGCCCGCTGGGACAAAGAACACCACTTTCCCGTCGAAGCGCACAAAGGCCTGGCCGCGCTGGGTGCTTACGGCATCTGCGTGCCTGAAGAGTTCGGCGGCGCCAACCTGGACTACCTCACGCTGGCGCTGGTGCTCGAAGAGATCGCCGCCGGTGACGGCGGCACCAGCACCGCCATCAGCGTCACCAACTGCCCGGTCAATGCCATCCTGATGCGCTACGGCAATGCGCAGCAGAAAAAGCAGTGGCTCACACCGCTGGCGCAGGGCGAGATGCTGGGCGTGTTCTGCCTGACCGAGCCGCATGTGGGCAGCGACGCGTCGTCACTGCGCACCACGGCGGTCAAAGACGGCGACGAGTACGTGATCAACGGCGTCAAGCAGTTCATCACCAGCGGAAAAAATGGACAGACGGCGATTGTCATCGCCGTTACCGACAAGGGCGCCGGCAAAAAAGGCATGAGCGCCTTCATCGTGCCTACCAGCGCACCGGGCTATGTGGTCGCGCGGCTTGAAGACAAGCTGGGCCAGCATTCCAGCGACACGGCAGCCATCAATTTTGACAACTGCCGCATCCCGGTCGACAACCTGATCGGCAACGAAGGCGAGGGCTACAAGATCGCCCTGGGCGCGCTGGAGGGCGGGCGCATCGGCATCGCCGCACAAAGCGTAGGCATGGCGCGCAGCGCGTTCGAGTTTGCGCTCAGCTACGCCAAGGAACGCCAGAGCTTCGGCACCGCCATCTTCAACCACCAGGCCGTGGGGTTCCGCCTGGCCGACTGCGCGACCAAGATCGAAGCCGCCCGCCAACTCATCTGGCACGCCGCCAGCCTGCGCGACGCCGGCCTGCCTTGCCTCAAAGAAGCCGCCATGGCCAAGCTCTTTGCCAGCGAGATGGCCGAAGAGGTGTGCAGCGCCGCCATCCAGACACTGGGGGGGTACGGTTATGTGAGCGACTTCCCGGTGGAGCGTATTTACCGCGATGTGCGTGTGTGCCAGATTTACGAAGGCACGTCGGACGTGCAGAAGATCATCATTCAAAGATCACTTTAGCCCCCACGGTCGCTCACTGCGTGTAGCTCCCTGCCCCCCGAGGGGGCCGCTGCGCCTGCGGTCTGGCAAAGCCAGTCCCGCGGCCCCTGCTGATGGAGAGGGGCTTACCCCTATCGGCATTCGCAAAGCCGGACCTGCGGCCCCCGCTGGTGGAGATGCCACCCTTTCTTAGGCTCACCCCCTCCTAGTGCGGGGGAATGCCGTCACTGTGACAATCAGTTTTCATCACCCTGCAGGAGACCCCCATGCCCATCACCAAAGGATTCCGCGCTCTCGTTGACGAGGCCATGGCGCAGGTCAAGACCTATCGCGTCGAAGACGTCAGGGCCAGGCTCAACGACCCCAAGGTGCAGATCGTCGACATCCGCGATGTGCGCGAGTTGACTGCCGGCACCGTTGTCGGCAGCTTCCACGCGCCGCGCGGCATGCTGGAGTTTTGGGTGGACCCTGACTCGCCGTACCACAAGCCGCTCTTTGCCGATGAAGGCAAGGAGTTCATTCTCTTTTGCGGCGCCGGCTGGCGCAGCGCGCTGGCCACCAAGACCCTGCAAGACATGGGCATGCGCAATGTGGCGCATATCGACGGCGGTTATGCCGAATGGGTGAAGCAGGGCGCGCCTACCGAGACGCTGGAAGAGCGCAAGGCGCGCAACACCAGCTGCGGTTAACCCTGCCGTTAAATCGCTTGATGCCCAACATGCTGCCGTCCCAGCCATGCCCCTGCGGCCGCCAGGCCGGCAAGCGCGCACTGGTGTATGCCCAATGCTGCGGCCGCTACCTCGACCACTTCGATACCGCGCCCGCGCCCGATGCCGAGTTCCTCATGCGCTCACGCTACACCGCCTTTGTGCTGGGGCGCGCCGACTACCTGCTCGCCACCTGGCACGCCGGCCATCGTCCGCCTTCCATCGAGTTTGACTCCGGCGTGAAATGGCTGGGCCTCGAAGTGCGCAGCCATCGCCGGATCGATGACACCAATGCCGAAGTCCAATTCGTCGCCCGCCAGAAAAATCCCGGCAGCCCCGCCGTGCGCCTGCACGAACGCAGCCGCTTCGTGCGTGAAGAAGGGCGTTGGTACTATGTCGACGGTGATCTCTACTAAGGCAAGCTATGTTCAACCAGACCGTGCGCGGCATGTACTGCCTGCGCTGCAGCAGCCGAAAGGTGGTGCGCGGCAATTTCGAAGCGCAACGGTTCTACCCCTTGCGTGGCATGCTGCGGTCTATCCTTGGCAAGCCGGTGTTTTTGCAAAATGCGCATTCACATGCCTGCATGGACTGCGGCCTGGCCTGGAACGAGGTTGATGCCACCGAGCTGCGCAAAAACCTGCGCGCTTACGGCCTGGCGCCGCACAGCACCGGTGTGATGAATGCGGTGAACGGCCAGGAAGCCCAAAAGAACCAAAAGCTGGACATCAGCCTGTGACAGGGCCGGTGAAATCGCGATGGGCCATCGGGTTCATGGCCTTCGTGCTTGCGGTGCTGTCGCTCGGCGTCTGGGTGGTGCTCATCGAACCCCGCTGGGTCGCGCCCCGCGAGATCGGTGAAACCGTTCCGGAGTGGAAAGGGCCCCCCGGCCTGAAAGTGGTCGTTGCTTCCGACTGGCACTTCACCAAACGCCCGCTGTGGCGCGTCATGACGGTAGAGCGTGCGCGTGACATCGTGGCGCAGATCAATGCCGCCCAACCCGATGTGGTGCTGTTGCCCGGCGACTTTATTGCCGACCGCGACTACAAGCCCGACACCGCCGCCACAGCCGAGGACGAGATCGCCCAGGTGCTGGGCGGACTGAAAGCCCGGCTGGGTGTCTATGCCGTCATGGGCAACCATGACTGGTGGCACGACGGCGAAAAATTCACCGCCGCATTCACCCGCACGGGCATCACCGTGCTCGAGAACGACGCCGTGCCTCTGCCCGTGCCACCCGGAGCATCCGGAACGCCCGTCTGGGTGGTAGGCGTGGGTGACGACCACACCGGCCACTCCCGACCGGCCAAGGCGATGGGCAAGGTGCCCAGGGGCGCGCATGCCCTGGTGTTCATGCACGAACCGGCCAGTTTGATCGATCTGCCGCCCGTGCGCGGCCTCGTCGTAGCCGGCCACACACACGGCGGCCAGGTCTATCTGCCCTTTGTTGGCGCGCTGGTCGTGCCCGGCGCCGGCCCGCGCGACTGGGCCTACGGCTGGGTCGAGCACCAAGACAACCGCATGTACATCACCAGCGGGCTGGGCGTCAGCATTTTGCCGGTGCGATTTAACATGAGGCCAGAATGGGTGATGTTCACCCTCAACGCCGCGAACGCCGAAAAAACGGCAAACGGCAACCCAACGGAAAAGAAAGCAGACAGATGAAATTCGACGCGGTGTTATTTGACTGTGATGGCGTGCTGGTCGACAGCGAGCCGATTACCAACGGCGTGTTGCGCGACATGCTCGAAGAGCTGGGCTGGAAGCTCGGCTCGGCAGAGTGCATGGCCCTGTTTGTCGGCAAGGCCGTCAAGGACGAGGCCGGCACCATCGAGGCACACACCGGCAAGCCGATCACCGGGGAATGGATGCTGGAGTTTCGCGCCCGCCGCAACGAGGCATTGGTCGAGTCACTGTTGGCCGTGCATGGTGCGGTCGAGGCCGTGAGCCAGATCCACACGGGGTACCAGGGCCGCATTGCCTGCGCGTCTGGTGCCGACCGTTTCAAGGTTGAGCTGCAGCTGCAACAGTGCGGCCTCATGCCGTTCTTTGAAGGCCGCATCTTCAGCGGCCACGAGCTGCCCCGCTCCAAGCCTTTCCCCGATGTTTACCTGGCGGCGGCTGCGGCACTGGGGGTTGACCCCAAGCGCTGCGCCGTGATCGAAGACACCATCACTGGCGTCACCGCCGGTGTGGCGGCCGGTTGCACGGTGTTTGGCTACAGCCCGGCCGAGCTGGGCCACGATGCGCCCAAGGCCCTTTTGGCGACCGGTGCGGTGCATGTCTTTACCGATATGGCGGATTTGCCGGCACTGCTGGGCTGAAGCCTGACCCAGCCAGTCAAGGCGGTTTGATGAGATCGTCAATGGCCTGCCGGTATTCGGCGAGCATCGGTGTTTTCATCGCCTCGCTTCGCGTGATCCTGAGCGGATGTGCGACCGATGCTGTGTGAACATATCGATAGCTCAAGGTCTGCTTTTCATCCAGGTTCACCACGCGTTGTCCTGTTGCGATGACGCTGGGCAGGTCATAAATGTCTTCTGCCAGCAGATTGCGAAACACCATGGCTTTGGGTGCCTTTTCCCATGGTGCGGGTTCAAACTGCTGGCCGTTCAATATCGCCAGCCGCTGCCCCATGGTGTTGTAGTCGCTTCCCCAGCCATCCTTTGGTCGGCCCGGGTTTTCCGGGTTCAATCCCTTGTCGGGCCCCACCAGTACGACATACCAGACGCGGTCGAACTGGTTCAGGTAAACAGGCTGCAGCGGAGTTTTGATGGACACCTTCGCTTCGCCCGGCGCCGGCTCAAAGCTGAGCTCCGTGTTGAGCAGGCGGACATCCTTGAACTCATGTAACCGCCAGCCGGTGCGCTCATAGGTTCTCCGTGTTTCTACAACCTTCAGCTCTCCATTGCCCAGCCGGATTTGTTCGCGCCATGCAAGGTCAAAAAACTGGGGATGGAGCCCGTTCGTGGCGATGTAAATCGCTGCCGCGCCTGCGGCGAGGGTGATTCCCATGAAGATGGCTTGCGGCGCCGCAGGGGATTTTCGCGGGGGCTCGAAGCCGTAATCCAGCCATCCCAGCACGTTCTTGAAGAGCCACGCAAACACAAAAAGTCCAGCCGCCATGCTGGGCAACCCCGTGAAGTAGGGTGAGACCAGAAGGATCTCTTCGCCCCAGATAAGCGTGGGCGCAAGATTGATGAGCAGCAGGCAGCCGACGCCAAACCCAGCCGCAATAAGGCCGCTTGACGCCATAAAAAGGACCTTGAAGAAAAATCTTGATAACAAGTTCATAAGATGGGCTTTTGCTTTTTACTCGTCACCATGGATGTTCGGGATGGTACCTATGTGCCCCATTTTTCACCAGCCGCGATACGGCCTTCCGGCATGAGCCATGATGTGCCCAAGGCAAAGGCGACCAAAGGCGGCCAAAGCCACATTTTTTTGTGTCCAGACTGTCGATTCCGGTCTGCTCCATTCGTCGTAGAGGTGTCAGCAACCAATTTCTAAAGGAAATGTCATGAAATACCTCTGCCTCGCTTACTACAACCCCGCCGAATTCGCCGCCATGGCGCCCACCGACATGCAGGCCCTGGTCAGCCAGTGCCCGCCCAAAGACGCCCAGCTCAAGGCCACCGGCCAGTTGCGTGTCAGCGCGTCCTTGGGTGAGCCCGCCATCCGCCTGCAGCCGTGTGGCGGCAAGACGCAAAAAATCGACGGCCCGTTTACGGAGGCCAAAGAAATGGTCGGCGGCTTTTTCATCATCGACGCCGCCAACCCCGACGAAGCCGTGAAAGCCGCCTCACTGCACCCGGCGGCCACGCTGGGCGAGCAAGCCAGCTGGCGCATCGACATGCACCCCATCGATTTCTTTGAGCAGTACGACGGCAAGGCCTGAGCGGCTGACTGGGTCTGGTTCAGACCTCACAGCAACCGGGCGGCCGGTTTGGGCCGGTTTTCAGGCATAAAACAGACCCGCAGGCCAATGGTAGCGAGCGCAAGCAGCTATGGTTTTAATAGCAATGCTGTAGAGGCCAAAAACCGGCCTGAAGACGCCTTTGGGGCCCCAAAATGCCCAAAAAAGACGCCAAAACAGCCATTTTTGGCATCAAAAGTGCCCGCAGCCCAATCAGAACGTGCGCGAGCAGCTATGAAATTGATAGTGCCTGCAGCGTGCCGGCGGATGCCGACACGCTGCAGGCACGCGCTGGCGCCCGGCGCTTCAGATCTGCACCCGCGTTCCCAGTTCGATCACGCAGTTGTTGGGCAGCCTGAAAAACCCCGCCACGCTCCCGGCGTTGCGCGACATCAGCGCAAACAGCGCCTCGCGCCAGTGCGCCATGCCCGAGCCGCGCGTTGGCACCACGATTTCGCGGCTTAAGAAATACGAGGTCTCGAACAGGTTGATGGCCAAGCCCTGGGCCTGGCACAGCGCCAGCGCTTTCGGAATGTCCGGTGTGTTCTTGAAGCCGTAGTTCACCTGCACCCGCCAGAACCCGGGCGCCAGCGGCTGCACCTGCACCCGTTCGGCAAACGGTATCCACGGCACCTCGTGGAACACCACGGTCAGGATCAGGTTGCGCTCATGCAGCACCTGGTTGTGCTTGAGGTTGTGCATCAGCGCTTGCGGCACCGTGTCGGGGTTGGCCACCGCATACACCGCGGTGCGCTGCACGCGGTTCACGCTGTCGCTTGCCAGCGCGGTCACAAACGGCAGCAGCTCCGGGTCGTCGTGGCGGATGCTGTCCACCAGCAGCTCACGGCCGCGCCGCCACGTTGCCATCACGGTGAAAATCGCCACACCCAGCACCAACGGAAACCAGCCGCCCTGCATGAACTTCAGCATGCAGGACACCACCAGCAAGAGGTCTACCGCCACAAAAGTGACCGTTGCCGCAATCGCCAGCGGCAAGGGGTAGCGCCAGCCCTGGCGTATGACAAAGAAGGTCAGCAAAGTGGTGATCAGCATGGTGATGGTGACGGCAATGCCATAGGCCGCCGCCATGGCCGACGAGCTGCCAAACCCGATCACCGTCACCAGCACGGCCGCCAGCAGCAGCCAGTTCACGCCCGGCATGTAGATTTGCCCGGCTTCACGCGCCGAGGTGTGCAGCACGCTCATGCGCGGCAACAGGCCCAGCTGGATGGCCTGGCGCGTCATCGAATAGGCGCCAGAGATCACAGCCTGTGAGGCAATCACGGTGGCAACGGTTGCCAGCGCCACCGCCGGGATCAGCCAGGCTTCGGCAAACATCCGGTAGAAAGGGTTTTCCAGCGCAGCCGGGTCACGCATCAGCAAAGCGCCCTGGCCCATGTAGTTGATGGCCAGCGCCGGCAACACCAGGCCGCCCCACGCCCATTGGATGGGCCGTTTGCCGAAGTGGCCCATGTCGGCGTACAGCGCTTCGGCGCCGGTAAATGCCAGCACGATGGCGCCCACCGCCACAAACATGTGCCAGCCCTGCGCGCTTAAAAAACGCACCGCGTTCAGCGGGTTCAGCGCGGCCAGAATGCCGGGCTGCTGCGCAATCTCCAGCGCGCCGGTAAATGCCAGCACGCCAAACCACAGCACGATGACCGGGCCAAACAGCTTGCCGACCAGGCCCGTGCCATAGCGCTGCACCGCAAACAGGCCCACCAGCACCGCCATGCAGACCGGCAGCACGTAAGGCTTGAGCGCGGGCGTCACCACCTCCAGCCCTTCCACAGCGCTCAGTACAGAGATCGCCGGGGTAATGACGCTGTCGCCATAAAAAAGCGACGCGCCCAGCACGCCCGTCAGCAGCAGGGCGGTGCGCGTTTTAGGGTTGTGCCCCGCCGCCTTGGCCGCCAGCGCGGTCAGCGCCATGATGCCGCCTTCACCGTTGTTGTCGGCCCGCAGGATCAGCAGGATGTACTTGAGCGTGACGATCATCATCAGGCCCCAGAAAATCACCGAGACCGCGCCAATGAGATGCGGCGCATCCAGCGGAATGCCCATGGCCGGGCTGAAGATTTCCTTCATGGTGTACAGCGGGCTGGTGCCGATGTCGCCATACACCACGCCCAGGGCGCCCAGCGTCAGCGCCGCCACGCCTTCGCGGTGCCCCTTTTTACGCGTGGCGTGGTTTGCGGCTGTGGCCTGGCCTTCTGCATGCGCTGCCACTGCATTTGCAGCATTGACAGTATTCGCGACATTTCCCATACATTCCATTCGACAGTGAACAAGGCTTCACTGTCGGCGCGCGGGCATCAGGAACGCATAAGTGGGCGTATGACCGGGTGGTTGAAATACGGTGATTTCGCCAGCCCTTGCCCCCTCTCCCAGAGGGAGAGAAGACAAGCCGGCTCTACACACCCCGTTCGCCCTGAGGTATCGAAGGGCTGCTTGCATGGGGGAGGCTTCGATACCTCAGCCCGAACGGTTGGGTATTGGTTTTGGTCGAACGGTTA
>NZ_JBDTPB010000090.1:0-19952 GCF_039932935.1 Polaromonas sp.
GACGAAGCGATTTTGCTGGCCGACCGCATCCTCTTGATGAGCAACGGCACCGACAACGACGGCGTCTACGCGCCAGGCCGCATCGCCGAGGAAGTCATCAACCCGCTGCCCCGCGAACGCACGCGCGCCGGCCTGCACCACCTGCCCGGCTACTACGACCTGCGCAACCACATCGTCGACTTCCTCGTCACGCGCGCCAAGGCGCATTGACCGCCGCACCTTCATTTTTCACGCTTTCACCTTCACCCAAACCATTTCAAACACAGGAGCAAAGAGACCATGAACCGCAACGACATCACCGAAAAAATCATCACCGTCAAAGTCAGCAAAGGCATCACCTGGGAATCCGTCGCCAAAAAAGTCGGCCTCAGCAAAGAATGGACGACCGCCGGCTGCCTCGGCCAGATGACCTTCGACGCCAAACAGGCCAAAGTCATCGGCAAGATTTTTGGGCTGAATGCTGAAGAGCAGAAGTGGCTGCAGGTCGTACCCTACAAAGGGTCCCTCGCCACACCCGTGCCCACCGACCCGCTGATCTACCGCTGGTACGAAATCGTCAGCGTGTACGGCACCACGATCAAGGAACTGATCCACGAAGAATTCGGCGACGGGATCATGAGCGCGATTGATTTTTCGATGGACATCGTGCGACAGCCTGATCCCAAGGGGGATCGTGTCAATGTCGTGTTGTCTGGGAAGTTTTTGCCGTACAAGACGTATTGATCGTCATGACCCGGGGTGTCGCCTGGCACCCTGGCGTCCCTCGCAGGGGCCCTAGAGCCCCTTAACCCGACACGCAATCAGCAGCAGCCCAAAACCAATAATCCACGACCAGGTCGCAATGGGTGCGCCCAGGCGGACCACACCAAACTGCGCGAGCAGCGCAACAATAAACAGAACCAGAGAAATCACCCATACGACGAAGGTAGGAGCTTTGCCAGAAAAATTGCGCATGATTGATTCCTTGTTGGTTTAAGCTGAAGCAGTTTGATTGTGGGACTGGCAGCCTGCAGGTTTTAGGCAATAGGCGCTACGTCTGACACCTTCGCGAGGCCAGCGGCTACGTTGCACATGCGTCAATATGACTTTTCGGTGGGTTGGCTCACTACTCGCATCCTTTACCACCGCTACGCTGATCTACCTTGGGGGCGAAATCGTGAGCGTCTACGGCACCACCATCACAGAACTCATCCACGAAGAGTTCGGCGACGGCATCATGAGTGCGATTGACTTCAGCATGGACATCGTGCGGCAGCCGGATCCCAAAGGGGACCGGGTGAATGTGGTGTTATCGGGGAAGTTTTTGCCGTGCAAGACTTATTGACAACTACCCTCATACTGAGTCGCGAACCGCGGCTTGCTGCGGAACTGGGGCCCCACTCAGATCCACGAGTGTCGGTAGCTTATAGAGACCGGCCTGCGCGGCCGTGAACAAAACGATCGCTGCAGTGAGCCAAAAGATTCCTCGCTGTATCTTGACATTCTCAGTATGTTTTCGCTCCTGCTCTTCGTAGACCTCAAGGGCCTTTAAAGCCTCACCGGTAAGTTGGTACCGGTGCTCAACGTACTTCAATTCTCCGATGTCTACCAATGAGTCCAAGTAGAACTTGAGAAGTTTCTTCTGCGGGTCTCGATCAGGGTGACGAATCCATTTAAGTGAATAAAGACCAGTCATAAGGTCAACGAGACTGACGGAGAGTTGACCATTAAGCTGGCGCTGAACCATGAAGCGAAGTAGATCAATGCGCTGCTTCGTTAGAAGCTTCTTTTTATTAAAGAAGTATTGGTTGGTCGACTCAATTGCACGGACAACTTGAATTTTCAGATAGGGCAATTTGAAAGTCATGCCCAAGGCGAAGTTGAAAACTCCCTTGTACTGAACGTCGTTGTAGCCATAGAAGTGCGTAATTGAGATATCCCGCGAAGCGACACCACTCAGCGGAGCCTCCATGGGCCTGTCGAACCGCGTGCCCGTCCACTCCGAACAGCTTAAGACTCCTGCGCTCAAACTCCGAACGATCAGATAGGGGCCGCCATCTTTTCTATCCACATAGATGGCGAAACACCGGACCTTCGCGGCAGCCTCACTGGATCGCGAGATGAGTTCAGGACATGGCCTTTCAAGGGCCATGGATAAGAATTTAGTCGCAAGGCGAAGTTCAAGTGGATTCATAGGAGTGATTTTTGTGTCTAGAGGCTAGAGCACCAGAAGTCGAGAAAAACTAGAACTTTGTCGGGTCGCCGAGCGTTTTGTTGAGCCGTACCGCCTCTTTCGCGAGACGACGCGATAAGGCTACGGCGACTTCATCACCCTCATTAAACTCTCTCGTCGCCATTTCGTACTTGCCACCGGGTTTTAGCAGTGGATCGATTTCTCGAAGACATTGCCCTCGCCAGAAGCCGAAAAGCAAGCGGTTTCTTCAGCGCGGATGAGCAGCACCGGTCCATTCGACACATAGACCAGGTGGCCCCACTTGATGACTTCGTCCAGCGGGGCACTGCCCAGGACAGCTGCCCGCAACTGCTCGACCTTGGCACGCTGCCAGCCGGACAGCGCGACCGCATAAGCTTCAGGGCTTGATGCGGGAATGACTTTCTTCATCATGCCAAATTTTGGCCTTACCAGACTTGCTGTTGCGCGATGCGGTCGTCAGGGCTTTGTCGGCCGACGAGAGTCTTATTGAGCCCGATCGCTTCCTCAGTTGTCATTTATTTGTGACTTCCCGAACAAACCTGCGAATAGCTTGAGCCTGAAAGGTTATCTCGGTCGCACCCTGAGTGTGCGGGCTGTTGCCTTCGCAGGACTGAACTTGTCCTTCAATGGTCTGAAGGGACCCATCGGGGCGGAAAGCGTCGACCCACTTGATGTCCAGGTTTTTGCTCCCTGGACCGAATCTGGTTCTGCGGCTCTCCTCACGCAAAGTGTTGCGCTCTAAGTTGTAGCCGCTAGGAGCAACGACCTTGCCAGATTCCACAATACGGCAGCCCGCGGTATTGCCCTGGCAGCCTGCCGCACACATGACGACTGTTTTGACTGTTTGCTCCTCGGATGCAATCTGAAAGTTACGGATTCTTGGCAATTCAACAAAAGCGGAATCGGTTGCTTGTGTTGCCTGGTTGGTCGCGTTGACAACCACAAGAAATGCCTTGCTGGGGTCGCGGGCAAACAACAGTGTTTGACTCGAGCCTGCTGAGAGCGGGACTGGCGGGTTCATGGGCTTTGCCGTCCCATCGACTGTAAAGACCACCATCGCGTTGCCAGTGACACCGCTCTTTACAGTAACGGCGAGGACACTTTCAGAATCCTTATTTGCTATCCAGGCCGCGATTGGCTTGTTCCCCTGGCGTGCAACACACTCTGCATAGGCTTGAGCACCCGCTGGGGAGAGCGCGTGGCGATAAAACCCTTGTTCCACAGAGAACCCCCCAGACGCCGCAAACAGTGACTCGAGCTGGCTCCGCTTCTGCCGAAACTCGTCATAGCTTCCGTCAAAGTAGCCTGGCACCGCGGCCGACCCGCTTTGCTTAACTGATTCATAGTTCTGCTGGTTTATCAGCGACAACACGGAGTATCTGGCTGCGATGTTGTTCTGGACAACGGTCGTGTCAAACGCCATAAGCCTTTCGCATGAATCAGGTTGTCCCAACGCACCACCAAACGAAAGCGCGAGCGCAACTGAAAAAAGTATCTTTTTCATTAACTTCTCCTTTTTGATCTCTGTTGAGCAAGTAGATCCTGTAATGCATTCCGAGAATTCGGATTTGAATTGGGGCAATATCCGCCAATGTGAAGTCATCAGGCTCGAAAACTTGTCAGCAAATTCTAGGCTTCCCCTCCATCTTGCCCACCTCCAATCGGAGGAGCTTTCAGTCCTTTTTGGTGGTCCCAAGCTACTTGTTTACCCGACCTTCGTTCGATTCGCAGCGGGGTGACGAGGTCTTCGTTGCCCTCCCCTTAGCTTGATCCAACGCTAAAGGCAAAATGCCCCCATGAACTCCCTATCCGGCATCCGCATCCTCGACCTCTCCCGCGTACTCGCGGGCCCTTGGTGTACTCAGACCCTGGCCGACCTGGGTGCCGATGTCATCAAGATTGAACGGCCCGGCACAGGCGATGACACGCGCACCTGGGGCCCGCCGTTTTTGAAGGATGCGCAGGGTGCGGACACTGAGGCGGCTTACTACCTGGGCACCAACCGCAACAAGCGCTCCGTGACTTGCGACATCGCTCAGCCTGCGGGCCAGGCCCTGATTCGCGAGCTCGTCGCGCATTGCGATGTGTTTGTGGAGAACTTCAAGGTGGGTGACATGGCGCGCTATGGGCTGGACTATGCCTCGCTCAAGGCCATCAAACCGCGCATCGTTTATTGCTCGGTCACGGGCTTTGGGCAGACGGGGCCTTATGCCGACCGGGCGGGGTATGACTATGCGATCCAGGGCATGGGCGGGCTGATGAGTGTGACGGGGGAGCGGGACGACCTGGGGGGCGGGCCGCAGAAGGTGGGTGTGGCGGTGGCTGATTTGATGACGGGCATGTATGCGACGGTGGCGATTCTTGCTGCGCTGCGCCATGCTGAAAAAACCGGCGAGGGCCAGCAGGTGGATATGGCGCTTCTGGATACGCAAGTTGCCATGCTGGCCAACCTGGGCGCGAACTATCTGGTGAGTGGCAAGGCGCCGGGCCGGGCGGGCAATGCGCACCAGAACATCGTGCCGTATCAGGTGTTTGAAGTGGCGCCGGCGGCTGATGGCACAAATCTGGAAGGCACCGCTGCTGCGGCGCGGGACCACTTGATTCTGGCGGTGGGCAATGACTCGCAGTATGCGAAATTCTGCGCGGTGGCCAACATTCCGGAACTGGCGACCAACCCGCTGTTTGCCACCAACCGCAACCGGGTGCAGAACCGCGGCCAGCTGGTGCCTATCCTTGAAGCCGTGATGAAGACGCGTACCAAAGCCGACTGGCTGGCGGCACTTGAAGCGGCCAAGGTGCCGTGCGGCGCGATCAACAGCCTGGCCGAGGTGTTTGCCGACCCGCAGATTGAGGCGCGCAAGATGGTGACCGAGTGGCAGCATCCGGTGAAGAATAATTTGAAGCTGGTGTCCAGCCCGATACGCCTGAGCGCCACGCCGGTGCGCACCGACTTGCCGCCGCCCCTCTTGGGCCAGCACACCGAAGAAGTGCTGCGCGGCGTGCTGAACTATTCGGACGCCAGGTTGTCTGAACTCAAGGGCGGCAAGATCATTTGACGCAGCAATACAAGTAAACAGTGCAAGCAACAAAACGGGTGACTTGATGAAACACAATTTTGTATTGGTACATGGCGCGTGGCACGGTGGCTGGTGCTGGCGGCGTGTGGCGCAGGCGCTGCAGCTGGACCACCACAAGGTGTACACACCGACGCTGACGGGCCTGGGCGAGCGGGGCCACCTGCTTTCGCCCACTATCAACCTCGACACGCACATCAACGACGTGATCAACCTGATCGAGGCGGAAGAGCTGCACGAGGTGACGTTGGCCGTGCATTCCTACGCCGGGATGATTGGCACCGCGGTGGCAGACCGCATGGGCGATCGCCTCAAGCACCTGGTGTATGTGGATGCCGTGGTGCCCAAGCCCGGCGAGAGCTGGAGCAGCACGCAAGCCAGCGCCACGCAGCAGCAGCGCATGGCGGCGGCGCAGGCTTCGCCCAACTTCAGTTTTCCGCCGCCTGACCCTGAAGTGTTTGGCCTGCATGACGCCGACCGTGAATGGGTGAAGCGCCGGCAGACGCCGCACCCCGGCAACACCTACCAGGCGCCGCTGCAGTTTGATGTGAAGCGCGTGGCTGCTGTGCCGCGCACCTTTGTCAACTGCACTGACCCTGCGCTGGCGACCATAGCCCCCAGCCGGCTGCGCGTGATGGACCCGAAATTCTGGGATGGCGCGTGGCTGCCGAACTCGCGTGTGGTCGAGATCGCAACCGGCCACGACCCGATGATCAGTGAGCCCGCCGCGCTCGCGAAAATTTTGCTGGAAAGCGCCGAATGATGCCGCTGGGTCGCCGCCAGTTCACGGCAGCGCTGGCAGCGGGTCTGGGTGTGGCCCTGCCCCAACTGGCGATGGCAAAAGACACGGCCCTGCCTGTGCCGGCCTCTTTGCCGGCGGCAGCGCTTATCGCCGCGGCCAAGCAAGAGCCGTTGGTGCTGCTCATCAGCCTGCCCGGCTGCCCTTTCTGCGAGCTGGTGCGGCGCAACTACCTGTTGCCGGCACAGCGTGACGGCGGCCTGCAGGCGTGGCAACTCAACATCAGCGACCGTACGACGCCGCTGATCGGCTTCGACGGCCAGGCGACGACAGCCGCCGCGCAGGTTGCCGCATGGAAAGCCGGCTTCACGCCTACCGTGCTGTTTCTCGGCCCGGCCGGGCAAGACCTGGCGGAGCGGCTGGTCGGCTTGTCATCTACCGACTTTTACGGCGCGTACCTGGAAGAGCGGCTGGCCGCCGCGCGCCAGGCAATGGTGGCGCTCAAATAGCCCGCGCAGACACGCCGGCCTGCTGCCAATGCAACCCCCAATTGCTACACTTTTAATAGCTGCTTGCGCTCGTCCTTATTGGCCTGAAGGCACTTTTTATCAATGTCCGAGGCTTACCTCTGTTCATCACATGACTGACCAGAATTCGCTTGCAGCGGCCATTCATGAGGCGGTGGTGCTTCAGCCCTACGACGGCCGCTGGCCGGCGTTGTTCACCACCGAGCGGGATCGGCTCCTGTCATGCTTTCCGGGCAGCTTCATTGACATCCAGCACATCGGAAGCACTGCGGTGCCCGGGCTGCTTGCCAAACCGGTGATTGACCTGCTGGCCGGTGTCGAATCGATGGTGGCGGCAGAAGCGCTTTTGGCGCCGCTGTGCGCCAACGGCTACACCGGCTCTGCTGAATTCAACGCCTCGCTGACGGACCGCAAATGGTTGATGCGCTGGGCGGAGGGGCGGCGCACGCATCACTTGCACCTGGTGGTGCACGGCGGCGCGGTGTGGGCGCAGCGCTTGCGCTTTCGCGACGCCCTGCGCTCGGACCCGGCGCTGGCGGTGCGCTATGCCGCGCTCAAGGCGGAGTTGGCGGCGAAGCACCCGAATGACCGCGAGGCCTATACCGATGGCAAAACCGCGTTTGTGAAAGCGGCCTGCGAAGGCTGAGCCACCATCCCACGCCCTTACTACCTACTATTAAGCATCTGAATCGCGTCGCTGGACCTGTACTGAAGCCGCAATCGAGGCTTGGCAAAACAGGCTTTGGTGGTAAATTCAAAACCGTTCAAGCAGGAGAGCGCTGCCCTCGAGGCAGCCACCGAAGGCGCAAACTTCCATAATCGCTCAGGTCCCGTACTGCCCGGAAACACACAGCCGTCTGGAGAGACGCCGCACGCAATGTGCAGCGCACCGAAGGAGCAAAGCCGATGCTTGTCCATAGAAGCAGCGGCTGAATCTCTCAGGTACCAAGGACAGTGGAAGCGGCCGCAAGCATGTGATGGCTTGGCGGTTGCCACGTTTCTTTTTTGATTCAAGCACCCCCAAGGCAACGCACTTGCGCTACTGCAATGTTCTGCTTGAAAAAAAGCTGTCAATAAGGATTCGCCATGAAAGTCATGGTTTTGGGGGCTGGTGTCACGGGTATCACGACGGCCTGGTATTTGGCGCAGCGGGGTCATGAAGTCACGGTGGTCGAGCGGCGCGGCGCGGCCGCGATGGAAACCAGCTTTGCCAACGGCGGGCAAATATCGGTGAGCCACGCGGAGCCCTGGGCCAACCCCGGCGCGCCGCTCAAGGTGCTGCAGTGGCTGGCGCGTGAAGATGCGCCGCTGCTCTTCAGGCTTCGTGCCGATGTGAACCAGTGGCTGTGGGGGCTGGATTTTTTGCGCAATTGCACGCCGGGGCGCACCGCGCAAAACATCAAGCAGATCGTGAGCCTGGGCATGTACAGCCGCGGCGCGCTGCAAAAACTGCGCGCGGAACTGGGCCTGCTGTACAACGCGCAGACCAAGGGCATCCTGCACTTCTACACCAGCCAGGCTGAATACGACGCGGCGCAGGAGCCGGCGCGCATCATGCGTGAGCACGGCTGCGAGCTCGACATGAAGACCGCCGACGAATGCGTGGCGATTGAACCCGCGCTGGCGCAGTGCCGCAGCAGCATCGTGGGCGGCAGCATGACGCCGAGCGACGAGTCGGGCGATGCGCAGGCATTTACCGCCGCGCTGGCTGCGCGCTGCGAACAGGCGGGCGTGAAGTTTTTGTACAACACGACTGTGCTGGGCCTGGACGCCGCGCACGGGCAGCTGAACGGCGTGCAAGTGGTGATGGGCAGCGGCGAGGCCGGCGGCAAAGTCGAGATGCAGAAGGCCGACGCGTACGTGATGTGCCTGGGCGCCTTCAGCGCACAGTGGGCCAAGGTGCTGGGGCAAAGCCTGCGCATCTACCCGGCCAAGGGTTACTCGGTCACGCTGCCTGTCATCAACGAAGCAGCCTCTTATCAGGTGAGCCTGACCCACGACGAATACAAGCTGGTTTTCTCGCGCTTTGGCAACCGCCTGCGCATTGCCGGCACGGCCGAGCTCAATGGCTACAACACCGACCTGAACCTGGTGCGCTGCAACGCCATCGTGCGCCGCGTGAAGCAGCTCTTCCCCAACATGACGGACGGCGAAGGCGCGCAGTTCTGGACGGGCCTGCGCCCGGCGACGCCCAGCAACGTGCCCTACATTGGCAAGAGCAAGGCCTCCAATGTTTTCCTCAACACCGGCCACGGCACGCTGGGCTGGACGCACGCCTGCGGCTCGGGTGCGGCGATCGCGGACATCGTGAGTGGACGCGTGCCGGAGGTGGACTTTGCGTTTACCGGCATGCCGGCGCCAGGCCGCGTGATCGCATTGCCCGGAATGGCAAAGGCCTGAGCCAGGGCGGCCTGCAGCGCATGAGCGGACACGGTAATATCGCCCTCCGTTCATTCGCCGCTTGCCGCCATGACATCACCTGCCACCACACCTCCCGATGGGCTGCCCATCTATCGGCTTCTCACCGGGCCTGATGACGCAAGCTTTTGCCGGCGGGTCAGCGAGGCGCTGGCGTTGGGATACGCGCTTTACGGATCGCCGGCGGCGACCTTCAATGGCGAAAACGTGATCGTGGCGCAGGCCCTGCTCTGGCCTTCGGCATCGCACAACCCATGAGCAGCCTAAGGCCGCTGCACTCCGCCACGCTGCAGGCGATGGCGGATTTCCCGAACCAGCTTGAGCAGTTCTACGACGCCATCCCTGAAAGCCACCGGAACTGGGCGCCGCCGTCCTGGGAGGGCATTCCCAGCGAGACCTTCACCGCCATCGGCCAGATCTGCCACGTCAGGGACATTGAGATTGACGGCTATCACCTCCGGTTTCGGCGCACGTTGGCAGAAACCAATCCGGTGCTGGAGTCGCTGGACGGCTACGTGCTGGCGAGGGAGCGCGACTATGCGGCGGCAAACGCGCGGGAAGTGTTTGCGGCCTTCCGCGCAGCGCGCATCCAGACGATGACGATGCTGTCGGGCATCACGCCGCAGCAATTGGACCGCACTGCGGAGTTTGAAGGCTACGGCGCCCTCACGCTGCGCAGCCTGGTGCACTATTTGTGTAGCCACGACCAGCAACACCTGGCGGGTCTGCAATGGCTGCTGGGGAAGATAGACGCTTCGCACACACGGCAGCTATAACAAAAGTGGTACTGCAGCGTAGCGGCGTCAATGCCGCTAGGGGCCTGCGCAACCTTGCTGGTGCAGGCAATTTCAGCGCGAAAACAACAAATAGAAGTCGGGTTATCCCCGCATATGTCACGCGGGCGTCCTCCGTATTGTAACAAAAAGTGAATTTCATTACATCTTCATGCAAACTGAACGTGCAGTGTGAAGTTTGTGCGGCATGGGGCTTCACAGGTGTTACTGCGAATCCGTTTTTATTCAATGAGGGTGACCAACATGAAATTCAATTTACGCCATGTGGCAGTATTGGCAGGTGCCGTGTGTGCCCTGGGTTCCGCTACAGGCCAGACCGACGACGCTCGTCCTGCGCGCAAGGCAAAGGCATCAGCCGCCACCCCTGCACCCGAAAAGTATTCCGGCCCGCGCGAGAAGCTGGTGGTAGCGATGCCCAAGACTTATGGCAAAACCGAGACCATGGCTTTGTGGGGCGACTACTTCACCCACCTGTCACGCTGCGCCAATGTGGAACTGCAAAACGCGCAGGGTGACTCACTGGAGCGCACCAGCAACGTCGACATCCTGAGCGAAAAGGACCTGGTCGACGCCCTTTCATCCGGCAAGGCACAAATCGGACAGGTTAACCCTGGCCTGGCCGCCCAAATGGTGACTGCGGGGCAAGCCGCCCCCTTCGCCGTGCCCGGCAACAAAGCCACCGGCGTGCGCAACTCCTACAAGCTGATTTTGGTCACTCGCATCGACAGCCCCTACAAGGAGCCCAAAGACCTGATCGGCAAGAAAATTGCGCACACCACACCCACCTCCAACTCGGGCAACCTGGCGCCGCGCGCGCTGTTCCCGGCCCTGGGCCTGACGCCGGACAAGGACTACGAAGTCGTGTTCTCCAACGGCCACGAGCGCTCCGTCACGGGCGTGATGCATGGTTTTTATCCGGCCGCAGCTGTGGCCAGCGATTTGTACCAGCGCATGGTCGTCAAGGGCGACATCAAGGGCTCGAGCATCCGCACGATCTGGGAAAGCCCGCCCTTCATGACGGAAACCTGGACCATGAGCAAGGACGTTTCGCCAGAACTGCAGGCACGCGTGAAGAAATGCTCGTTCAGCTACAGCTTCTCACCCACACTGAAAAAGCAGCTGCCCGGCAACGACACCTTCCTGCCCATCAACTTTGATCGTGACTTCGCGACGGTGATGCAGGTCTACCGCGCCAGTCAAAAGAAATAAGGCCCCCACGCTGGAGTAGAGCCCCCACGCTCCCCCACTGCGTGTGGGTCGCTGCCCCCCCGAGGGGGCCGCCCGCCTGCGGTCTGGCGAAGCCAGTCCCGCGGCTCATGCTGGCCTTTGATCGGCTCGCTCCGCATCGCCTTATGTGGCGGTGGACAGTCTGCACCAGCAGGGGCCGCGGGTCCGGCTTCGCCGGCCCCAGGCGCCGCCCCCTGGAAGGGGGGAACAGGCTACACGCAGTGAGCCTGGACGGGGGTGAGTTAGGCACTCAGCGGTGGATGTACCGTCCCCCACAGGCTTTCATCCAGCACGCGCTGCAAGGTCCGGATCAGCTCCTCGTTGGACGTGTGCGCTTTTACCAGCACCGCTTCTGCACGCTGGCTTTCCTTCGGCTCCACATCGTGCGCAGAAAACACCACAACCGGCGGCACGATGTCCAGCGCTTCGATGGTGTCCAGCAATCCCCAGCCCGAGCCGTCTTTCAGTGTCAGGTCGAGCAGCACCAGGTCGTAACGGCGGCGCGCCAGCTGGTCTCGTGCCTCTCGCAGCGTGCTGGCAAACTCAAAGGTGGCGAAATCCTGGGCAATGGCAGCGGCAATGCGCTGGATATCGAGGTCGTCCTCAACGTGCAAAATGCGTGGCCTGCCTTCAGCCATGTTGCCGATGGCACGGTGCAAACTGAGGATCAGCAGGTTCTCGTCGATGGGCTTTTCCAGCCAGGTTGAAACCGCCAGCGGCTGGGTATTGAACTCGAGTTCGCCTTGCTCGGCATTGGCTGAAACCACCACGATCGGCAAGTTTTTTGTCGCCTCTTCACGGCGCAGCGCACGGATCAGGCTGATGCCGTCCTGGTCGGGCAGGTTCAGATCGACCGTCATTGCCGCGTAGGGCATCAGCATGACTTGCTCCAGCGCCTGCTCTGCACTGTGCACCATGTCCGAATCAAAGCCACCTTTGTCAAGCATCAGGTTGATCAGGCGGGCGATATCCGGATCGTCTTCGCAGACCAGGATGAGCGGTCTGGTCGAACCGCCGGACCTGATTCCGGTTTCAATCGGTGCCGGCACGGCCTCGGGCAGTTCAAAGAAGAAAACGGTTCCGACGCCGGTTTCCGTCGTGAACCCAATTTGGCCGCCCATCCGCTCCACGATGGCGCGCGAAATGTTCAGGCCCAGGCCTGTGCCACCCATTTTTCGGGTGTCCGATGTGTCGGCCTGCGAGAACTTCTGGAAAATGCGTTTTCGGAACGCTTCCGGAATGCCGGGTCCGCTGTCGGCCACCTCCACCCGGACCCTGCCGTTCTTGCACCACAGCCTGACTTGCACGCTGGATCCGGCCGGCGCGAACTTCACGGCATTGGACAGCAGGTTGGTAACAACCTGCGCCAGCCTGTCGCTGTCGACGCTGGCCAGCACGGGGTTTGCCGGCGCATCAAGAACCAGCTTGACGTTGTGCTGGCCGGCAAAGCCGTCATTGGCTGTGAGGGCTTGCGCCAGCAGAGGCTTGAGCTCCATGGGCTGGAGCTCGAAGCGCATTTTCCCGGACTCGATTTTTTCGCTGTCCAGGATGTCGTTGATGAGCCTGATGAGGCGTTCGCAATTGTTGGTGGCAATGCCGACCAGATTTTTTGCCATGGCCGGCAGCTCTCCGGCGACGCCGCCGGCGATCAGGCCGAGCGAGCCGCGAATGGAGGTCAGCGGGGTCCGCAATTCATGGCTGACAGTAGAGACAAATTCGCTCTTCATGCGGTCCACGCGCTTGAGTTCCGTCACGTCGGTGCCCAGCGAGAAAAATCCGACGACCGTACCCTCGTGTTCCATTTCGCCATAGCGCGGGAAGTACTGCATGACGTAATCGCGCGGCTGGCCTTCAGAATTTTCCTGTGTCCGGTCGTATTGCACTGCGTAGCCAGCCAAAGCCTCTTCAATCTTGCCGCGTTCTTTTTCGTGGAGTTCTTCGCCCATGATCTCGCGCATGGTCTTGCCATCAATCTGGTCGTGCTTCAGGCCCAAAACCTCCTCATAGGCCAGGTTGTGAAACTGAAAGCGCTGTTCGGCGTCGATATAGGCGATCAACGCCGGAACGCTGTCGGTGATCTGGCGCAGCTGCGACTCGCTGCCATGCAGTTCGCGGGTGCGCTCCTCCACCGCATCTGCCAGGCTGCTGACCTGCGCGGCGGCTTGTTCGGCCAGTTGCCACTTGGCGGTCAGCATTCGCGCCAGCTGGCTGACTTCAATCATGTCGAAGGGCTTCTTGAGGATCAGCAGGCGGTCGCGCGCGTCCAGCCGTGCCAGCACGTCCTCCCATGCGTGGTCAGAGTAGGCCGTGCAGATGACGATCTGCACGCGGGGGTCAATGCGCCAGAGCTGTTCGACAGTTTCGACGCCGTCCCAGCCCGGCGGCATGCGCATGTCGACAAACGCCATGGCGTAGGGCCGGCCGGCGGTGAGGGAGGCTTCGACCATGGCCACACCGTCGCGCCCCTGAAAGGCGAAGTCCAGTTCGTATTCGCTTTGGGACACGGGTGCAGCGTCGCCAAACAACAGCGCTTCGGCATCGTCCAGATCGGATGCGACCGGCCGGGGAGCCAGGATCTTGCGAAAGTCTTCATGGATGGACGGCATGTCGTCTATCACCAAGATGCGCTGGTTGTTCAGCGAGGTCATGAAGCGCTCCTGGGATGCGGTGCCTCGCTGTGGCCCGCGCCGGGTGGGCCTTGCCGCGATGGCGACGGTATCGTGAAAAAGAAGGTGGCGCCCTGGCCCACAGCGCCTTCGGCCCAGATGCGGCCCGCGTGGCGGGCAATGATTCGCTGTGAGACCGCGAGCCCTATCCCAAGGCCGGCGTATTCACCGGGCGCATGTAGGCGCTGGAAGGTGCCGAACAGTTTGTCCGCATAGTTCATGTCAAAGCCGACGCCGTTGTCGCGCACAAAGTACACCGTGCTTTCATCGGCGGGCTGCAGCTTTCCCACCCATATTTCGGGCGTCGCGGCATGTGCCGTGAATTTCCAGGCGTTGGCGATCAGGTTGTCCATGACCTGGCGCAGCAGTAAGGGGTCGCCCACGGCGGTGAGGTCGGGTTCAACGTGCATGGTCACGTGCCGCGCGGTGTCGCGTTTCTGGCAGTCATGCCGCGCGCGCTCGGCAAGCGCCGCAAGGTCGACTGTCTCGATTTTCAGGGGGGCACGGGACACCTGCGCCAGCGAAAGCAGGCCGTCCGTGAGTTCGCCCATTTGGCGTACCCCCTCGCGTATCCGGCTCAGGTAATGCCTTGAGCGCTCCGCCGCATCACCCCCGACCGCCTTTTGCAGCAGGTGGCTGAAGCCGTCGATCGAATTCAATGGAGAACGCAGGTCGTGCGCGATGGAATATGAGAACGCTTCAAGTTCGCGGTTGGACTGGCGCAACGCCGCCTCGGTGGTTTTAAGGTCCAGCACCGTCGCTTCCAGGCTGTCCACTTGCGCCGCAGATTGGCGCGCCAGCGCCCACTTGGCTGTCAGCGTTCTGGCCAGCTGGCTGACCTCGATCATGTCGAACGGTTTTTTGAGAATCAGCAGGCGGTCCGCTACTTCCAGCCGCGCCAGCACTTCTTCCCAGGGGTGGTCAGCGTAGGCCGTGCAGATGACAATCTGCATCTGCGGATCAACGCGCCACAGCCGCTCGATGGTTTCCACGCCGTCCCAGCCGGGCGGCATGCGCATGTCGACAAACGCCATGGCATAGGGCTGCTCAGCCTCAATGGACGCCTTGACCTTGGCCACGCCTTCGCGCCCCTGAAAAGCAGAATCCAGCTCAAAGCCTTGCGAAAAAACGGTCGCGTGCTCGTCGAACAACACAGCTTCGGCATCATCCAGCGCGGACGCTGCGGGTCTGTCGGCCAGGATTTTGCGAAAGTCCTCGTGGATAGACGGCATGTCGTCTATCAGCAGAATGCGGCGGTTCAACAGCTGGGTCATGGTTGGGGCGGCACGGCATGTTCATGCGGCGCTTCTATCAGATCGCAAGCTGCACCGGTGCAACGCATGATGGTCCTTTTCGCTGGCTTCAAACCTGATCAGATCACGTTTATCGACGAAGCTGTTAAGGCATTTCCCGCGTGGTCATATTTGCCAAGCTCATGTAAGCAAATGCTTGACCAGCGCAGGCGCGCCAACGGGGCATGTCCACTCCTGCATGGCAGCCTATTGCTGCCACATGAGCAGCCACTGCTCACATTTTCATAGCTGCTGGCGCTCATTCTTCTTGGGCTGCAGGCCAATATCATCAAAATATTGGCCGGCTACGCTACTTCATGGAACCAAATACCTTTTTGAGGATGGCACTGCCCGTGCCGACGGGATCCTGGCGGATTTTCTTTTCTTCCTCGCCAATGATCAAGTACAGGCCGTCCAGCGATTTACCGGTAACGTATTGCTGGATGTTGGCGTCTTCTTTCTTGACCAGGCCAAAGCCGGCGGCCTTGCCGGCGAAGTCGTTGTATTTGTTCGCCAGGCCGACCTTTTCAGTCGCCTTGGTCACCACGGGCAGGAATTTCACGCCCAGTGGAGCGCGGGTTTTCTCGGCAAAGAAGCTGGTGACCGATGTCTCGCCCCCCGTCAGGATGTTCTTGGCATCGTTCACGTTCATGGTGCGCACCGCGCTGACCAGCAAATCACGGCCCATGGGCACAGCGGCCTCGGCAGCGCGGTTGATGGAGGTCACCAATTCATCGATGCGCTTGCCCTGGCCGAAGTTTCTTAGCAATTTCGACGCATCTTCAAGGTATCCGGGCAAAGGAATGCGAACTTTTGGGTTGCCGAGGAATCCATCAGTCTTGCCCAGCAGGGCGACGGCGGCAACGGCCCCTTTTTCGAGGGCGGTTTTCAGGCCGGCGCTGGCGTCGGTATTGCTGATGCCAGACAGGTCTCCGAGCGAGAGCGCGTAGGCCTGGTGGTAGGTGGCCCATATCAGTGCGCCCAACGCGCTGACGCCAGCCTGGTTAAAATTGCGACGTTGCATGATGAGGTCCTTCCGATGAAATTAACACCTAGCCTGACAGTATGCCGCACGGTACTGGCCGGCATTTTGGCTTTGGCGGCCCTTGTTGGCCTGTCTGGGTGTGGCGGCGCGCAGGTAGCGCCGGAGTCGACCTTTGTGCTGCTGGACGGCAGCAAGAAAACAACAGCCGACCTGAAAGGCAAGGTCACCCTGGTCAACTTCTGGGCCACCAGCTGCGTCACCTGCGTTGCAGAAATGCCCAAGGTCATCTCGACCTATAACAAATACCAGGCCCAGGGTTACGACACGCTGGCCGTGGCCATGAGCTATGACCCGCCCAGCTACGTCGTCAACTACGCCCAGACCCGCCAACTGCCTTTCAAGGTCGCGATCGACAACACCGGCGCAGTGGCCAAAGCATGGGGCGACGTGCAACTCACCCCGACCACCTACCTCGTGAACAAGCGCGGCGAGATCGTCAAACAGTACGTGGGCGAACCGGATTTTGCGGCGCTGCATCAGTTGATTGAGAAGCTGCTGGCAGAAGGTTGACCCCCACGGTCGTTCGCTTCGCGTAACTCCCTGCCCCCCGCGGGGGCCGCCCGCCCTGCGGCCCGGCAAAGCCGGTTCCGCGGCTCATGCTGGGTTGAAGAATTCAGTGAGCACAACCAGCGGGGAATTTATTCACTAGCGGGCAGCCGTGGAACCGGCTTTGCCGGGCCACAGGCGCCGCCCCCTTGAGGGGGGAACAGGCTACACGCAGTGAGCCTGGACGGGGGTGTTACTGATTTCTGAAGGAGTCGTGGCAAGCCTTGCAGCTGCCGGCGGTGGCCGTGAATGCGGTCTTCAGGTTGTCCAGGTTGCCGGTTTTGGCAGCTGCGGCCAGCTTGGCGGTCTCAGCGACCAGCTTTTCGTGGCCTTCCTTGAACTTGGCCTGTTCGGTCCAGATTTCAGGCTTGGCCTTGGTATTGCCGCCTTTGTCGGTGCCTGGCGCAAAGCCGGCCCACGGGAGCTTGGCCATGTCCGCCACGATGTCGGCGTTTTCTGCTGCGACTTTGGCGTCAAAGGGGACACGGCCGTTGGCCATGGCGCCGAGGCGACCGAAGTGCTGGCCCATCACAAACAGCGCGCTCTGGCGGTATTTGATGGCGTCTTCAGGCTTGGCAAATTGCGCCGAAGCAGGAGCAGCCATGGCCATCAAGGTGGCGGCCGCAGTGATACAGGCAAAAACTTTCATGGGGGATCCTCGTAGGTTTTTCTTAAGATGGGGCAATGGCAACCTGCTTTGCCTGTTGCCATATGGCTGAGTTTAGCCAGACCTGATAAGTTCCGCAGGAACTTATGCGCTACGGGAAAGCACCAAGAGCTGAGCGGGACGGCCGCGCACAATGCCTGGCAAGAACAAACCACATGAACGAGGAGTGAGCATGTACACCAACAAGAATTTGCACAAGGTGCGCGTCTGGGATCTGCCGACACGGTTTTTCCACTGGGCGTTGGTGGCTTGCGTGATCGGCCTGGCCATCACAGGCACCGTCGGCGGAAACGCCATGGTCTGGCACTTCCGCTTCGGCTACACGGTACTCGCCTTGCTGCTGTTTCGCATCGTCTGGGGGTTGGTGGGTGGCCGCTGGTCTCGCTTTGGGGCCTTTGTTTATGCTCCGCAAAGCGTCATCAATTACCTCAAGGGAAAAGGCAAGCCCGAGCATGGCGTTGGCCACAGCCCGATAGGCGCCGGTTCGGTGTTTGCGATGCTGGGCTTTCTGGTCGCCCAGGTCGGCACAGGCCTGCTCAGCGACGACGAAATTGCCTTTGCCGGCCCGTTGACCCGGTTTGTCTCCAATGCCACCGTCAGCCTGACGACCAACTACCACAAGAACATCGGCAAATGGGCGTTGCTTGCGCTGGTGGTGCTGCACATCGCCGCCATCATTTACTACCTGACCCGCAAGCACAACCTGGTGGGCGCCATGCTGCACGGCGACAAGGAACTGGTGGTGGCGGCCCCATCGTCGCGGGATGATGCGGTCTCCCGCATCGCGGCTGCATTGATCCTCGCGATCTGCGGTGGTGTGGCGTACTGGGTGTCGACACTGGCGGCGCCTGCATTCTGACGCACCCGGCGCTCGGCGGCTGAGCCGGGCGCAAAAGCGGCTGGCTTGGCGCGGCGGGGAATCACGGTAAACTGGTTATCGACTTTTTGCCGCTGCCCCGCCCCTCCTCCGTGCAACGCCCCTCCATCCAGTTCATCACACCCGATACGCCAGAGCAGCTCGCTGCCACACGGCTGATCTTCCGCGAGTACGCGGAGCAGCTGGGTATCGACCTGTGCTTTCAGAATTTTGACGCCGAGCTGGCCGAGCTACCTGGTGAGTACGACGAGCCCGAGGGCGCGCTGCTGCTGGCGCTGGTGGACGGTGAAGTCGCCGGCTGTTGCGCCTTGCGCGCGCTCGATTCCGTCGACTACCCAAATGCCGGTGAAATGAAACGGCTGTATGTGCGAAAGGCGTTCCGCCGTTTCGGCCTGGGCCGCCAACTCGCGGAGGCCATTCTGGACGCCGCGCGCGTGGCGGGCTACCACTGCGTGCTGCTCGATACGCTGGACGACATGGAGTCGGCACGCGCCTTGTATGCCGAATTGGGTTTTGCGGAAATCCCCCCCTACTATCACAATCCCATACCCGGCGCGCACTACCTGAAGGTCAATTTATAAACAAAAGCAAGCTGCAGCCTAATTGCAGCGGGCGCAAGCAGCTATGCTATTAATAGCAAAGTGCGCGCAAGAAAAGGCACCGTAACACGCCTGACGCCCATAAAAAAGCCGCGGCTCCCAAGAGCAGCGGCTTCGTCCGATTCGTGATGGAAGCGGTTAGAGACCGTTAACCCTTGGCTTGTGCCAGCAGCGTTGCGGCATCGCTGACCTCAAACTTGCCCGGTCCCTCAACGTTCAGGCTCACCACCTTGCCGTCCTTGACCAGCATCGAGTAGCGGTTACTGCGCAGGCCCATGCCGCGCGCGTTGAGGTCCAGCGTCAGGCCGGTGGCCTTGGCGAATTCGGCGCTGCCGTCGGCCAGCATGCGAACCTTGTCGCCGGTCTTCTGGTCGCGCGCCCAGGCACCCATGACGAACGCGTCGTTCACGCTCAGGCACCAGATCTCGTCGACCCCCGCAGCCTTGAGCTCGGCGAACTTCTCGACATAACCAGGCACATGCTTGGCCGAGCAGGTGGGCGTGAACGCACCCGGCAGTGCAAACAGCGCAATGGTCTTGCCGGCGGTGGCTTTTGCCACATCAACCGGATTGGGGCCGATGCTGCAGCCGTTGCCTTCGACTTCGGAAAATTCCATCAGCGTGGTCGCCGGGAGTGTGTCGCCTACTTTGATCATGTGTGCTCCTCAAATAAATCAGTTGGAAAATCAACTCCCGCAGTGTAGTGCGGTAATAGCAAGCGTGTGCTCACTGCGTTGAAAACGGCTCCGGCGCGAAGGGCATGCCCGAAAGCAGCAGAGGTTAGGTGCCTGCGATAACTGCGCAAACAAAAATGGCCCACCAAAGTGAGCCATTTTTGAGAGCGTGACCTGAGTCAGCCTTGAGTAAAACGCAAGACTTAAACGATCGCTGCCTTTTCAACCAGACGGGTCACAACCCAGTTCTTGGTCTTGGAGATTGGACGGCTTTCAGTGATCTCGATCACGTCGCCCGTGTGGTACTCGCCCTTTTCGTCATGGGCGTGGTACTTGCTGGACAGCGATACGATCTTGCCGTACAGCTCGTGCTTCACGCGACGCTCAACCAGAACCGTGACGGTCTTGGCGCGCTTGTCGCTGACCACCTTGCCAATCAAGGTGCGCTTGAGGGATTTTTTAGCTTCCGTCATTTGTTGGCTCCTTGCTTGACGATGGTTTCGGCCAGAATGGTTTTGGCACGGGCG
Organism: Polaromonas sp.; assembly: GCF_039932935.1. Taxonomy (GTDB): domain Bacteria; phylum Pseudomonadota; class Gammaproteobacteria; order Burkholderiales; family Burkholderiaceae_C; genus Polaromonas. Next base: position 19,866 of record NZ_JBDTPB010000090.1, read on the forward strand.
ATGCTACGGCGCGTCGAACGCAGCGTTGCGAGGTTGGTCAGTTGCTGCGTGGCTTTTTGCATGCGCAGGCCAAAGTGGGCTTTTTGC
>NZ_JBDTPB010000091.1:0-3761 GCF_039932935.1 Polaromonas sp.
GCAGGAGCCGACCATGGGCGCGGAAGATTTTGCCTACATGCTGCAGGCAAAGCCCGGCGCCTACTGTTTTATTTCGAATGGTGACGGCGCGCACCGCGAAATGGGCCACGGTGGCGGCCCCTGCACCCTGCATAACCCGAGCTACGACTTCAATGATGACCTGATCCCTCTGGGTGGCACGTACTGGGTCCAGCTGGCCACCCGTTGGCTGGGAACGGCTGTCAAAACCTGAGTTTGAGATTGGGTGCTTGCGAAGATGCCTGTGAGACGTCGCCCGTCAGGTATCCAGATCGTTTGAGGCCGCATAATGAGTAGAAGGGTCTGCCACCGCGGCGGCCCCACCCTCCATCGAGCACGAAAGCCGCGCCATGCCTTCCGACGCTGACCTTCACGCCCAGCTAAGGCAGCTTCAGCAGCAACACCTTGCGCTGCAGGCTGACTACCAAAGCCTGCAGTTAGAAAAGCAGAAGCAGGAAACTTCCGCCACCCTGTGGCTGGAGCAACGAACCCGTGAACTGCAGGCCGAGGCGCGTGAGCAGAAAAAAGCGGAAACACTGCAACGTGTGTTCTACCGCATTGCGGAAAGGGCCGCCGCTGACCTCACGTTCTACGATTTTCTGCAGTCAGTGCACGGCCTGCTCGGTGAGCTGCTGTATGCCAAGAATTGTTATGCGTGCCTTTACGACGCGCAGAAGCACCGCAAGGATTTCCCCTATTACGTGGATGAACGTGACGGAGATGCACTGCAACTGAGCAACGTGCCCTACCGCAAAGGTCTGACAGAGTTTGTGCTGAGCACCCGAAAACCGCAGATCATCGACGCCACGCGCCTGAAGGCTCTTCAAGCCGCGGGCGATGTCACCGAAGGCAGCGGCGACATGACCTTCAGCTCCTGGCTGGGCGTCCCCATGCACATCCGCGGGACGATTGGCGGCGTGCTGGCCGTGCAAGGTTATGAGCCCGGCGTGCACTACAGCACAACCGACGCCGACATCCTGTCTTTTGTAGCCAATCACGTCAGCAGTGCGATTGAGCGCTACCAGGCACTGGATGAACTGCGCAAATCGGAGGAGCGCTACCGCACCGTGATCGAAAAAGTCGGTGTCGGCGTCGTGGTGATCCAGGACGACCGGATGGTGTTTGCCAATCCCAGCCTGGTGCGCATCGTCGGCCATCCGCTGGACTACCTGCTGGCGCAGCCTTTCACGGCCACGCTTCACCCAGACGACCTGCCGACCATGGTCGACCGTCATGAACGGCGGCTGCGTGGGGAAGAAGTTGAATCCACCTATAGTTTTCGTGTCATTACGCAGCACGGAGAAATCCGTTCACTGGAATTGTCGGCCGTCAAAATTGAATGGGGGAAACGCGAGGCCACGCTGGTTTTTGTGGTCGATGCCACCGCACGTCTGCAGGCAGAGCAAACGCAGCGCCTCACACTGCAAAAACAGACTGAGCTGAACGACATGAAATCGCGTTTTATCTCGGTTGCCTCCCATGAATTCCGCACGCCACTGGCTTTCATCCTGTCGTCGGCAGAGTTGCTCAAGCACTACGGTGACCGTCTGCCGGAGCCCGAAAAAATGGAGGTCATCAACACCATAGAAACAGGTGTCCAGCGTATGACCCAGATGCTGGACCGGGTGTTGCTGCTTGGCAAGGTCGAAGCGCAAATGCTGGAATTCCGGCCTGCAGATATTGACTTGCTCGCGCTTTGCCAGGACCTGGTGGAAGAAGCCCGGACGCAGCACGCCGATACGGGTTGCGAGCTGGCCCTGGATTTTGACGGCGTGCCGCCTACCGGTCAGTTTGATGAAAAACTATTGCGGCATATTTTCGGCAACCTTCTGTCAAATGCCATCAAATACTCTCCGCAAGGCGCCAGGGTGTCGTTTCGCATCTTTCCGTCAGATGGTCGCGTGGCCTTCGAGGTGGCAGACCAGGGCATTGGAATCCCCGCGGATGAACTCCCGCATCTCTTTGAGTGGTTTCACCGGGCCAGCAATGTGGGAGACATTCAGGGCACTGGTTTGGGGTTGGCCATTGTCAAAAACTCTGTCGACCTGCATGGCGGAAGCATAGCGGTGACCAGCCAGGTCGGACAGGGAAGTTGTTTTACCGTCAGGATTTGAATCCATGCAGTCTGGCAAACCCCAGGGCGCATGAACGCTATAAGATGGGGTGGCCCTGCATTGACCTCGCAAGGCGATCAGGAAGCCGGCCCCTTCAGCCCGGGCCTTTACTTTGATCTGGAGAAAAATGGCGCGCATTCTAGTGATTGAGGATGAAACCCATATACGGGCCAATCTGCTGCGCTTTGTGAGACTGGAAGGACACGAAGCCATCGAGGCGGCCGATGGCGCCGCCGGCCTGCAGGCTGCGAAAGACCAAATTCCGGACCTTATTTTTTGCGACGTGATGATGCCGCAAATGAGCGGCATGGAAGTGCTTGCGGCATTGCAGGCGGAGCCTCTGCTGAAACAGGTGCCGTTTATTTTCCTGTCGGCCAGCGCGGAATCGGAACGGCTGGAAGAAGCCCTGCGCCTGGGTGCAAGCGGCTATGTCACCAAGCCCTTCAATTTTGCACAGCTGCATGCAGTACTCAAGCAGCATCTGCCTGCCTAGCTGCGCCGGCACCTGACGCCGGCTACTCAGTCGATTAAAGACCCAGGGCTTTCCAGCCATCCGGGCCGAGTTTTTCCAGCGCATCAATGTTCTGCTCAAAGATGGCGTCGGCTTCCGGGAAAGACGCCACGGCACGCTCCACGCTTTCTTCCCGCAATAGATGCAGGATGGCAAAAGGTGCGCGGTTGCTGTAGTTACCCATTTCGTCGGGCTCGGTGCCGTCAAACTGGAATCGGGGGTGAAAGCTGGCCAGCTGGATCTCGCCTTCGAGACCATGCTCGTCTACTACGCCTTCAGCGATCTCAAGAAAGTCGTTGAAATCCAGAAAGTCGTCGAACAAAGACGGGTGGATCAACAGTGTGGTGTCGATTTCCTGCGCCGGCGTGGCCGCCAGCAAGTCCAGCTCACGGTCCAGCTCCTCCAGCAAATCGTCCGCATGACGGGCGTGGCTCACCACCAGCCGCACCTGGTTCTTGACGTACACCGCCTTGGCAAACGGGCACAGGTTGAGTCCGATCACCGCTTTTTCGAGCCAGTGACGGGTTTGGGTCAGGACTTCTTCGTCGGTCATGCCTATCTCCGGGGAACTACACAAGCGAACGGGGGGTACTCTTAAACCAAGCAGGGGCCGCGGGACCGGCTTTGCCGGACCGCAGGCGCAGCAGCCCCCTCGGGGGGCAGCGCATTACACGAAGTGAAAAGCGTGGGGGCTCAATGCAAGGCTTTAAACCGCATGCGCTTGGGCTTGGCACCCTCTTCACCGAGTCGCTTCTTCTTGTCGGCTTCATATTCCTGATAGTTGCCGTTGAAGAAGGTCCACTGGCTGTCGCCTTCGGCGGCCAGGATGTGCGTTGCGATCCGGTCCAGGAACCAGCGATCATGGCTGATCACCATGATGGAGCCTGCGAATTCCAGCAGCGCGTCTTCGAGCGAGCGCAGGGTTTCCACGTCCAGGTCGTTTGAGGGCTCATCGAGCATCAACACATTGCCGCCGGCAATCAGGGTTTTGGCGAGGTGCAGGCGCCCGCGTTCTCCGCCCGACAGCGTACCCACCCGTTTTTGCTGGTCGGCACCGTTGAAATTGAAGCGGCCCGCGTAAGCGCGGCTGGGCATGGTGAACTTGCCGACGGTCAGCA
>NZ_JBDTPB010000092.1:0-20264 GCF_039932935.1 Polaromonas sp.
AGCAGGCCGCCATGGATCTTCGGGTGTAGCGTCTTGACGCGGCCGTCAAGCATTTCAGGAAAACCGGTGTGGTCGGCGACTTCGGTGACCGGCAGGCCCGCGTCAGCCAGCAGCTTGGCCGTGCCGCCCGTGGACAGCAGCTTGATACCCAGCGCATGCAGCGCCTGCGCGAATTCGAGGATGCCGGTTTTGTCTGAAACGGAAATCAGTGCGTTCATTTTTGTCTTCTCAAAAGGAGTATGGCCGGCAAGGGGCCGGGCCACGGGGTGCGTGTTGTTATTTGATGAGCTTGTGCTCAACCAGCTTCTTGCGCAGGGTGTTGCGGTTCAAGCCCAGCCATTCTGCGGCGCGCGACTGGTTTTGCTCGGCATGCTGCATGACGACTTCCAGCAGCGGCTTTTCCACCACCTTGACCATCATCTCGTACATGCCGTCAGGCTCGGTGCCCCGCAGGTCCTTGAAATAACCTTCCAGGCTGGTGCGTACGCACTCTTCGATATGTTTTTTGCTCATGCAGCAGCTTCTTCCTGATTTTCCTGATTTTTATCTTTGTTCACCCGTGCCTGCGCAGGCACGCCCTCGGCATCAACCTCGGCGGCAGCGGCCGGAATCCGGTCCATCTGCGCGCCCAGTTCCTCAAAAAACCCGCTCACAGCCTTCAGTTGCGCTTCGCAGTCTTGCAGCAGATTCATCTGCGCACGAAACGCCTCACCGCCGGGCAAAGTCTTCACATACCAGCCGATGTGTTTGCGCGCCGTGCGCACGCCGGTGTATTCACCGTACAAATCGTAATGGTCGCGTAAATGGTCCAGCAGCAGGCGCTCGACTTCTGCCACCAGCGGCGGCGCAAGATGCGTGCCGCTTGAAAGGAAATGTGAAATCTCGCGAAAAATCCAGGGGCGCCCTTGCGCCGCGCGGCCAATCATCACCGCGTCGGCACCGGTATAGGCCAGCACATCGCGGGCTTTTTCGGGGCTGGTGATGTCGCCATTGGCCACCACGGGAATGCGCAGTGCCACCTTGACGGCAGCAATCGTGTCGTATTCGGCGTTTCCCTTGTAACCCTGCTCACGGGTGCGGCCATGCACCGTGATCATCTGTACGCCGGCGCTTTCCGCCGCGCGTGCAATGGCCAGCGCATTCTTTTCAGCCCGGCACCAGCCCGTGCGCATTTTGAGCGTGACCGGCACGTTGCGCGGCGCGCAGGCCGCCACTACGGCCTCCACGATCTGCAAGGCCAGCGGCTCGTCCTGCATCAACGCCGAACCTGCCCATTTGTTGCAGACCTTCTTGGCCGGGCAACCCATGTTGATGTCGATGATCTGCGCGCCGCGGTCGATGTTGTACGCGGCGGCGTCCGCCATCATCTGCGCATCGGTGCCGGCGATCTGCACAGCGATCGGCGCGGCCTCACCCTCGTGGTTGGCGCGGCGCGAAGTCTTCAGTGTGTCCCACAGGTCGCGGCGCGATGTCACCATCTCGCTGACCGCGTAGCCCGCACCCAGCTTCTTGCTCAGCTGGCGGAACGGCCTGTCCGTGACACCGGCCATGGGCGCAACAAACAGGTTGTTTGCCAGAGCATAGGGGCCGATGTTCATGGGAAGTGAGCGCTGCGATTGCTGAAAAAGTAGGCACGATTGTACCTGCTTAAAATTTCAGCAATTGAAATTTGCACACGGAGTTGTAAGCGTCTTCCTGACACAGCGCCTGGCCAGCTTGCCTATACTCAAATAGATATATGGAAGCCTGGATTCACCGCCTGACAGAACTTTTGGCCCTACCCGAATACGGTCTGAGCACGGTGTTTGTGGTGTCATTCATTTCCGCCACGTTGCTGCCGCTGGGCTCGGAGCCCGTGGTGTTCGGCCTGGTCAAACTCAACCCCGCCATGTTCTGGCCTGCGGTGCTGGTGGCTACCACGGGCAACACACTGGGTGGCGCGCTGGACTGGTGGATGGGCTACGGCGCCCACAAAGTGGTGGACAAATACCAGCACTCCTCGCACCACGGCCGCGCCGTGCGGTGGCTGGAAAAACTCGGCCCCAAGGCCTGTCTGCTGGCCTGGTTGCCAGTCGTCGGTGACCCGCTGTGCGCGGTAGCGGGCTGGCTCAAGTTTCCGTTTTGACCTTGCCTGGCGTACATGGCCATCGGGAAATTTCTGCGCTACTTCATGATGACGGGCAGCCTGATCTGGGCGTTCCCGGGTGTTGTGACCGGATAGAGGACAGAGGCTGCCTGGGATCAGAAGCGTTCGTGAGGCAGCAGATAGCGCCACTGCCCGGGCTGCAACTGGCTCATGGCCACCCGTCCTATGCGCAGCCGCTTCATGCCCTCGACGCGCAAGCCAACGCTCTCGCACATGTAGGCGATCTGCCCTGGCACTTCGCCCTTCAAAGCAAAGCGCAGGCGGGTTTCACTTTGCCAGCTGACCTTGGCCGGCGGCAGCAATGCGCCGCGATAGGTGAAGCCGTGATCCAGACGATTGAGCCGCTCCAGGCCACCAGACTTGATGTCACCGCCGACATCGACAATGACTTCATGCTCCATCACGCGGGCGTCTTCGCGCAGCTTGCGTGTCACGCGCCAGTCCTGCGTCAGCACCACCAGCCCGCTGGCCGGCGTCGCCAGCGGCGTGACCAACTCCACGGTGGAGAAATGCTTCTTCAGGGGCCGGATGCCGGAGCGATCATCGGGCGACTGCATCGCCCCCGACAGCAGCGCGGCCGCCTGCGCCGCACCGTTGTCAGGCTGCGCTTCCTGGCCCGCGGGCTTGTGCAGCAGCAAGGTGACGGGCGTCATGGCCAGCAGGCTGGCATCCTTGTCGAGCACGATAGTCTGATTTGAAACCCGGAACTGGGGTTCTTCGATGGGCACGCCATCAACCGTGACCCAGCCACCTTCAATGTACTGCTCAGCCTCCCGGCGAGAGCAGGACAACATTTCGGCAAGGCGTTTGGCGAGTCGGACGGCTTCTGTCATGCGATCTGCAGATCCCTTTCAAGTGCCACCGTCGAACCGGCTCCGCCGGGCGACAGGCGGCGTCCCCTGCAAGGGGAGGATGGGCTACACGAAGTGAGCCCAGGCAGGGGTGTATACATCTAGCTGCTGAACAGGAAGTTCATCACGTCGCCATCCTTGACGACATATTCCTTGCCTTCGCTGCGCATCTTGCCGGCGTCTTTGGCGCCTTGCTCGCCCTTGAAGGAGATGTAGTCGGCAAAAGCGATGGTCTGGGCGCGGATATAGCCTTTTTCGAAGTCGGTGTGGATCACACCAGCAGCCTGCGGGCCGGTGTCGCCGACATGGATGGTCCAGGCTCGCACTTCCTTCACGCCTGCGGTGAAGTAGGTCTGCAGGCCCAGCAATTTGTAGGCCGCCAGAATCAGCCGGTTCAGGCCGGGCTCGTCCTGGCCGATCTCGGCAAGAAACATCTTCTTGTCTTCTTCGTCCATGTCAGCCATTTCGGCCTCCATCTTGGCGCAAATTGCCACCACCGGCGCTTTCTGGGCGTCGGCATAGGCTTTCAGGCGATCCAACAGCGGGTTGTTGTCAAACCCGTCCTCGGCCACATTGGCCACAAACATGGCCGGCTTCGCGGTGATCAGGAAAAACTGGCCTAGAAGCGGCAACTCTTCTTTGCTGAAATCCACGGTGCGCACGGGTTTACCCTCGTTGAGCGCGGCCTGGCACTTCTCAAGGATGACGACCAGCTTGGCCGACTCCTTGTCGCCCGAACGCGCGGTCTTGGTGACCCGATGCAGGGCTTTTTCCACCGCTGCGAGGTCAGCCAGACACAGCTCGGTCTGGATGACTTCAATGTCGGAAATCGGGTCTACCTTGCCGGCCACGTGAATCACGTTGTCGTCTTCAAAGCAGCGCACCACATTGACCGTGGCGTCGGTTTCGCGGATATGGGCCAGGAACTTGTTGCCCAGCCCCTCGCCCGTGCTGGCGCCCGCCACCAGGCCTGCAATGTCCACAAATTCGACGATGGCCGGAACAATGCGTTCGGGCTTGACGATTTCAGCCAATAGGGCCAATCTCGGATCGGGCACTTCCACGATGCCGACATTCGGCTCAATGGTGCAAAAGGGGTAGTTTTCGGCCGCGATCCCCGCTTTGGTCAACGCATTGAACAAGGTGGATTTTCCGACGTTAGGCAAGCCTACAATGCCGCACTTCAAACTCATGACAAACCTTCAAAAACAGGCTGAGAAGTGTATTCGATGCGCAGCTGACCAGGGATGGAGGGCTTTGTGGCAGGCATTCGTCATCTTTATGCTGACCAGTCTTTTGGGTACGTTCGCGCATCCCGCACAGGCCCAGCCTGTCGTGGCTTTAACCGATGCCAGGCCGACCCTGGATGTGGTGGAATCGGGTTTCGCATGGATTGACAGCGACGGCCAGGCCGGCATTGACCAATTGGCCGGGGGTCGGCCGGGGGCCCTGTTTGCGCCCTCCGGCGCCGACACGGTGTATTCGCTCGGCCCGCGCGCGGCGCTCTGGCAGCATTACCGCTTTGCCAGGTCGTCGGGCTCGCGCCACGACTGGTTGCTTGAGTTTCCCCTGCCCCTGCTGGACCTGGCGACGGTGTACCAGCGTGCCCCGTCGGGGGGATGGACTGCCGAAACCGCCGGGGACACCGTGGCGGTCTCCACCTGGCCCGAACCCGGCCGTTATGGGCATTTCCGCCTGAACCTGCCGGACAACGGCGTGCATGACGTGTATGTGCGCATACAGCACCAGACGGAAGTCAGCATTCCGGTTCGGGTCAGCACACGAGCCAACCTGACTCAGCGGCTCCAGCTGGAATACCTTGCGATTGGCGTGGTATTTGGCGCACTGGTGCTGCTCATCATAGCCTGCGTCGTCCAAAGCTGGGTCTACCACGACCGGGCCTACGGGTGGTACTCCGTGTACGCGATCATCATGGCCCTTGTCGTGGCTGCCTGGACGGGTGTGGCGGGCCATTTCCTCTGGGGTAACTTCAGCACCTGGAACAACATGGCGCAGGGTTTCCTGGCCATTCTGGGCGGCGGCTCGGCGCTACTGGTTGTGCATCACCTCTGCGGCACTGGTTCACGCCACAAATGGTTTGAGCGGCTTGCCTACTGGACCGGCATGGCGGGCGGGCCGATGGCGCTAATGTATCTCGCTCTGGAGCGCGGGCTGGGCGTGAGCCTCCTGAGCGTTTACCTGGTGGTCGTTGTTGCGCTGGGAACAAGCCGGGCCTACATGACGTGGCGGCGCCAGGACGTCGTGGGTTTCTGGGTGTTGGCGGCTTTTTCTCCGCTGGGGCTGGTAACGCTTCTTACGGTGACCAGCATCCTCGGCCTGTTTTCCGTGCCGTGGCTGTATCACTACGGCCTGATGGCGGCGCTAACCATCGAGGTGCCCCTGCTGCTCGTGGCGCTGAACACGCGTTCACACGAACGCCACGCAATAGAAGCGCGCGAGCAGGCCATGTCCAGCCAGGATGCCCTCACCGGCCTTCTTGCCGGCCACCTTTTCCACGACCGCTTCAAGCAGGTGGTGGGCCGGGCACAGCGCTACAAGGAGCCCGCTGCCGTGGTGTACATCGAACTGGTCAACTACCGGTATATCAAGAAAACCTGGGGCACGGCGGTAGCCGAGCAAAGCCTGCTGCGCAGCGTCATCAAGCTGCGCCGCATTCTGCGCGACGTGAACACGGTGGGGCGTATCGACGAGGCACGATTTGGGCTGATCCTCGAGGGCGTTGCGTCGCGCCCGCCAGTCACCGATCTGGCGGCGCGCCTGATCGCGGCCGGCCTCATGCCGCTCAAGGGCCTGAAGCCTGAGGTGGTTTTGCAATTTCATGTTGCAGGCGTGCTGCTCAACGAGCGCCTTGGCAGCCATGAGGAAATTTCCACAGCCCTGGCCGATCTTTTGCACAGCATGGCAGCACGCACCCGCCGGCCCATCCGGTTTCTGGAACCGGAGTCAACGCACCCCATGCCGCTGGACACCGAATCGGCACCGGACAGCCTTGAAAGCGGCCCGCCATCGTCGCACGCGCCCCATTCCTCTCATGCCCCTCACCCCCCAAAGACCGGTGCCGCACACTCACCACTGAGGGCCGTCAAAAGTCACTCAAACAGATAGCTGGCGCCCGCAGTCTGGCCTACCTTGAGCTGGTGGTCAATGCCCGCCAGCACGATGGCATTCATGCCGAACGTCAGCGCGCCGTTGACCCGCGCATCCTGGCGATAGGTTTGCAGCATATCGCCGACCTCAGGACTGCTGAGAGCGGTCGCGGGGTCGATATTGGGAATCGGGCAGCGCGGGCAGGGCTTGACCGGTTTGAGCTGAACCATGCCTTGTTCGGTCGCGACATGCATCGTGTCAATGCGGTCTTCGTCATGTGGCGCCAGGCCGTCGGCACCCACCGCATCGCCCAGCACAATGTTCGGCCGAAAGCGCTCCATCGTCACGGCAGGTGTGCCGGCCGCCACCAGTTTTTCGTTGAAATGTGCCAATGACGCTTCGCTGATCAGCAGCACCGGATACCCGTCGCTGAACTGGTTCAAGGCCTCGACGCCGCCGGTCCATTGCGGGCTGCAGACCCGCTTGTGTTCGGGATCGAACCGCACCAGGCGTGCGGTTTGCCCCAAGAAGTCCGTGAACCACTGGGCTGCGATGGCGCCCATGTCGTACGCCTGCACGTCATCCTTCCAGACCCGCACCCGAACCGGTTCTTCCACCTGGTCCAGCGCAATGTGAAGTGCCAGCATGCCGGGTGCGCGCAGCACCATATCGTGGTGCCGGAGCTGCGGCTTGATCAAAGCCATGCGCGGAAGCTCGCGTTGGGTGAGGAACTCTCCCTTGCTGTCCACCACCATCCAGGCTCGGTCAAATTCCAGCCCCGTTTCGGTCAGGATGGCCTCCTGCACCTGAACCCCCGCACAGGATTTCACCGGATAAACATACAGACGTGAAATCACGGCCGACAGGTCTGACGGCATGTCGACCGCCGCTGATGTGTTCTTTGATGAATCGCTCACGTCTTCCAGGCCTTTATGTTCATGAATGCGGATCTGTGGACCAGGAAGGCCCAAAAAGGAGCAATTTTGCACTGCCTCCTAAAATGAGGCATGTCCAAGACCTTTGATGTCTGTATTCGCGGCGACGGTGTGGTGGGCCGCACGCTGGCGCTGTTGCTGGCGCGCGAGCGCCTGCGCGTCGCATTGGTGACCCGGCCCGTAAAGCCCCCCGGCGCACCTACCGCGACCGATGTGCGCGCCTATGCCCTTAACAGCGCTTCACGCGGCGCGCTGGAAACCCTGCGCGCCTGGCCTGATGAGGCCTTCGCTACACCCGTGGCTGAAATGCAGGTGTGGGGAGACGATGGCGGCAAGCTGGATTTCACCGCACGCAGCGTGGGTCAGGACGCACTGGCCTGGATTGTGGATGTGCCGGCACTGGAGCTGCAACTCAGCCAGGCGGTCCGCTACCAGCCGCAAATCGAGACCCTAGACGCCCCCGCGAAGGCGTCACTCCATGTGATCTGCGAAGGCCACAAAAGCGCCAGCCGCGAGGAGTTCGCGCACATACGGCCGATCAACTGGACGGTTAAACCCTATCCGCAAAAAGCCATCGCAGCAAGGCTTGAGCTGGACAAACCGCATGGCGGCATCGCCCGCCAATGGTTTACCGGCGGGGAAATTCTGGCGCTTTTGCCTTTATCTGGCGCCAACGGGAACTTGGTGGCGCTGGTGTGGTCTGTCTCTGTACAGCGCGCCAACGCACTCGAGAAGATGCCGGCGGAAGAATTTTGCGAGGCCTTAAAAACCGTCTGCGGTCAGGAAACCGGCAGCTTGCGGTTGACGAGCGAGCGCGCAGGCTGGCCGCTGTCCCTGTCAAGCGCCGGACATTGGGTAGGGCCCGGCTGGGCCTTGGCGGGCGACGCGGCGCATACAGTGCATCCGCTGGCGGGTCAGGGGTTGAATCTGGGCCTGGCCGATGCGGCCTGCCTGGCAGAGGTTATCTCACAACGGGAGTACTGGCGAGGGTTGGGCGACGAAAAGCTGCTGCGACGCTACGAAAGGGCCCGCAAGGCCGACGTGGCGGCGATGGGTGCGGTCACCGACGGGCTGCACGGGATTTTTGCGCAGACCGATGGACGCTGGCAGGCCTTGAGAAACTGGGGCATGAAGGGGTTTGAACGCAGCGATTTTCTCAAGCAATGGCTGACGCGGCAAGCCGCCGGTTTATAGCAATAGCGAGATAGCGAAACACACTGGAACCGAAATGAAATTTTTGAAATCGATCGCCGTGCTCGGCTTGATGGCCTTCAGCTTGGTTCCCGCTTTTGCGCAGGAAGCTGTCATTCGCAAAAACCTGGCCGAGAAATTCCCGGCGTTTGCGAAAATCGACGAAGTCACTAAAACACCGATGAGCGGGCTTTATGAGGTGCGTCTTGGCTTTGACATTTTCTATACGGATGAGCAAGGCAACTACCTACTGCAGGGCCATCTTCTGGACGTAAAAACCCGAAAGAACTTGACGGAGGAACGCATTGGGAAACTCAGTGCCGTCGACTTTGAAAAGCTCCCTTTAGGTGACGCTGTCAAGATTGTTCGCGGCGATGGCAAACGCAAGCTCGCGGTGTTTGAAGACCCCAATTGCGGCTACTGCAAACGCTTTGAACGCGACCTCACCAGCATTGACAACATCACCGTCTATCTCTTTCTTTACCCCGTGCTCGGGCCGGACTCCATTTCCAAGTCGCGCGACATCTGGTGTGCCAAGGACAGGGCAAAGTCCTGGAACGACTGGATGCTGCGCAACGCCACGCCCGTAACGGCCGAATGCAATATCGCAGCCATCAAACGGAACCGCGATTTCGGCCAGAAATACAACATCACCGGCACACCCACCCTGATTTTTGCCAACGGGTCCCGCACACCGGGCGCGGTCAGCGCGCAAGAAGTCGAAAAAATGCTGGTAAGCGCAAAAGCCCCTTAAGGCAATTCAAACATCCTTCAACTAGAAATCTCCCTGTAACCCGTATCAGACAGGCGCAAGCAGCTTCTTTTTTGATAGCAAGAGGTGTTTTCGAGCGCACCATCATGAACGCGCTATGGCCGGTCACTCGTCGACCTGGAGTATTCTTTGCACAAGATGCCAGGCACTCAATCACACTCCCTTCCCCCTCTTCACTACCGCGTCGAAACGGGCGACCTCCACGCCCACCTCTTTCGCGTGACCCTCACGATTGCGGAACCTGAGGCTTTGCAGAAAGTCTCGCTGCCGGTGTGGATTCCGGGCAGCTACCTGGTCCGCGAGTTTTCAAAAAATCTGCAGAAGCTGGAAGCCCGCCAGACCGGCCGCACACCGCTTCACGTTGAGCAACTCGACAAATGCACCTGGCAGGTGCAATGCTCTCCCGCCAAACCGCTGGTACTGCACTACGAGGTGTACGCCTTTGACAACTCCGTACGCAGCGCCTGGCTGGACAGCCAGCGCGGTTTTTTCAATGGCACCAGCCTGTGCCTGAAAGTGCAGGGCCGCGAGAAAGCGGTGCACGTTCTGGAAATTCCTGAACCCAAGGCCGTCGATGGCTGGTCACTGGCTACCGGGCTGATGCCGCGAGCCGTCAACCGACGCGGATTTGGCAGCTATGAGGCGGCCGACTACGACGAATTGGTGGACTGCCCCGTGGAAATGGGGTGTTTCTGGAGCGACACCTTTACCGTGCGGGGCGTGCCGCACCGGATGGTGGTTGCCGGCGCAGCGCCTGGCTTCGACGGCGCCAGACTGCTGGCAGACACCCAGAAGATTTGCGAGGCAGAGATCCGCTTCTGGCACGGCGCAAAAAAACCGCCTTTCCAAAGCTATCTGTTCATGCTCAATGCGGTAGATGACGGCTATGGCGGGCTCGAGCACCGCAATTCAACGGCACTGATCTGCAACCGCAAGGACCTGCCGCACCTGGGCGACGCCCGCACCGCGGAGGGTTACACCACGCTACGAGGCCTCATCAGTCATGAGTACTTCCACACATGGAATGTCAAGCGGCTGCGCCCCGCGGAATTTGAACGCTACGACTATGGCGCCGAAAACTATACCGGGCTGCTGTGGTTTTTCGAAGGCTTCACCAGTTACTACGACGACCTGTTGCTGCGGCGCGCAGGCTTGCTTGACAACGCGGCCTACCTGAAGCTGCTCAACAAGACCATCAACCAGGTCATGCAGACGCCGGGGCGGGTGGTTCAGTCGGTGGCCCAGGCCAGCGTCGATGCCTGGGTGAAGTACTACCGCCAGGATGAAAATACGCCCAACGCCACCGTGAGCTACTACACCAAGGGGGCCCTGGTGGCCCTGTGTTTTGACCTCGCACTACGCGCCGAAGGCGGAGCCGCCAGAGGTGCGACACTGGACAACGTGATGCGCGCACTCTGGCTGCGCTGCAAAGCCGGCCCCATGCGCGAGGCCGATTTCTTAGAGGAACTCGAAGCAGCGGGGCACCGCCCGTTCACCGCCGAGCTGGCCCAATGGGTGCACGGACACGAGGAACTACCGCTCAAGAATTTGCTGGAAAAGCACGGCGTGGCCGTCATTGAAGACCCTGCCCAACTGGCCCAGCGGCTGGGTCTTCGCGCCAGCGAAACCCAGGGTGTGGTGCTGATCAAGACGGTATTGCGTGGCGGCGTCGCCGAACGCGCCGGTTTTGCGGCAGGCGATGAATGGCTGGCGGTGGAACCGGTTTCCCGTGCCGGAGGCCGGCCGCCGGAAAGCGGCTGGCGCATGAGCCGGCTTGATGACTTGCCGCACTATGCGGGCACGGCCAAAAAAATCATCGCCCTGGTGTCACGAGACAAACGCCTGATGAGGCTCGAGCTGGTCATGCCGCCCGCGCTGACCACATGGCGACTTGCCGTACGGGACGCCGCCCTGATGGATCACTGGGTGGGCCAAAAAGCCTGAACGCGGACGTTTCTCCGGAAAAATGTCCACGCCTTCCATGTCATCGTGGCGGCATCCCAAGGCAGTCTGCGCAAGCCGCCTTCCTCCGCAGCCATGGCATCATTGCCCGACGCATTTTTTTGCCAAAGGACTTACTCATGTCTTCCCCGATCTACGAAACCATTGAAACCCGCACCGAGGGCCCGGACGCCCGAAAGGTGGGGATCGTCACACTGAATCGCCCCAAGCAGCTCAATGCGTTGAACGACCAGCTCATGAACGAGCTGGGCCAGGCGCTCAAGGCATGGGATGCCGACGACACGGTCGGCTGCATCATCCTGACCGGCAGTGAAAAGGCTTTTGCCGCGGGCGCCGACATCGGCGCAATGGCTACCTACAGTTTTGCCGATGTTTACAACAACGACTACATCACGCGCAACTGGGAGCAGATCCGCAGCATCCGTAAACCCGTGATTGCCGCCGTCAGCGGCTTTGCCCTGGGCGGCGGTTGTGAGCTGGCGATGATGTGCGACTTCATCATTGCCGCCGACAACGCAAAGTTCGGCCAGCCCGAAATCAAATTGGGCATCATTCCCGGCGCCGGTGGCACGCAGCGCCTACCCCGCGCCGTGGGCAAGGCCAAAGCCATGGACATGGCCCTGACCGGCCGCATGATGGATGCGCAAGAAGCCGAACGCTCAGGCCTGGTGAGCCGCGTGGTGCCGCTGGAAAAACTTATGGACGAAGCGCTGGGCGCAGCGCTGCTGATTTGCGGCTTCGGCCAGCCTAGCGTGATGGCGGCCAAGGAGGCCGTCAACCGGGCATTTGAAAGCGGCCTGAGCGACGGCGTGATGTTCGAGCGGCGCCTGTTTCATTCGCTGTTTTCGACCGAAGACCAGAAAGAAGGCATGGATGCCTTCGTCAACAAGCGCAAACCGGTCTTTAAACACAAGTAACGGCCCCCACGGTCGCGCACTTCGTGTCGCTCCCTGCCCCCCGAGGGGGCCGCCCGCCTGCGGTCTGGCGAAGCCAGTCCCGCGGCTCATGCTGGTTGAAGAGTTCATTGGGCATTACCAGTGGGGGCCGTGGAACCGGCTTTGCCGGGCCACAGGCGCCGCCCCGGAGGGGGAACGGGCTACACGCAGTGAGACCCGGAAGGGGGGAGTTCATTTCACTGCCCCCTTGAGGGGGAACAGGCTACACGCAGTGAGCCTGGACGGGGGTGGTTTTATAGCTATAATCTTGGGTTCGGTCGTATAGCTCAGTTGGTTAGAGCGCAGCATTCATAATGCTGATGTCGGTGGTTCAAGTCCACCTACGACCACCACAAATACTTTCAAAGCCCCAGAGGGTCCCCTCCCCTGGGGCTTTGTTCATTGTGTTTTGGGTTTTCCTGATCCGTTTATGGCACTTTATGGCGCGATCCCGCCATTCTTTGCTATCCTTTTGATATTCACAGCCTCTGGACACACACCATGAACCGCTGCAGCTTCCGTTTCACTCCCCTTTTGCTGGCGCTGGCCGCATCCGCCGGCCTGCTGGGCCTGCCAGCCCTGGCGCAGACCGATTCAACCGAAGTGGTCAAACCCAACGTCAGGAAATTTCCCGCCAAGGCCGTCCGCGGTGAAATGGTGGTGGTGGCGCCACCGGTCATCTCGATGAACGGCAAGCAGGACAGGCTCTCCGTGGGTTCCCGCATACGTGACATCAACAACCATTTCGCCCTGTCCGGCGCTCTTCTGAACCAGAAGCTGGTGGTGAACTACACGCGCGACAACCTCGGCCAGGTGCATGAGGTCTGGATCCTGAATCAGGAAGAGGCGAAGGAAAAGCGGCCGGGTGGCACCGAGACGATTTTCAATTTCAACACCGGCACCTCTGCCAAGCCGGCAGACGACGGCAAGACGCCGTACGACCAGTTACCTGCGTACAAGCAGTAACGTTGCCGTTTCAGCATTAAATTGGCCTGACGCCCTTTCAAAACGGGCGCAAGCAGCTATTTATTTGATAGCAATCGGGCAAGCCTCACCGAACAACGCAACCCGTCCGCATCATGAGCAAAAAAGTCTTCATTAAAACCTTCGGCTGCCAGATGAACGAGTACGACTCGGACAAGATGTCCGATGTGCTTCATGCCGCCGAGGGCTACGAACCCACCCAGGACATGGAGCAGGCCGACCTGATCCTGTTCAACACGTGTTCCGTTCGCGAGAAAGCCCAGGAAAAGGTCTTCAGCGATCTCGGCCGCGTCAAGCACCTCAAGGAAAAAGGCGTGCTGATCGGCGTCGGCGGCTGCGTGGCCAGCCAGGAGGGTGCGGCCATCATCCAGCGCGCGCCGTATGTCGATGTGGTGTTTGGCCCCCAGACCCTGCACCGCCTGCCGCAGCTCCTGGCCAACCGCTCCAGGCTGGGCAGGCCCCAGGTTGACATCAGCTTTCCCGAAATTGAAAAGTTCGACCATTTGCCGCCCGCGCGGGTCGAGGGCGCGAGCGCCTTCGTGAGCATCATGGAAGGCTGCTCCAAGTACTGCAGCTACTGCGTGGTGCCCTATACCCGCGGCGAAGAGGTCTCGCGGCCTTTTGAAGACGTGCTGGTCGAAGTCGCAGGCCTGGCCGACCAGGGCGTCAAAGAAGTCACGTTGTTGGGCCAGAACGTCAACGCTTACCGCGGCCCCATGGGCTCGGATAGGAAGTCCGGCGCCGAGATCGCCGACTTCGCCACGCTGCTCGAATATGTCTCCGACATCCCGGGCATTGAGCGCATCCGCTACATCACCAGCCACCCCAACGAGTTCACCCAGCGCCTGATTGACGCCTACGCCAAGCTGCCCAAGCTGGTCAACCACCTGCACTTGCCGGTACAGCACGGCTCGGACCGCATCCTGATGGCGATGAAACGCGGCTACACGGCCATGGAATACAAAAGCACCATCCGCAAGCTGCGCGCCATCCGCCCGGACCTGGCCATGAGCAGCGATTTCATCGTGGGCTTTCCCGGCGAAACCGAAGACGACTTCGGCAAGATGATGAAACTGATCGACGAGATCGGCTATGACACGTCGTTCAGCTTCATCTACAGCCCGCGCCCCGGCACACCCGCAGCGGCGCTGCATGACGACACACCGCACGAGGTCAAACTCAAGCGCCTGCAGCATTTGCAAGCCACCATCGACGACAGCGTGCGCGCCATCAGCGCCAGCCGCCAGGGCACGGTGCAGCGTATTCTGGTGGAAGGCACTTCGCGCAAGGACCCAACCGAACTCATGGGCCGCACGGAATGCAACCGCGTGGTCAACTTCAAGGGCCAGCCGCGACTAATCGGCCAGATGCTGGACATCACCATCACGCAGGCCACGCAGCGCTCGCTGCGGGGCGAAGTCCTCACGCGGGACCTCGCCGTTGCGGCCTGAAGCAACGCCCTGCTGACATTTCCCGCACTCATGCTGCAACGTTTTTCGTTCCGGCAACTCCTGGTGATCGCTTTCCTGCTGATCGCCGCCCTGCTGGGCGCCGCCTCGCTGCGGGCGCTGTTTACCCTGGAAGACCTTTCGCTGCAAAGTCGGAGCAACGCCGCGCGAGCCCTCGAACTGAGCGGCGCCGCGCAATCCCTTGCGGAGCGCAGCGTCTCCATGGAACGCACTTCGCGCCAATCGGTTGTTCTGGATGACCGGGTATTGCGCGAGCGCTTCGCAGAAGAATTCCGCGAAGCCGTTGGTATTTTGACGGGCCTGGCGCGTGAAGACATCCCGGTGGCCAAGGCCCGGGAGTGGCGCGAACATATGCAGACCATCGACAGCCTGCTGACGGGCCCGCCCGGCACGGGGCTGGATCGGGAGCGGCAGCTGGCGCAGGAGTTTCGCGCGCTGGAAAGCGTCAACGCCGCCATTGCCGTGCAGGTGCAACAGGCCATACAACAGCGCAACAAATCGCTGGAAGGCAAGCTGGAGGCCAGCCGGCTGCGGCTGACGCAACAGGTCACCTGGGCGATCGTGCTGGCCGTCGCCATGGCGCTGGCATTCGGCATATGGTTCACATTGCCGCTCAGGCGCCTGGAGAACGCCATCGTGGGCCTGGGAGAAAACCGGCTTGACCAGGTCATTACCATTCAAGGGCCGGCCGACCTGGCCCTAGTGGGGCAGCGCTTGAACTGGCTGCGCCTGCGGCTGGTGGAGCTGGATGCCGACAAGTCGCGGTTCTTGCGCCATATCTCGCACGAACTCAAGACACCGCTGGCATCGCTGCGCGAAGGGGTGTCGCTGCTGGAAGACGGCGTGGCCGGCACACTGAGCAACGACCAGCGCGAGATCGCGCAAATCCTCAGGCACAACACCGGCGTGCTGCAAGGCCAGATTGAAGACCTGCTGCGCTTCAACACGGCGGCATTCGAGGCGCGCCAGCTGAACCGGCAAAGCGTCGATCTGCTCCAACTCCTGGAGGAGCAGGTTTATGCGCAACGCCTGCAATGGCGCGCACGCGAACTGACCGTCACGGTGGTCGGCGAGCCCCTCACCATTGAAATAGACGCCGAGAAAATCGGCACCGCCCTGGCCAACCTGCTGTCCAACGCCATCCGCTATTCACCGCCCAGGGGGCTGATCCGGTTGGAGCTCAGCCCGCTGCGCGGTTTTGTCCGCATTGACATCCATGATCAGGGCGTGGGTGTGGCAGGGGCTGACCGGGATCGGATTTTCGAGCCCTTTTACCGCGGCGAACGCCAGCCTTCCGACGTGGTGCGTGGCAGCGGGATTGGCCTCTCAATCGTCCATGAATACATTGCGGCGCACGGCGGAAGCATCTCCCTGATGCCGGACCAGCCTGGTGCACACTTCAGAATAGAGCTACCTCATGCCTCCAAATACTGATTTCTTCTCTCGGCTGCTTGCGCACCGGATCCCCGGGCGCGGCGCAATTCCGGCCGTTATGGCGGCGGCCTTGCTGGTCGCGTGCACTGGCGGCCCCGTCCCAGAGCGCAGTGCCAACACGGCAGCCGTTCAGGCAGCCCGGGCGGCAGCCACTGCCGCCGAGGCCGCGCGGGCCAGCGCCAGCCAGTCCACGCCACTGTCAGAGGCGGTCGTTTTTGCCAGCGGCATGACGCTGCGCATGCTCGCGTATGCCGAAAGAGTGCGCATCATGCCGCCAGCCGAACTCACGCAAGAGGCCAGCCGGCTCGGCGACGCAGCCAGCCCCGAGGCCCAGATTCAGTTGTCGCTGGTGCTGAGCCAGCTGCGCCAGCTGCCCGAACTGATACGTGCCCAGGAACTGCTGGCCCGCGTGCTCGGTAACGCCGACGCCCAGCCGCTGCACCCCTTGGCGCGGCTGCTGGCGTCGCGCTACGCCGAGCAACGCCGCCTGGAAGAACAACTCGACAAACAGAACCAGCAGCTGCGTGACGTGCAGCGCCGCCTGGACCAGACCAACGAGCGCCTCGAAGCGCTCAAGGCGATTGAACGCAGCCTGACCAGCCGCCAGCCCGCCGCCCCGGCCTCTGTGCCAACGCCTCCTGCCAACCGGCCCCGGCCGAGCGCGCCATGAGCGATTCAGCCATCGGCCACTCACCCCATCTGCTCGTGGTGGACGACGACGCCGACATGCTGCGCCTGCTCACCATGCGGCTCACAGCGGCAGGTTACCGCGTCACGGCCGTCACCTCGGCTGAAGCCGCGCTGACCCAGCTGCACATCGAGCGGCCACAACTGGTGCTCAGCGATGTGCGCCTGCCCGGCCGGGACGGCCTGGCGCTGTTTGACGATATCCGCCAGCAGCACCCTTCCCTGCCGGTGATTCTGCTGACCGCGCACGGCACCATTCCAGACGCCGTGGAGGCCACGGAACGCGGCGTGTTTACCTATCTCACCAAGCCTTTTGACGGCAAGGGCCTGCTTGACAAGATCGCCCAGGCCCTGGCGCTGAGCGCGCCCGCCAGTTCAGCCAAACGAGGCAGCCCCGAAGCCTGGCAAAACCAGATCATCAGCCGGTCTAGCCGCATGGCCGAGGCGCTGGCCGAAGCGCGCATGGTGGCCCAGTCAGACGCCAGCGTACTGCTGCGCGGCGAAAGCGGCACGGGCAAAGAGCTGCTCGCCCAAGCCATTCACCAGGCCGGTGCGCGGGCCAGCAAGCCGTTTATCGCTGTCAACTGCGGCGCAATTCCGGAGGCCCTGCTCGAGTCCGAACTGTTCGGCCACGTCAAGGGCGCCTTCACCGACGCAGTGGCCAACCACAAAGGCCTTTTTCAGGCGGCGGACGGGGGCACCTTGCTGCTCGACGAGATCGGTGACATGCCGCCCGCCCTTCAGGTCAAGCTGCTGCGCGTGCTGCAAGAGCGGGTGGTCCGGCCGCTGGGCTCCAGCCAGTCGATTCCTGTGGACGTGCGCATCATCTCGGCCACGCACCGCGACCTGGACGCCGCCATGGCCGAGGGGCAGTTCCGCGCCGACCTGTATTACCGGCTCAATGTGGTCACGCTGACTTTGCCACCGCTGTCAGAGCGACGCGAAGACATTCCGCTGCTGGCCAATCATTTCCTGCTGAAGCTTGCAGCCAAATACGACAAGCGCCTGAGCGGCTTCGCGCCCGAAGCCATCAAAGCCCTGACCACCGCCGCCTGGCCGGGTAATGTGCGCCAGCTCTACAACGTGGTCGAGCAGGTTTGCGCCCTGTTGACCACGCCGCTGGTGCCGTTGGCGCTGGTGCAGCGGGCCTTGCGTTCGCCCAGCGTGCAGGTGCTCACTTTTGCCGAGGCCAAACAACACTTTGAACGCGACTACCTGGTCGGGTTGCTCAAATTGACCGACGGCAATGTGGCCGATGCGGCCCGGCTGGCCGACCGGAACCGCACGGAGTTTTATCGCCTGATGCAAAAACACGGCCTCACGCCGGGCCACTTCAAGGCTGAAAGCTCCGGCTCGTCCTGAGCCTTGTCGCTGCGCCGTCGGGCGCCGTCGCTGGCTGGCGACAGCCTTAAGCCGTTGATTTAAAACAATTTAAGCAATCGACACCCAGAAGTTGTCGCTCACTGGCGACAGAAACAGCGATTCCTGGCGCATTTTCGCCGGCTTACATTTTGTCAAATCAAGAATCGCATTCAACTCATTGATTTAAAACGATTTTTTTAAGCTGGCACAGGGTTTGCCCTAGTCATGGCATGCCAGCTTTGTTCCCGCCTTTTTTTGCCTCCCCCGGCAACTGCAATCGCCGCAGCGGTTTGCGCTGGCGAGCCCGGATTGCGGCCTGCGCGAGCTTGGTGGCGCTCACGTTCGCAGCTGGCCAGGCGCAGGCTTTCGACCTGGAGGATGTGGCCGCTATCGCGCGCCAGCGCTCACAAGCGCCCTGGCGCGAGGCCTCCCACGCAGTGCCAACCGAGTTGGCCAAGATGGAATACGACGACTACCGCGACATCCGTTTCAATGCCGCCAGCACGCTGTGGCGCGCCGACAACCTTCCCTTCGAAGCGAATTTTTTCCACGTCGGACGGCACGGTGACTCGGTGCGCATTCACGAAATCACGACAAACGGCGTGAAGCATCTGCCGTATGACCCCGCGACGTTCAATTTCGGAAAAAACAAATTGTCACCCGAGACCTGGGGCGACCTGGGCCACGGCGGCGTGCGCTTCTTCAGCAACCTCAATTCACCCACCTACAAGGACGAGCTGGTTGTGTTCACCGGCGCCACCTACTTCCGGGCGCTGGGCTCGGGCCAGCGATACGGCCTCTCGGCACGCGGCCTGGCGGTCGACACGGCTGGCGGCGTCGGCCGCGCCAAGGAAGAGTTTCCGCGTTTCACGGATTTCTGGCTGCAAAAACCGGTGGGCGACAGCACGCAGCTGACGGTCTTTGCCGTGATGGATTCAGAGCGCATGACAGGCGCCTATCGCTTTGACATCCAGGCCGGGGAGCAAACCACCACCAATGTGCAGGCGCGCATCTTCATGCGCCCGGCCGCTACCTCCGGCAATAGCGCGCCCGTGACTTCGCTGGGCATTGCGCCGCTGACCAGCATGTTTTTCTTTGGCGAAAACCAGCCTTTTCCGGGTCAAAAATCCGGCGACTTCCGCCCCGAGGTGCACGATTCCGACGGCCTGATGATGGCCACGGGTGACGGCGAATGGCTGTGGCGTCCCCTGCAAAACCCCGCCTCCCCGCTGGTGACATCGTTCGCCATGAAGTCGCTCAAGGGCTTTGGCCTGATGCAGCGCGACCGCGCTTTTACCAATTACGAAGACACCGAGGCCCGCTACGAGATGCGGCCCAGCGCCTGGGTGACGCCCGTGGGCGACTGGGGCGCCGGCCGTGTCGAGCTGTTTCAATTTGCCACGCCCGATGAAACGCACGACAACGTGGCGGCCTATTGGGTGCCTGAAAAAATGCCGGCTCCCGGCCAATCGCTGGACATCGCCTGGCAAATCAGCTGGCAGGGCAAAAACCAGCAACGGCCGCCCAACGGCTGGGTGACGCAATCGCGCCGCGGCTTCGGCTACGCAAAAGCCGGAACCGACCTCAAGGACCAGGTCCAGTACGTCATCGACTTTGCCGGCCCGGCGCTGGACGCGCTGACCGAGGACGCCAAGGTCGAAGCCTTCTCCAGCGTCAACGCCAACGGCCGCGTGCTCGAAAGCCTGGCCTACAAAAACCCCGCCACTGGCGCCTGGCGCATGACGCTGCGCGTGCAGCGGCTGAACGCGGCCCAGCCTGTTGAGCTGCGCGCCTTCCTCAAACACGACAACCACACCGTAAGCGAAACATGGACCAACCTGATCACACCCTGACCACCCCTGCCGCGCAGGGCACCCGCAGTACCCTGCGTGAGGAACGTCATCCGAATTCGGTCACGGCGCCGCCGCTGAACCGCGGCTCCATGGCGCCGCGGCCATGGCGTGGCTTCTGGAACAGCATGGCAACGGCCGTGCTGCTGCCTGTGCTGTCGATTTTCAAGGCGGGTACACCTACCCCTCGTGCGCTGCCTGCGGCCCGGCTTGAGCCCTGGCAACACGCTGCCCGGCGCCGGCGCACGGTGTTTTTGCTGCTGACGGTTATCAGCACCGTGCTGGCCACCAGCATTTTTGCGGACATGCAGCCCGACTACGACAACGCCTGGCTGCAATACGGCCAGATCACCCTGTTTGCATTGCTGTCGGCTTGGGTAGTCACCGGCTTCATGACCGCGATGATGGGTTTTTACGTGACGATTTACGGTGACAAGCACGCGCTGTCGGCCAAAAAAGTCCAGCACGTTCCGCTGGATGCGTCCACGCGCACCGCGATCATCATGCCGATCTGCAACGAGGACGTGCGCACCGTGTTCGCCGGCCTGCGCGCCACCTGCGAGTCGGTCGCGATGACC
>NZ_JBDTPB010000093.1:0-8965 GCF_039932935.1 Polaromonas sp.
ACACCCCAAAAGTACAGGAACTGCGGGCGCGCCTGCTCAAGTTCATGGACGAGCATGTTTACCCGAACGAGGCCCGCTTCTTCCACGAGATCGCCGAGAACCGTGCCAAGGGCAATGCCTGGATTCCCACCAAATTGGTCGAAGAACTCAAACCCAAGGCCCGCGCCGCCGGCCTGTGGAACCTGTTTTTGCCGCATTCGCCACGCGCGCCTGAGGGACTGTCCAACCTCGAATACGCCCCCCTGTGTGAAATCATGGGGCGCGTGCCTTTTGCGGCCGAAGTGTTCAACTGTTCGGCGCCCGACACGGGCAACATGGAAACCATTGCCCGCTACGGCTCTGAGCCCAACAAGGACCAGTGGCTGGACCCGCTGCTCAAGGGCGAGATCCGCTCGGCCTTCCTGATGACCGAGCCGGAGGTGGCATCCTCTGACGCCACCAACATCCAGTGCCGCATCGAACGCGACGGCGACGACTATGTACTCAACGGCCTCAAATGGTGGTCGTCCGGCGCCGGCGACCCGCGCTGCGCAATCTACATCGTGATGGGCAAGACCAACCCCGACTCAGGCCGCCACGAGCAGCAATCGATGATCCTCGTGCCCGCCAATACGCCCGGCATCGAGGTGATCCGCCCGTTGTCAGTCTTCGGTTATGACGACGCCCCGCACGGCCACATGGAAGTGCGCCTGACCAATGTGCGCGTGCCCGCCGCCAACCTGCTGCTGGGCGAAGGCCGCGGCTTTGAAATCGCCCAGGGCCGCCTTGGCCCCGGACGCATTCACCACTGCATGCGCAGCATCGGCATTGCCGAGCGCGCACTCGAGCTGATGTGCAAGCGCCTCAATACCCGCGTCGCCTTCGGCAAGCCGATCGCCAGCCAGTCTGTCTGGCACGAACGCATCGCCGAAGCCCGTTGCATGATCGAGCAGGCGCGCCTGCTGACGCTGAAAGCCGCCTACATGATGGACACTGTCGGCAACAAGGTGGCCAAAGCCGAAATTGCGATGATCAAGGTGGTGGCGCCCAACATGGCCTGCCAGATCATCGACTGGGCCATCCAGGCCCATGGCGGCGGCGGTGTGTCAAACGACTTCCCTCTGGCCTATGCCTACGCCAGCCAGCGCACCCTGCGCCTGGCCGACGGCCCGGACGAGGTGCACCGCGCATCACTGGCCAAGCTTGAGCTGGCCAAACACTTGCTGATGCCCGGTGAAGTCGAGATGCCCATCACCCGCGGTGGCTGAGCGCACGGCAATTCGCTATCAAAGTAATAGCTGCTTGCGCTCGTCCCATATGGCTGAAGTGCCAGTTTTGTCCTAAAAAGTGGGCCTTCAGAGCGTGATGTCGGTGGACAGGCCCGCAATGGCCGATTCGCAGGCGCTGGTGAAAATCTGGGCTGCGTGTTCCAGCGTCGGCATGTCGGCGGGGGTGTACTGCATGCGCAGGTAAGCCTTGCCGCGCAGCACCATCAGGATAAAGGGCACTTGCGCATCCGTTGACGGCTCAGGCCAGTTCATCAGCAATTCGACAAGGTGGGTATCCAGCCAGGCCTGTGCATGCACACGCTGGTCGGCCAAGACCACATAGCGCTGCCAAAAAGGCTTGGGAAGGCTTTCCCAGCCGACTTCCGAATACATGGCCAGCCAGCGCACCTCTTCCGGCATGCTGGGGTCGGCGGTGGTCTGCAGGGTGTCGGTATAAGCCTGGTAAGCGCGCTTTTCCAGCGCTTCCTTCAAGGCCCGGTTCATGATCAGTACCGTGACGTCGTCATTGACCTTGATCTCGCCCCGGGCGCGCAGTTCTTCACCGCGGATGTAATCGCGTGAGGGGCTGCCACGCTCCATTTTCCAGGGCTTTCCGCCTACAGTGCCCTTGAGCGAGAAACCCTTGCCTTCTCCCATACCGGTATACGAAAACCCGCGGGTACCGGCCCATTCAGACACGGCGTCATCGGAGGCGCCGGCATCGCCCGCATCTCCCTTACCCCCGACAAAGACTTTCTTGAACCGCTCGAACATGGTTTTGGCTTTTCTCTTAAAGTGCAGCAAACCTCATGTTAGTCCAAGGAAGCTCCAATGATCAACGTTTACTCATGGCCCACACCGAATGGGCACAAGGTCCACATCATGCTCGAAGAGTGCGGGCTGCGCCTGGGCCGGGATTGGCAGGCTACGCCCGTCAATATCGGCACCGGCGACCAGTTCAAGCCCGAATTTCTGGCCATCAGCCCGAACAACAAAATTCCGGCGCTGGTCGACCCGGTTGGCCCCGACGGCAAGCCGATCTCGGTGTTTGAATCGGGCGCCATCCTGCTGTATCTGGCCGCAAAAACCGGCAAATTTTTACCTAAAACCGACCGCGAGAAGTTTCAGGTCCTGCAGTGGCTGATGTTCCAGATGGGCGGAGTCGGTCCCATGATCGGCCAGACCCATCACTTCAGGCAATATGCCCCCGAAAAAATCGACTACGCCATCAACCGCTACACCAATGAAACCAAACGGCTTTACGGTGTCATGAACAAACAACTGGCCCAAAGCAGGTTCATCGCTTGCGGTGAATACACCATCGCCGACATGGCCATCTTCCCCTGGCTGCGCAACTGGCAAAACCACGGCATCGACTGGGCCGATTACCCCCACCTGAAGAAATGGTTTGATCTCATCAGCGAGCGCCCCGCCGTGCAGCGAGGCGTCAAGGTGCTGGCCGATCTGCGCAAGCCCATCACCGACGACAAGGCGCGGGAAGTGCTATTCGGAAAAACGCAGTATCAAAAACGCTGAGTTCAGGGGTAATCCGGTAGCCTGAATGACCGCATCGGGCCTGATGCCCAGAACGGTAATCGGCCGATGGCAAGCGTAGCGAGGGCCCGTCAGCAAAGCCAAACCGTACCGCAGCGACCGGAACGTACCTACGGGTACGTGAGGATCACGAGGAACGTATTGGCTTTGATCACGGGTCCGCAGTAGCTTGACGCGGTCGATTGGTCTGCCCGGAGGGGATCGAACCCCCGACCCTCAGCTTAGAAGGCTGATGCTCTATCCAACTGAGCTACGGGCAGTTTGTATGTGTGTTCAGTGCAGCGTAGCCGCAAACTTGCGAACTGCAGGATTCAGTTCGTCGGGAATCATACCTTCAAACGCCTCGCAGACACGCCGGGCAACATCATCCGATATCTCCGGCACCAGTGATTCCGGCACCCGTGATTCCGGGACAGCGGGAATGGATTCTTGTTGCGGTTCTCACACATCGCAATCACTCACTATGGTTGAGCCCTCGGCAGGGGTATATTGTGTACACGAACGAACCGTAAAGGCGCGCAACATGACCCGACCGACCCTGCTGCTGGTGGAAGACAACCCCGATCATGTGGAGCTCACCATGATTACGTTGCAGGAAAACGGGGCAGACCATGAAATCGTTGTTGCCCGCGACGGCACGGAAGCCCTGGAGTATCTTTTCTGCGAAGGCGCTTACAGCGACCGGCCCCATGATCACCCGCCCGAGTTGGTCATGCTTGATCTGGGCTTGCCCGGTATCAGTGGCCTGGAGGTCATGGAACGCATGCGCGGGGATCCCCGCACTTTCTTCGTTCCCATCGTCATGCTGACTTCAGAGAGCGAAACCTCAAAGACGGTGTTGGCTTTCAAGGGGGGCCTCAACAGCTACGTGCGCAAACCGCTGCACTACCGCGACTTTCAGGAAAAGCTTGAGCAAGCCCGGGAATATTGGCGCACGTCCAACTTCGGGTCGCTAACCCATCCAGCCAGCTGATCTGCAGCATCATCTGCCGTATTAATGGACGGACGTAAAAAAACCCACCTAAGTGGGCTTTTTTACCAGTTTTCACCGGAAATTTTGGTCGGAGTACAAGGATTCGAACCTTGGACCCCCTGGTCCCAAACCAGGTGCGCTACCAGACTGCGCCACACTCCGACAAGTCAAATATTATAGCCCGATCTGGCCCGACTTTTTTGAGTCGCTCTTAATTTTCTGTTCTCGGGGTGGAGCCAAGCCCCGGCATTCCAGTCCGTCTGGCTGACCAGAGAGGCCTAGCGTGCCCTCGAACGCTTCAAAATGGAACTCTGAAAACGGAGACTTTGATGGCCATAAAAATCGTGAGGCTGGGCACAGCGCGAAGTGCCAACGAGGGATTGCGCATAGGCACGGTGCGCAGGCCGCCACGCGGCGTGCTCAAAACAGAATTCGCGTCCGGCAATTGGTACGACGTCTGGTACCCCAACCTCGCGCCCAGCGTGGAGACCATGAAGCTCGGCCAATCCGTCGAATCCGACAAAGACTGGGCCGCTTTCAGCAAAAAATACCGGGCCGAGATGAACGAAGCCGATGCCAGCCGCAACCTCGACCTGCTCGCGGCGTTATCACACCAGGCGAATTTCTCGATGGGTTGCTATTGCGAGAATGAGGCGCGCTGCCACCGCTCGCTGCTGCGGGACCTGTTAAACGAGCGTGGAGCAAAAATCGGCTAGCCGCTAAAACGCAAACGCAGGGTTCCGGCCACACCAAGCCGGGGCCGCGGGACTGGCTTTGCCAGACCGCAGGCGCAGCGCCCCCTCGGGGGGCAGGGAGCTACACGCAGTGAGCGACCGTGGGGGCTCACAACTTCACGTACTCGTACTCGAGCGGATTCGCATTGATCCCGCGATCCGGCGGTGCAATCCATGCAGCCATCTTGCCGGGCTCAGTCACCTTGTTCATCAGGCTCTTGACGAAGGCCGTGTCGGCAGGCGTCGGCAGCCATTGGTCTTTTTTCGCTTCGAACTTTGCGACAGTGATGGGGTTGCCCAGCGGGTCGGTGAAGTTGCCCGCCCAAGCGCCCACCTCACGGCGAAAGCGCGTGGACGGCAGGGTCAGCTCAAAATCAACGCCGGCCCGCTTGATGCCCATGTTCCAGCGTGTCACGCCAACGTTGCAATCCTTGACGTATTCCAGGCGCGTGATTTCGTTCATTCCGTTGCGGGTCGAGATCGTCTCGTTCTTCACACCGCCCTGCCCGTTCGGCACCACGATGCTCATTTCGGTTTCCCGCTCGACGTGATCGGCAAACTTGGCTTCGTCCGGGCGGCCCTTGATGCCGTTGCTGAAGTAGTTGGCAGCGTTCGACGAGGCCTCCGAACCAAACAGGTCCAGCGACGAGGTGAACCAGAAGTTCATGAATTTCTGGACAGTCGGCAAGTCGATCACGCCGGCCTTGCGCAGCGTGGCCACGTCGTCGGTATCCAGCTCCTTCATCACTTCCAATGTGCGCTTGATGACGCGGCCAACGCCCGTTTCACCCACAAACATATGGTGGGCTTCCTCGGTCAACATGAAGCGCGTGGTACGTGCCAGCGGGTCAAAGGCGGATTCCGCAAATGACTTGAGCTGGAACTTGCCGTCGCGGTCGGTGAAATAGGTGAACATAAAAAAGCTCAGCCAGTTGTCCATGGGCTCATTGAAGGTGCCCAAAATGCGCGGCTTGTCGGCGTCACCGCTGTGGCGCATCAACAGCTCTTCAGCTTCTTCACGGCCGTCACGGCCAAAGTGTGCGTGCAACAAATACACCATGGCCCAGAGATGGCGACCTTCTTCCACATTGACCTGGAACAGGTTGCGCAGGTCGTACAGCGACGGTGCGGTGTGGCCCAGCAGGCGTTGCTGCTCAACAGACGCCGGCTCGGTGTCGCCCTGCGTCACGATAAGGCGGCGAAAGGTCGAGCGGTATTCGCCGGGCACCTCTTGCCAGACCTCTTCACCCATGTGGTCGCCAAAGCCGATCTTGCGGCCCTCTTCCTTGTCGGCCAGAAAAATGCCCCACCGGTAGTCGGGCATGGGCGTGTAGCCGTAGCTGGCCCAGCCGGAGGCATCTACGCCCACAGCGGTGCGCAAATAGACTTCCTTGGCCTTGAAATCGCTGGGTCCCATCTCATCCCACCAATTCAAAAAGGCAGGCTGCCAGTGCTCCAGCGCGCGCTGGAGCTGGCGGTTTTCACCGAGGTGAACGTTGTTGGGGATGAGGGCTTGCAGGTCGATACTAGACATGATGATTTCCTTAGACGTATCCGTTCGGGCTGAGCTTGTCGAAGCCTTCCGTGGTGTGCCCCGGCACTTCGACAAGCTCAGTGCGAACGGTAAAAAAACTTAGATGCGTTTCCAGTCAAACTTGGCTTTTTTTCCCGTGCCGAAAAGTTTTAGGGCTCCGTCCTCACCCACTGCATTCGGGCGAATGAATATCCAGTTCTGCCACGCTGACAGACGGCCAAACACACGAGTCTCCATCGTCTCTTTGCCCGGAAAGCGCAGCGAGGCTTCCATGCCCGTCATCGCGTCCGGCGACATCGATGCACGCTCTTCCAGCATGATGCGGATCTCGTCTTCCCAGTCGATGTCGTCGGGGGTCAAGGTCACCAGGCCCAACGCCAGCGCCTGGTCAGCGCGCAGCGGGCTATCACCCAGCTTTTGCAACTGGCTGATGGTGGTTTCGTCTTCGCAGAAGCGGGTTTGCAGACGCGTGAGGCCATTGACCGCGGGGAACCAGCCAAAGTTGGCGGCGCTCAGTTGTAATGCGGGTGCGGTGTCGGGCGCGTCAGGCAAATCGAGCATGTAAATACGGTCGCAGGCCAGGGCCAGCTCATAGAAGGTGCCAGCAAAGCACGAACCCGCCTCCACCAGCGCAATCAGCGAACGGCTGGTCACGTCGAGCCGCGCCAGGGTGCGGCGCAGCGCGCCCGTGGTTTCTTTCACCAGCCAGTGGTCTTTGAGTTTGGCCAGCACCTCGTCCATGCGGATCACCTGGCTGGCATCGCCGCTGGTCTTGACGACCCAGGTGCCGGTTTCCAGCTCGTTGGTGCGCAGGTTGAGGATGGCATCGTCGAGTTCGCGCTGCAATTTCAGCGGGTACCAGTTGGCACCGGCGGCCTCGATGGCTTCGGGGGTGGATTCAATGGCGGCGGCAGGCGCCTTGACCGTGATGGTGACGATGCGCTTTTCGCGGTCGACCTGTGCGTCTACCAGGCTGTAGTGGTAGCCGGTATCGTCGATCAGGGCTTTGAGTGGCGTGAGTTCAATGCCTTTTTTACCGGCATTTGAGCCTGCAGCCCGCGTGGACTGTGCGCGAAGCGCTTGAATTTCCGTAGCAAGCAAGCCTGCGAACTGCTGCGGCTTGGCGTGCGCGTCGATCAGCTTCCAGTCTTTGGCGCGGTCGGCACGAACGCCTTCGCTGGTGGTGCAGAAGATGTCGGCCAGGTCGCGGCGCACCTTGCGCTTGTCGGTCACGCGGGTCAGGCCGCCGGTGCCGGGCAGCACACCCAGCAAAGGCACTTCAGGCAGGCTAACGGTGGAAGAGCGGTCGTCCACCATGATGATGCGGTCGCAGGCCAGGGCCAGCTCATAGCCGCCGCCGGCGCAGGCGCCGGTGACGGAAGCGATGGCTTTCAGGCCGTCATGGCGCGAAGAGTCTTCAAGGCCGTTGCGGGTTTCATTGGTGAACTTGCAGAAGTTGACCTTCCAGCCATGGGTAGACAGGCCCAGCATGTAGATGTTGGCGCCCGAGCACCAGATCTTTTCCTTGCCTGATTCAAACACCACCACCTTGACGGCCGGGTGTTCAAAGCGCACACGGTTAATGGCATCGTGCAGCTCGATGTCGACACCCAGGTCGTAGCTGTTGAGCTTGAGCTTGTAGCCGGGCTTGATGCCGCCGTCTTCATTGATGTCGAGCTTGAGGCGCGCAACATCGCCCTCCACGCTGAGCGTCCAGTGCTGGTACTTGGTCGGGTGCGTGGCGAAGCTTACAAGCTCGCGCTCCTGGCCTTCAATGACCTGCTTGAACAAGAGGGGTTCTGTCATGGCGTTCATGGGGTGTCTCCAGTGATATCTGGTTATGGGTTAGATTCGCTCGCCCTGGATTTCAGCGCGTACGGAAGTTTTGGGAACGGCGCGTTCCAGATCTTTCAGGCTTTGTTTCAGTGTGCGCGCAGCGGTATCAACCACGGCATCGGCGCGGGCATAGAGCGCCTCGCGGCTCGAGAGGATGCGGCGGATGTCTTCCATCGCCTCGTCGGTCGCGCCACGGGTGGTGTCAAAGGGCCGCATGTCGCCCTGGGCCACCACGCGGGCCATGTGCTCTTCGGGGCTGGCCTTGAGCCACACGCAATAAAAGCGGCTTTGCAGCAGGTCAAAGGTTTCGCGCTCGCTCACGATGCTGCCGCCGGTTGTCATGACCACGCCTTCCGGGTGGTCCTCGGCAATGCGGAACAGCGCACGGCGTTCATAGCGCCGGTAGCCGGCCTGCCCATGTAGCAGCAGAATTTCGTTCATGCTGGTGCCGGCTTCACGTTCGATCTCGCGGTCCAGCTCAATGAAAGGTACGCCGCGCTCGGCCGCCAACTGGCTGCCCAAAGTGGATTTGCCAGCGCCGCGCAAACCGATCAGCGCCACGCGCTGCTCGCGCCCCAGTGAATCGCTGAGGCCGAAGGTGCTGCCGAGCAGGCCGTAGGCCTGGTCCAGCTGGGCATCATCCAGCCGCGTCAGCATGCCCTGCACGCGGGCCAGCGCTGGCCGCGGGGCGTCCTGAAGCAACTCAAGGATGGAAATGTTCAGCGCGCGGGCTGCGGCCTCCAGCGAATTGATCGAAACGTTGCCCTTGCCGGTTTCCACATCGGCCAGAAAACGCTCGCTAAGGCCGGAGTCCGATGCCAGCAGTTTACGCGTCATGCCCCGGCGGGCACGCCAGGCGCGAACGCGGGCGCCCAGTTCACTGAGCGTGGCTTTCGATTCCTGTTCGGACATGATTTCCAAGAAGCACCTGTGTAAAAAGTCGCCCTTTTCAGGACTTTGGCAGTTGCGTTTCGCTTAAATTGCAGTATACTTCACGTCAAATTGATGTCAAGCAGTTTATTGCATCTTCTATTCGCCCTTCGCCCTTCGCCCTTCGCCCTTCGCCCTTCGCCCTTCGCCCTTCGCC
>NZ_JBDTPB010000094.1:0-42205 GCF_039932935.1 Polaromonas sp.
TACGACAGCCAAGAGGCTGTGCGTGCAAACCGGGTTTATTTACAGCCTCGTTAGTTGAAGTTTATTTTGATTGGGAGCGGGACTATGAATGGTCTTACGGATACGGAAGCGCTTGATCTTCTGAGGCTTCACCCGGAGAGGTATCGCACGCTGGTTAACTTACGGGCTTTAGCCAACAGCGTCTCAGTGGACGACAGTCGAGGTGGAGCCGCCGGGCGAGTAACCGTGCTATTTGGCGGGCGCCTCATTCCTTCGCCTACGGGCGGGGAGAGTTTGAGTGGTGGCTACTTAGTAGATGAATTGCTAAAGCAAGGCGAAAATATTCGAACTATTCGTCATACATATAGTGCAGACTTTAATAATTCGCCCCAATTTTTAGAAGCAATTTCATCCATTACTGGTGATTCTGTATCGGATATTCTGCGGAACAGGGAAACTGAAGGAAATATATTCTTAGAGAAAGTCGATGGTGTATGGGGGGACACCTCTGCTCGGTTTGGACGCGCGACTACAGGCGACGTGATAACAGTTTCCCCATTGGCTAAGCCTGACCGGATTCTGACTCAACGGGAGTTGTTTGAACTACTCAATGATTCAACCGTAAACACCATCAATAGGCATCCTAAAGAAGTATTCACTGAAATCTTAAGGGCGACAGGCTCGCTTGACGAGGTTAACAAGGCCATTTCTGCTACGTCACTTGAGATATTGAGGGAGCTGAAAGTAGGGGAGAGCGGTGGAAAACTGGTTTACGACACCACCTCTATATTCGAAGGTACGTCTTACAAAGGAACTGCCTTTCCGGCGGATGTGCTTAATCCAAGAGTTATTGAACTACTTCCCACGCTAACTGGCGACGACATAAAACCTATCGCTGAAGGATGGAGACACGTAGAAGCCAGTGTTCACGAACTTGCTCGTGTGGGCACAGTCGCCGAAACAGCCGCTCTCTTGGAGTGGGGTGTAGCGGGCTTAAATAAAGCTGCTGGTCATGCGGGTGCGGCCGCAGCTGCTATTAGCGGACTGCTAGCCGTTCGCGACGCGCAAACCGCCGTCAACGAAGGTGATAACAGCAAGGCGATTGGCATCATCGCGGACTGGGGTTTCACTTTTGGCGGAGCACTCGCTGGCGGTGCAGCCGGTGGACTAGCTACTGGCGCTTATTTTTGGTGGTTGGAGGCTGTGCCGGTTGTGGGCACTGCCGCGCATGGGGTGGTTACCCTTGCGGGAATGCTCGGTGGCGCGTACTTGGGCGTTGAAGGCGTAGCAAAAGTAAAAACGGTGGTGATAAATGCTGCGCAGCGTCTAGCCGGTGTTGATATCGGACCGTACTCAGATCCGATGGGCTCGGGCGATGGCGCCGCCATCATGGATGCGGCCGCTGGGTTGTCCGCCACAAATCTCATAGCTAAAGCGATTGAGGGTGCAGCAAGCACCGTTCCTGCAGCAATTGCGCCTCCTATTGAGCCACTACGTCCAAGTTCGAATAATTTTGTACTCACGGCAGGGAGCAACTCGCACGTCGCTGCTTTGACCGGCCCCATCGTTGATGCAAGTGGAAAACAATGGAGCGGTGGTGTACTTGATATCGTTGCAGTAGAGAGAAGTCGTGGCAATCTCATCACTCTTCAAGATGTGATTGCTAACAACCCCGATATCACCAACATCAACAATGTCAAAGCGGGTCAGGTTATATACATCCCGCAAAAGCTTTCTGATGGATCCGTCACCTATCACTTCGGCGGTGGCGCGAGTATTAATCAGAACTCTGCCAGTGGCGAGTACTACATGGTAGTGCCTAACAGTAATTCGAGCGGTGGGTTCACCATCTATGAACGTAAAGCTGATGGTGATGCAGGATATGTAGTGCGCCAGAAGACTACCAATTTGGCGGGAGATGTTGTTTTTGAGAGTCTAGGTTTTCAGGAGACACTCAATGCAGACATCAGAAATCTCAGCACGTTCAGGTTAAACAATACAGGCAGCTACGACGCGACTACTGCTGTTAATGGCGCTGTTGTTGCTTTTGATGCGACCTATAACGCGGCGCAGGAAGCATTCAGAGCTAACGAGATTAAAAGTATCAACGGTACCCTGGTGGATGCCGCTACGTCTGATCTGGATTCCACAGATTTGCGCGCGATTGGTTTTGTATTTGATAAGCCCATAGGTTCCGGTGTTGAATTGCTTCTGGCAGGTGCTAACCCTGCTGCCGTGGCCGCAAATAACTGGGCTTCTCCAGAGATAGTAGTTACCGACCTCGGAAACGGCCTTACGCAGCGCAGCATAACGCTGGGAAATGGGACTTTTTTATCCAGCATCCGTAATGAGCAGGGCCTGCTTCTTAGCACAAAGCAAACTCAGCTTCTTGCTAATGGCTCAGTTATTGACACCTCTACGAATCAAAATACAGACAACACCCAAACTGCGACCACTGAAGCCAGGCTCTATGACGCCGCGGGCGCTTTTCTTAGCCACAGCAACATCAGCACCGTATTTGGTGCAGATGGGCAACAGCTGCATAAATTGGAGGTTGGATACAACGCCCAAGGCGGCATCAACTTTACCCGTATGTCTGAGACTCAGCCCGATGGGAGTCAAAAGATTGTCGAGCGAGGCCCAAGCGGACTTGCTCTAGTCACTACGCGTCGCCAAACTTTTCATGATCCCGATGGCTTGAGTTTTCTTGACGAGATCACGAACCACTTGACTGGTGAGGTGATCCTGCGTTCAACAGTAGGTACAGGTCCGAATGCTGAAACGAGAGACACGATTCTCGTCAGAGCTGGGGATGGATGGAACAATCTTGACGACAGTATTAAAAAACAAAGAATCACTGACAGCATGTACGGTGGCGCGGCGGACTTTCTTAATGCCGCACGTGCCAAAGACAAGGTCGGCATGTTGCTTGCCGGTGGGAAGATGGCGCTCGCTTTCTCAAGAAGCGACTCCCTGGCTGCCCCTGGACAACTAGACAGCTTTCTGGGTGGGGCAACGGAGGTCGCGGGGATTCTTGGGGCTTTGCAGGGTCTGAAATCAGATAACGCACTTACCCAGATCGGCAGTGCGGTCGGCCTGCTCAGAAATTCCAATGATCTAGTCATTAGGGTAACAGGGGCTCCAGAAGGGTTTCTTGACACTTCTTCTCTTGGCGTTCTTAACTCAATTGGCGCGGTTCTAAGTATTGCCAATTTGGCGAACTTGGGCGACATGATCGACAGCGGTCATTACGGGTCAGCTGCGTTTGCGGCCGCCAATGCCATTAATGGTGCTGCGTTTCTGGCCGGTTCGACAACCACGATCACCGGTGGAGCCGTCGCTGGTGGTGGCGCGACCGTAAGTGCTGGCGGTGCGGGGGCATTCATTCCAATGGATGTAACCACTCTGATCATCTGGATTGCTGCCGTGATCATTATTGACGGCATATTTGCAGATGAAGAGGAGCCGCCGCCTCCTCCTCCGTTTGGGCAGGCCGTTTTCAAGCGTCTTGCTGATGGCAGCTTGGGGTATGAAATTGTGAACGCAGGCAATGGGGGCACCGAAATTCTTGCTGCCAAGATGGATGCGCTGCTGGAAAAACTAAACCAGCAGGTGACTGAAGCTAACAACGGCAACACTGATCCGGACTTGGCCTTGGCGCTGGTTGCCAGTCGCATGCCAAAAGTTAGCATCCAGAGCTGGCCCAGCAAGACGGACAACGGCGTCAGCAATTTCTTCTTCTTGCTGGAACAGACGCATCCTCAGACTGGCCGAAGTATCTATAACGGCATCGCAAGGCAAGATATCGTCAAGCACTATGCGGAGGCATTGGTTTTTCCCGAAGCCATAGTTAGTCAATGGCAGGTCAATCATCTAACAGCCAAATTTGGCGCCGACGAAGCTAATTGGAAAACCGAAGCCCAGTGGCTGTCGGCTATCAGCCCCGTAGAGCAGCAGCGCCATGCCTTGGAGCAAGTGCTTTCCAGTGCTAACGCCGCGCTGGAAAGTGCAAAAGAAACCAGCCTTGCGCTTGGCAGTTGGGTGGCCGTGGGCGAGGTTACAGGAAATGTGGAGCAAGGCACGGCCAATGCGGCTGGCGCAGTTAGCGCAGCCGAAGCCCAAATGGCTGCCGCCACTGCCGCATTGGTTGCCTTTGAAGCGCAACACCCCAGCGACCCGCAGCTGGCGGCGCACATTGTTGATGCCAACATTGTTGACCCAGCGTTGCGCGCAGCCGCTATTGAAAATGCCTCACGTCAGTGGCTCAAAGTCATTGCGGTTGACTTGGGCGGGGACGGTGTTACCAAGACGGCATTGCCCGCCATCGTCAAGCAAGACTACGACAGCCTGCTAAATGATGGTGTGGCCCGGTTTGACGCGGACAATGATGGTTTCCGTGAAGCGACTGAATGGATCGCACCCACAGAGGCCATGCTGGGCATTGACCGTGACGGCAATGGCTTGATCGACACGGCCAGCGAATTGTTCAACGGGATCAGTACGCCGTTTGACCAGCGCGGGCTCGCCAGCCTCAAGTATTACGACAGCAACAACGACGGCAAGATTGATGCGGCCGACCCGGTGTACAAGCTGCTTCGCCTGTGGATTGACCTGAACGGCGACGGCAGTGCCGGCAGCATGGAAATCTATGACTTGCAAATGCGCCACCCGGGCGTGGACATGGTGGCGTTGCGCGCGCGGCTAGACGCGGCGGGGCAGGCGGCCATGGATGCACTGGCCGGTAGCGCCGTGCAGTCGATTGACTTGACGACCTTCAAGCTGCGGCTGGCCGACGGAACCGATGCGCAGGCCAGCGATGTAGGCCTGCAGGCGCAGACGGAAGGCATTGCAGTGGTGGTGGACCAGGCCACCCAGAATGTGAGCATCCTGCATGAAAACGGCTTGCGTGAAAACTACATCACGCTGGTGCAAGACATGAGTGCCCTGCTGGAGCTGCAGAACACCAATATCACTGCAGCCCGCCGCACCGAGCTGGAGGCCATGGCCGTGCGCTATGGCCTCAACACGCAGTCCGCGAGTTTTATGGATGTGGTCAAGAGCCTGCGTGCGGGCGGCGAGAACATCGGTGCCAGTGGCATGGCAATTTACATTGGCGACAGCGATGTCTGGGTGGACCAGAATGTGCGTCATCGGCTCGAGCAGATGCGCTTCACCTTCCACGCGGCGTCGACTGTGGGCGGCGCCGACGTGTTCGGTACGGCTCATTTCAGCCCGCCGGTGTGGGCGGGCCCGAGCACCGACACACCTGCCTTTAACGACCAGTGGGCGCTGAGCCATCACGTGACGACCGGCGAGGTCACGAGTGACACGGCCACGGCAGGTCCACCGGCTCCGCCCAACCCGCAGCAGTGGGTGTTGTCTTCTGATGTGTATACCTTGGACTACGTGGTCAAGGGTGCACAACTGGGCGGCTTGGTCACGCAGCAGGCGGTAATTGCCAGCAACGCTGCCACGCCAGGTGCTCCCGCACAAACCATACAGGTCTACACCACAGCTTCGCCGACTTCATCCCTGGGTGCCGTCACTGTGGCTGGTAAGGAGGACGAGCAGTTTGCTTTTGGCTATGAGCAGCTTGAGCAGGAAGCCCGCACACTGATTGCCGGCGCCACGCCTTACACGACTGTGCGCCTGCTGGGCGTGCGTGAAGTGCGCCACGGCTATGTCGAGGTAGACGACGTCACCGGTCGCATCCGCTTTATTGCCGATGCCAATTACTCCGGCACCGAAGCGGGCTTTAGCTACGCGGTCATGGATGGCCAGGGCCAGGTGATGGAGCGGCGCATCAACTTCAACCTGGTGGAAGTGAATGACGCCCCGACACTGTTGGGCGAAACCATTCAGGCGCAGGAAGATGTGCCCTTGCTTCTTGATGCAGCCACCTTGCTGGCGAACGATACCGACCTTGAAGGCGATACGCTCACCATCATCGGCATAGGCCGTGTGGGCATGGGTCGTGCCGAGCTGCTGGCCAACGGCCAGATCAGCTACAAGCCGCCGACAGATTTGTATGGTGTGACCGACACGATCGAATACATCGTGCAAGACTCGCGTGGCGCCAGCGCTGTAGCCGTCATCAAGATCAAGCTCACGGCAGTAGACGACGCGCCTACGGTGGTGAGCGAGGTGATCCGCAACGCCAAGGAAGACACCAATCTGCTGATTGATGCAGCCTTGCTGCTTGCCAATGACTTTGACCCTGATTTCAATGCCCAGGCCGGCGCTGCGCCGCTGCGTATCACGGCGGTGGGCAGTGCAGCCCACGGCCAGGCGTTTATGGACAGTGCGGGTCAGATCATTTTTGTGCCCGATGAAAACTTCAATGGCACAGCCACGTTCGAATACACGGTGACCGACGACACCGGGCTTTCAACCGTTGGCAAGGCCGAGGTGGAGGTAGGCGCTGTCAACGACGGACCACGGGCCTTTGGCGAAGTCATTACCAGCAACGAAGACGAAAAACTCGTCATAGACGCGGACTTGTTGTTGGCCAATGATGAAGACGCAGACATTCAGCGTGGCGAGCAGCAACACCTGATGGTGGTGGCGGTCGATCAGGCCGTCAACGGCACGGTGTCGCTCGAAGGCGGACACATTGTTTTTACGCCGACGTCCAATTATTCGGGCGAAGCCAGTTTCCGCTACACCGTCAGCGACGGCGCGGGTGGTTTGTCGCAAGCAGTGGCCAAGGTCAATATCGCGGCCGTCAACGACGCCCCAACCCTGCTCAACCGCGCTTTCCAGGGCACGGAAGAAACCCCACTCAATATCACGGTCAGTCAGCTGCTCGCAGGGGTGCTGGATGCGGAAGATGGGACCGCCGGCATCAGTCTGGTAGAGGCCCGGAATGCCGTGGGTGGAACACTCGAGAGAACCGGAGACACGTTTACCTTCACGCCCGGTGCCAACTTTACCGGTGCCGCGCATTTTGACTACGTGGTGCAAGACGCGCAGGGCGCTGAATCCGTCGCGGTCGTGACGATGAGCTTTAACAACGTCAACGATGCGCCGGTTTTTGTGGCGGGCAGCCATCTGGCTAAGTCCGGCCAGGAAGACCAGGAAGTACGCATCTCGCTATCAGCGCTCAAGCAGATGTTTGTGGATGTGGATGGCGACGCCATCACGGTAGACACCACCAACCTGATGGCTGTCAACAGCGGCGACACCATCCGCTTTGATGCGCAGACGCAGGAAATTGTGTTCAAGGCCAAGGCGAATGCCAACGGCACGCGCCAGTTTGACGTACGGGTGCAGGATTCGAACGGGGTGTACAGCGCCTACGAGCGGCTGGACGTGGGAATCCAGGCGCTGAACGACGCGCCCATCGTCAATGCGGTGGGTTTCCAGATGCTGGAAGATGGCGGCTACAACGACCCGGGCCTGCAGGCGTGGAGCTATATCTCGTACGGCAGCCTGCTGTCGGGCTCCAGTGACGCGGAAGGGGACGCGCTGAGTATCGTCGGTGCTATCAACGGGCGTACCCTCGACGGGCGGGTGGTCAATATCGTGAACGACGCGGCCAACAATCGCGTCGGTATTTTGGCGCCGCTGAATTACAACGGGGCGATTACCTTCGACTTCACCGTCAGCGATGGCCATGGCGCACAGGTTTCCCAAAGGGCGTATGGCAATGTGGTTGCGGTGAATGACCTGCCGACGGCCAATGTAGTAGTGATTAACTCACCGGGCTTCTTTGGCCCAGTTGGGATATCTGCTTACTACCGTCTTGACACTTACGATGTGGAAGACGGGGCGAACTCTACTGTGTCGGTCGAGAGAAATCCATTGTGG
This sequence comes from Polaromonas sp., assembly GCF_039932935.1. Classification (GTDB taxonomy): domain Bacteria; phylum Pseudomonadota; class Gammaproteobacteria; order Burkholderiales; family Burkholderiaceae_C; genus Polaromonas. The sequence continues at coordinate 7,789 of NZ_JBDTPB010000094.1, forward strand.
GGCTCAGTACAGCAAGGGGTAACTTCTGCGTATGTTTTTGATACCTACATTGATGAAAACGGTACCGTCTACCAATTGGGGGAGGGTGGTTGGAGGGAGGTGGCCGCTCCGGCGAATTACTTCAGTGTTCCGATGTTTCGGGTTGGGCAGAGTGCCAGTGATTCTGCAACCTTCCGGATTACCGATTCACAAGGCGGATTTAACTTTCGCTCCGTGAATTTCTTCATCCAGGGCTATGACCCGGTCGTGATTGACCTGGGTGGGGACGGGCTGGAGTTTCTGGATATTGATGAGAGCCAGGTAACGGTCGACCGGGACGGTGATGGCGTTGCGCAGCATGTTGCATGGATAGGTGCAAATGAAGGCATTCTGGCTTGGGATCACAACCACGACAACCAGATCAATCTGGCTGATGAAGTTGAGTTCTGGTCGCACGTGAACCCGCAGGACCCTGCGCGCACCGATCTGCAAAGCCTGGCCCGGCCTGAATTTGATACCAACCAGGACGGGAAATTTGACAGCTCGGACGCCAAATGGGCGGAGTTCAAGCTGTGGCGCGACCTGAACGGCAACGGCGTGAGCGATGCGGGAGAGCTACAGACGCTGGCTGAAGCCGGGTTGAAAGCGCTTTATCTCAATGCCAATGTCTTGAACCGCAGATACGGCGAAGACGTGCTGGTAAGAGGCTATACCCGGGCTGAAATGACAGACGGGCGCATGTTGCAAGCAGGCGACGTGCAACTGGGCATTGAAGATCCCGACGAGATATCTGGAACCACTCCACCCGTATCGGGACAGGACGCTGAGGTCATCGCTGTGACGGACGCGCAAGCGTTGGCGCAGCAGGAACAGCAACTGCAGGCCGCCGCGATGCGCGCCGGAACGCCGGAGTTCAGCGGTGCTTTGCGCGACCAGAAGGTCTTGACGGGGCAGTCTTATCGCTATGTCTTGCCGGAGGCGCTGTTCTCCAATCTGGGCGCGGGCACGCATTACACGGTAATGCTAGCCAGCGGCCAGCCGCTTCCTGCCTGGCTGCACTTTGACGCGGTAACACGTACTTTGAGTGGTTCCCCTTCGGAGGGGCAGACCGGCGAGTGGACGCTTAAGGTAGTGGGTACGGACGCAGGTAACGCGGTAAGCGCGGGTGTGATGACGCTGAGCGTTGCCCAGTTTAATCAGGCGCCGGTGGAATATGGGAGGGTTCCGATTCAGTTCGCCGATGAAGATCAGTTGTTCGCCCTTGATATTGCGCCCAACTTCTTTATTGACAAGGATGTGCGCGACCAGCTTCATTTCAGTGCCACGCTGGCTGATGGTTCCCCACTGCCGGACTGGCTGCATTTTGACGCGCAAGCGATGCGTTTTTACGGCACCCCGGGTGGGGGAAATGTAGGGACTGTTGAAGTCAAGCTCACGGCCGCAGATGAGGCGAATGCCACGGCAGACACCCGTTTCAAGATCGTGGTCACGGGCATCAACGATGCGCCGTACCTGACCGGACCTGTGCCCACGATAGGCATGACCGCTGGTGTGGCCAATAGTTTTGTCATGCCGCAAAACCTCTTTACAGATCAGGATCTCGGGGATGTTTTGCGGTTGAGCGTGTCCGTCGCAGATGGCTCCCCCCTGCCTCCCTGGCTCACTTATGACAGCGCGACGCGCACGCTTTTTGCGAACCCCACCGCGGAGCAAATCTCCGCTCCGTTGCAACTTCGCGTTACTGCTACTGATCTGGCGGGTGTTTCGACATCTACGCTGATGACGGTAGCGTCGATGATTCAAGGTACGGCTGCCGACGATGCGCTCATTGGCTCGGCGTATAGCGAATATATCTGGGGTGATGCGGGCAACGACCTGCTTGATGGGCAGGCCGGTGCAGATCGCCTCATTGGCGGTTCGGGTAATGACCGCTACATCGTTGACGCTCTGGACATTGTGGTTGAAAAGGCCGATGAAGGGATGGACACGGTCTTTTCAGCCGGCAACTGGACGCTCGGTGACAACCTCGAAAACCTGACGCTGACCGGCCACCTGACCGTGAACGCAACAGGTAACAGCCTTGCCAACGTGCTTTCCGGCAATAGCGCCGACAACATTCTGTCGGGTGGGGCAGGTGACGATGTCTATCTGTTTGGCTTTGGCAGCGGCCATGACACGCTTGTTGAAAACGCAGAAGCCGGGGCTGGCACCGACAGGGTTCAGTTCCTGGCCGGTGTCTCCGTTAGCGACGTTTGGGTCAGCGCAGATGCAAATTATGTTTACCTGAACCTGGTCGATGGCACCAACCGCTTGGCCATCCAGCGCGTGGCTGGCGGTGGTATCGGCGTGGAGTCTGTGTGTTTTGCGGATGGGACCAATTGGGACCAGGCCGCGGTGATGTCCAGAATTGTGCCTAACCCGGCGCCGCTTTCTGCGGCGCCCGGATATTTCCGGATCGCGACGGAAGACCTGTTGTTTGAAGACACTTCGCCGGGTACCTGGTTTACGACCAATTCTCCGTCGTTGACTTATTGGGCCAGGCTTGGCAATGGAGGCGTGCTGCCTTCCTGGTTGACCCTTGACCCGATCACCGGCAAGTTCAGCGGCCTTCCGCAGAATGGAGACGTCGCCGCTTTTGAAGTTCGCTTATACGTCAAGGATTCCTACGGAGCGGTCAGCAGCACGCTGGTGCAGTTCCTGGTGACCAACACCAATGACGCTCCGACAGCCGCGGCGCTGGTTAATGAGCAAGTGGGCAAGAACCAGGCGTTTGTGTATGTGTTGCCGAGCAACACTTTTGCGGACGTCGATGTCGGGGACGCTTTGACGCTGGAGGCGACGCGATCAAATGGCGGGCCGCTGCCTTCATGGCTGACCTTCGACGCAGCGACCCGTACTTTTTCTGGAACGCCGCCAGCGAATGCAGACGAGACGGTAAAGATTTCAGTGAGAGCTACGGATAGTTCGGGTGCGTTTGTACTGACCGGGTTTTCACTGGATATCGGCAACATGATGACCGGCACGGCCGCAGCGGAGACACTGACGGGCACTGCGGGGCGAGACCTGATGTATGGGCTGGACGGCAACGACACGCTTAATGCTGGCACTGGCAACGACCTGCTGGACGGCGGGACGGGTGCGGATGTGCTCAACGGAGGCGCAGGCGACGACATCTATGTCATAGACAACGCTGGCGACAGCGTGGTGGAAACCACCAGCACGACGACCTATGTGGACCAGGGGCACTACGCGACCGCTTACACCGACCAGGGCTACTACCGGTACTACGTTGGCGTCGACGAAAGTGGAGTCCCCTACTACACCTCAAACCAAAATTATGACGAGTATGGGAATCCGCTGTACACCCCTCAGTGGGTGTCCGTGATGGTTCCGTATACCTACTGGGTGCCGAACGTAGTGGCACAGACAGTGGTGTCGGACTCGGGTGGCGTGGACACGGTCAATGCTTCTGTCAACTATGCGCTGGGTGTGAACCAGGAGAACCTGACGCTGACTGGCAGTGGGGCCATCAACGGCACAGGCAATGCCTTGAACAACGTGCTGACCGGCAATGTTGCAAATAACACGCTCGATAGTGGCGCCGGTGCCGACACGCTCGATGGCGGTGCTGGCGACGACCTGTTGATCGGTGGGCAAGGCAACGACCGTTATATCTATGCCCGCGGCTATGGCCGGGATACGGTCTCCGACGCTGACACCACCGCCAACAACATGGACACACTCAGCATGCAGGCAGGGATTGTTGCCGGCGACGTGACGGTGACCCGCACAGCCACCCAGATGGTGCTGAGCTTGAGCGCCTCGGACCAGGTGCTGATTGACTGGGATGTGGCCAGCGGCAAACGGATTGAGCGGGTTGAGTTTGCCGATGGAACTGTCTGGACAGCCAACGACCTGCTGCTGATGAGCAACCGAGCACCGACCTTTGCGGCCCCGGCCAATCAGAGCGCAGCAGAAGACGCCGTGTGGAGCTACACGCTGCCCGCGGGCACCTTTGCAGACCTGGACGCAGGCGATGTGCTGAGCTACAGCGCCCGTCTGGCGGACGGCAGTGCGCTGCCAGGCTGGTTGAGCTTTAATGCCGCGACCCGTACCTTCAGCGGAACGCCCCTGAATGCCAATGTAGGTCTGCTGGCTTTGAAGGTGACAGCGACCGACACGCAGGGAGAGACTGTCAGCGGAACTGTCAACGTGACGGTGACCAACACCAATGACGCGCCAACGGTCCTGGCCACCTTGCAGAACCAGCAAGCGATTGAAGACCAGGCTTTCAGCTTTGTCATGCCGGTGGGGACGTTTGGCGATGTGGATGCGGGTGATGTCCTCACTTATAGCGCCAGCCTGGTCAATGGTGCCGCGCTGCCTTCGTGGCTGACTTTCAATGCGGCGACCCGCACATTCAGCGGTGCGCCGCTGAATGCCAATGTCGGCACACTGGCGCTCAAGGTCATCGCTACTGACACGGCAGGAGCGGCGGTCAGCAGCACTTTCAACGTGACGGTGGCCAACACCAACGACGCGCCGACGGTGCTCCTTGCTTTGCAGAACCAGCAGGTGAATGAGGACCAGGCTTTCAGCTATGCCGTGCCGGCGGGTGCGTTTGGCGATGTCGATGTGGGTGACGTCCTTACGTACAGCGCCAGCCTGGCTAACGGTGCCGCGCTGCCTTCGTGGCTGATTTTTAATGCGGCGACCCGCACATTTAGCGGTACGCCGCTGAATGCCCATGTTGGCACAGTGGCGCTCCAGGTTACCGTCACCGACATGGCAGGGGCAGCGATCAGCAGCGTGTTCAACGTGACGGTGACCAATACCAATGATGCGCCTACGGTCGTAACGCCATTGCAGAACCAGCAAGCCAACGAAACCCAGGCATTCAGTTATGTATTGCCTGTCGGTACGTTTAGCGATGTGGATGTCGGCGACAGTTTGGTTCTGAGTGCAACGCTGGCCGGTGGAGCCGCCTTGCCGTCATGGCTGACATTCAACGCAGCAACGCGCACGCTGTCCGGAACACCCCCAGATACAGCGGCCGGCATCATGAGCCTGGCAATCAAGGCGACTGACGCTGCTGGAGCTTCTGTGCTGGCGGGTTTCTCGCTTGATATCGCCAACGTAATCAACGGTACAACTTCTGCCGAAACAATGACGGGCACGACGGGGCGAGACCTGATGTATGGGCTGGACGGCAACGACACACTCAACGCAGGCATAGGCAACGACCTGCTGGACGGCGGGGCGGGAGCGGATGTGCTCAACGGAGGCGCAGGCGACGACATCTATGTGGTGGATAACGCTGGCGACAGCGTGGTGGAGACCACCAGCACAACAACCTATGTGGACCAGGGGCACTACACAACCACCTACACCGACCAGGGTTACTACCGGTACTACTACTACAACGAAGGTAGCGTGGTTTACCTCTCAGCTCAGGGCTATGACGAATACGGGAACCCGATGTACACACCTGAGTGGGTATCGGTGATGGTCCCGCAAACCTACTGGGTGCCCAACGTGGTGGCGCAGACGGTGGTGTCGGACTCGGGCGGTGTGGACACGGTCAATGCCTCCATCAGCTATACGCTGGGCGTGAACCAGGAGAACCTGACGCTGACTGGCAGTGCGGCCATCAACGGAACGGGCAACGCCTTGAACAACGTGCTGGCTGGTAACAGCGCCAATAATGTGTTGGCTGGAGGCGGCGGTAGCGATACCTATCTGCTGGGCAGAGGGGCGAATACCGACACTATCCAGGAGAACGACAACACTGCGGGTAACAATGACGTGGTGAAGTTCATGCCTTCAGTAGCCGTGGACCAAATCTGGTTCCGCCAGGTCAACAACGACCTGGAGGCCAGTATCGTAGGGACAGGCGACAAATTCATCATTTCGAACTGGTACCTGGGCGCGCAATACAGGGTGGAGGAGTTCAAGACCACTGACGGAGGCAAGACGTTGTTGGCCAGCCAGGTGCAGAACCTGGTGAGTGCGATGGCGGCTTTCTCTCCGCCAGCGGCCGGGGAAACCACGCTGCCTTCCAACTATTCAACCGCGCTTGCGCCAGTGATTGCCGCCAACTGGCAGTAATCGCAGCTAACCTGTTTATCAATGTCCTACATTCCCGTAACCCTGAACCATTTCCGGGCTCTCAAAGCCTGGGCCGACAGTTCTGACGCCCAGGTCGACCTGGACGTCAGAACCTTTAATCTTGAAGTGAAACTGCGCAATCGCTACTACACACTTAAACCCAGATTCCTGCTGAACAACAACGGGCAAATGGCCTATTCGACGGAACTGGCTAAAAACGTCACGGGGTTTATCGGCTGGTTGCCTTATGACATCCTGCGCTGGGATTTCGCGCAGGACAAGCTGGTGTTCAAGGAGTTTCTAAAAAAAGCGGGGCTCGGTTTCCCGGCCACATGGCCTTCCATCGCCGACGCAGAGGGCGGTTTCCTGGTGAAGCGATCGACAGGGTCGTTCGGCTATCAGATATTGGGACCGTATCGCAATGCCGCTGAAGTACCGGCTGTGAAATATGCCGGACCAGAAAGCCAGAATCGGGGCGTTGATTTTGCCGAGCAGTTCATAGTCGGCACCAACCTCAAGGTATGGTTCTGGGGGCCGACGGCTTTTTATGCGCATGTTCATGCCTATCCAACCGTGATCGGCGATGGTGTGCACACGGCGCTGGCGCTGATTGAGGCGCGCCTGGCGCGCGCGGGGCAAACGCTTGGCGCGGATGGAGGCAATGGGAACGTACTTTCTTCACTTGCCTTTCAACAAGTTCTGCCCACGGACGTTCCCGATGCGGGTCGCGAAGTCTGGATCGACTTTCGCTACGGCCGCCACTACGCCTCCACCTCACCCAGCGCGGAATCGGACAACGATCTGGGCCGAGTCAATGCGCAGGTCAGGCAGCAGATTGACGCGATTGGCGTGAAAGCTGCGCAGGAAAGCTTTCGCCGCTTCAAGGCGCCGGTGCTTTATGCGATTGACGGTGTGGTCGACGAGGCTGGCAAGGTGTGGTGGCTGGAGATCAACTCAAACCCTATGCTTCCGCCCGAGGGATATCCGCTCGTCTTTTTGTCGCTGTTTGGGGCGGACAAGAAATCTTGACATGTCGAAATTGGCACCCTTATCGCCCTCCCGAAGGCCCGTATCGCTGGCGGTCAACAGTATTCTGAATGATGCCGTTCCGGCGGATGTCAAGGCGAGTTTTTTGGATCCTGACCGCTTGTCTCCGATGCTGGCTGGGGCTTGCCGCCTGGAGGGAACACTGCTTGTGGTTCGCAGTGCCACGCAAGACGTAGAAGTGCAGGCGCCAAAGGCCATGCTTGTGCAGGTGTTCAGGCTTTGCGATGGCACCCGTACTGTGCGCGAAATACTGAAGCGTTTGCCGGCGGGTTTTGATGCGGTGGAGTTCGGCCAGTTCCTTGATTTTTTGATGGAGCAAGGGGCGTTGATTGACTCAAATCTCGCAAGCGCCCATGCGGCGCGCTACGCGTTCCAGGGAAGCCCTTTTGGGTTGTCGGCAGAGTCGGCAGTCACCAATCAGATATGCCGAAGATTTCTCTGGAACAAGGAGAAAGCACGGTCGGCACTTCCGCCGGGCACCCGCAAGGTCGCAGCGGTTCCGCTCCAGGAGTTTTTTGCTGACAGAGTGTCCACGTATACCTTTGCCGAGAAGGAAGTTTCCGGGCTTGCACTGCTGGGCTTGCTTTGGTCGGTAGCCGGCGTGGTCAGTGTCAAACATGAACGGGTGGGCTATGTCACACCAAAACGAACCATAGCCTCGGCTGGCGGGATGCAGCTTGTGCAGGTTTTTGTTGTGCTGCAGAAAACTGTGGAGCGATACAAACCTGGCGTCTATCGCGTGTCTTACCCCGATGAACACGCCGTTGCGTTGGAGTTTTTGGGAGAAGGCCACCAGCTGATTCCACGGGCTTTTTCAAAACCCTGGGAGCTGACCTATGCCACGGGAGCCATCTTCCTGGCTGCGGATCCGCAGGTCGCTGCGATGCGGTACCGCAACCGGTCTTTGCAATATCTTTTCATGGAAGCCGGTGCCGCCCTACACAACGCAGGCCTGAGTGCGGCACGGCTTGAATTGGGCTTGGCAACGATTGGCGGCTACTACGAGAGTATCGTCAGCAGCATGTGCCGTTTGCAAGGCGAACTGGTGTTGGGTTCGGCCATATTTGGTGCCAAGCCCACACCTGAGCAGGTCGGTCTGATTGATCGTTCTCCCAATCTGAACTTCGCGTGGGTCGATGGCGACTCGGCACGCTTTGCCATGCCATTTCATCTGGCGCGTGCCAAGGTCATTACACCTGATGACAGCCGGCCCTATACGTGGGGCAGGGATGCTGATCCATGGATTGCGTTTCGCAAGGCGGCCGCGGAGGCCGTGGAGCGTGAAGGTTTCCGGGAGCCGCGCAAGCTTAGCTGGGCGCGCCTTGACTCGCTCCCCCACGCCATTGACCCGACGCAGTTTGTGAAATACACCGACAAGCAACACGCGGATCCGGAATTTCCTTATGAACGGTTTAACCCGGCAGTGCCGCACCTGTGGACAGCGGGAGTTGATTTGCGGTCGGGGCGGGCCGTACAAGTCCTTGCGGAGCTGGTTTTCTCTCGCACGAGCCTGGCCCCGCATGTCAAAGCGCGTGGACGTCGGCCTATTTCGCAGGTCACTTCATCTGGCTGTGCCGCCAGCACTTCGCTTGAAGATGCCACTTACAGGGCACTCCTGGAGGTCGTGGAGCGCGATGCCTTTATGGCGCACTGGCTGAAACAGGCGCCGGGCCTTGTCGTAAGTCCGACGAGGCTCGACGCCAGCATTCGCAGCCGCATTCAAACCCTGAAGGATGCCGGTTGCAAAATTGTGGTGCAAAGGCTCTATTCCCCGTGGGCCCATGTTTGCCTGGTTGCTGCACAACACGAGGCGCTTCATTTCACGACGATGGGGACTGCGGCCAATCCTGATTTCAAGGCAGCGCTAAGCGGCGCGCTGGATGAGACCGAAGCGCGGGTCTATGCATGGATTCATGGCCATCAACCTCAAATAAACCATCCGGCCGAGGTTGTCACAACAGACCATCACTTTGAGCTTTACGGCCTCAAACGTTACTTTCGTCGCGCAGATCGCGTGTTGTTTCCCGAAGGTGCTCCTTCAGAGGATCGCATCACGCCTTTCAGATTCAAGACAGCAGACCAGTTAACAGCCCGCTTCGCAGCCCGGAACATCAGCCCGCTGATGGTTGACATCACACCCGAGCATTGTTTTATGGACCAGGGGAGAACACCACTTTCAGTTGTGAAAGTGCTGGTCCCGGGTTTGCTGCCTATCTCTTTCGGTTACCAACGAGAGCCTTTGGGAATGGCTCCTCGTTTCCATCCTGGATCAAAATTCCCGCATCCCTTCCCTTAACCCACAGGAGATTTCATGAAAAAACCACAAACACCCAAACCACAAAACGCCAAGGGAGTTCCCGGTCGCGAGCAGGAAATCAATCCTGTTGGCAACACGTTGAGTACACACAGCAAATGGAGTGCAGTGCAGCGCGTCCGTCTGCCGCATAAGATCGGTTTGCCATTGGGCTGCGGTGGCGGCGGCGACAACATCGAGCGCTAGTCACGCGAGCTTGGCGATTACCGTGATGGGCTTCTCGCCAAGCCTTGCCGTTTTGCTTATTCCAGGGCTTATGTATGCTTTTAGGATCGAATGTCAGGGTCCACGACGACCTGCTTCCCGTTGATTTCAAAGAGCGGTTGATCGAAACGGTTTCTTGGATACCCGTGCACTTTCTGAACCGGTCGGAGCGCTTCAAGGCGCATGAACTCGATCTGCATTGGTACTACCCGATTGTTTTCGCGGAAAAACCCTTTACCGAGGATGTGGAGCCCCGGTTACTGGCGCTGGATGACACCCTGCAGGTTGTCACTGAATGCTGGAACCGGATCAAGAATGCATTGGGTTATCCGGTGAGGCTGTATGAGTGCATGCTGACCGCCAATACCTATGGCACAGAAGGGCAGGTGCATCAGGACATCGTGGAAGAGGAATACCGTCCCGATCACGTGACGGCACTGGTGTATTGCAACAAGAAATGGGACATCGCCTGGGCCGGCGAGACGCTGTTCTTTGACGAGGACGATGAAATCACAGTGGGTGTTATGCCCAAAAGTGGTCGCGTGGTGATTGCCGAAGGCGACCCCAAACACGTAGGCCGGTCCGTCTCGAAGATTTGCCCCAGTGACAGGCGCGTCCTGGTGTTCAAGTTCTGGCGACTTGATGGCCAAACCGGAATCAATGGCCTTTGACGGCCGCGCAGGTGGAGCGGGCCAAAAAGAAAAAAGCCGGATCGGTCTGAAACCGTCCGGCTTTTCGGGATGTGGTGCCCGGGGCCGGAATCGAACCGGCACGCCTTGCGGCGGGGGATTTTGAGTCGCTGTGTGAAGTGCTCTGTCTGGGTAAGCGGTGCGAAGCTGAGCGAAGGTTAAAGAAGTAAAAAGTAATTACAGATCAGTAGGTTAGCGAAGTTTTGCGAAATCGGTGAAAACTGATCTGTGTACCTGTACTGTACTGCGGACGTGCTTCTTTTCAATGTTGGTTTGTGGTCCGGACGTGGTTGGCGCGCTGTGATCTGCGATGGCCGCTCCAGGCTGGTTGCTGACGGACGGATGGGTGAGATGAACGACCGCGCTAGCGGAACCTGGGGACCAAGGGCGCCGGTTGATCGCCGATACGCCAGATAGCATGATGAATAGGCATAGGAAGCTCTCGCTGGATCAGGCAATCAGCCGCTGCAGGGCCGGCTTGTTGCTATAGCGGATGCACCATTTCGCAACGGCAGAAAGTTCAGATTCCGGCTTCGTCAGGGATGCGATCTCACTGGCCGTTGTCTTGACATCTTGGCGCGCTGCCGCAGAAGTTGACGCCTTCGACAGTGCCTTCTGATACCTGTCGAGCAACTTGGCTGTCTTTTGCCAGACCTTCCTGCGTTCCTCGGCCAAGGCTTGGTGCTCGGTGAGTTTCAGGCGCTCTACGGTGCGCTTCACGCGCACGTAGTCCCATCGGGGCACACCTGGCGCGGGCACCGCTTTGCCCTCCTCGTCGAAGGCCAATAACGTCACGTCATGGGCGTTTGGGCCCCGACGGATTCCTCAAGCTCGACGATCCGTTTTGAACGCGAGGATTGCGTAACGTGCAGCCGGTTCGCGGCGATGCTGAAGCTGCCCAGTAAAAGCTTCAATTTGCTTCAACGTCATTAGAGAAAGGGACCCTGTAATTGGGTGCAGTTGCCTAATACTAAAACGCATTGCCGCGCGGGACGCTCCAGCACGAGATTCCTTTCATGAGACGGCCACACCGATGAAGGGACGCCCATAGGCCGCACGCTATCGGCCGCCTTGCAGTTCTTCCGACCTTATCCGGGTTAGCCATCGGGCGTAACAACTGGCTGTTCGCCGGTACACTTCGTGCGGGACAACGCGGTGCGGCTGTTATGAGCCTAATTCAAAATACTCGGCTCAGTAGACATGACCCTTACGCTTATCTCAAAGATGTTCTGACGCGCCTCCCGACGGGCTTATGCTGCTGCTGAATCGCCCCGATCGGCGTGGATCAGCCTTGAAGACTGCGCTGACAACGCCGTTGCTGCGTATTGATGTTCATTCTTCATATTCAGCAAATTTAAATGGACGCCATGGTCTATGTCTCAGGCTGCAGTCAAAGGATGGTTCGGCTACGGGCTACGGGCTACGGGCTACGGGCTACGGGCTACGACTGACGACGAACGCGCGAACGAAACAGTCAAAACTCGGCGACCGTTGGTGATGGCTGCGCGCTGGTCAAGTTGCGAAGCTGTCACTGCGCAAGACAGTTTCAGCGTTCTGGGTTCACGAACTCTGAAAGGTCGATTTCACCGACAACAAACCGGGCGGCCCGCTGTTCGTCAGCCTCGGACAGCTTGAATCCTTCAAGTCCCACGGACGCACGGGCGAAGTTGACCGCCTCCAAACGCTTGCGGCGCTCCGCCTCGGTGATGGGCGCGGCTGTTTCGGTGTCTTTACTCATCGGCTCATTTCGTCATTCCGTCTACGGCCATATACCTGAACTGCTTCGGCTCATAGTCGCCCTGTTAGTCGCGGCTAATTTCCACGTCGTCGCCCACATCCATATTTGTTCTCTCGCCCTTGATCGCACGCGACACAGAACACCGCCTGTAGCGCGTTTGTGACTTCGGTGCGTTGCTTCATCATCTCGATTTCGGCCGTCGACCGAATGTCATAAGGGCTGGGCTGAACGGGTAAATTGGACCTCGCAAGACAGATTCAGCGCAACGCACAAGCCAGTTTCACCGTGGATAACTTCGTCTACGACAGGCGAAAAAAGGAGCATGAACAGGCAAAACGCGGCGCACCGGTGGTGAAGGCTGTACATCGGCCAAATAGTAAGCTGTCGTCAGCTGCTCATTCGAGGTTCCACCGATCAAGGCTGGCACGAATAGCATTGCCGACTTTCTTAGTGTGCGTGGCGATGATCGCGCGGAGCCGTTTGATTGATTCGACGGTAACGAAATCGCGACGGACCGGTTCATCGCCCTGGCTACTTGATTGCGGTTGCGGCCGATAGCGAGCAGCCGATAGTTTGAGTCGCCCAGAGCTTCGATTTCACCCATGCTGAAATGCGGCTCATGGGTTAGCCCGGCGCGGATCGCATCAATGATCCACCGACATTGCGACAACGCTTCAGGTTGGCTCGCGCCTCCACGACCGCCTTTTCCGATTTGGTCATCAGGATTTCGAACCGAACCTTGGGTTCGTTGTCAAGCGCTTGTGGGATCTGACGAAAGGGCGGCGGTGGTTTTTTGTTCGCCTTTTCTAACTGTTGCTCCATCGTTTCTTTCAAGGCAGCGCCTGGCGTCTTTCCCAAACCCGCGCAGTAAGCCACCCAGCGGGCTTTCAGGTCTGCCTCCAAGTGAACGTTCATGGCAAGACTTGGTTTCTCCATAGCGATTCCAAGGATCATTCAAAGGGAAATGAAAAAGAAAAAAGTGCGTAGTGTGCGCACACCATACCGGCGGTTCGCCTATCCTGCATTAGCTCACACGATTCAGATATTTGGTCATGACCAAATCCTCGTGGACTGGCCATCGCTAGAAAAAACGCTTACGCGCGTAGTTCACTGGCGGTTCGCCTATCCTGCACTAGTCCACACTGCATAATATTTGGTCATGACCAAATATTCGGGAAATGCCCGGCCGCCCTCAAAATTTGGTCATGACCAAATTTCAAACCCATGATGTCTTCTTTTCCGCTTTGCGCGTCGGACTGCTGCGGTGCTTTTTGCGTACGGTCTGGATGCCTTCTACCATCGACCAACCGACTTCAAAGTGGCACAATAACAAGTGCCATAACATCATGTTCTGGCGCGGTTTTTAACCCCAAACTGGGGCATCGACCTTCTACACCACCCTCCACCCTGATGGGGTAGGGCGCTCATAGTGAAAGCCTGAGCTGATGGCCGTAAAACGGCATGGAGACGTGGGAAGACACGTTGTAATAGCCCGTAAAGGGTGCGCCCTCGGAAGGTGGGCAAGACTGCCAATCGCGTTGGCAGAGTGGCTGAAATGCCCGGTGTCCCTCCCTATTCAGGAGAGGCGAACATGGTTTCTTATATTCATCTGCCCATCGTGGCGCTTTGCTCGTTCATATTGCTGGCGATATGGCGTTTGTGGATCTGCATTGATCGGCTCGGCTTCATGCGCGAGGTATCGCGCCGGGCTCCCACGATGTTCTACGGCCATTTGCTGGCCGCCGTTCTTGCCATCATGCCGCTATTGATCACGGCGGGAGCTTGGTCGGACATCACCCTACCGCACCAAACTGCCCCGATAAATGCCTACCTTGCGGCATTCATGTCTGCAGCATGCCTCGGCGGGTGCCTGCTCCTTCTCAAGAACACGGGTGAACGCCTCGCCCTCTCTTGGGCCGGCTCGCGTGAAGGTGCCTTACGTTTCGTGGCCATGCTGCGCATCATCGATGCGGCCGAACTGGCGTATGCCCTGCAATACGTCCACGAACATGAAGCCAAAAATGGCCGGCTGATTGACGCCGAAACCGTCCGCGAGGTGAGCAAATGAAAAATCCCTCTATCGCCCTAGTCGCGCTCATGGCGTTGGCTGGCTGCAAAGAAGATCAGCCCGTTGAAGTCGTTCAAACCGTTGATTGGTACAAAGCTCATGACGCCGAACGCATCGAAATGGTCAAAAAATGCAAGAACAGTCCGGGCGAAATTGCCGGCACTCCGAATTGCATAAACGCCAAATCTGCACACGATCAAACAATATTCGGCAGCCAAAATTTCAATATTAAGGCCACCCCTCCAAAATTCACGAGGTAGGTGACGCTATGGACGAGCTCACATTATTCACCTTCGTTGGTGAAACGATCACGAACGCCACCAATGCGTTTATGGTGCCAGCGGCTGACGGACTAATGTTCAAGCTGCAAATGGCTGTTCTTGCCGGCGTCACGCTATACATCGTGATGTCTGGCTATGCGGTTGCAACTGGCTCGATGGAATCGCCGTTTTGGACGGTCATGAAGCAATGGGCAAAGATTCTGTTAATCGGTTATTTCGCCTTCACGGCGGACGGGTATCACGAACAAGTCGTGGGCACGCTGAACGGTATTGAAGCTGGCCTCTCAGACGTTCTGAAAATCACCGCTCCAGGTGCGCCGCCCTCCACCATATATCAAACGCTTGATGAGGTCGTGAACAAGGGCGCTCAATTGGCCTCTATCGCCTTGCAACAAGCCAGCGATGCAGGATGGAACATCGGCGCAGCGGCATCGTGGTTCATTACTGCCATCTTCGTTTCTATCGGAACCTTGATATTTGCCATCGTCGGGGGCGTGAATATCATCGTGGCGAAATTTTCTCTTGCCGTGATGTTCGCCCTTGGCCCGTTCTTCGTTGCTTGCGCAATGTTCCCACTGACTTCGCAGTTTTTCGACAGATGGCTAAGTCAGGTGATGAATTACATTTTCACGATTGTGATTCTTGCCCTCATCATGTCTTTTGGCATCGTCGCATTTAATGGTTTTATCGGCGGCGTTGATTTGACGGGTGAAGGCATACAAAACCCTTATATTGCCGGCCTTCAAGTGTTTGGCTTGACCCTGATTCTGAGCTGGATTGCTAGGCAGGGGGGCAACATGGCATCTGGCTTGGCCGGCGGCGTTTCCACCTCCGCGCTGTCACTGCGCCAAATTGCGTCGGGCGCAATGTCGCCGGTCCGTGCCGTGGGTGCTGCTCATAACGTGGTAAATCCCGCTTCGACCCGCCTTGACCCTCGCACCGGCCACCAGACTACAGCGCGGCGAGCCGAACACCTTGCTATGGGTCGCAGCGTATGGGCACGCAATCCCGCGTATCGGGAGGCCATCAAGGAACGCTTGGGGTCGGCATGGGCAAAGCAACCGGGCGGCGACGTAAAGGGGAAATAAGCCATGTTCAACCAGCTTGAGCACGAAGCCTTAATTCGGCTTATGACCTATGCCACGGGCCACACGGCCGACAGCCAGCGAATTGCCCACTGGCTGCAAGAGTGGGAGCGGGCCGAAAACCCGCGCACAGCCAAAGCGCATGTGCCCGGTCTGGCGGCTGCCCATGCCCTTGATGTGGCGAAGGTAGCCAAGGCAGTGAAGCGCGATGGCGACCGGCCTACGACGTTAGGCCGCCTGGAATACGCCTACAACATGCAAAACATTGGACGCGTTTACCCGCTCGCCCATTAGAGCAGGAACCATAGCAACAGCCTCAACCCTGCATCGGCGAAGTTTTTTTTTGATGACAACAATGGATATTCCTTGATCGCGCGGCGGTGTCACCAGCTGCCTGGCTTGGTGACGCCGGTAACTCGACCAGGTCGTAGCCCTGTCACCATTGGGAATCAACAGCTGGACTCCGTAGGAATAGTAATAGTCTTACTCCTACTATTCCTACTAGCGGTCCCCGCTCCGCGCTTCGCTTGGGCAACCCCCTTCGGGTTGCATCCTGCGTCGGTTCTTGCCCGACTGGCTGCGGGGGCAGGCGCGGCGGGCGTTGCCCTTGACCTCCCCCTTGCCGACAGGCTGCATGGCCTCCAGTGGCGTCAAGGGTGCGGCTTCGCCCACGTCCTCACCCGTTCGGTGCTCGCCTACGGCTGCGCTCCGCGTGCGGCCTCCGGGCGTGCCCTTGACACCACTTCCAGCCTAAACCGAAGCTATGGCCACGATCTCGGCGCACGGCCTACCCCGGCCAGCGGATGACGGGTCAAGGGGTTGGTGCGGCCCGCAGCCCGTAGGGCGAGGACTCGGCCCCTTGACGCGGCAGGAGCGCCCCAAGCCTCCAGTCTGGGGGGCAGTCGAAGGAAGCGAAGCACACCGCCCGCCTGCACCTCTGACGACAGAGGGCGACTCGCTCCCCTCGCTGGCGAGGGGCGGGGGGGAGTGGCTGCGGCGTCATGATCTGGGTGGCCTCCTTCCCATAACCTGGAGGCAGGACTGCGTGCGTTAACCCGCTTTGTTGAGGGATGCAAAGAACGCTTCAACCATTGCTTCGACTTCTGCCGAGCTTTCTACCTTGGGCGTACATTGCGGCTGATCCGAAACAGGTATGCCAATGCGAACTGGCTTGCCGGGAGCCATTGATTGGCCCGGGAAATCATCATCGCGGGGCATCAGTAGATATTCCCCGCCATCGTCGGCTGGCCGACGCTTGTAGGGCTTGTATTGGTCACTCATCACTTCACCCTTCATCTATGCCTCCACCCTATTGCAGGGATGTGGACAAGTTGCGCGCTCCCACCAGAAAATCACAGAAGCTATGGCTTATCCACATTTTCAAGGCGATCAACTACTTGTTTATACATGCAGAACTATTTGAAGAACTACCTGCTTGGTGGTTGCGCCACGAGAATGTCATTATAAATCAACAAGTTAAGTTTCGAATGACTAAGCGTGATATCGGCGTTTCAGCGTGCCAGTATCGGCGTTTCAGCGTGGCGATATCGGTGTTTCAGCATGAGTAAATTCGGCTGAAAGACTGGAATACGTTGGTGGGCGAGGGGTTGCGCCGGTTGGCATTCGTATCGGCGTTTCAGCGTGGACAAGTCTTGCCCGTCCACAGGCTCATCCACAGAATTTTGGTGACAGCCTTTCGGCCCGGCCAGCTCGCGGGTGTCGCCATCGTCAGGTTTTGCAGTTTTTAGCGATGGTGTGGGATCTAACCATTGGCGAGGTTTGCGATCAGTTTTCGATGACACGCACAGATGAGCGTCCGCTCAGCAGCGGGAGCAGTCGTTGAAAGGGGTGTGCCCAATGTCGGCTTTTTCTAGGCAATCTGCCACTCAGGTACACGTAGCTTCAGCAACTCTTCGTTGAGTTCTTTTTCGGTAGGTATTGATCGCCGCGTTAAAGACCAACGGTGGCCCAGCCCAACGTACGTTACCGCACAGACGCACAGTTTGCCTGCGCGCAAAGTAGCAGCATGCTTTTTTGGCCACGTCACTGATGCATCGGTGGCCCCATGCGCAGTTCCAAGGCCACGGTGAACCCGCGCGTCGGAACCAGTGGCATCTGCGAATTCAAGCCCGCTCAAAAGCCCTTAACGAAAAAAGATCATGCCCATCCATCAAGTCGACCTCAACGTTCAGTCCAGCTTGCGGGACATCTATGCGACCAAGGCGTCACAGGACAGCCTCCCGAAGTACCGATTGCCAAAGGAGCGCACGGAACCCCGCGCCGCCTATGCCTTGATTCGCGACGAACTGCTGCTCGACGGCAATGCCCGTCAGAACCTCGCGACTTTCTGTACGACCTGGATAGAGGACGAGGTCAAGCACCTGATGGCGGATGCGATCGACAAGAACATGATCGACAAGGACGAGTATCCGCAGACGGCCGAACTTGAAAACCGATGCGTCCACATCCTGGCCGATTTATGGCATGCCCAGAAATCGCGAGAGACAGTGGGCTGCTCGACCACCGGTTCCAGCGAGGCGGCCATGCTCGGCGGTCTGGCGTTCAAATGGAAGTGGCGCAAGCGTCGGGAAGCCGAGGGCAAAGATTTCAGCAAGCCAAACATCGTGACCGGCCCGGTGCAGATTTGTTGGCATAAGTTCGCCCGGTATTTCGATGTCGAGATCCGCGAAGTACCTCTCGAGGGTGATGCGCTTGGTCTCAGGCCCGAAGACTTGCGTGGCCACTGCGACGAAAACACCATTGGCGTCGTCGCGACGCTGGGCGTCACGTTCACAGGCGTTTACGAGCCGGTCGAGGCCTTGGCGCGTGAATTGGATGCCATGCAGCGCGACCTCGGTCTCGACATCCCGATCCATGTGGATGCCGCTTCCGGCGGATTCATCGCGCCGTTCATCCAGCGCGACCTCGTCTGGGACTTCCAGATCGACCGGGTTCGGTCGATCAACGCCTCCGGGCACAAGTACGGCCTTGCGCCGCTCGGCGTGGGCTGGGTCATCTGGGCGTCGAAGGAAGACCTGGCCGAAGAGCTGATCTTTTACGTGGACTATCTGGGCGGCAACATGCCGACCTTCGCGCTGAACTTCTCGCGCCCCGGCGGCCAGATCATCGCGCAGTATTACAACTTCCTGCGCCTTGGGTGGGACGGCTACACGGCCGTTCAGCAAGCCTGTTCCGACACGGCGCAGTGGTTGAGCGCCGAACTGGCCAAGCTCGAGTCGTTCGAGATGGTCTACGACGGCCACGGCGGATTGCCCGCGGTTGCCTATCGGCTGACCGATGCAGACCACGGCTTTACCCTTTACGACCTGTCCGAGAGGGTACGGATGCGGGGCTGGCAGATCGCCTCTTATCCCCTTCCATCGAACCGCAAGGACACCGTGGTCCAGCGCATCTTGATCCGTCATGGGGTCAGTCGGGATCTCGCGCAGCTCCTTCTCGACGACATCAAGCGTGCGCTTCTGGATCTGATGAAGAATCCGGTCCCCAACTCCACAGCGAAACCCGGGTTTCATCATGGGTGATGCGGCGTTTGGCGGGAGGGCGAGGCTGCAAAACGTCCTCGTCGCCTGCATGCCGCTCCTGCTGGGGAGCGGACCAGCAGTTGCCCAAAATGGCGCGGCGCCGGCTTCGAACGGCGTGATAGGGCAGGTGTTCGATACCGTCCGGCCCGTCACCGAAGCCGGCGTTCACGGCTTCTTCCAGATGCTGGGCAACCAGCCGATCGCGTTCGTGCTGATCGCGCTGGCGCTCGGCACGCTGATCGGAAACTTCAGCTTCAAGACCATCTCGCTTGGATCCACGGCGGGCACGCTTCTTGTCGGTGTCGTGCTCTCGATGATCGGCCAGGCCGCCTATGGCATCACCTACGCGATACCAGGCATCCTGTCGTCGTTCATGCTCCTGCTCTTCATGTACGCCCTCGGGCTGAAGGTCGGACCGCAATTCTTCTCGGGCCTGCGTAAGGGCGGCCTGGCCTTCGTCGTGATCGGCCTGATCGTCTGGAGCCTGAACTGGGTCATCTGCTACTTTGGAGCGGCCCTGGCAGGTCTCGCGCCGGGCTATGCGACCGGCCTGATCTCAGGCAGCTATACGATCACGGCCGTCCTTGGCGTAGGCCAGAGTGCACTGGCAAGTGGCGCCTACAAGCCGCCCGCAGGCATGACCGTCGAGGAGGTCGGCGCGAACATGGCCGCCGCCTATGCAATCAGCTATGTCCTCTCGACAGTCGGCATCATCCTGCTGATCCGCTACCTTCCGCGCATTTTCGGCCACGATGCCAAAGCGGATGCCAAACTGGCCGAGGTAGCGTTCAGCGGCGGTGCGACTGACCCCGTTCCCGGCGCGCCGGGTGCGTTGGCGATGGGCCTTTCTCCGTACGTCATGCGTGCTTTCACCGTCGCCCATGACGGCTTCATCGGTCGCACCGTGTCTCGCCTGGCCTCGGACTATCCCGAAGCGCCGATCCTTCGGGTGGTCCGCGGCGGTGAAGTGCTGGACATGGCTGACGACCCGACTTTGAAAAAGGCCGACATCGTCACGGTGCGCGGGAATGTTCACGACGCGATCCTGAAAGACGGGGATCTGATCGGTCCGGAATCCGATGATCCACTTGCACGAAATGTCGTTCTGGAAGTCGCCGATGTGCATGTTTCAGAGCACCGTCATTCTGGAAAGAACCTCGCAGAGCTCGGAAGGATCATGTCGGGCGGCGTCACGGTGCAGGCCCTGTTCCGTGGCGGCACCGAACTGCCCCTTGGCCCGAAAAGCGATGTCCGCTTCGGCGACGTCTTGCGCCTGACAGGACCGGACGCAGCACTACGGCAGACGGCGAAAGGCTTGGGCGGCCACGTCATCCTGCCTACGATGAAGTCCGAGGTTCTCTACCTCGCGCTTGCGATGCTGGTGGGCTATCTCGTGGGTATCGTCACTGTCACGGTATCCGGCATACCCTTTGCGCTTGGAACGTCAGCCGGCGTCATCATGGCGGGCATTTGCGTCAGCTATTTCCGCAGTCGTAATCCTGAGTTCGGCGGTCCCGTGCACGAAGGTGCCCGCAGCTTCCTGCAGGATTTCGGCCTGAACGCCTTCGTGGCGGTGCTGTCCGCCAACGTCGGCCCGAAGGTCATCTCCGCACTGGGCGGCGACACCATTCTGTGGCTCGCGCTCATCGGCATCGCGGGAGCGCTCGTGCCGCCGCTGGTCGCCTTCTGGGTCGGCATAAAGCTCTTCGGCCTCAACTCGATCATATCCGACGGCGCCACCACGGGCGCGCGCAACAGCACGCCAGGCCTGAACGCCATCATGGAGGAATCTGGCAGTTCCGTTGCCGCCGTCCCCTATCCGGTGAGCTATGCGTTGACGACTGTTCTGGCGCTCGTCGGCGGCTATTTCTCGATGATCCTGTCCTGGCGATAAGCGGTTCGTCGGCGGTTTTTGTATCGTCGCCTTTTGGGTGGCGACAACAGTCGTGCTGCGCGGCGTGCAGGTCTTCGCAAGGGTCGCCATCGGGACGTTCATCGCCGGAACGATCGTCCGGTCTTTTTCCTTCTGGTTCTTCTCGGGTACTGGCTGTCGACGGGGCGCCGATCGGGTGGCGGCACCTGAGCGACCTGGCCGTTTCCAAGTGAGGGCCGTGCGACCTTCTGGTGACGGCTTGAATGACCAGCGTCAATAAAGGTCTTGTTCAGCCAGCGCTTGACCTTCACATGATGTCAGGGATGAGACTTTGTCTTTTATCTTTGGAGTTCCTCATGCAAGAGTTCCTTATCCCTTCGATGACCTGCGGTGGTTGCGCGAGCCGTATTACGCAGACGCTCCACAACTTGGACGCCAACGCGATGGTTGAAGTGGACCTTCCGAATAAGACGGTACGCGTCGATAGCAGTCAGGAGAGCGCGGCTGTTGAGGCTGCGCTCAAAGGGGCTGGGTATCCACCGGTCGAAGTCCAGTCCGTCGCCATACCCGCGACGGCCGGTACCGGGACGCGGCGCAGCGGCTGTTGTTGCGGCTGATCTATCTGTCGACGGTGTTGGCATTTCCGTTAGTTTGCCACCGCACAGACGCATGGAATCGCAAGGCCTAGAAGCGGGGCTCTGTGAGCGGAACCACATTCACATGCCGAACTTCCTGGATTTCCCGCAGCGCTGGGTTCACCAGCACCTTCTGAAAGACAGATCGATGAGCACACTTTTGGAACACCCGGTCGATGTGAAGACCGGGAAGGCCGGCGAACCCAACGCTGTCCCTGAAAGACTTGAAGCGCTGAAGGATCCGGTCTGCGGGATGGCCGTGACGGCGGAGGCATCTCACCATCTCGAGCATGAAGGCAGACCGTATTACTTCTGCAGTGCGGGCTGCCAATCAAAGTTCGCAGCCGATCCCTCGCGCTACATCGCCAAGATGACTGGATCCGACGTGCCGGCCACCACGCCAGGCCCCAGTGCGCCGTCGAATGCGCAGCAAGCAGCCGCGATCTACACCTGTCCGATGCACCCCGAGATCCGGCAGGATCATCCAGGCAACTGCCCGAAGTGCGGCATGACCCTGGAGCCCGTCATGCCGACGCTCGACGACGACGATGGGAACCCGGAGCTCGTTTCCTTCACCCACCGCTTCTGGTGGACGCTGCCGCTGACCGTCATCGTCGCGTCGCTTTCCATGTTCGGCCATTTCTTGGGCTGGTTCGACATGGCCACGCAGAGCTGGATCGAGTTGGTTCTTTCCCTGCCCGTCTTGCTCTGGGCCGGCTGGCCGTTCTTTGTACGTGGTGCACAATCGGTAATGAACCGCAGCCCCAACATGTGGACGCTGATCAGCCTGGGCACGGGTGCCGCCTTTGTCTACAGCGTGGTGGCGACGCTGGCACCTGGAGTTTTTCCGGCCTCCTTCATCTCGATGGGCCGCGTGGCGGTGTACTTCGAGGCGGCCGTGGTGATCATCTCGTTGACGCTGTTCGGTCAGCTGCTCGAATTGAAGGCGCGCTCCAAGACGTCTGCGGCGATCAAGTCTCTCCTCGGCTTGGCGCCCAAGACGGCTCGCCGGGTCAAGGAGGACGGCAGCGAAGAGGACATCCCGCTCGCCAATGTCCATGAAGGCGACAGCCTCCGCGTGCGTCCTGGCGAGAAAGTGCCGGTCGACGGTGTAGTCCTGGAAGGCACCAGCGCACTCGACGAATCGATGCTGACCGGCGAGCCGGTGCCAGTGACCAAGCGGGTCGGCGACAAACTGATCGGCGCCACGCTCAACACAAGCGGTGCCTTGGTGATGCGATCGGAACACGTGGGCTCGGCAACAGTGCTGTCCCAGATCGTTCAGATGGTGGCGCAGGCCCAGCGTTCCAAAGCGCCCATGCAGCGCATGGCGGATGTGGTGGCCGCGTACTTCGTCTACGGGGTCGTGGGCATCGCACTGCTGACCTTTTTTGCATGGGGCGTCTTCGGCCCGCAGCCGAGCTGGGTCTACGGTCTGATCACGGCCGTGACGGTACTGATCATTGCCTGCCCCTGCGCACTGGGGCTGGCCACGCCGATGTCGATCATGGTCGCCACCGGCCGCGGTGCGACGCAGGGCGTGCTGTTCCGGGATGCCGCAGCGATCGAGAACCTTTGCAAGGTCGACACGCTCATCGTCGACAAGACCGGGACGCTGACCGAGGGCAAGCCGGCATTCGAGCAGGCGGTGGGAGTCAATGGCTTCAGCGAGGACGAGGTGTTGCGCCTGGCTGCCAGTCTGGACCAGGGCAGCGAGCACCCCCTGGCTGCCGCCATCGTCCATGCAGCGCGGGATCGCAAGCTGACGTTGGACAAGGCCGAGCAATTCGACTCCGCGTCGGGCATCGGCGTGAAGGGCATCGTGGGCGGCAAGACCCTCGCCATCGGCAACGCGACGTTGATGGAGCAATTGGGCATCGATGTGGCGTCGCTGGCGGACCAGGCCGAAGCTCTGCGCGCGCAAGGTGCCAGCGTGATGCACCTGGCCGCGGACGGCGAGCTGGCCGGGCTGCTCGCTGTGTCCGATCCGGTGAAGGCCAGCACGCAAGAGGCGCTCACGATGCTTCGCAACTCCGGCCTGCGCATCATCATGGCCACAGGCGACGGGCTTACCACCGCTCAGGCTGTCGGCAAGCGCCTGGGGATCGACGAGGTTCATGGCGAAGTCAAGCCGCAGGACAAACTGCAACTTGTCGAACGCCTGCAGAAAGAGGGTCGCATCGTCGCGATGGCAGGTGACGGCATCAACGACGCGCCTGCGCTGGCCAAAGCGGATGTCGGCATTGCGATGGGCACGGGCACCGACGTCGCGATGAACAGCGCCCAGCTCACGCTGGTGAAGGGCGATCTGCGCGGCATCGCGACGGCGCGGGCTTTGTCGCTCGCCACGGTCGCCAACATGAAGCAGAACCTGGGTTTCGCTTTCGTCTACAACCTGGTGGGCGTTCCGCTCGCCGCGGGAGTGCTGTTCCCGTTCACGGGCTGGCTGCTGTCGCCGATGGTGGGCGCGGTGGCGATGAGCCTCAGCTCGGTGTCCGTGATCGGCAATGCGCTGCGGCTGAGGATCACTCCGCTTAAGTCTGACTGATCCGACCTCCGCGGCGTACAAGGAAAGACGCAAGCCGACTAACTCGATGTCCGGTTGCACCAAGTCATGGTCCGCCCGGGGTAAGAGAGGGCGCTCAACGGCGAAAGACGCAGCTGTCTGCTTTGTGCAAGCGCCGACATTGATCGGGCGAGATCGACCGACTGCAGTCAGCCTTAACCAGGCATTGGCGTGTCATGGACTGCCCGGAGACCCGGGAACTCGGCCGTCGCGTCGAACAGTATCGTTTGATCGCAAAGGGGCTACGCATGCCGGTACTACCAGTTTTCCGTGGTGATAATGATTTCGGAAGCCAAATGTGGCACGTCAACTAGGGTGTTTAGGGCTTGCTCGATGGTCCGAAATGTTAAAGGACGGTTATCCTGGGTAATGCAATGAAGATGTCTGTTCTGACGTGCGTGCAGCGCGAAACCGGTGGTATCGCTTGCGACAAGTACCGCCTGTACGCGATTCGCGCTGGGCGTGTCGCAGGCCTTGCAGAACTGTTTGAACGTCCACACGCGACCTTTGTGCCCTTGTGGTGCCAGCGTGCCGGTAAAA
Organism: Polaromonas sp.; assembly: GCF_039932935.1. Classification (GTDB taxonomy): domain Bacteria; phylum Pseudomonadota; class Gammaproteobacteria; order Burkholderiales; family Burkholderiaceae_C; genus Polaromonas. The sequence continues at coordinate 32,458 of NZ_JBDTPB010000094.1, forward strand.
GAGGTTCTGGTCTCAACTGCCGGGTTTGGGGTATTCCGCGCCATCGTCAGATTCTTATGATTATGGGAGCGCATTGACATGGGGCGGGCTGGGAAGCAGCTTCAAGCCACCGCGCTCGAAAGAAAGCCTTGCGGCCGGGTACAGGGCTTGTACATCGTGCAGGCAGCGGTGGAACTCCGCGCGAAAATGCGCCATCCCTTGGGGGGTAATGGCGTAACCAACGCCGAATTGAAACCGCAGCGAGGCCCATGGAATCAAGGCTGGTCGACGCAGTATGAACATGCGCCACGTCAGCCACAAATACAGATCTATCGCCAGCGGCGAACGCAAGCGGTGCAACACGCGAAGATCGAATGGAACGGCATAGTCCATGCACTCGCGATAGAACGCTTCTGACAACGTGATCGTGCTTTCCCAAAGCGACGATTCATGCGGCTTCTTCGGGTTCCAAAGTAGTACCCCTTCGTCGGACAGTGCGACGTTTTTATAGGTGAAGTCTTGGCCCTGATGTGCTTTGAGCGAAACGAAAGTGCTGAACAGTTTCGTGGCCTGTATTTTCAGTCGGGACGTGTCGCCACGCAGCCCGCCGTTCGTCGATAGCCCGAGTTTTTGGGCAAACTCATTGAGACTACGACCCAGGGTCAGCTCACGTGAGCCTGTCAGCTTTGCCTCTCGCGTCAACCATGCAGAAATGAGCCGGGGCAGCTTGCCGTAGGGAAGACCGATGTCGGGGTCCACAAGCATGGTGATGGACGCGAGGCCGTTGTCCCGCTTGTAATGCGACCCATCGACTTTCTTGTGTGGAAGTGAGGCCCAGATCATGGCGCGTGCCATATAGCCGATTTGGCCGGCTGCAGTGGCGTCCTCTTCCTGAATGGCGATGGCGGTATCAAGAAGGCCCGCAACCTTGGCTGAACTCGCCTTGACCGCCTTCTTGGAATGAATGCCTGCCGGACGATCTGGATCAACTGGCAGTTTCCGATCAGTGAAGTCGGCAGCCTCCAGTAGCCAAGGCATCAGGATTTCGACGGGAGTGGGAGTGTGCCATTGGCCTCCGGGCTGTCCAAGCCCAAGGCGTCTACGAGTTGCAGTGTGCGGAAGTAGACCCGTCGGCCGATTCGCACCATGGTTGGCCGTAGACGGCGGGATACATCACCGTCCGAATAGAGTGCAACCCGAAATCCATCGGCAGAACGCCCCAAAATTCCTGCCACGTCAGCAATGCTCATTAGCGGGCCAAAGCGGCCCAGCAGAAACTCTTCCGTCTTCATAAATGCACCTATATCAGGACTAACTAGGCGCAATTCTGAGTAGTCAGAAGTAATCGAGCAAGCTGGTACTCTCTGTAAGTTGTTGATTTGAAAGCCAATATTCCATATCTTGGCATCCGCTCTTGACCATTATTGGTAACCAAGATTAGATCGCTTGGTGGATAGGAAAATCGGGTTCGTTTGCTAAATTTGTATAGAAATCAGTGACTTGCCGATGCCAGGAAACATTGGCTTACATAAAGGGGCAAAGAATTCTGCGAATTGCGTGCTGGGGCGTCTGAAAAATGACACAGAGTGTCGACCTCCCAGCTATTGCCTCAATTTATCCAGCTTCTCCACCAGGTCTTCCGCCCGCAAATGCGTATACCTTTTCAGCATCTGCATAGACTTGTGCCCGCTGATGGCCGCGACTTCTTGGTCTGATAACCCGGCCTCGACAAAGCGGCTGACCGCTTCGTGGCGCAGGTCGTGGAATCTGAAGTTCACCAGGCGGGCATCGAGCTTGGCCTGTGTCCAAGCTTTGTCGAACACGTAGGGGCGGCGCACTCCGTCCTTGCCAGGCTCGCCAAAGAACAGAAGGTCAGTTTCGCCAGGGCGTATTGGATTGTTCACGGCGTTCTGAAAAACCTGGGTTGCCGCTGCTGTCAGGGGAACCGTTCGGGGCGACGAGTTTTTCGTGTGATCAAGCCGGATAACGCGGCGCTGCAGATCCACTTGACTCAGACGCAGGCCAGCAATCTCAGAGAGCCGCATCCCCGTTTCCAGTGCGCCGCGCACGATCCAACTGAACATCGGGTTGGAGTGGGCATCCACGGCGGCAAGCAGGCGCTCGTTTTCGGCCACTGTCAGCCGGCGATTGCGCCCCGCGCCTGGCGCAGGGCGGCGGATGTTGGAAACCGGGTTGAACGGCAGGCCGATGCCCCATTCCTTGATCGCGATGGTGAAAAGGTGGCTGAGCAGTGCCAGTTCCAGTCGCACGGTGTTGTTGCTGCGTGGGACGGGCTTGCCATCGGAGTCATCATCGCCAGCCAGTCGGGCATCGCGGTATTGGGCGACGATTTCGGCGCTCAGTGCGGCGAGAGAGTATTTGCCGAGATGCCGGGTCAGAGCCAGGGCTTTTTTGTGCTCGCCGACTTGGGTGGATTCACGTTTGGTGGGAGTGACTTCGCGCAGATAGCGAGTCAGGGCTACCTCGACGGTCATACGCTCTGCGGGACCGCGCTGGATGTAAACGCCGCGAACCATTTCGTCTTCGGTGCGGCGCGACCAGTCCTCAGCGTCTCGTTTGGTGCGGAAAGTTTTGGCGGTTGGTGGCCAGCCCGTCTTGCGGATCAGCGCTTTCCATGTGCCTGAGGGGGTCTTAACGATCGTTGCCATAGTGTTCCGGTACGGGCTAGCGCCGCAGCACTGTACCGAAACTGTACCTGACCAACGATTCTGAAAAATCCCCCAGTATCTGGAGCGATCTTCAGAATTCTCTAACGTGTTGAAAACGCTAGAGAATTTAGAATGGTGCCCGGGGCCGGAATCGAACCGGCACGCCTTTCGGCGGGGGATTTTGAGTCCCCTGCGTCTACCAATTTCACCACCCGGGCCGCGAGGAGCGAAGCCTCAAATTATGGCACAGTGTGGCCATGAACTATCCAACCATTGAAGATGCGATTGGCAAAACGCCTCTGGTCGCGCTGCAACGCATTAACGCCGCGGAAAACGCCGCGCGCGGTAACGTCATCCTGGGGAAACTCGAAGGCAATAATCCCGCCGGTTCCGTGAAAGACCGCCCGGCGCTGTCCATGATCAAACGCGCTGAGGAGCGCGGTGACATCAAACCGGGCGACACGCTGATTGAAGCCACCTCCGGCAATACGGGCATTGCGCTGGCCATGGCCGCTGCCATCAAGGGCTACAAGATGGTCCTGATCATGCCGGAGGACCTCAGCATTGAACGCGCGCAGACCATGAAGGCGTTTGGGGCCGAATTGATCCTGACGCCCAAAAGCGCAGGCATTGAATATTCGCGTGACCTGGCCGACCAGATGCAAAAAGAAGGCAAGGGCCGGGTGCTGGACCAGTTCGCCAACCCAGACAACCCGCGCATTCATTACGAAACCACCGGGCCCGAAATATGGACAGATACGTCAGGCAAGGTGACACATTTTGTCAGTGCTATGGGCACGACGGGCACGATTACCGGCGTTTCGCGCTATCTAAAAGAGAAAAACCCGGCCATCAAGGTTATCGGCGCCCAGCCGAGCGAAGGTTCGCGGATTCCCGGCATTCGCAAGTGGCCGCAGGAATACCTGCCCAAGATTTACGACCCTCGCCAGGTCGATGAGCTGGTATCGGTGAGCCAAGCCGACGCCGAAGACATGTGCCGGCGCATGGCGCGCGAGGAAGGCATATTTGCCGGCATCTCGGCCGCAGGCGCCTGCTGGGTTGCCCAGGAAATCGCCAAAACCGTGAAAGACGCCGTGATTGTCTTTGTGGTGTGCGACCGGGGCGACCGCTACCTGTCCACTGGGGTGTTTCCGGCCTGATTTTTGGCTAAAAAGTGCTTCTGCCCGTGCCAGGAAAGCGCAAGCAGCTACTAAATTGATAGCGAGCTGCGCTCCTCATCCTTACCCTCTTCCTTTCCAATTTCTTCACCATGACCCACGAATTCAGGTTTTGCCCGAACTGCGCGACGCCGCTGGCGATGGTGTCGCAGATGGAGGATGGCGGCGAAAAGGCGCGCCTGCGTTGCCCGGCCTGCGGTTACACCCACTGGAACAACCCGACGCCGGTACTGGCAGCCGTGATTGAATACAACGGCCAGGTTTTGCTGGCCCGCAATGCCGCCTGGCCCGGCAAGATGTATGCGCTGATCACCGGCTTCATGGAGGCAGGGGAAACGCCCCAGGACGGCATAGCGCGCGAAATCAAGGAAGAAACCTGCCTGGACACCACGTCGCTGGACCTGATCGGCGTCTATGACTTTCAGCGCATGAACCAGATCATCATTGCCTACCATGCGGTGTGCACGGGGGGGGTGAGCCTGTCGCCAGAACTGGTGGATTACCGACTGTATGACCTGGACAAGCTCAAATGCTGGTCGGCGGGCACGGGTTACGCACTGGCCGATTGGCTGCGTACGCGGGGCCATGAGCCTGAGTTTATGGATTGGGCCACCTTGCTGAGCAAAGTGGAGCCGGGGGCGGGTAAGGCCGGGTGAAGGGCTTTTGCGCTTTGCTTAAAATCGCAGCAACCCAAGGATTCTCATGAACATCGACAAAGAACTCGACACCCGCGGTCTGAATTGCCCGCTGCCCATCCTGAAAGCAAAAAAAGCGCTGACGGAAATGCTCAGTGGCCAGCTGTTGCGGGTTGTATCAACCGACGCGGGATCGACCCGGGATTTTCAGGCTTTTGCCAAACAAACCGGAAACGAGCTGGTCGAACAGCAGGTTGCCGGCAGTGACTTTATTCACGTTTTAAAGCGTCGCTGATTCTGTAACAGGCGGTTATCAGGCTACCTGTTTTCGGCGTTCCCGGCCTGACCAGCCGATCTGCAGGTTTTCCAGGTAGTTCCGGAAATGAGCGCCCACCTCGGGGTGCTGCAGCGCCAGCTCAACCGTGGCCTCCAGAAAGCCTTCCTTGCTTCCGCAGTCATAACGCTTGCCCTCGTACTGGTAGGCATACACGCTCTCTTGGCCCAGCAGGCTGGAAATCCCGTCCGTGAGCTGCAGTTCGCCGCCTACGCCGGAGGTCTGCTTGCGAATGTGCTCAAAAACCGCAGGGGTCAGGATGTAGCGGCCTGCCACGCCCATGCGTGAAGGCGCCACTTCAGGCGCCGGCTTTTCCACAATCCTTTTGACTTTCATGAGGCCGGTGCTCGCGCCTTCCGTGGCCACAATTCCGTAGCGGCGGGTTTGATCCAAGGGAACCTCCTGCACCGCCAGGATGGATTGCTGGACCTCGGCAAACTGCGCCGCCATCTGGGCCAGTACGGGCTGGCCACCCTTGGGGCCAACCATCAAGTCGTCGGCCAGCAGCACGGCAAAAGGCTCTTGGCCCACCAGATGCTCTGCACACAACACGGCATGGCCCAAGCCCAGCGAGCGTGGTTGGCGGACATATGAAAAGTTCATGTCGTCCGGTTGAACTGAACGCACCAGCGACAGCAGGGCATGCTTTTGCGCTACTTCGAGTTCGTTCTCTAATTCATAAGCAGTATCAAAGTGATCTTCGATGGCCCGCTTATTGCGTCCAGTAACAAAAATCATGTGCCGGATGCCGGCCGCGTAGGCTTCTTCCACCGCGTACTGAATCAATGGCTTGTCAACCACCGGGAGCATTTCCTTGGGTTGAGCCTTGGTGGCCGGCAGAAAACGGGTGCCGAGACCGGCAACCGGGAAGACAGCTTTGCTTAATGTAAATTTTTGCATCGACTTTAATCGGATAAAAGCCTAAAGTGTTGCGTTGTAGATACAGCGCGCGGGTCGGACAAACGCCCGAATTTGCGTGAGGACATCACGCAATCGCGAGTTTGCAGGAAAAAGGATTGACTGAGTGGACATCTTACTTCTTGATGCGTTGGTGCCCGAAGCGATGGCCTGGCTCGAAACCAGGCATGGCGTTGCGTACCACCCCGAACTCGCGGACGACCTGATCTCGCTGCGCAAGATTGCGTACAAAACCAAGGGCATTGTTTTTCCGCGCCAAACTGTCGTCACGCGCGAATTTCTCGATTTCCTGCCCAAACTCAAGGCCATCGGACGCCTGCACGTGGGCACCGACAACACGGACCTTGAAGCCTGCAAAGAGCGCGAGATCAAGGTCGTGCATGCCAGCAGCGCCAACGTGCGCTCCAATGCCGAATACCTTTTGAGCAGCCTGCTGCTGCTGTACCGCCGTGGCCTGGTGTCGGCCCTGATGGGACGGCGCCACCCCACCACCCAGATGGGGCGCGAGCTTCACGGCAGCACGGTCGGCATTCTGGGCCTGGCCCCCACGGCGCACACGCTGGCCGGCATGCTGAGTGGCCTTGGCGTGCGGCTTGTGGGCTACGACCCGGCAGTTCATCACACGGCGCCGATCTGGGAGCGTCTGCGTATACAGCCTGTCTCCTTGCCGGAGCTGGTCAGCCAGTCTGATGCCGTGTCGGTGCAAATGCTGTATGCCACACGCTTTCGCGGCTTCGTCAATGAGAAGTTGCTCGCAGGCTGCAAGCGCAGTCAGCTGTGGGTCGGCATCAGCCGCAGCGAGTTGTTCGATGAGGGCGCGCTGGCCGCAGCGCTGTGCGATGGCCGCATTGAAGCCTGCATCCTGGATGGCGCAGAAGCCAGTTTTCTGGGTGACGCTTCGCCACTCAAGGGCCTCAAGAACCTGTTTGTGACGCCGCGACTGGGCTCCCATACGCGCGAGGCGCGCCTGCGGTCGAGCTGGTATGTGGCTCATCGCATGCACGAAGCCCTCGGAACGCCACACAGTGGCCTGGACCAATTAACCAGTGCGCCCATGGATCTGGAACTGCCGGGTGCCGTCACGCCGTCTCAGTGGTCTGAGCCGGAGAGTAAGGCCCCCACGGTCGCTCACTGACGTGTAGCTCCCTGCCCCCCGAGGGGGCGCTGCGCCTGCGGTCTGGCGAAGCCAGTCCCGCGTAAAGATAAAGCCCCCACGTTCGCTCGCTGCGCGTAGCTCTCTGCCCCCCGAGGGGGCGCTGCGCCTGCGGTCTGGCGAAGCCAGTCCCGCGGCGCCTGCTGGTGAAGAGGGATCTCGCCGCGCACTCGGTGATTAAAAAAGCCCCGTTCTCCGGGGCTTTCTTAAGGGTGGTCGTTGGGGTTATTTCATCAGTCGCGCGAGCTGTTCGCGGATTTTGATCAACGCTGCCTGGTTGTCGGCAAGGCGTTTGCGTTCCTGTTCCAGCACGGCCGGCGGCACCTTGTTGACGAAAGCTTCGTTGGTGAGCTTGGTGTCGGACTTGGCGATCTCGCTGGTCAGGCGGGTTTCTTCCTTTTGCAGGCGAATCTTTTCGGCGGCGAGGTCGACTTCCATGTAGAGGCACAGACGCGCTTCGCCGACGATAGCGACCGGCGCTGACTGCGCGGCGGCGACCCAGCTGGCTTCGTCTTCAAACACCTTGACTTCGCTCAGCTTGGCCAGCGCCTTCAGCACGGGCGCCACGCTGTTCATGAACGCTGCATCACCGAGCACAAAGAGCGGCATGCGCGTGGCGGGTGAGACCTTCATCTCGCCGCGCAGGTTGCGGCAGGCGTCCACCAGCGTCTTGAGTTTGGCGACATGTGCCTCGGCTTTTTCGTCAATCTTCTCGGGTTGGCTTTGCGGGTACGGTGCCATGCCGATGAACTTGCCGGTTTTTCCGGCGATGGGTGCTACGGTCTGCCACAGCTCTTCCGTGATGAACGGAATCACCGGGTGCGCCAGGCGCAGGATGGCTTCAAGCGCGCGGATCAGTGTGCGGCGCGTGGCGCGTTGCTGCGCGGCGGTGCCGGTCTGGATCTGCACCTTGGCGATTTCGAGGTACCAGTCGCAGAACTCATCCCACACAAACTGGTAGATGCTGCCGGCCACGTTGTCGAGGCGGTACTCGGCAAAGCCTTTGGCCACGTCGGCCTCCACGCGTTGCATGGTTGATGAAATCCAGCGGTCGGCTTGCGAAAAACTCAGGTAGTTGTGAAACTCGCCGCCGGGTGCGCATTGCTCTTTGGTGTGCTCTTGCAGCCCGCAGTCCTGGCCTTCGCAATTCATCAGCGTGAAGCGCGTGGCGTTCCAGAGCTTGTTGCAGAAGTTGCGATAACCCTCGCAGCGTTTGCTGTCGAAGTTAATGCTGCGGCCCAGGCTGGCCAGTGCGGCAAAGGTAAACCGCAGTGCGTCGGCGCCGTAGCCGGGAATACCGGCGGGAAATTCTTTCTCGGTGTTCTTGCGCACCTGCGGCGCGGTCTCGGGCTTGCGCAGGCCTTGCGAGCGTTTTTCCAGCAGCGGCGCCAGTTCGATGCCGTCAATCAGATCGACCGGGTCCAGCACATTGCCTTCAGATTTGCTCATCTTCTTGCCCTGTGCATCCTTCACCAGGCCGTGGATATACACGTGTTTGAAAGGCACCTGACCAGTGAAATGCGTGGTCATCATGATCATCCGGGCGACCCAGAAGAAGATGATGTCGTAGCCGGTGACGAGCACGCTTGATGGCAAAAAGAGATCCAGCTCTTTGGTCTTCTCGGGCCAGCCAAGCGACGAGAAAGGAACGAGCGCCGATGAATACCAGGTGTCCAGCACGTCTTCATCACGCGTGAGTTTTTTGCCGGGTGCCTGCTTTTGCGCGTCGGCTTCGCTCTCGGCCACGTAGACTTTGCCGTCTTCGTCGTACCAGGCCGGAATCTGGTGGCCCCACCAGAGCTGGCGCGAGATGCACCAGTCCTGGATGTTGTTCATCCACTGGTTGTAGGTGTTGACCCACTGCTCGGGCACAAACTTCACATCGCCATTGGCCACCGCGTCACGCGCTTTTTGCGAAATCGATTTGCCGGTCGGGTCCTGGTCGCTGACTTTGCTGAGCGCCACAAACCACTGGTCGGTCAGCATGGGCTCGACCACCGCGCCGGTACGCGCGCACACAGGCACCATGTTTTTGTGCGGCACGGCTTTTTCGAGGAAGCCTTGGGCCTCCAGGTCTTTCAGCACCGCCTTGCGGCAGTCATAGCGGTCCAAGCCCTGGTATTGCGCCGGGCCGTTCTCATTGATCTTCGCGTCCAGCGTGAAGATGGTGATCAGCGGCAGGTTGTGGCGCAGGGCGACCTGATAATCGTTGAAGTCGTGGGCGCCGGTGATCTTCACCACGCCGCTGCCGAATTCCGGATCGACATACTCGTCAGTGATCACCGGAATCTTGCGGTCGCACAGTGGCAGGTCCACCATCTTGCCAACCAGGTGCTTGTAGCGTTCGTCGTCCGGGTGCACGGCCAGCGCGCCGTCGGCCAGCATGGTTTCGGGCCGCGTGGTGGCAATGTGCATGCCGCGCAGCGGCGAGCCGTCAGCGGCCTTTTGCGGGCCGTCGCTGAACGGGTATTCGATGTGCCACATGAAGCTGTCGCGCTCTTCGTTCTCGACTTCCAGGTCGGACACGGCGGACTTGAGAATCGGGTCCCAGTTCACCAGGCGCTTGCCGCGGTAGATCAGGCCTTGCTCATAGAGCTTCACAAAGGTCGAGGTCACCACCGTCGACATCTTCGGGTCCATGGTGAAGTACTCGTGCTTCCAGGCCACCGAGTCGCCCATGCGGCGCATCTGGCGCGTGATGGTGGTGCCGGACTCTTCTTTCCATTCCCACACTTTGGCGACGAAGTTCTTGCGGGCCTCGACCGGGGTTGATCCCATATCGTGGCGGCTTTTCCCTTCGCCCTGCAGCTTGCGCTCCACCACGATCTGCGTGGCGATGCCGGCGTGGTCGGTGCCGGGCACCCACAGCGTGTTGTGGCCGC
>NZ_JBDTPB010000095.1:0-28267 GCF_039932935.1 Polaromonas sp.
AATCAGGGAGAGCGTGATTGGCCAAGCCACACGATGACTTGGGTGTATCACTCGGGATGGTGCCAGCGCGCACCCAAAAATCGGTCAAAACAGTAACAAGCGGCTTACATAAGCTCTGCTTCGGCGTGGCCGTGGCTTTGCTGGCCGCCCATGTGCTGGCGCAGCCGGCGCCTCAAAGCAGCGCCGAACAAGAGCAGCGCCGGGCCCAGGAGCGCGAACGCCTGCTGCGCGAGCAACAGGAAAAAGCGCCCGATGTGCGCGGCTCCCAAACGCCCGCCGCCGAAAACCCCCAACTGCCCACGGCAGAGTCGCCTTGCTTTGCCATCCAGACACTGCAGCTGCGCGCCGTCGCCGGGGAGCCGCCCGCGCTGGCGTCGCAGTTCGCCTGGGCGCTGGCTGCCGCAGCCGGCCCGGACGCCAGCGACGCGCCCACCGGTCGCTGCCTGGGCGCGGGCGGCGTCGCCATCGTGATCAAGCGCCTGCAAAACGCTGTCATCGCCCGCGGCTATGTCACCACGCGCATCCTGGCCGAGCCGCAAAACCTCAGCAGCGGCGTGCTCGCCCTCACGGTGATTCCGGGCCGCATCCGCGCCATCCGGTTTTCGGAAGGCAGCGATGCACGCGGCAACGCCTGGACAGCGCTGCCTACCAAGCCCGGCGACATCCTGAACCTGCGCGACATCGAGCAAGCCCTGGAAAACTTCAAGCGCGTACCCACCGCCGAAGCCGACATCCAGATCGAAGAGGCCAAAGGCGCCGACAGCCGGCCCGGCCAGAGCGACCTGGTCATCAGCTACAAGCAGGCCCTCCCGTTTCGCGCTTCGTTCTTTGCCGACGACAGCGGCTCCAAGGCCACGGGCAAATACCAGGGCGGCGTCACGCTGTCGTATGACAACTGGCTCACGCTGAACGACTTGTTTTATGTGTCGCTCAACCGCGACCTGGGCGGCGGTGAAGCCGGCGGCCGCGGAACGCGCGGCACCACCGTGCATTACTCCCTGCCGTTAGGCTACTGGACACTGGGCGCCACCGTCAGCGACAGCAACTACTACCAGACGGTGGCCGGCCTCAACCAGGACTATGTCTACCGGGGCACCAACAGCAACGCTGAAGTCAAACTCTCGCGCCTTGTTTACCGTGACGCCAGCCGCAAGAGCACCGTCAGTCTCAAGGCCTTTCAGCGCCGCTCCAACAACTTCATCGACGACACCGAAGTCGAAGTGCAGCGCCGCGTGGTCGGCGGCTGGGAGCTTGCAGCCGGCCACAAGGAATTCATCGGCCAGGCCACGCTTGAGGGCAACCTGGCCTACAAGCGCGGCACCGGCGCCTTTGGCTCGCTGCCCGCGCCGGAAGAGGCGTTTGGCGAAGGCACCTCCAGCTTTGCTGTAGTCAATGTGGATGCCAACCTCAATGTGCCCTTCAAGCTGGCAGAGAAAAGCGTTCGTTACAGCGCCAGCTGGCGCCTGCAGCACGACCGCACACCGCTCACGCCGCAAGACCGCTTCGCCATTGGCGGGCGCTACACCGTGCGCGGCTTCGATGGCGAATCGTCGCTGAGCGCAGAGCGTGGCTGGCTGCTGCGCAACGAACTCGGCTTCGCGCTGGGCGATACAGGCCAGGAGTTGTATGTCGGCCTGGACCACGGCGAAGTCGCAGGCCCAAGCAGCGAGCTGCAGGTCGGCAAGCGGCTCACGGGCGCCGTGATCGGCCTGCGCGGCAGCTTCAAAAAGCTGCAGTACGACTTCTTCATCGGCGCCCCCGTCAAAAAGCCGGAGTTCTTTCGCACCGCCAACAGCGTGGCGGGCTTCAGCATCAGCGTGAGCTTCTAGCATGCAGATGGGTAACCTCCAGATCACCGCGCCCGCCCTGGGCGCCCCCGGCTACAACGAGGCTGCCGTGTTCGGCTCGGTCACCTGGCTGTGGATGCACGTTGCCGACCACCAAGACCTGCCGCTCAAGGCTCTGACGCTGCTGCTGCTGCCGCCCCTTAAAAATCGGCAGTACGTGCTGGCCAGCGCACCTGACGGCAACGGCGACGACATCCGTCCGGTGGCCTATGCTGCCTGGGCCAACCTGAGCGCCGAGGCCGAAAGCCGCTACCTTGCCAACCCCGCCGTGGGCCTGCGCCCTGACGACTGGGCCAGCGGCGACCGCATGTGGCTCATCGACTGGTTCACGCCCTTCGGCCATGCGCCTGCCTTCCGGCGCGCTGTCGGCCAGTTGCTGGCCGACAGCTGTGCGCGCGCCCTTTACCACCGCGGCAACGAGCGCGGCATGCGCGTGCTGACCTTCCGTGGCGACCGTGTTTCTGAAGCGCAATCCCGCCAGTGGTGGCAGGCCCGCCCCATGCTCGCATCCCCTTCGTTTTCCTGATTGACCGAGACCGTACCGTGAACAAAAACCTGCACCGCATCATCTTCAATCACAAGCGCGGCCAGCTCATGGCCGTGGGGGAAACCGCCAGCGCCAACGGCAAGGCCGCCGGCGGGCAGACCGCGAGTCCAGCCGCCCCAGCCGGCGCGTCTGGTGGGGGTGCGGCATGGCATCCGCTGCGTCATGCCCTCGTGCTGGCCATGGGGGCCTTGCTGTCGGTGCAGCCGGCCTTCCATGCGGCCCAGGCCCAGGTCATTGCGGACCCCTCCGCCCCCGGCAACCAGCGCCCCACCGTGCTGCCCGCGGCCAATGGCGTCACGCAGGTCAACATCCAGACCCCATCGGCTGCCGGTGTTTCGCGCAATACCTACATCCAATTCGACGTGCCGCAGCAGGGCGTTATTCTCAACAACAGCCGCACCACTGCGCCGACGCAACTGGGCGGCTTTGTGCAGGGCAACCCTTGGCTGGCCGGCGGTGGTGCGCGTGTCATCCTCAATGAGGTCAATTCCAGCAACCCCAGCCAACTGCGCGGCTTTGTCGAAGTGGCCGGCCAGCGCGCCGAAGTCATCATCGCCAACCCGGCCGGCATCAACGTCAACGGCGGCGGCTTCATCAACGCCAGCGGCGTGACGCTTACCACCGGTGCGCCAGTGGTAAACAGCGGCAACCTCGAGGCTTTCCGCGTGCAGGGCGGCGTGGTCAACATCAGCGGTAGCGGGCTGGACACCGCCGGCGCCGACTACACCAGCATCCTGGCGCGGGCGGTGCAGGTCAATGCCGGCATCTGGGCCAAGGACCTGCGCGTCGTCACCGGTGCCAACCAGGTCAGCGCTGACCTGTCCAGCGCCACCCCGATTGCCGGCACCGGGCCGGCGCCCTCGTTTGCGCTGGACGTGGCCCAGCTGGGCGGCATGTACGCCGGCAAGATCTTCATCATCGGCACCGAGACCGGCCTGGGCACCCGCAACGCCGGCGCCATTGGCGCGGGGGCGGGCGATATCGTGCTGCAAGCCAACGGCTGGCTGACCAACACCGGCAGCATCCAGGCCGCCGGCCAGTTGCAGGCCACTGCAGTAGGCGACATCAACAACAGCCACCTGATGGCTGCGGGCGGGAATACCACCCTGCAGGCCACCGGCGCCGGGGCGCAAATCGTCTCGTCGGCCAACGCGGTCATCGCCGCCGGCTTGAAAGCCGACGGTACGCTGGGCAGCAGCGGCGACCTCACCTTGGTGGCTACCGGCAACGCTGCCCTGAATGGCCAGACCCTGTCGGCAGGCAACGCCGCCATCAGCGCGGCGCAGCTTGACCTCACCGATGGCAAGCTCAGCGGCCAGGCCGTTTCGGTCACCAGCACTGCGGGCGGCATCGATGCGAGCCGCGCAAAAGTCAAGGCACAGGGCCTGCTCACGCTCACTACCGGCCAGACCTTGCGCACCGATGGCGCGGCCATCTCGGCCGGGCAGTTGCACCTCGGCGCGGCCGACCTCTCCAACGTCGGCGGCGAGATCGTGCAGCTCGGCACCGGCAATACCGTCATCACCGCCACCGGCGCCATGGACAACACCGGCGGCCGTATCGCCAGCAACGGCAACACCACCATCAGCGCCGGCAGCCTCAACAACCTGCGTGGCAACGTGCAGGCCGCGGGCACCGCCACGCTGGACCTCACCGTGGCCGGCATCCTGAACAACCAGACAGACAGCCTGCTCGTCGCGCCCAATGGCCAGATCAGCGCCGGGGGTAACGCCACCATCAGCGCGGGTACCCTGGCCAACCAGGGCGCCCTGCAGTCGGGCGCCACCCTCGCCCTTTCGGCGGCCGACATCACCAATGCCGTCGGCAGCAAGCTCACCGCCACCAACACCCGCATCACCGTCACCAACAGCCTTACCAACCGCGGCCTCATCGACGGCGTGGACACCCGCATCGACGCGCCCACCGTCAACAACATCGGCACCGGCCAAATCTATGGCGACACGCTGAGCATTGCCGCCACCACGCTCAACAACAGCGCCGAAACCATAGCCGGGGTCACCAAGGCGGCCGTGATTGCCGGGCGCGACCGCCTGGACATCGGCGCTGGCACGCTCAACAACGGCGTCGACGCGCTCATCTATAGCGGCGGCACTGGCGCCTCGGCGCTGAACATCGGCGGCAGCCTCGACGCCGCCCGGCAGGCCACCGGCAGCGCCCTGGCTGTCAACAATGCGGGCGGCACCATCGAATCCATGGGCGGGCTGACTATCAAGGCGGCCCAGATCAACAACACCAATCCCGACTTCGCCTACACCGTGCAAGTCGCGGCGGGTCCGCAGGTCAAGGAATACGTCACCGCGCAAGGCATCTACAGCTCAAACGATGTTGCGTGGGAGCTCGGCAGCATGACACCGGCCTCACACGGTGGCTACCTCTACGCGGGAGGTCAGGGTCGTTTCCTGCCAAAGGGCGCAGCCTATTCGGACGCTGTGTACGCGGCCTATTACAGCGGCCCCAGCCCTTATGTGGCGGAACATTCCATCGATACCAGCTCTGGCGACAATAGTTCGTCTATTTATGTGCCGCCAGCGTTCGGCTATCTGGCGGGCCACCCGGCCTGGGCGCTCTTCGGCGTCGCCTCGCCGGTCACGGCGCCTCCCGGGGCAAAACCCACGGGCACCACTGCAGGTAGTGGCGACAACCCAATTTATATTCCACCGACACCAGCGGAGCTGGCCGAGTGGGAAGCCGCCATTGCGCCCTGGGTCGCGCTGCAGGCGCGTGTCGAGGCCATGCGCACCAGCGTCAATGCGGTGGCGATCACTTTCGACGGTTTGCGCGATTACAACCAGTCGGTGCCCAGCGCCACCATCACCCGCAGCACCCCCGGCCGCTTCCTGAGCGCAGGCGCCATGACACTGAACGCGTCCAGCGCACTGCTCAACGACCAAAGCCAGATCATCGCCGGAGGGGTGCTCAACATCACCGGCCAGGCGCTTGAAAACCGCGGCCGCACGCCCGTTGTCGACGCTCAGCGCACTGGCCGCGCCTATGCCTGGAGCAACTACAACGAAGGCTGCGGCAGCATCAAGGGCTGCGACTACAACTACAACGCCTACCGCGACTCGGACTACAGCCAAACCGTGCCGCAAACCCTCAATCTCAACGTTTACCGCAGCGACACCATGATTGCGCCCGCCAGCCAGGGCGTCGGTAGCGGCTTGCAGCAGGCCGGCACCATCACGGCCGGCACTGCCGCGACTATTCCCGCGCCGCCGCTGATCACTCTGCCCGCCAGCAGCCTGTTTCGCACCAATCCCAACCCGGCCGCCGGCTACTTGATCGAAACCGACCCGCTGTTCACCAACCTGCGCCAGTGGCTCGGCAGCGACTACATGTTGGCCACCCTCAGCCTGGACCCCACGGTCACCCAGAAACGCCTGGGCGACGGCTTTTATGAACAGCGCCTGGTGCGCGAGCAGGTGGCCCAGCTCACCGGCCTGCGCTTTCTCGGAAACTTCACCAGCGACGAGCAGCAATACCGCGCCCTGATGGACGCCGGCATCACCTTTGCCCAACAGTTCCAGCTGCGCCCCGGCATCGCCTTGAGCGCGGCACAGGTTGCCCAGCTCACAAGCGACGTGCTCTGGCTGGTCGAGCGCGACGTCACCCTGCCCGACGGCAGCACCACCAAGGCCCTGGTGCCTACCGTGTATGTGCATACCCGCACCGGCGACCTCAATGGCCAAGGCGTGCTGCTGGCCGGCCGCGAAGTCAACATCAACCTCAGCGGCGACCTCACCAACAGTGGCACCGTGGCAGGCCGCACGGTCGTCAGCCTCACCGCCGAGAACGTGCACAACATCAACGGCCGCATCACCGGCAACACCGTTGCCGTGGCCGCCCGCACCGACATCAACAACATCGGCGGCACCATCGACGCCGCCAGCAGCTTGAGCGCCATTGCCGGGCGTGACATCAACATCGTCACCACCACCACCAGCGCCACCAACCGGACAGGCGGCATCGGCAGCGGCAATGTCACCGCAGTCAACGCCTCCAGCAACAACACCTTCAGCATGACCGGCATCGACCGCGTGGCCGGCCTTTACGTGACCGGAAACACAGCAGGCACCCCAGGCACCCTGGTCGCCAGCGCAGGCCGCGACCTCAACCTGATCGCCGGCGTCATCGGCAACAACAGCTCCAGCGGCAGCACCACGCTTGCCGCCGGCAACAACCTCAACCTGACCACCGTCACCACCGCCAACAGCAGCGACCAGCGCCGCGGCGACGACGACTTTGTGCGCGACAGCCAGACCAAGGAGATCGGCAGCCAGATCCAGACCGCAGGCAGCTTGAACCTGAGCGCAGGCAAAGACCTCAACGCCCGCGCCGCCAGCATGCAGGCCACAGGCGACCTCACCGTCACGGCCGGCAACGATGCCAACATCACCGCAGGCCGTGAAACCAACAGTTTCGGCTTTGGCCTGACCACCTCAGAGAGCGACCTCTTTAGCTCCAGCCGCACCAAAGAGCGCCGCACCAGCGACCAGGACAACGCCGTAAGCGCCAGCCTTGGCGGCAAAACCGTCACCATGCTGGCCGGAAACAACGCCGTGCTCGAAGGCACGCAGATCAAGGGCCAGGGCAATGTGCTCCTCTACGCCGGCAACCAGCTCATCGTTGCCGCGGCCCAAGACAGCCAGAGCCAAAGCAGCAGCTTCGAGAGCTATAAAAGCGGCCTGAGCTTGAGCGTTGGCGCCGTAGGCGCCCAGTTCGGCACCCAAGGCGGCGGCACCGCCACAGCGCAAAACAGCACCACCGCCCGCGGCGCGGAGATCACCAGCGCACAGGGCAATGCCAGCCTGATGGCCGGCGGCACTGCCGTCATCGAAGGTGCCCGGATCAGCGCCGAACAAGGCACAGCCAGTGTTCAAGGCGCCAACGTCCTGATCCAGGCCGCAGTCAACACCAGCAGCACCAGCACCACCCGAACCGAGCGCGGCGCCAAGATCGACGCCATCGGCTTTAGCAACCCCAGCGAAGGCATAGGGCGCAAGCTGACGGAAACAAGCGTACGGCAGCAAACCAGCCTGGCCCGCAGCACCCTGAGCGGCCAGAACGTCAACATCACCGCCACCCAGGGCGACCTGCACATCGCAGGCACCAGCGTCACCACACCCGGCACCTTGAGCCTGAGCGCAGCCGGCACCCTGCAGCTGGACGGCCAGCAAACAGAGACGGTCAGCACCCTGCAAAGCTTCGGCAAAGACCTGATGTACCAGAAGATGCGCGACCAGGGCAGCATCGAGCAGACCACCCAGTACAACCAGTTCAACGCCAACGCCGTTCAATTCAGCGCCCCCAAAATCACCGCCCAGATCGGCAGCAAAGACAGCGCCCAGCAGCTGGCCCAGCAGCCCGGCATGGAGTGGGTGGAGCAGTTGCTGAACGATCCGGCCCTGGCGGGTAAAGTTAATTGGACAACCCTTGAAGACGCCAGCAAAGGCTGGAACTACAAGAAGCAGGGCCTGACGCCAGAGGGCGCGGCGATCGTGACCATCGTGGTGGCCTTCTTCACTTATGGGGCGGCTGGTACAGCAGGCGGGGTTGCCGGCACGGCAGTAGGAGGCGGTACCACAGGCGCAGTCGTCGGCGGGGCGGTGACGGCTGGCATCAGTGCTCTGGCCGGCCAGGCGGCCGTGTCCCTGATCAACAACCAGGGCGATATTGGCAAGGTGCTGGAGGATCTGGGCTCCAGTGAAAGCATCAAGTCGCTGCTGACGGCCATGGTGACGGCGGGCGCACTGCAAGGCATGGGTTTGAACCCCAACGTACCCGGCGGCGACTTGGCCGGGAAAACCTTCAGCAGCCAACTCTGGCCCAACCTCAAAGCCGGGGTGGTCCGGTCATTGATCAGCACGGCCATCAATGGCGGCAGTTTGGAGGACAGTCTTAAAGCCAATCTGACGAGCGCCTTTATTGATACGGCGGCGGCGCAGGGGGCGGAGTGGATTGGAACAATGAGAGTTGAAGGCACCCTCAATGCCTTTACGCACAAGCTGGCGCATGCACTGGCGGGTTGCGCGGCGGGTGCTGCACGGGCAGGCAGCGAAGGCTGCGCGGCAGGGGCCATTGGTGCTGCGGTCGGCGAGATGGCGGCGGAGGCTTACGGCAAGCGAGCAGATACGGCGCAGTTCGGGGGAATGATCAGCGCTCTTGCAGCTGCGGTGGCTGGGGGCAACGCGGAGCAGATCAACCTGGCCAATCAGGCGGGAGTCAATGCGGCGGCGAATAACTGGCTCAAACATGCTGAGGAATTACAGCGCGATGCCTTGCGCGAGAAACAGCGCAATGGAAGCATCACTAGCCAGGAGCAAAAGGAGTTAGCAGGCTTAGAGGTTTTAGATCGTCTACGTAACCAGGCCCTTCTGGGGGCGTGTGTGAATTTGTCGGTGGAAGCCTGCTCGGCTCAACTTCAACAAGATCCAGCGGCCAAGCGGTACGGGTACGACAACATAGGCATCATTGCGCTGGGACGAATAATGTCCGATTTCAGAGAAAACGCTGGCAATGCGCTTTCACCTTTGGCAAAGGAACTGGAGAAGTTTCAGATCAAACCGCTGGTTGACCTCAAGGGCCAGATTACAGGTTGGGCGGTGGATGTCGGCAGTGCTGATTCGACAAGTTTACGCAGCATGCTGGGCGCGGGCGTGTATGTTGGCACGGAAATCCTTCTCCCGACCAACGCGGTTGAACTGTTGCCTTTAGCGGGCTACATTGGCTCCAAGATAGTTGTGCGCGGAGGAGAAAGAGTTCTGGTTGACGCCAGTGGCAAGGTAATAGGCGGTCTTGAGGCAAAGGGGGGTGTGGGCGTAGTTGCGGGAAATGGTGAAGGTCTATTTACGAACACTACGCGTATGCCGTACACGCCAACAAACCCGACACTTGGTCAAGCCTTTGACTTTTCATGTGTCGCAGCAAGTTGCAAGATGGCCGCTAATCTAACGAACACGCCAGAGGCGTACGTAAGAAGCGCGATACTCACGGACGGCAGCGGGACATCGCTCGCAAATATCCCGAGCGGTCTAAAAAATCTTGGCTTCACTGGCACTGCTGACTACTCAGCTGCGACCACGATTGAATCGATTTCCACTGCCACAAAAAATGGCGCATCAGTTATCGTCAACGTTAGGACTGAGGCGGGTGGCATTCACGCCATTGTTGTAGATTCAGTGAAGGGGGGCTGGGCAAATATTCGGGATCCTTGGCCGTTAGGTACAGGCTCAAGCTACTCGGTTCTTGTTGACTCCCTAGGGGCGGTTCTTACGGGCAAGGGTGTGGTTGTTCATCCTTGAGCGCACGACAAATATTTTCTGGAGATGGTATGCAAAGAAAATGCGATTTGTATTTTTATGATGCTGTTAAATCAGATCGACTTAAATTCATCGAACTGTTCGATAAGAACTTTGTCTTTGACAGCGAGAAGGTTTATGTCGGTTTCTTGCATGCCAGCGCAGATAGGGTTAAGTTGGTATCCGTGGTGTCAGACTTGAGACGCAACGGGATAGTATGTTTTAGTGTGCCGATCGCGTACAGAGAGCAGAAAACCATATCAATGGAGATTGCGTTTGATCTTGCTATTGAATATGCAAAAACCGTTGGAGCAACTGTGGCAGTCTCAATACGCCATCAAAGGATTCCGCCGGTGTTTTGGGCTTTTGATCTGGTACCTGAAAACAATGAGGAAGAAAAGTCGGGTGGAGTCGTCATGATTGATAGGCTAGACGGGCATGTCTGGACTTCATCAGAATATGAGGAATATTTGTACGACTACAACAACGTGCTGTAAGTGTGGTGAATTGCGCTGAAGTGACCAGAGGGTGTTGAATGCCATCGCAGTTTGACCCGGTTAGGCCAGTAATTTCCATCTAAACGTTACCCGCCCTAGCCGTATCTCGCTAGTGTTGAAAGCAGTGGGCCTCAGGCGTGTTGTCCACATCAAGAGAGCCTTCCGCTAGCAACGAGCATGGATCAAGGGTCTATGAAAAGATCGGGTCAGGCTTTGCTGAAATTCAACACTCTGCTTTCAACGCTGGCGAGGCACCACCCAGGCGGGGCGGATAAAGACTAGCTTGGCGTCAATCGGAAAAGGCGGGTTAGCTAATTTTCAAGCCATTGGCTTGCAAGGATTTTCCAGACATCTTTTGCTTAGTTCTATTGATTGACAGCCACGCCAGCTGCATGCGCTTGCTGGTCGGCGTGGTAGCTGCTGCGCACCATGGCGCCCACGGCGGCGTGGGTGAAGCCCATTTTGTAGGCTTCTTCTTCAAACATCTTGAAGGTGTCGGGGTGCACGTAGCGGCGCACCGGCAAGTGGCTGGTGGAGGGTGCGAGGTACTGGCCGATGGTCAGCATGTCGATGTTGTGCGCGCGCATGTCGCGCATGACTTGCAAAATTTCTTCGTCGGTCTCGCCGAGGCCGACCATGATGCCGCTCTTGGTTGGTACGTTGGGGTGCAGCGCCTTGAACTTCTTGAGCAGGTTGAGGCTGAACTGGTAGTCGCTGCCGGGGCGGGCTTCTTTATAAAGGCGCGGCGCAGTTTCGAGGTTGTGGTTCATCACGTCGGGCGGCGCGGCTTTCAAAATCTCGAGCGCACGGTCGTCGCGGCCGCGGAAGTCGGGCACGAGGATTTCAATCGTGGTGGCGGGCGAGAGCTCGCGGATTTTCTGGATGCATTCGACAAAATGGCCGCTGCCACCGTCGCGCAGGTCGTCGCGGTCCACGCTGGTGATCACCACGTATTTCAGCTTCAGCGCCGCGATAGTTTTTGCCAGGTTCAGCGGCTCGTTCACGTCCAGCGGGTCGGGCCGGCCGTGGCCCACATCGCAAAACGGGCAGCGGCGGGTGCACTTGTCGCCCATGATCATGAAAGTGGCCGTGCCCTTGCCGAAGCATTCGCCGATGTTGGGGCAGCTGGCTTCTTCGCACACCGTGTTGAGCTTGTTCTCACGCAGGATCTGCTTGATCTCGTAGAAACGCGTGGTGGGGCTGCCGGCTTTGACGCGGATCCACTCAGGCTTTTTGAGTATTTCGCCCTGCACCACCTTGACGGGGATGCGCGACAGCTTGGCTGCGGCCTTTTGTTTGGCCAGCGGGTTGTAGCCTTCCAGGGTCTGGACGTCGCGGACCACGGGGTTGGATGAGGGCGTTGCAGCCGCGTTGACGATCTCGGGTGTGCTCATGGGTCAATGCCGTTCGCCCTGAGCCTGTCGAAGGGCTGGAAAATCCGCTCATTGCCGGCTGAGGCCGGGGGCTTCGACAGGCTCAGCCCGAACGGAAAAAAAGATCAGGGTGCCAGATAAGCGGTGAGCTTCTGCCCCAACACGTCCGCAGCCTCCTGCCACGTGACGGACACGCCAATTGTACGAAGGTCTGTGGTTTTAAGCCCCACATACCCGCAGGGGTTGATGCGCGAGAAGGGTTCCAGGTCCATCGCGACATTCAGCGCCACCCCGTGGTAGGTGCAATGCCGGCTCACTTTGATGCCCAAAGCGGCGATTTTGCCCAGGCCGCGAAAAGGGTCGGCCGGGTGCATCGGGCCGGTCAGCGCCGCGTGGGAGGCGGGGTCGTCCAGCCGCACGTAAATGCCGGGTGAGCCGGCCACCCGGTGCCCGGTGACGCCGAAATGCGTGAGCGTCTTGATGACGGACTCTTCGATGCGGTAGACGTATTCCTTGACGTAATAGCCGGCGCGCTTCAAATCGATGAGCGGATAGGCCACCACCTGGCCGGGGCCGTGGTAAGTCACCTGGCCGCCGCGATTGGTTTGCACCACCGGGATGCTGCCAGGGTTCAGTACATGGTCGCTTTTGCCCGCCAGCCCCTGGGTATAGACTGGTGGGTGCTCACAAATCCATAGCTGGTCGCGCTCGTTCTGCGGGGGCTGCAGCCCATTTTCGTTTAAAAAACCGGGGTTGCGCGCCGCTGTGAAGGCCTGCATGGCCTCGTAGGTCGGGAGGTAGTCAACCCTGCCCATTTGCGTGACCATCATCATGAAGCCACGGCCGCCGCGCCGGGCCGCCCCAAGCAAGGCCAGCCCCCTCGGGGGGCAGCGACCCGCGCAGCGGTGGAGCGTGGGGGCACCATGTTTGCTTGCATGGCTTCATAAGTCGGCAAGTACTCGACCCGGCCCAGTGTGCGTGTTTCAGCCTGCATGTGCAGCGCTTCCCCGGGGTCCGTTTAGAGGACGACCTTGACCATCGGATGCGTCGACAGCGTACGGTAGAGCTCGTCGAGTTGCTCGCGGCTGGTGGCTGTGACGGTGATGGTCACGCCCAGGTATTTGCCGCCTTTGCTTTCTCGCAGCTCGATGGTGGAGGCGTCGAATTGAGGGTCGAACTGGTGCGCGACCGAGGTGATGGCCGCGACCAGGCCGTCGACCTTCTGGCCCATCACCTTGATGGGGAATTGCGACGGGTACTCAATCAGCGACTCCTGGCGCGACGGCTCTGTGCCGGGGGCACCGATGATTTTTGGGAGGTCGGGGGAAGTCGTCATGGCAAGCGGTCCTTTCAGGCCTGTTTGGCACGCTGGTATTCAGCGTACAGTTTTTTGTAGGTGGGGCCGGGGTGGCCTTTTTCTACTCCGTGGCCCACCGGCTGGCCATCCAGCAGGGTCACGGGCAGCACTTCCTTGGTGGCCGACGACAGCATGAGTTCATCGGCATCCAGCACCTCGGCGCGCGTGATGCGGCGCAACTCGAACGGGATGCCGGCGGCGCGGCACATTTCCTCGATCAGGCCGAAGCGGATGCCTTCGAGCACCAGGTTGTCCTTGAGCGGGCCGATGACCTTGCCGTTTTTGACGACCCAGACGTTGCTGGAAGCAGCTTCGCTCAGGTAGTCGCCGCGGAACATCACGGTCTCGACCGCGCCGGCGTCTACGCTGATCTGGCGCGAAAACACCGCGCCCAGCAGGCTGGTGCTCTTGATGTGGGCTTTTTCCCAGCGGAAGTCGTCGGCCGTGACGCAGGCCACGCCTTTTTCGCGCGCGCCGGCGCCGGGCAGCTTCATCGGGTTGCACATCACAAACACCGTGGGCGTCAGGCCCGGCAGCATGGAGTGGTCGCGCATGGCCACGCCGCGGGTGATCTGGATGTACACCAGTTGATTGCCTTTTTCGGCTGCAGCGCCCGTGGAATGAGCGCAAGCAGCTATCAATTTCAGAGCAATATCCAGCCACTCGGAACGGCTCAGCGGGTTGGTGATGCGCAGTTCGGTGAGGCTGCGTTCGAGCCGCGCCATGTGCTGTTCGAAGCGAAACGGTTTGCCTGCATACGCCGGCACCACTTCATAAATGCCGTCGCCGAAGATGAAGCCGCGGTCCATCACGCTGATCTTTGCGTCGCGCAGCGGGGTGAATTCGCCGTTGAGGTAGCAGGGGGTATCGGGAAGTGCGCTGGCGGGAATCGTTGTCATGGCTGGGTAGTGAAGAAGTGAAAGTGCTGCGATGGTGCACCGGCGCACCGCTAGGAGCCTGCCTGTCGGCTTGCTTCCGATTGTCTATGGTCTGGCGGCCTGCCGGTGGCGGCGTTTGAACCAGACACGAACGCGCCAGCCCATTTTGACCAGCAGGTAGCCTGTGATGGAGCCGACCACCGCAAAGATGCCCATGCCCAAAATGGCGGGCCCACCGAAGGACGTCACCCAGGCGACGAAGCCGGCGCCCTCCGACATGCGAAGAGGCGGAGGCGCATCCAGCAGCAGATCGCCCACCTGATAGGCCAGCCAGAGCCAGAAGCCGACAGTGAACGGGTTGGTAATAAAGGTAATACCGGCGGCGACCGGAATGTTGGCGCGCCACCAGACGCTGCTGGCGACCGCCGCCACGACTTGCGCGAACGGAAGCGCAAACGCCCAGAAGATGCCGATGGCCACGCCGCGCGCGACGGCCTCGTGCTGGAGCCGCCACAGCTGCGGCTCCAGCACCCTGTGGGCCACGGGCCTGAGCCACCGGTTGGCCACCAGGTCTTCACGCGTCGGCACGGATGCCTTGAGGCGATCCGTCCAGTGCGGTTCGCCGGGTGTGCGTTTCTTGTGGCGCGATTTCATAGGGCTGGTCTGGGCGGTAAAAAGCGGGTCTCGCCGATCGCCATCACGCTGAAGTCGTCATCCTTCAGGCCTTTGGCCGCGCGGGCGGCGGCCAGGTCTTGCGGCGGCTGGTCCAGCGGCTCGTCGGTCAGCTCGAAAGTGCCCCAGTGCACGCCCACACTGCGCCTGGCGCCCAGGTCCTGGTGGATTTGCACTGCTTCGGCGGGGTTGACGTGCTGACCCGACATGAACCAGCGCGGCTCGTAGCCGCCCACGGCAATCAGGGCCAGGTCAAACCCGCCGCCCCGGTTGGCAAAGCGCGCCCGGGTATCCAGGAAGTCTTTGGAGTAACCGGTGTCGCCGCTGAAATACCAATGAAGGTCGGGTGCGAACACGGCATAACCACCCCAGAGCGTCTGGCTACGGTCGCCGAAGCTGCGCGCCGACCAGTGCTGCACCGGTGTGAAGTTGAACTCCACGCCTCGGTAAACGTGGCTGTCCCACCAGTCCATTTCGATGACGTGTGTGATGCCGCGGCTGGCGAACCAGGACTTGACGCCCAGCGGCACCAGGAACAGGGTGGGGCGGCCCGCAGCGGCGGAGCGCGCGGCGATCGCCTGCACGGAGTCGGTGTCCAGGTGGTCGTAGTGGTTGTGTGAGACCACCACCACGTCGATCGGTGGCAAGTCGGCCAGTGCGATGCCAGGCGGTTGCACGCGGGAGGGGCCCATGAACTGCACCGGGCTGGCGCGCTGTGAGAACACCGGGTCCGTCAACACGTTGAGCCCGCCGGCCTGCACCAGCATGCTGGCGTGGCCTATCCAGGTGATGGCGGGGCGGGGCTTGGTTGTGCCCGACGCAGCAAAAGTCGAGGCGTAGGCCTGGATGGCTTTCAGGTCGGGCGCTTGTTGCGGGATGGGCGCGGCAGGCGGTTTGGGTAGGCCTTGCTGGCGCTTTTCCCACTGCCATCGCATCAGTGCACCAAAGCTCTGGTTGACTGAGGCGGCGTAGTTGTTCCGGAAGCCCTCGCGAATGTGGTGCGGTTTGGCGGGGTCGTAATAGGGGTTCACGGCCGTGCAGCCTCCGGCCAGAAAAAGCAGGCTGCTGAAAAAGAGGCTTGCGCGCATGGATGCGGCACGGACGCCCAGGGCTTCACGCCAGGAAGATGACGGCTGCGATCGCCAATGCACCCAGCGCGAGATTGGCCAGGGCCAGCGTCGCAATCTGCCCGACACGGCGGCCGCCTTCCGGCCAGTCGGACGCGGTGACTGCCAGCTTGAGCCGGCGAAAAGGTCCGAAATACAGGTGGCCGAACAGCGCGAACATCAAAAGGCCGATGCCGAACATCAGGTGCCAGCCAATGGGCGCGTTTTTCATGCCGACCGCCATCAGCATGGCCAGGCCTGTCAGCAAAAGGACGGTGATGGATACCCAGACCAGCGCGAAAAAACGCACCAGAATGTGCACGATCAGTGGCAGGCGTTGCGGCGGCGCAAGTTGCCCGGCCGCCAGGGCCGGCCGCAGTGCAAACAGCATGAAAGCCGCGCCGCCCAGCCAGGTGACGGCGGCGGCAATGTGCAGGAATTTCATCAGGGCTTGCATGGCTTCTTTCGGTGGGGTGTGGTTCGCGGCGGGCATCCCGCTTGGGGTCCCTTTTAGCGGTGATTGTGAACCACCCCTCCGTATTTCAGGCTGAAAACGGCCAATCGCCCCTAATCCGGATTCAAAGCCGGGATTTTGCGGATGTGCGGGGGTTTCTACGTATAATCAAGGGCTTTGCTAATAACCGCCCCTGTAACTTTCCCGTAATTTGTTATGACGAAAATGGGAAATTCTGCGAATTCAGCGGTAGCTCCGGATAACCGGGTTGTTACAGATGATTTTGAGGCGCAGGAAGAAAGTTTCAAGACCCTGACCCGCGAAGAAGCCCAAAAGCTTCGTGAAGCGAGTCCTCAGGCGTCTCCCTGGTCGGTATTGGCGGGGCAGTCGGTAGCCGGAATTGTGGTGGCATGTGTCGCCTGGGCTCTGACGGGACAGCAATCGGTGGGTTGGTCGGCGCTTTACGGGGCGTTGGCGGTGGTGATTCCGGCGGCGCTGTTTGCGCGCGGTTTGACCGGCAAGGTTTGGTCGATGAACCCCGGCACTGCGGTGATGGGGTTCTTCTTGTGGGAAATGGTCAAGATCGCCTTGACGGTGGCAATGCTTTTTGCCGCTCCAAGGCTGGTTTCGATGCTGAGTTGGCCGGCAATGCTGGTCGGCCTGGTGGTGACAATGAAAGTGTCCTGGCTCGCGTTAATGTTCGCGGCCAGGCGCAATAAATAAACTTTGAGGCGAGCAATAAATGGCTGCTGAGAATGCTGCTGGACATGGTGGTCAGACTGCTGGTGAATACATCGTTCACCATTTGACGCATTGGCGTAATAAAGAGCTGGTTGGCCCATTCGATCTGACCGTTATCAACATCGACTCGACGATTTTCAGCATTTTGCTGGGCGTGATCGGTTGCTTCCTGCTCTGGAAGGCCGCCCGCAAAGCCACCTCCGGCGTTCCCGGCCGTTTCCAGGCTGCCGTCGAAATTCTGGTCGAAATGGTCGACGCGCAAGCCAAGGGCATCGTGCACAACGCCGAGAGCCGCAAGCTGGTGGCTCCCCTGGCCCTGACGGTGTTCGTGTGGATCTTCCTGCTCAACGCGATGGATTTGCTGCCGGTTGATCTGATACCTGCAATTTGGGCGGCCATCTACGGCGCTGCCGGGCATGATCCACATCACGCGTTCATGCGCTCCGTGCCAACTGCCGACCTCTCGGTCACGATGGGTCTGTCGCTCGGCGTGCTGATCACCTGCCTGGTTTACAACGTCAAGATCAAGGGTGCCGGCGGCTGGATCCACGAGCTGTTCACAGCGCCTTTCGGCAATCACTGGGCGTTGTACCCTTTCAATTTCCTCATGCAGATGATCGAGTTCGTCGCCAAGACCGTTTCTCACGGCATGCGACTGTTCGGCAACATGTATGCGGGTGAACTGATCTTCCTGCTGATCGCCCTGATGGGTGGTGCATTTGCCTCGGTCTCGCTGGGCACCGGCATTGCACTGGCGATCGGCCACATCATTGCCGGCTCGGCCTGGGCGATTTTCCACATCCTGATCATCACGCTGCAAGCGTTCGTGTTCATGATGCTGACTCTGGTGTATATCGGCCAGGCGCACGATCACCACTAGTCAGTTGTTCCCGTTTTTCTTTTTTCTTTTTCTCTCGTAACCAAGTCCTAAGGAGTCATCATGGAAGTTATTAGTTTTGTCGCTCTGGCCGCCGGCCTCATCATCGGTCTCGGCGCTGTCGGCGCCTGTATCGGCATCGGCATCATGGGCAGCAAATACCTGGAAGCAGCTGCACGCCAGCCTGAGCTGATGGGCGAACTGCAAACCAAGATGTTCCTGTTGGCCGGTCTGATCGACGCCGCTTTCATTATCGGTACGGGTATTGCGCTGTGGTTTGCCACCGCCAACCCATTCCTGGCGCAAATCGCCAACCTGCCTAAGTAATCATCAAAGTCCCAAGAATGTCATTCCTTCGGGTCGGCCATTGGCTGGGCCCCAAGGGAAAGGATGAGCAGTGAGCATTACCGGTACCCTTATTGTCCAGATGATCGTGTTCCTGATTTTGGTCGGGTTCACGATGAAATTTGTGTGGCCACCCATCGCGGCGGCCCTGGACGCGCGTGCGCAAAAAATCGCTGACGGCCTCGCCGCTGCCGATAAAGCCAAGTCTGAACTCTCCGTTGCCAACAAGCGCGTGGAAGAAGAGCTGGCCAAGTCGCGCAATGAAGCGGCCGTGCGCCTGGCTGAAGCCGAGCGCAGGGGCCAGGCCCTGGTTGAAGAAGCCAAGGCCCGGGCAACCGAAGAAGGCAGCAAGATCATTGCTGCCGCCAAGGTGGAAGCCGAGCAGCAGTCCGTCAAGGCTCGCGAAACCCTGCGTGAGCAGGTCGCCGCGCTGGCCGTCAAGGGCGCCGAGCAGATTCTGCGCAAGGAAGTCAATGCCAGCGTGCATGCCGACTTGCTGGGCCGCCTGAAGACCGAACTCTAAGCGAGCATCAACATGGCCGAACTAGCCACCATTGCCCGTCCTTACGCCGAAGCCTTGTTCAAGGCCTGTGGCTCCGACCTGGGCGGCACCGCTGTCTGGCTCGATGAGCTGGCCGCCATTGCTGCCAATGCGCAGCTGCAGCAGTTCGCCGGCAACCCCGGCGTCACTTCGGCGCAGGCGTTTGACGTGATTTCGGGCGTTGCGAAGACGAAACTGCCGGACGCCGCGAAGAACTTCCTGCGCACGGTGATCGACAACGGCCGCCTGAGCGTCCTGCCGGAAATCTCCGCGCAGTTCCGCACCCTGAAAAATGCGCAAAGTGGTTCGTCCGATGCGACTGTCTACAGCGCATTTGCGCTGGACGGTGGGGCGCTGGCCGATCTGTCGGCAACGCTGGAAAAACGCTTTGGCAAGAAGCTCAACCTCCAGGTTGAGCTGGAGCCGGCCCTGATTGGGGGCGTACGAGTCGTGGTGGGTGACGAGGTGCTGGACACCTCGGTGAAAGCCCGTTTAGAGCAAATGAAAGTGGCGCTGATTTCCTGAGCCCGGTGCCCAGGCGCCATTACAGGTTTTTAGCCAACAACATAGAAAGAAGGAAAGAGTCATGCAACTCAATCCCGCAGAAATTTCTGAACTGATCAAGAGCCGTATCGAAGGCCTTGCCGGTAGCAGCGACATTCGCAATCAGGGCACCGTGGTGTCCGTGACCGACGGTATCGTCCGCATCCACGGCTTGTCCGACGTGATGCAGGGCGAGATGCTGGAATTCCCCGCAACCGCCGATGGCACCCCCACCTACGGCTTGGCACTGAATCTCGAGCGCGACTCCGTTGGCTCCGTGATTCTGGGCGAGTACGAGCACATTGCCGAAGGCGACACCGTGAAGTGCACGGGCCGTATTCTGGAAGTGCCTGTGGGTCCAGAGCTGCTTGGCCGTGTGGTCAACGCACTGGGCCAGCCGATTGACGGCAAGGGCCCGATTAACGCGAAGCTCACCGACGTGATCGAAAAGGTTGCGCCTGGCGTGATCGCCCGTAAATCCGTTGACCAACCCCTGCAGACCGGCCTGAAGTCCATCGACTCCATGGTTCCCGTCGGCCGCGGCCAGCGCGAACTGATCATCGGCGACCGCCAGACCGGCAAGACTGCCGTCGCGATCGACGCCATCATCAACCAGAAGGGCAAAGGCGTTTCCTGCGTCTATGTAGCGATTGGCCAGAAGGCTTCTTCGATCAAGAACGTTGTGCGCTCGCTGGAGCAGGCCGGCGCGATGGAATACACCATCGTCGTGGCAGCTTCCGCTTCCGAATCGGCCGCGATGCAATACGTCAGCGCCTACTCCGGCTGCACGATGGGCGAATACTTCCGCGATCGCGGCGAAGACGCGTTGATCGTGTATGACGATTTGTCCAAGCAGGCCGTGGCTTACCGCCAGGTTTCGTTGCTGCTGCGCCGTCCACCAGGCCGCGAAGCCTACCCCGGCGACGTGTTTTATCTGCACAGCCGTCTGCTTGAGCGCGCAGCACGCGTGAACGAGAAGTACGTTGAGGACTTCACCAAGGGCGCCGTCAAGGGCAAGACTGGTTCATTGACCGCACTGCC
The DNA here is from genome assembly GCF_039932935.1 of Polaromonas sp. Lineage (GTDB taxonomy): Bacteria > Pseudomonadota > Gammaproteobacteria > Burkholderiales > Burkholderiaceae_C > Polaromonas. Next base: position 20,139 of record NZ_JBDTPB010000095.1, read on the forward strand.
GATCATTGAGACGCAAGCTGGTGACGTGTCAGCCTTCGTGCCGACCAACGTAATTTCGATTACCGACGGCCAGATCTTTCTGGAAACCAGCCTGTTCAACGCCGGTATCCGTCCAGCTATCAATGCCGGTATCTCGGTGTCGCGTGTTGGTGGCGCTGCCCAGACCAACTGGATCAAGGGCCTGTCCGGCGGTATCCGTACCGACCTGGCCCAATACCGCGAGCTGGCTGCGTTTGCGCAGTTCGCTTCCGACCTCGACGAGTCCACTCGCAAGCAACTTGAGCGCGGCGCCCGCGTGACGGAACTGCTCAAGCAGGCGCAGTATTCACCGTTGCCGATCAGCCTGATGGGCGTGACGCTGTTTGCGGTCAACATGGGTTCGATGGACGACGTCGAAGTCAAAAAGGTTCTGGCTTTTGAGGCTGGCCTGCACAGCTACCTCAAGGACAAGCACGCACCTCTGCTGGCGACCATTGAGAAGAATGGTCCGAAGTGGGATGCCAAACCTGCCAAGCCTGATGACAGCGATGCGAAAAAGGCCTCCAAAAAGGTGTGCCAGGACGCTGAAGCCGAACTGAAGGCTGCCGTGATCGAATTCAAAAAGTCGTTCGCCTAACTCTTTCACTCGAAACCAGGAAACTGTTATGGCAGCAGGCAAGGAAATTCGCGGCAAGATCAAATCGGTGGAAAACACCAAGAAGATCACCAAGGCCATGGAAATGGTGGCCGCTTCCAAGATGCGCAAGGCGCAGGAGCGGATGCGCGCTGCCCGTCCTTACAGCGACAAGATCCGCAACATCACGGCCAACCTGAGTCAGGCCAATCCCGAGTACACCCACGCGTTCATGGAGTCCAACGACGCCAAGGCCACCGGGTTCATCGTGGTGACGACCGACAAAGGCCTGTGCGGCGGCATGAACACCAACGTGTTGCGCGCCGTGACCACCAAGCTCAAGGAAGTGCAAGCCGCTGGCCATGATGCGAAGGCTGTGGCCATCGGCAACAAGGGTCTCGGTTTTCTGAATCGGGTGGGTGCCAAGGTGGTGTCGCATGCGACGCAACTGGGCGACAAACCGCATCTGGAAAAGCTGATTGGCCCCGTGAAGGTTCTGCTCGACGCGTACAGCGAAGGCAAGGTCAACACGGTGTACCTGTGCTACACCAAGTTCATCAACACCATGCGCCAGGAGCCCGTGGTGGAGCAACTGCTGCCTTTGACCGCCGCACACCTGCAGGCCGACAAGGACCAGCACGGCTGGGACTACATCTACGAGCCCGATGCGCAGACCGTCATTGACGACTTGTTGATTCGCTACGTGGAAGCACTGGTGTATCAGGCGGTTGCCGAGAACATGGCATCTGAGCAGTCAGCCCGCATGGTGGCCATGAAGGCCGCGACAGACAACGCCGGCAGCGTGATTGGCGAACTCAAGCTGGTGTACAACAAAACGCGTCAAGCGGCGATTACGAAAGAACTTTCGGAAATCGTTGCCGGTGCTGCAGCGGTCTAACGGTTTCAGGCCGTCACACCCGATTTAAAGATTTAAAGAAACGAAAGAGGATTCAATCATGGCTCAAGCTCAAGGCAAGATTGTTCAGTGTATTGGTGCGGTGGTTGACGTGGAATTTGCACGTGACCAGATGCCCAAGATTTACGACGCGCTGAAAATGGAAGGCTCCGCGCTGACGCTGGAAGTCCAGCAGCAGCTGGGTGACGGCATTGTGCGCACCATCGCTCTGGGCACGTCCGACGGCCTGCGTCGCGGCAACATGGTGTACAACACCGGCGCCAACATCACGGTTCCCGTGGGCAAGGCCACGCTGGGTCGCATCATGGACGTGCTGGGTGCACCCATCGACGAGCGTGGCCCTGTCGACCAGACGCTGACTGCTCCGATCCACCGCAAGGCCCCCGCGTACGACGAACTGTCGCCATCGCAAGAGCTGCTGGAAACCGGCATCAAGGTGATTGACCTGGTTTGCCCGTTCGCCAAGGGCGGCAAGGTGGGCTTGTTCGGCGGCGCCGGCGTCGGCAAGACCGTGAACATGATGGAACTGATCAACAATATCGCCAAGGCGCACTCGGGCTTGTCCGTGTTTGCCGGTGTGGGTGAACGTACCCGCGAAGGCAATGACTTCTACCACGAGATGGCCGACTCCGGCGTCGTGAACCTCGAGAACCTCGGCGAATCCAAAGTGGCCATGGTCTACGGTCAGATGAATGAGCCCCCGGGAAACCGTCTGCGCGTCGCGCTGACCGGCTTGACGATCGCTGAGTCTTTCCGTGACGAAGGTCGCGACGTGCTGTTCTTCGTGGACAACATCTATCGCTACACGCTTGCCGGTACCGAAGTGTCCGCGCTGCTGGGCCGTATGCCTTCCGCCGTGGGCTACCAGCCAACGCTGGCCGAAGAAATGGGCCGCCTGCAAGAGCGTATTACCTCCACCAAGGTCGGCTCCATCACGTCCATCCAGGCCGTTTACGTTCCTGCCGATGACTTGACCGACCCTTCGCCTGCCACGACCTTTGCCCACCTGGACTCCACCGTGGTGCTCTCGCGTGACATCGCTTCGCTGGGTATTTACCCCGCGGTGGATCCGCTTGACTCGACCAGCCGCCAGCTTGACCCGAACGTTGTGGGTGAAGACCACTACGCCACGGCCCGCGCCGTGCAAGGCACGCTGCAGCGCTACAAGGAACTGCGCGACATCATCGCGATTCTGGGCATGGACGAACTGGCTCCGGACGACAAGCTGGCCGTGGCCCGCGCTCGCAAGATCCAGCGTTTCCTGTCGCAGCCTTTCCACGTTGCTGAAGTGTTCACCGGCTCCCCCGGCAAGTACGTCAGTCTGGCTGAAACCATTCGCGGCTTCAAGATGATTGTGGCCGGCGAGTGCGATCACCTGCCAGAACAGGCGTTCTACATGGTCGGCACGATTGACGAAGCTTTCGAGAAGGCGAAGAAGGTCTAAGGCTCGCGCCTCAACCCTTTTTCCACTAAGGAGCGTTTATGTCAACCACCATTCACGTCGACGTGGTCTCCGCAGAAGAGTCCATCTTCTCGGGCGAAGCACGCTTTGTGGCTCTGCCCGGCGAGGCCGGCGAGTTGGGGATTTACCCGCGCCACACGCCGCTGATCACGCGCATCAAACCCGGTGCTGTACGGATCGAAAAAGCCGACGGCACGGAAGAGTTTGTGTTTGTGGCCGGTGGCTTGCTGGAAGTCCAGCCAGGCACGGTGACCGTGCTGAGCGATACCGCCATTCGAGGCAAAGACCTGGACGAAGCGAAGGCGATGGAAGCCAAGGCCGCTGCTGAAGAAGCGCTGAAAAACGCCAAAAGCGACATTGACATTGCGATGGCCCAGTCCGAGCTCGCTGTCATGGCCGCCCAGATTGCTGCGCTGCGCAAGTACCGCCAGAAGAAGTAAGAACCCGCAACGGCTCAGGCCGTTGCAAAGCAGGCCCTTCACGGGACTGCATCGAGCCCCTGCCGCAAGCCAGGGGCTTTCTTATGGGCGGTACGATCTGGAGAGACTTGGTGATCGCTTCGCCAACTTTTGCTGGCAATGTAAGCCCCTGCTGACAGCGAAAGCACCTGCAGCCGCTCAGCGCACGTTTGCGCGCAGGTCTAGGATTGCCTCGTTGGGCAGCGAACGCTGATGCCGGTGCTTTGTAAGCTGGCAGGCGCTTCGCCCCTGCGAGACCTACCATCACATGGACCTGATCGTGGCGCGGCCGGAAGGCCTGTACTGTGCGGCGGGCGATTTTTATATCGACCCCTGGCGGCCGGTGGGCGACGCGATCATCACGCATGCCCACTCGGACCATGCCCGCGTTGGCCATGGAAGCTACCTCGCGCACACCGACAGCGAAGGCATCCTGAGAGCGCGGCTCGGTGACATCAGCCTGCAAACCCTGCCCTATGGTGAAACACTGGAGCGGCGTGGCGTCACGGTATCGCTGCATCCTGCCGGCCACGTGCTCGGTTCGGCCCAGGTCAGGGTGGAGCACCGCGGCGAAGTGTGGGTGGCCTCGGGCGACTACAAAACCGAAGCCGATGGCACGTGCACCCCGTTTGAATCCGTGCCCTGCGACACCTTCATCACCGAGTCGACCTTCGGCCTGCCGATTTACCAATGGCCGAAGCAGGAGGCGCTGTTCGCGCAGATCAATGACTGGTGGCGGCGCAACGCTGACGAGGGCCGGGAGTCCGTCCTGTTTGCCTATGCATTTGGAAAGGCGCAGCGCATTTTGCATGGCGTGGATGCTGGCATTGGCCCCATCGTGGTTCATGGGGCGGTAGAGCCGCTCAATGCGGTATACCGGGCCGCGGGCGTTGCGCTGCCCGAGACCTTTCGCGTAACCGACCCGCAAGTGAATCCGTCAATGCTGAAGCGCGCACTTGTGCTGGCGCCACCTTCTGCGCAGGGCACGCCGTGGATGCGGCGTTTTGGCAGCTATGCGGACGCGTTCGCCAGCGGCTGGATGCAGCTGCGCGGCACCCGAAGGCGTCGCGGCGTAGACCGCGGTTTTGTCATGTCTGACCATGCCGACTGGCCAGGGTTGCAACAGGCCATCGCCGGCACCGGCGCCGCGCGGGTCATGGTGACCCACGGCAGCGTCGCGGTACTGGTGCGCTGGCTTCGTGAAAACGGCTTGCAGGCTGAAGGCTTCAAAACCGAATACGGTGAAGAGGACGAAGCCGACAAGGCGACGCAGGAGCCGCTTGCTCCGGCCACGCCCGAAACCCGTCCGGATCCGGCGACTGCCTTGAACGCCAGCCAGCGCGCGCGCACGCCTGATGAAGAAACCGGCACATGAAAGACTTCGCCGCACTGTACCGGGAGCTCGATGCCACCACCTCCAGCCTGACCAAACAGGCGGCGCTACAGCGCTATCTGCAGGTTGCGGCACCGGCTGATGCTGCCTGGGCCGTGTATTTTCTGGCCGGCGGCAAGCCACGCCAACTGGTGCCAACCAAGCTCCTGCGCCTGCTGGCGCAAGAAGCCGCCGGGCTGCCCGAATGGCTGTTTGACGAATGCTACGAGGCTGTCGGCGACCTGGCCGAAACCATCTCCCTGCTGTTGCCCGCACCGACAGAGCAGCATGCGCTGGGACTGGCCGTGTGGGTCGAGCAACATCTGCTGCCCTTGCGCGCGCTCGCCCGCAGTGCGCCTGAGGCCTTGCCCGGCACTTTGCGGGCCCAATGGCGCCGCCTTGCCATGGATGAGCGGCTGGTGTACTTCAAGCTCATGACCGGCGGCTTTCGTGTGGGCGTCTCAAGGCTGCAGGTGACGCAGGCATTGGCGGCTGTGGCAGGTGTCGATGCCAAACGTGTGGCGCAGCGCCTGATGGGCTATACCCACGTCACCGGGCAACCCAGCGCCGCCGATTACGCCCAGCTGATCGCGGCCGAAAGCAGCGGCGAGCTGAACCAGAAAACCAGCGGCCAGCCTTACCCGTTTTTTCTCGCGCATCCATTCAATGTCGCCGTCGACCAGTTTGACGCGCTGCTGGGGCCGCCGGCCAGCTGGCTGGTCGAGTGGAAGTGGGATGGCATTCGCGCACAGCTGGTCAAGCGTGCGGGCCAGGTCTGGCTGTGGTCCCGCGGAGAGGAACTCGTCACCGACCGGTTCCCGGAACTGGCCACGATGGGCGAGGCATTGCCGGACGGCACGGTGCTTGACGGCGAGGTCGTGGTCTGGCGCGAGGACAAGGTCAGGCCTTTCGCCGACATGCAAAAGCGCATCGGCCGAAAAACCCTGAGCCCCAAGCTGCTGCGCGATATCCCGGTCGTGCTGCTGGCATACGACTTGTTGGAGTGGGTGGGGTGTGACCTGCGCACGCTGCCGCAAGCAGCGCGCCGCGTGCTGATGGATACGCTGGTCACGCAGGTGCAGCACCCGCAGTTGATCGCAAGCCCGATGCTCACAGGCGATAGCTGGGAAGACCTCGCACGCCAGCGCGAAGCCGCGCGTGAAATGGGTGTGGAAGGCATGATGCTGAAGCAACGCCAGGCGCAATACGGCGTGGGGCGCACCAAAGATGTTGGCACCTGGTGGAAATGGAAGATCGATCCGCTCAGCATAGACGCCGTACTGATCTATGCGCAGCGCGGCCACGGCCGGCGTGCCAGCCTCTACAGCGACTACACCTTCGCGGTGTGGGACGGCGCACCTGGGCAGCCTGACCGCAAGCTGGTGCCTTTTGCCAAGGCCTACTCGGGTTTGACGGATGAAGAGATGAGCCGCGTCGATGCGGTGATCCGCAAGACCACGGTCGAGAGTTTTGGGCCGGTTCGCAGCGTCAGGCCGACATTGGTGTTTGAGCTCGGCTTTGAAGGCATTGCCCGCAGCAGCCGGCACAAGAGCGGCATTGCTGTGCGCTTTCCCCGCATGCTGCGCTGGCGCGAAGACAAGCCCGTGGAAGAGGCCGACACCCTGGAAACGCTGGCTGCGTTGCTGCCCCCATGAGCCGCGGCCGCTCCATCGCCAAAGAGGCACTGGCAGCCTGGTTCGCATCGCGTGGGTGGAAGCCCTTCGCCTTTCAGCGCGAGGTCTGGAAAGCCATTGCCCAGGGTGAGTCGGGCATGCTCCACGCCACCACCGGGGCCGGCAAGACCTACGCCATGTGGTTGGGTGCTTTGATGGCATTTACGGCTCTGTCCCGCACCAGTCGTGCGCAACCAGCTATTAAAACAATAGCGCATCCGGGTGCCCAAAAAGCACCGCCCGCGCAGGCGCTGACGGTGCTGTGGATCACGCCCATGCGGGCGCTGGCCGCCGACACACTGCGCGCGTTGCAGCAAGCGCTGGAAGTGCTTAACGCCGTGAAGGACGAAGAGGGCGCGCCGGTATTCGCCGCCTGGAGCGCCGGCGCGCGCAGCGGCGACACAGCCTCGGCCGAACGCAGTGCGCAAAACCAGCGCTTGCCCACCGTGCTCGTGACCACGCCGGAAAGCCTGTCGCTGCTGCTGGCGCGCGCCGATGCGAAGGAGGTGCTCGGCGGCCTGAGGATGGTCGTCGTCGATGAATGGCATGAGCTGCTGGGCAACAAGCGCGGCGTGCAGGTGCAGCTGGCGCTAGCAAGGCTCAAAAGCTGGACCCCCACGCTTGTCACTTCGTGTACTGCGCTGCCCCCCGAGGGGGCCGCTGCGCCTGCGGGCCGGCAAAGCCGGACCCGCGGCCCCGGCTTGACTGGGAAATCGTCTGTGCCGCGCGTAAACCAAACGCCCCTTGTGATATGGGGCATGTCGGCGACGCTGGGCAACCTCGACGAAGCCATGGCCACCTTGTTGGGCTGTGGGAACGGCACGCTGGTTCAGGGCCAGGTGCCCAAGAAGCTGGTCATCGACTCACTGTTGCCCGGCCGCGCTGAGCGTTTTCCCTGGGGCGGCCACCTGGGGCTGACCATGTTGCCGCAGGTGATTGATGAGATTGCCGGCAGCAGCACCACACTGGTCTTCACCAATACGCGCTCGCAGTCCGAGATCTGGTACCAGGCGCTACTGGAAGCCAAACCCGAATGGGCCGGGCTGATCGCGCTGCATCATGGCTCGCTGGACCGCGAGGTGCGCGAGTGGGTGGAGGCCGGCCTGAAGAAAGGCGAGTTGCGCGCCGTGGTCTGCACTTCCAGCCTGGACCTGGGCGTGGACTTCCTGCCTGTCGAGCGCGTGTTGCAGATCGGCTCGCCCAAGGGCGTGGCGCTGCTGCTGCAGCGCGCCGGGCGATCCGGCCATGCGCCGGGCAGGCCATCACGCATCACGCTGGTGCCCACGCACAGCCTGGAGATCGTGGAAGGCGCCGCGGCGCGCGCTGCCATCGCGGCCGGCCACATCGAGGCACGCTCCTCTCCGGAGCAGCCGCTGGACGTGCTGGTGCAGCACCTGGTCACCGTGGGGATGGGCGGCGGTTTTTTACCGGAAGCGCTTTACGAGGAAGTGCGCAGCACCGCGGCCTATGCGGGGCTCTCGCGCGAGAACTGGGAATGGTGCCTGTCCTTTGTGCGCCAGGGCGGCCCTTCGCTGTCGGCCTACCCCGACTACCGGCGCGCCGTGCCCGACGAAGAAGGCGTCTGGCGCGTGCCCGATGCGCGGCTGGCGCGGCGCCACCGCATGAACATCGGCA
>NZ_JBDTPB010000096.1:0-9995 GCF_039932935.1 Polaromonas sp.
GCACAAGAATTGTGCGTCGCACCATGATACAGTTCTGCGTTGCTGCCTGCAGTGACCGCTGACGTGGTTTTTTGGGCCGGTGTGGCCTCTATCCGACACCCCATCGCCCTGCCCAAATCCCAGTTGCACCCCCCACTTTTACTGAATTCTGAAGGTTTTTCATGAAAATTCACGAGTACCAGGGCAAGGAAATCTTGCGCAATTTTGGTGTGCCTGTGCCGCGCGGCATTCCGGCGTTCACGGTGCAGGAAGCGGTGGAAGCCGCCCAGAAGCTTGGCGGTCCGGTGTGGGTGGTCAAGGCTCAAATCCATGCGGGCGGCCGCGGCAAGGGTGGCGGCGTGAAAGTTGCCAAAACCATCGACGACGTCAAGCGCATTGCAGGCGAAATCCTCGGCATGCAGCTGAAGACGCACCAGACCGGCCCGGAGGGCCAGAAAGTCCGTCGCCTCTATATTGAAGACGGCGCCGACATTCAAAAGGAATATTACGTGTCGCTGGTGACCGACCGCGCCACGCAGAAAGTAGCCTTCATCGCGTCGAGCGAAGGCGGCATGGACATCGAGGAAGTGGCGCACTCCACTCCCGAGAAAATCATCACTGAGTTCATCGACCCGCTGACGGGCCTGGGCGAAGCGCAGGCCGCAAAAATTGCCAACGCCATCGGCCTGCCAGCCGAGTCCACCGCTCAGGCTGTGGACATCTTCCAGAAGCTCTACAAGTGCTACATGGACACCGATGCTTCGCTGGTAGAAATCAACCCGCTGAACCGCGACAGCAAGAACGTCCTGATGGCGCTGGATGCCAAGTTCAATTTTGACCCGAACGCGTTGTTCCGCCACGCTGACATCGTCGCCTACCGCGATCTGGACGAGGAAGATCCGGCTGAAGTCGAGGCTTCCAAGTTCGATCTGGCCTACATCTCGCTGGACGGCAACATCGGCTGCCTGGTCAACGGCGCCGGTTTGGCCATGGCCACCATGGACACCATCAAGCTGTTTGGCGGCGAGCCAGCCAACTTCCTGGACGTGGGCGGTGGCGCCACGGCTGAAAAAGTGACCGAAGCCTTCAAGATCATGCTCAAAAACCCCGAAGTCAAGGGCATTCTGGTCAACATCTTCGGCGGCATCATGAAGTGCGACACCATCGCTGAAGGCGTCATCAGCGCCTGCAAGGCCGTGAACCTGTCAGTGCCATTGGTCGTGCGAATGAAGGGCACCAACGAAGACCTGGGCAAGAAGATGCTGGCCGACTCCGGCCTGCCCATCATTGCCGCAGACACCATGGCCGAAGCTGCGACCAAAATCGTGGCCGCCGTCAAGTAAGCCCCAGGAGAACACAAGCATGTCGATCTACATCAACAAAAACACCAAAGTCATTACCCAGGGCATCACGGGCAAGACGGGCCAGTTCCACACCCGCATGTGCCGCGACTATGCGAACGGCAAAGAAGCCTTTGTGGCCGGTGTGAACCCCAAGAAAGCCGGCGAAGACTTCGAAGGCATCCCGATTTTTGCCAACGTAACCGAAGCCGCCAAGGCGACCGGCGCAACCGTGTCGGTCATCTACGTGCCACCCGCAGGCGCTGCTGCCGCCATCTGGGAGGCTGTCGAGGCCAACCTGGACTTGGCCATCTGCATCACCGAAGGTATCCCCGTGCGTGACATGCTGGAAGTGCGCAACCGCATGAAGGCCAAGGAGGCCTCCGGCGGCAAGAAAACCCTGCTGCTGGGCCCCAACTGCCCCGGCCTCATCACCCCTGAAGAAATCAAGATCGGCATCATGCCCGGCCACATCCACCGCAAGGGCCGTATTGGCGTGGTCAGCCGCTCCGGCACGTTGACTTATGAAGCGGTAGCGCAGTTGACCGAAATCGGCCTGGGCCAGTCCAGCGCCGTCGGCATTGGCGGCGACCCGATCAACGGCCTGAAGCACATCGACGTGATGAAGGCTTTCAACGACGATCCTGACACCGACGCGGTCATCATGATTGGTGAAATCGGCGGCCCCGATGAAGCCGAAGCCGCCGAATGGTGCAAGGCCAACATGAAAAAGCCTATTGTCGGTTTCATTGCCGGCGTGACCGCCCCGGCTGGCAAGCGCATGGGACATGCGGGCGCGCTGATTTCCGGTGGCGCTGACACGGCTGATGCCAAACTGGCCATCATGGAAGCCTGCGGCTTCACCGTGACGCGCAACCCGTCCGAAATGGCCAAATTGCTCAAGGCGCTGCTGTAAGGCGTCTGCGCAAAAGTTGATTCAAAAACTTGACCACGGTCAAGCGGGTAAGCAGTAATACCAATCGAGTGTGGCTCATTGCGGCTTAGACTCTTCAAAACAAAAAAGCGCTTTCTGGCGCTTTTTTAATTCATAACAGGAGTTGCCATGTTTTTTGGACTTGACCTCGCATCCCCCCTTTTCTGGAGCGCTTTCGGCTCCATCATTCTTGCCAACATTGTCCTTTCGGGTGATAACGCCGTGGTGATCGCCATGGCGGCGCGAACGCTCAAGCCCGAGCAGCGCGGCAAGGCGATTTTCTGGGGCAGTGCCGCCGCGATCATCATGCGTATCTTGCTGACGATCGTCGCGATCCAGCTACTGGCTTTGCCCTACCTCAAAATCATCGGCGCCATCCTGCTGGTCTACATTGGCGTGGATCTGCTCAAAGGCGAAGACGACGAAGATGGCGAGGGCCACGAAATCAATGGCATGGTTGCGGCCATCCGTACGATCCTGATTGCAGATCTGGTGATGAGCCTGGACAACGTCCTGGCAGTTGCCGCTGCCGCCAAGGGCAATTTGCCGTTGCTGGTGCTGGGTCTGCTGGTCAGCATCCCGTTGATCATCTTTGGGGCGACCTTGCTGACCAAGGTGATGGAGCGTTTTCCGATCATCATCACCATCGGCGCAGCTCTTCTGGGCTTCCTGGCCGGTGAAATGCTGCTGACGGACCCCGCCATGACGACCCATTTTGGCGCCATGAGTGAACATACCGTGACGGCCGGGGGAATTGTTGGGGCTGTGCTGGTGGTGGCCTTGGGTACTTACCTGACGAAACGCCAGGAAAAGAGCGCGCCTACCGCCTGAGGGCCTCTCCTGCCGCAGCGCCATGCTGCGGTACCGCGATGTTTCCCCGTTCGCTGGCTGTCGCGGGCGAATGCGTCACATCGCGGGAAAACCACTTATTTGCAACAGTCGGCGTGGCTGCGGTGCAGAAGTCGCTTGTCCAGCCGCACCCCGTCTGTTAATGTCCATTCTCAGGAGACTTGTAACCTGCCGAAACAGTTGGCGGGTGGTGCTAACGCGCAAAGTCTTGCAGCCGGGAGGCTGGTAATACAAAGCAATTAAAAAAGCGGCTTGGGGCATGCACAGCGAATCAGGACAAGGGGCGGGAAGTGGCCAAATCATCTAGAAAATTGAATCAGTTCTGGCGAGCAGACTGGTTTGTGGGCGTTCTGGTGGTGCTGGCCGTCCTGTTTCTTCATGGCCTGACGGACTTCTTTGGCACCCTGGAGCGGCGCTACTACGACTACGCGAGTACCAGCAGCAATCGCCAGCCCTCGGACCGCATAGCGGTTATTGCGATTGACGACCAAAGCATTGCAAATATAGGCCGTTGGCCTTGGCCTCGTGACGTGCACGCGCAGCTGATAGACCAGTTGAAAGCCGCCAAGGTCAAGACAATCGTTCATACGGCGTTTTTCTTTGAACCCCAAACCGACCGCGGTCTCGCGTTTATCCGCAAGATGAAAGAAGTCCTGGGCGATCCTGCTGTCGCGCAAACCGGCGTTGGCGAGCAATTGGGCAAGGTGATCGCGGAAGCCGAGGTGGCATTGGATAGCGATGCCAAGCTGGCCGCCAGCATGACAAGCGCAGGCAATGTGCTTGTGCCCTCGGTGTTCACTCTGGGCGAGCCGCAGGGCAAACCAGACAGCCCGCTACCCGCCTACGCGCTCAAAAGTGCCATTGAGGAGCAAAATGGCTTTTCCATCGCGGCAACACGCGGCACCCAGCCCATTGAAGCCATAGGCAATGCCGCCGCCGGCATAGGCCACCTGAATCAGATACAGGATCCCGTTGATGGGGCTGTGCGCCAGGAGCCGTTGCTCGTCAATTACTACGGCAAGGCTATACCCTCCATGGCGTTACTGGCCGCGGCAAAAAGCCTCAACCTCAACACTTCCGATATCAGGCTCAACGTGGGCGAGTCGGTGCAGATCGGCAAGCTCCGGGTGCGCACCGACGAGTCAGCCCTGATGCTGCCGCAGTTTTATAAAGGTAGCGGCGGCAAGCCAGCTTTTGCAGTCGACTCTTTCTATGACGTGTTGACTGGAAAGATCCCTGCCGCCAAATATGCGGACAAGATTGTCGTGATCGGCGCTACGGCACAGGGCGTGGGCAGCCTTTTCACGACACCGGCGGGTCCGGGGCTGTCGCCGGCAGAAACCATTGCGCATATCACTTCCAGCATTCTGAGTGAGCACTTTATTGTCCAGCCGGCTTGGGGTGTCTGGGCTACGCTGGCCGTTATGCTCGTGGTTGCTGCCTACCTTATCGCCGGGTTGCCCCGTCTCTCTGCCGGTAAGGCTGCGGTCATTACGCTGGTATTGTTTGTCGTATTGCTGATGGTCGAATTCGGACTGCTTGCCGCATCAGCGACCTGGCTTAAATTTGTCTTTCCGGCCGCGTTGCTGGTGATTGGCCATCTGGCACTGACGACCAAGCGCTTCCTCATGACAGAGGCGGGCAAACTCAAGTCTGACGAGGAGTCGGCAGAAACCAACCGCATGATGGGGTTGGCGCTACAAGGCCAAGGCCAGCTCGACATGGCGTTTGATCGATTTCGCCGGGTGCCTTTCACCGATGCGTTGATGGACAACATGAACAACCTTGCGCTGGATTTCGAGCGCAAGCGCCAGTTCAACAAAGCCCAGGCTGTGTACGAACACATGGCCAGCTATAACAAGAACCACAAAGATCTGCAATCCAAGCTTAACCGGGCAAAAAACCTCTCCGAAACTGTCATTCTGGGCGGTGGCGGATCGCACCCCGGCGGCACCATGCTACTGGACGGCGGAGGGGTCGAAAAACCGATGCTGGGCCGGTATCAAGTGGAAAAGGAGCTGGGTAAGGGGGCCATGGGGGTGGTCTATTTGGGCAAAGACCCCAAAATTGGCCGCGTTGTTGCCATCAAAACCATGGCTTTGAGCCAGGAGTTTGAGGGCGAGGAGCTGGACGATGCCCGCGAACGCTTCTTCAGGGAAGCCGAGACGGCGGGGCGTTTGCAGCACCAGAACATCGTCACAATTTTTGATGCCGGCGAAGAGCACGATCTGGCGTTTATTGCGATGGAGTTTCTCAAAGGCAAGGACCTGGCTGACGTCACCAAGGATGGGCATTTGCTGCCGGTGCCCAAAGTGCTGTCCATCGTCGCGCGCGTGGCTGAAGCACTGGCATACGCGCACAAGCAGAATGTGGTGCACCGGGACATTAAACCGGCAAACATCATGTATGAGCTCGAAACCGACACGGTGAAAGTGACCGACTTCGGCATCGCGCGCATCACGGATTCCAGCAAAACCAAAACAGGGCTTGTACTGGGGACTCCCAGCTTCATGTCACCGGAGCAGATTGCCGGTAAAAAAGTTGATGGTCGCTCAGACTTGTATTCACTGGGTGTCATGCTGTTCCAGATGCTCGCGGGAGTATTGCCTTTCCGGGGTGATTCCATGGCCGAGTTGATGTACAAGATTGCGAACGAGGAAGCCCCAGATATCCGCATCATCCGCAAGGAGTTGCCGCCGAGGTTGGCGGAGGTGGTCGCGCTGGCTCTGGCCAAGAAACCGGAGTTGCGATATCAGGATGGCGACAAACTCGCCTCAGATCTGCGCGCTGTCATTGCCGCGATGGACGATGTTTCGCCAGTTTCAGCGTTTGCTCCCCAGCCATCTGCACCGGCGGCGCAATTCGATGCGACGATCGTGCAGTCCGCTGGAGCTGCATCCGCTGCCGACCCGAAGACCTATGATGCGACCCAGGCCGTGAAGGTTGACGGAACACCGGCATTTGAAAAAACCGTGGTTTCCAGAGCGCCTGCCGCCGATACCGACAATCAGTGACAACACGAACAAGATGATCTACGAGATTTGTACAGATACCGACCCAGGGCTGACGCGGGACAACAACGAAGATGCGGTTGCTTTTGATCCTGCAACGCGGCTTTGCATCCTGGCTGACGGCATGGGCGGTTATAACGCGGGCGAAATTGCGAGTGGCATGGCTGCGGCGTTCATTAAATCGGAAATGGGGCGATGGTTATCTCAGGCAGGCAGGCACGCTAACGCCAAAGAGGTGCGCCGGGCGCTGGAAATTTGCGTGGAAAATGCCAACCATTCGATCTTCAACGCGGCAAATTCCAACCCGCAATATGCGGGAATGGGTACTACCCTGGTGGTGGGTGTGTTTCAGGATGGGCGCTTGATGCTCGGCCATATCGGCGATTCGCGCTGCTATCGCCTGCGTGGTCAGGAGTTCCAGCAGATCACAAAAGATCACTCCCTGCTTCAGGAGCAGATTGACGCCGGACTGATCACCCCGGAGCAGGCGTTGACTTCCCTGAACAAAAATCTGGTCACACGCGCTTTGGGCGTCGAAGATGCGGTGCTGGTTGAAGTCAACGAACACCGCGTGGACGCCGGGGACCTTTATCTGATGTGCTCGGACGGCCTGTCGGACATGGTTGCAGATTCCGGCATCGCGGCTATCCTTACAAGCTCTGGAAGTCTGGAGCAAAAGGCAAAGCAGCTGATTGTGGCGGCGAATGAGGCTGGGGGACGGGATAATATTTCCGTGCTGCTGGCATACGCAAAAGAAGACTCGGCCAAGCGCGGCCTTTTGTCCAGAATGCTGGGAAAATAGCGGTGACTAAAATATTACAAACAGACAGGAGTCGGCCATGCCGAAAATGATCGTCTCTATTGACGGCGTTGTGATCAAGGAAGTCCAGTTGACAAAAGACAGGACATCTTTGGGGCGCAGGCCTTACAACGACATCGTCATCGACAACCTGGCGGTCAGCGGGGAGCATGCCGTATTGCAGATGTCCGGCAACGAGGTCTATCTCGAAGACCTCAATAGCACCAATGGCACCTATGTCAATGGCAAGGCTGTCAAAAAGCTCTTGCTGCAGAACAGTGATACGGTTGAAATTGGCAAGTACAAGATCAAGTATGTCAATGAGGCGGCCCCCGCAGGTTTCGAGAAAACCATGATCATCAAGGCCGGCTCTGCGGGCTTGGTTCCGCCGGCAGCAGGTACCCCGCCGCCGCCCGCTGAAGGAGGCACTGGCCTCACGGCAGCCATCAAAGTCATGTCAGGCGCTGCCGCGGGCCGGGAAGTGGCACTGGTGAAGGTTGTCACCACGATCGGAAAGCCTGGCGTTGCGGTTGCTGCTATTACCAAGCGGCCTCAAGGTTTTGTGGTGGCCCATGTGGAAGGCACCGGCAAGCCAACGCTTAACGGGGCCCCCATTGGCGCGGAACCTGTCGTCCTGAAACACGGAGACATGCTTGAACTGGCCGGAACACAGATGCAGTTCGTCCAGCACTGACATCGGTGCTGAACGACATCGCACCCAAGCGAGCCGCCAGCACCTTCCAACCGAGGTCTCATGAGACTCCTCTCCCGGCACTGGCCTCGTATCGCCGTCACACTGATCCCGCTGGTGTTTGCCTTGATGCACGCCAGCGGAGTCATGCGCATTGGTGTGCTGCAAAGGCTGGACGACATCATTTACGACGCCCGCCTTCGCGCGACCATGCCCCACACGCTGGACGAGCGCATCGTGATCGTCGACATAGATGAAAAAAGCCTTGCGGAAGTTGGGCGTTGGCCATGGGGTCGGAATAGGCTGGCAGAGCTCGTAGAGGAGCTGCAAGACCGACAAAAAACCGCGCTGTTGGGGTTTGACGTGGTGTTTGCCGAGGCCGACGAAAGCTCTGGGTTGAAACGGCTAAAGCAGCTGGCACAAGCAGAGCTGAAGGATCAACCGGGCTTTTCTGAAAAGCTCAATCAACTGCAAGCCAGCCTCGACTACGACGCGGTTTTTGCAAAGGCGATTGAAAAGAGGCCCGTCGTGATGGGCTATTACTTCACCAGCGACAGGGACGGGCGTGTCAATGGCGTTTTGCCGCCGCCAGTGATGGGCAGCGAAGCGCTTGGTGGACGCCCCATTAAATTCACCAGCTGGAACGGCTACGGCGCCAACATTGGGTTGCTGGCCAAGGCGGCGCCTCTGGGTGGTTTTTTCAATTCCATCACCGAAGGCGATGGTGTGGTGCGCTCCATCCCCTTACTCGCGGAATACAAGGGGCAGTACTACGAATCGTTGGCGCTCGCCATGTTTCGCATGTTGGCCGGATTGCCTAAGGTTGAGCCCGGCTTTCCGCAAGAAAAGTTCCTGACCCGGAATTACCAGGGACTGGAGAGCATCCTCCTCAAGCAAGGCAACAAAACCCTGGCAATTCCGGTCGATGATCGCGTCGCCACACTGGTGCCCTTCAGGGGCAACGGAGGCGCAAATGGCGGCTCGTTCAGATATGTCTCGGCGGCAGACGTGCTGGCCAAGCGACTGGCACCTGGGGCGCTCAAGGACAAAATCATTCTTATCGGCACGACAGCGCCAGGCTTGCTCGATTTAAGGGTGACTCCGGTCGGAGAAACCTATCCTGGGGTAGAGACACACGCCAATGTGATCTCGGGGTTCCTGGATGGGAAGGTGTACGTGAAGCCTGACTACGCCATTGGATTTGAAGTGGTCGTCCTGCTCTTTTCGGGGCTGACACTGGCTTTTGCCTTGCCCTTGCTGTCGGCCTCCCGCGCCGTCCTTCTCAGCCTGGCGGTCATCGGCGCCATCACGGGGCTTAACTTCTGGTTCTATTCCGGCCATGGCCTGGTATTGCCGTTGGCCAGTGCGCTTGTCATGGCGTTGACGGCCTTCGCCTTGAACATGAGCTACGGATATTTCGTGGAAAGTCGTTCCAAGCGGGAGTTGGCCCACCTGTTTGGTACCTATGTGCCCCCTGAGCTTGTCGACGAAATGGTGAAAGACCCTGACAGCTACAGCATGAAGGCGACGACCAAAGAGTTGACCGTCATGTTCTGTGACATGCGCGGCTTTACGAAGATGTCGGAGGCAATGGAGCCGACCCAGCTACAGGCTTTGCTGAACAGTGTTTTCAGTCGGCTTACTGATTTGATTCGCAGCAACCGCGGCACGATCGACAAATACATGGGTGACTGCGTGATGGCTTTTTGGGGGGCACCGGTGGATACCCCTGATCACGCCGGCTTGGCCGTAAAAACGGCGCTTGAGATGTCGGATGCCGTCAAAAAGATCAATGAAGAGCATAAAGCCAAGGGTTTACCCGAAATCGGAATCGGCATAGGCGTCAACACGGGCACCATGTGCGTGGGAGATATGGGGTCCGATGTTAGGCGCAGCTACACCGTCATCGGCGATTCCGTCAATTTGGGTTCGCGCCTCGAGGGGCTGTCCAAAACCTACGGCGTTGACATCGTGGTCAGTGAGTCCACCCGGAAGCAGGCGAATGATTTTGCGTGGCAGGAATTGGACAAAGTTCGGGTGAAGGGTAAGGATCAGGCGGTGTCTATTTTTTGGCCGCAGGCGCCGGCAGAACGTATCGACAAGGACGTCGCGGCGGAGCTGAAAACCTGGGGCTTGGCATTAAAGGCCTATCGCATGCAGGATTGGGACCAGTGCGATGTGCAATTACTCAATTTACAGCGAATAAATGGGGAAAAGTTCCTTTACCGGCTGTATGCAGACCGAGTAGCCTCCATGAGGCTGTTGCCTTTTGATCCTGAATGGGATGGCGCAACCAATTTTGAAACCAAATAGCCAAACCGCCAAGCCAAGGTCAACCGGAAAACCTCATGAAAGTACGTGTACTCGGCTGCTCGGGAGCCATTGCCAAGGA
>NZ_JBDTPB010000097.1:0-5083 GCF_039932935.1 Polaromonas sp.
AAGGCAATGAACGTGGGCAAGGTATGAACACACAACGAGGCGGAACCCTGCTGGGTTTGATTATTGGCGCCCTGATCGGCCTGGGGGCCGCTTTGGCCGTGGCGGTCTACATCACCAAGGTGCCGGTTCCCTTCATGAACAAGAGCCAGGCGCGCAACCCCGACAGCGACGCCGCGGAAGCCAAGAAGAACAAGGACTGGAACCCCAACGCACCGCTGGCCGGCAAGAACCAGCCCAAGCCGCCGCCCGCCGCCACGGTTGAAGTGCCCGGCGCGCCGGTGCCGGACCCCTCTGCCGGCGCGGCGCCCAGGGCCGCTGCTTCTGCGCCTGCCAAGGCTGTCGCCGCCAAACCTGCCCCCGCGGCCGACCCGCTGGGCGACCTGGCAAAAGCCAAGGTCGGAGGCCTCTCGTCGGGCCCGGGCGTCGATCCTTTCAGCTATTTCATCCAGGCCGGCGCATTCCGCACGCCGGAAGACGCCGAACAGCAACGCGCCAAGCTGCTGCTGCTGGGCATGCAAGCCAAGGTCAGCGAGCGCGAGCAGGCAGGCCGCACTGTTTACCGCGTGCGACTGGGCCCTTTCGACAAAAAGGAAGATGCCGACAAGGCCAAGGAACGCCTGGACAACAACTCGATAGAAACGGCGCTGGTCAGGGTTCAGCGCTAAGACCTTGACAGCCGACTGAACTTTTTCAGGCGCCGCTGTACCAACCTGTACAAGTATTACTGTCATTTCAGGAGAAAAATTTGATGCAACGCCGCGAGTTTTCGTTTTCCGCTGCTTCGGTGGCGGCCGCCACCGTGGGCCACGTCGCACTGCCCACTGCGGTGCATGCCCAGGCCAAGGCCTTCAAGGACGGCGTTGATTACCTGACGCTGGACAAACCGGTTCCGACCGAGGCGCCTGCGGGCCGTGTGGAGGTGGTGGAGTTCTTTTGGTACAGCTGCCCGCACTGCTTTGCCTTTGAGCCCCAGCTTGAAGCCTGGATGAAGCAGTTGCCTAAAGACGTGACGCTCCGGCGTGTGCCCGTGTCCTTCCGCCCTGATTTTGAGCCGCAGCAACGTCTTTATTACGTGCTGGAGGCCATGGGCAAGGTCGAGGAGCTCCACAAAAAGGTGTTTAACGCCATTCACGTGGAAAAACAGCCGCTCAACACCGCCGATGCGGTGGCAGTGTGGGCCGAAAAGCAGGGGCTCAACAAGGCCAAGTTTGTCGAGATGTACAACTCGTTTTCAGTGACCACCAAAGCGCGCAAAGCCACGCAGCTGCAGGACCTGTACAAGGTTGACGGCGTTCCCGCGCTGGGTATTGCCGGTCGTTACTACACCACCGGCACCATGACGCAGACCATGGCCCGGGCGCTTCAAGTGACTGACTTCCTGATCGGCCAATCTCGCAGGGCCAAATAAAGCCGGCTGCAACGCCCGCAAAAACCCGCCCTTTGCAGGCGGGTTTTTTTATGCCCCTACTTTCGCGGGGTAAGCCATTCCGTCGCCTGGCGTGGCTACAATGGCCCAACACCAAGCAGCAAGATTCGTGCCTTATGAAATACCCCCTTTTTTCTCTCGTTCTGCCGGTCCTTTTGGCGTTGGGCACTGCTTTTCCGGTCCACGCCGAAAAGGCGGACCGGGACAAGCCCATGAATGCGGAAGCCGACGCCCTGCGCTATGACGACCTGAAGCAAACCAGCGTCTTTACCGGCAACGTGGTGATCACCAAAGGGACGACCATCGTGCGAGGCGCGCGCGTGGACGTCATGCAGGACCCAGAGGGCTATCAGCAGGCGGTGTCGATTGCGGCGCCCGGCAAGCTGGCGTTTTACCGGAAAAAGCGCGACGGTGTGGACGAATACATTGAAGGTGAGGGCGAACGTATTGAATACGACAGCCGCGCCGACCTGGTGAAGTTCATCAAACGGGCCGTGGTGCGGCGTTACAACGGCGCGACGCTGGTGGACGAAACCACGGGCGCCATGATTGTTTACGACAACAACACCGACGTCTTCACCGTGGATGGCGGGGCGCAGAACCAGACGGCGTCCAACCCCACAGGTCGGGTTCGCGCCATGCTGTCGCCGCGTGCGGGTGCCTCGGCGCCGGTCGCCGCGCCGCCTGCGGGCCCCGCGCCTGTCCTGCGTCCCAGCACCACGCTGGGCGGTGAAAAGAACTAGAAAGATTGCAGATGGATGTGGTGACTGACACTTTGGGGGCCCCTGCCGCCCCTGCCCCGACCCCCAGCCGCCTGGTTGCACAAGGACTGCAAAAATCGTATGGCAGCCGCAAGGTCGTGCAGGACGTTTCGCTCTCGGTGCAAAAAGGCGAGGTGGTGGGTTTGCTGGGCCCCAACGGAGCGGGCAAAACCACTTCGTTTTACATGATCGTGGGCCTGGTGCGCGCCGATGCGGGCGAAATCTCCATTGACGGTGAATCGGTTGAGCACATGCCGATTCACCTGCGCGCGCGCCTCGGCCTGAGCTACCTGCCGCAAGAGGCCTCGATTTTTCGCAAGCTCACGGTGGAAGAAAACGTTCGCGCCGTGCTCGAGCTGCAGCTTGACAAGGCCGGCAAGCCGCTGGGCCGCGCCGACATCGAATCGCGGCTTGATGGCCTGCTGCAAGACTTGCGCGTAGACCATTTGCGCAATTCACCGGCGCCGGCGCTCTCGGGCGGCGAGCGCCGCCGTGTCGAGATTGCGCGAGCGCTCGCCACGCAGCCGCGCTTCATCCTGCTGGACGAGCCCTTCGCCGGTATCGACCCGATCGCGGTGATCGAGATCCAGCGCATCATCGGCTTTCTGAAGTCGCGCGGCATCGGCGTGCTGATTACCGACCACAACGTGCGCGAAACGCTCGGTATTTGCGATCACGCCTACATCATCAGCGATGGCCACGTGCTGGCCACCGGCACCCCCTCCGAGATCGTCAACAACGCCGATGTGCGCCGCGTGTACTTGGGCGAACATTTCAAAATGTGATGATGGTTCCCCCCTGTTGTCGCTCACTTCGTGTAGCTCCCTCCCCCCTCGAGGGGGCGGTGCCTGCGGCCTGGCAAAGCCAGTTCCGCGGCTCCTGTTCGCATGATTCTTTCCTCTCTTTGATCACCGAGCCAGGTTGAGACTGCCGTGAAGCAAGGCCTCTCTCTTCGCGTCTCGCAGCATCTCGCGCTGACGCCTCAGCTCCAGCAGTCGATCCGGCTGTTGCAGCTGTCGACGCTTGAGCTGAGCCAGGAGGTCGAGCAGATGCTCGACGAAAACCCGTTTCTCGAGGTGTCGGAAGAGACCGCTGTGCGCGAGGAATTCGGGCTGGAGCATGTCAACACGCCTGTCAGCCAGGACAGCCGGGAGTTTGAGTCTGCTACAGATTCAATAGCTGCTGGCGCAGATGCAACAAGCGCTACAGCCCAAAATGATGCAGAAATCAGCGCCGAGCCCAAGCTTGAGGAAAGCTGGGAAGGCGATGGCACGGTAGAGACCACGCCCGACGACAGCGAATGGGGCAGCGATGCGCCCGCGCGCAAGAACAACAATGAAGAGAGTGACGTCGAGGCTTCCGACCTGAGCGGCAGTCACGAGTCGCTGCAGGACCATCTGCACCGGCAGTCGCTCAGCCTGCGCCTGTCGGAAGAAGACCGCGCCGCGTTGCATTTCCTGATCGAATCCCTCAATGACGACGGCTACCTTGAAGACAGCCTGGCTTCGCTGGCAGCGGGCCTGGCGGGTGATGACCTTGAGGCGGCTGAAGAGCTTGAGCAACGTTTTGCCATGGCACTCAAGCTGCTGCACCACATGGAGCCTGCCGGCGTCGGTGCGCGCAACCTGGCCGAATGCCTGGGGCTTCAGTTGCTCGACTGCAAGGACTGTGACGAAACGCGGGCCGCGATGGCCATGTGCAAGCAGCCCATAGAGCTGCTGGCCAAGCGCGACGTGAAACGCCTGTCGCATCTGTGCGGCTTCCCGGAGGCCGTCATCAAGGGCGCGATCGCGGTGATAGGCCGGCTCGACCCCAAGCCCGGCAGGCGTTTCGTCAATGTGGAGCGCAACCTGATCGTGCCCGATGTCATCGTCATTAAATCCGGCCGCGGCTTTAAGGTCTCGCTGAATGGCGACGTCATGCCGCGCCTGCGCGTGCACGACATCTATGCCAACGCGCTCAAGCAGCACAAGGGCCAGGGCGGCCAGGCGCTGCAGCAGCGCCTGCAAGAGGCGCGCTGGTTCATCAAAAATATCCAGCAGCGCTTTGACACCATCCTGCGCGTGAGCAGCGCGATCGTTGAGCGGCAGAAAAATTTCTTCACGCACGGCGAGCTCGCCATGCGCCCGCTGGTGCTGCGCGAAATCGCCGACGAACTGGGCCTGCACGAGTCCACCATCTCGCGCGTGACCACGGCCAAGTACATGGGCACGCCCTTCGGCACGTTCGAGCTCAAGTATTTCTTCGGCTCCGCGCTGGGCACTGAAACCGGCGGCAATGCGTCCAGCACGGCGGTGCGCGCGCTGATCAAGCAGTTCGTCTCGTCCGAAAGCCTCAAGAAGCCGCTCAGCGACAACCAGATTTCCGAAATGCTGAAAGAACAGGGCATTGAATGCGCGCGCCGCACCGTGGCCAAGTACCGCGAAGCTTTGCGCATCGCCCCCGCCAACCTGCGCAAATCATTGTGAATGTGGCCCCCACGGTCGCCCACTGCGTGTGGCTCCCTGCCCCCCGAGGGGGTCGCTGCGCCTGCGGGCTGGCGAAGCCAGTCCCGCGGCCCCTGCTTGCAGAAAACCCCATTACCCAGCCAGCCGCGAACCTTCATTCATGAATCAGCTCCAACTCTTCTTGCCCTGCGCCGCGGGTGTCGAAAATCTCCTGGCCACCGAGGTGCAGCGCGTCACCGGTATCGAGGGCAAGGCCTGGCGTGCTGGCGTGCAGCTTCAGGCCTCGTGGCGCGATGCGCTGCAGCTCAATCTGCACAGCCGCCTGGCCCAACGCGTGCTCATCGAGCTGCAGCACAACCAGTACCGCAGCGAGCAAGACCTGTACAACGCCGCTGCCAACGTGGCCTGGGAAATCTGGTTCACGCCCAAACAGACCTTCAAGGTCGAGA
>NZ_JBDTPB010000098.1:0-12446 GCF_039932935.1 Polaromonas sp.
TTGTGGCCGCCCAGCGCGGGCGAGGCCACATGCACATGACAGAAGGAGCCCAGGAACTCGATCTTCTCGATCGTGGCGTCGAACACGTGGGCGTCGCCGGCGGCAATCGGGCGGGCCAGCACGTCTTCAGGCCGCAAATAAATTTTGGCCTCACGGTCGGCGCCGTCGCAGGGCAGGCACAGGGCGCCGAACTTCATCTCGCCGCCGCTCACGCGCACCGGCATTACATTGACCTTGCCCACAAAGTCGGCCACGAAAGGCGAAGCCGGCTCACGGTAGATTTCCATGGGCGTGCCCACCTGCTCGATCAGCCCATGGTTCATCACCACGATGCGGTCGGCCACGCTCAAGGCCTCTTCCTGGTCGTGCGTCACCATGATGGTGGTCACGCCCAGTTTTTGCTGCAGCGTACGTATTTCAGATCGCAGCCGCACCCGCTCCAGCGCGTCGAGGGCAGAGAGGGGCTCATCGAGCAGCAGCAAACCCGGTGAAGTGGCCAATGCGCGTGCCAGCGCAATGCGCTGCTGCTGGCCGCCCGACAACTGGCTGGGGTACTTGGCTTCACTGCCAGGCAAACCCACCAGCCTGACCAGTTCAGTCACCCGTTTGGCCGCCTCGGCCTTGGGCGTCTTGCGATTCACCAGCCCATAAGCCACGTTGTCCGCCACGCTCAGATTGGGAAAGAGCGCATAGCTCTGGAACACGATGCCGTAGTCACGCAAAGCCGGCGGCAGCCGCGAGATGTCGCGCCCACCCTGATGCACTTCGCCAGACGTTTGCACCTCCAGCCCGGCAATGATGCGCAGCAGCGTCGTCTTGCCGCAGCCCGACGGGCCGAGAAAACACACGAACTCGCCCTTGCGGATATCCAGGTTGATGTCTTGCAGCGCAGTAAAAGCGCCAAACTCCTTGCGGATATGGCGCAGGTTCAGAAAAGTGTCTTTGTTCATGCCTGGGGTCACGCCTTGGCTACGCCCGGTTTATCTGGACGCAGTGTTGAGAACGGGTATGCAGTGCAAGCAAACGCCGCGGAACCGGCTTCGCCGGGCCGCAGGCGTTGCCCCCTAGAGGGGGGATCCGGTTACACGAAGTGAGCCGAGAAGGGGGTGATTCACTTTTTTTCTGTTTTGGAGTTGTAGCGCTTGGTCCACTCGTTGAGGATGCGCTCGCGGTTGTCGGCGGCCCAGTTGAAATCCATCTTCACGAGGCGTGACTCGTAGTCTTTGGGCACATTGGCCAGTGGCGGCGCCAGGCCGGGCTGCGCGGTGATGGCAAAGTTTTTGCCGTACAGCATCATCGCGTCCTTGCTCGATGCCCAGTCGGCCAGCTTCTTGGCGGCGTCCAGTTTCTTGGTGCCCTTGTGAATGGCAAAAGCTTCCAGATCCCAGCCCAAGCCCTCCTTGGGGAACACGAGGTCGATCGGCGCGCCCTTGGCCTTGTTGGCGTTGCCGCGGTACTCAAACGAAATGCCCATCAGGAATTCGCCGGAGGCGGCCATGTTGCAGGGCTTGGAGCCCGAGTGGGTGTACTGCGCGATGTTTTCATGCAGGCCATCCATGTATTTCCAGCCACCGCCCTTGCCGTCCTTGTCGCCGAAGAGCGTGAGCCAGGCCGTCACGTCGAAGTAACCGGTGCCGCTGGAGGCGGGATTGGGCATCACGATCTGGCCCTTGTAGATGGGCTTGGTCAGGTCTTGCCAGGTTTCCGGTTTGGGGATGTTCTTTTTGGCCGCCTCGGCGGTGTTGAAGCACACCGTGGCGCCCCACACGTCCATGCCGAACCAGGCGGGCACCTTCTTCTTGTCACGGTACTGACTCATGATGCCGTCAAGATTGATCGGCGCGTAGGGTTCGAGCATGCCCTGTTTGTCGAGCAAGGCCAGGCTGGAGGCAGCCACACCCATGATGGTGTCGGCTTGCGGGTTGGATTTTTCGGCGAGCAGCTTGGCGGTGATCACACCGGTCGAGTCGCGGACCCATTTGATTTCGATGTCCGGATAGACCTTGTTGAAACCCTCTTGATAGGCTTTGATCTGGTCGGTTTCCAGTGCGGTGTAGACCAGGAGTTGGGTTTTCTGGGCGAATGCGCCACTGGCGGTTGCGAGCAACCCGAGAAGGGCGATCGCCTTGGTCATTGATTTGAGATGGGTAGCCAGTTGCATAAAAAATCCTTTATGGGAAAACCTGCAATGTTGTGACCTGTTCGTGTCCGTGGAGTGACACTGCGATGACCAACCTGTGTTCAGGTCGCATCAACCCAGCTCACTTTTTATTTAACGACGCCACTTTTATCTTGTCAATTGTTTTTTGCAGATTGTTGACAATCCTGGGTTTTGTGCTTCAATGCAGGGCATGAACGCCGTCTTTCACCCCACCATTGCGCTGCTTCAGAGCAGCTCGCTCACCACCGTGGTGCAGCAGGAAATTGAGCGCGCCATTCTTGTTGGCGAATACGAGCCGGGCAGCAAATTGATCGAGGCCGCCTTGGCCGAAAAAATGGGCGTTTCCCGTGGGCCCGTGCGTGAAGCGTTCCGTATGCTCGAAGAGGCCGGGTTGGTGCGCAACGAGAAGAACCGCGGTGTTTTCGTGCGCGACATTCCCATCGACGAGGCCGTCGAGATCTTTGACCTGCGTGCCGCGATGGATGAGCTGGTGGGCCGCCAGCTGGCCAGGAACATCACGTCAGCCCAGCTCAAGGAAATCAAGGGTCTGGTCGACTCGATGGAAAAAGCCGTCAAGGCCGAAGACGCCTACAACTACCACCTTCTCAATCTCAAGTTTCACGACCGACTGGTTGAAATGGCCGGAAACGGCAAGCTCACCGCAATTTATCGCAAACTGATCAAAGAGCTGTCGCTGTTTCGGCGCCTGAATCTGGCCGATGGATGGCTTATGCCGATTTCGGCCAATGAGCACCGTCAGATCGTCAAGGCCATTGCCTCCGGCGACGCCGACGTGGCGGGCCGGGCCATGTACGACCATGTGATCGAGAGCAAGGAGCGCACCATCGAAAATGATTTGCGGCGTCAGGCGCGTCTGCAAGCCAACCCGGGTACGCGCGTGGCACAGGCCAAAGCCGCGCATCTTCTTGACGAGAACGCTGAAAAGACGGCCGGAAAAATTCCGGCAAAAGGAGTGCGTCAACGTGACAGTCGCTGAACAAAGCAAGAAACTGAATGTCAACGGCAGGGCTTACCGCTTGCCCATTCAGCCTGTGGTGGTGGTTTGTGTGGACGGCTGCGAGCCCGACTACCTGGCGCAGGCCGTCGCCACAGGGCATATGCCCTGGCTGAAGAAGACGCTGGCCGTCGGATCAGGCCTGACAGGGGACTGCGTGGTGCCCAGCTTTACCAACCCCAACAATCTCTCCATCGTCACCGGGGCGCCGCCCAGCGTGCACGGCATTTGCGGCAACTACCTGTTTGACACCGCGACGGGCACCGAGGTCATGATGAACGACCCGAAATGGCTGCGGGCACCCACCTTGCTGGCTGCGCTGTCCGATGCTGGCAAATCGCTCGCGGTGATCACGGCGAAGGACAAGCTGCGCAAGCTGCTGGGCCACAAGATGAAGGGCATTTGCTTTTCCTCCGAGAAGGCCGATCAGGTAACGCTGGAAGAAAACGGTATTGAAGACGTGTTGGGCCTGGTCGGCAAGCCGGTGCCCAGCGTCTACAGCGCCGACCTGTCGGAGTTCGTCTTCGCGGCCGGCGTCAAGATCATGCAAAAGCACAAGCCCGATGTGATGTATCTCTCGACCACCGATTACGTGCAGCACAAGCATGCGCCCGGCACCGACGGCGCCAACGCGTTCTACCGCATGATGGACGGCTACATGCAGCAGCTGGACGACCTGGGTTGCGTGATTGTGCTCACGGCCGACCACGGCATGAATGCCAAGGTGGCCATGGACGGCACGCCCGACGTGATCTACCTGCAGGACTGGTTCGACAACTGGCTGGGTGCGGGCGTTGCACGCGTGATCCTGCCGATCACCGACCCCTATGTGGTGCACCACGGCGCGCTGGGTTCGTTTGCCACGGTCTACCTGCCGGAAGGAACCAACATCGAGGCGGCGCGCCAGCGGCTGGCCGCGCTCAAGGGCATGGAAGTGGTGCTCAACCGCGAGCAGGCCGCCGAGCGGTTCGAGCTGCCGGCCGACCGCATCGGCGACATCGTGGCCGTGTCCGAGCGCTTCACCGTGATCGGGACATCGGCCTCGCGCCATGATCTGTCTGCACTCGAAGTGCCGCTGCGTTCGCATGGCGGCATGAGCGAGCAGCGCGTGCCGCTTATCGTCAACCGTGAACTCCCCGGGCTGGACCGGAGCCGGCGCTTTCGCAACTTTGACGCGTTTGACCTGGCGCTGAATTACGCGCAATAAGCCGAAGCCCTCAACGTTCACCCCGAAAGCCGCAGCGTGATTGAACAGTACATCCAGGACCATCAGCTCAATGCCATGCGTCTTGCGGGCAGCAAGGCCGGTGCCGACCGCACCGGCGATCGCGCCATTGAAGTCGTCAACCCGTTCACCGAAAAACGGATTGGCACCGTGCCCAAGGCCACACTGGAAGAGGTACAGGGCACCTTTGCCAAAGCGCACGCCTTCAAGCCGCAGCTCACCCGCTACGAACGCGCAGCGATTCTCAATCGCGCGGCCGCCCTCATCCAGTCGCGCCTGTCCGAGGTCGCCAACCTCATCACCGCGGAAGCGGGCCTCTGCCTCAAAGACGCGATTTATGAAGCGGGCAGGGTCAGCGATGTGCTGCTTTTCGGCGCGACCGAGGTGCTCAAGGACGACGGGCAGATCTTCAGCTGCGACCTGACGCCGCACGGCAAGAAGCGCCGCGTTTACACGCACCGCTCGCCGCTGCTGGGTGTCATTACCGCCATCACACCCTTCAATCACCCGATGAACCAGGTGGCGCACAAGGTGGTGCCCAGCATTGCGACCAACAACCGCATGGTGCTCAAGCCTTCCGAGAAAGTGCCGTTCTCGGCCATCCTGTTTGCCGACATCCTGTACGAAGCGGGCCTGCCGCCCGAAATGCTCAGCGTGGTGACGGGCGACCCGCGCGAGATCGCCGACGAACTGATCACGAATCCGCTGGTCGACCTGGTGACATTCACCGGCGGCGTGGCCATCGGCAAGTACATCGCCTCCAAAGCCGGCTACCGCCGCGTCGTGCTGGAGCTGGGGGGCAACGACCCCATCATCGTGATGGAAGACGCCGACATCGACGAAGCATCCACGCTGGCCGTGCAGGGCTCTTACAAGAACTCCGGACAGCGTTGCACCGCCATCAAGCGGCTCATGGTGCACGAGGCGGTCGCCGGCGAGTTTGTCGAGCAGGTGCTGGCCAAGACACTGGCCTGGAAATATGGCGACCCCACCGACAAGGCTAACGACATGGGCACGGTGATCGACGAGGCGGCCGCCATGCTGTTTGAGTCGCGCGTGAACGAGGCCGTGGCCCAGGGCGCAAAACTGCTGGCCGGCAACAAGCGCCGCGGTGCGCTTTACTCGCCTACGCTGCTCGACCATGTCTCGCCGCAAATGACGGTGGCCCGCGAGGAGACATTCGGCCCGGTGTCGCCGGTGATCCGCTTCAAAAGCATTGAAGAAGCCATCCAGATTTCCAACGGCACGGCTTACGGGCTCTCGAGTGCGGTGTGCACCAACCGCCTGGACTACATCAACCGTTTTGTGAGCGAGCTGCACGTCGGTACGGTCAATGTGCGCGAAGTGCCCGGGTATCGTCTGGAGCTCACGCCCTTCGGCGGCATCAAGGATTCGGGCCTGGGCTATAAAGAGGGCGTGCAGGAAGCGATCAGGAGTTTTACCAACCTCAAAACCTACTCGCTCCCCTGGAATGGCTAATCTCTGCGGCCGCCGCTGCCAAGAAGCATTCTTCTTTCTGCATTCATTCTGTGAGGAGTTCAAGTGCTGAGCTTTGACGACATCGAACACCTGTTTAAAGAGCGCGGCGGTGAACAATACAGCGGCGAACCTGTGACCCAGCTGCAGCACGCGTTGCAAACCGCAGCGTTGGGCGAAGCCGAAGGCGCAAGTGATGCGCTGGTGACCGCGGCCTTGTTCCATGACCTCGGCCATCTGCTCCATGACCTGGGCGAGACACCTTCGCTGCGCGGTGTGGACGACGTGCATCAGTACCGCGCGCTGCCCTTTCTGCGCGGGTTGTTCCCCGACGAGGTGCTGGACGCCATCAAGCTGCATGTCGATGCCAAGCGTTACCTGTGCGCTGCCCGGCGGGGCTACCACTCCAGCCTTTCGGCCGACTCCAAACGCAGCCTGCTGCTGCAAGGCGGCATCTTCTCGGCTGTGGAGGCCGCACATTTCATCGCGCAACCGGGCGCCGCGGATGCGGTGAAGCTGCGTCTGTGGGACGACCAGGCGAAGGACGCCAACAAGGTCACGCCGCCGCTGACGCATTTCCTGGCGCGAGCACGGCGCTGCGCCCTTCCCGCTTCGGGGCCGTTGGTTGCCGCCTGACATCCTGGTGCTCACGTGGCCGGTGCTGTGCGCCGTCTTGTTCGGTGCCTTGCTGCATGCTGGCTGGAACGCCCTGGTCAAGTCCAGCACCGACAAGTCGCTGGACATGGCGGTCATCCACCTCATCGGCTCCGTGCTGGCCTTGCCTCTGGTGCTGCTGGTGGGCCTGCCGCGCGTGGAAGCCTGGCCTTTCATCGGCGCTTCGGTGCTGATCCACATCGGCTATTACATCGCCACCACCCAAGCCTACAAGCATGGCGACCTGGGCCTGACCTACCCGCTGATGCGCGGCGTGGCGCCGTTGCTGGTGGCGTTGTCGGCCACCTTCACGTTGGGCGAAACCCTGAACCCGATGGCCTGGGCCGGCATCCTGGGCATCTGCAGCGGTGTGCTGGTGCTGGGCATGAGCCGCCACGCGCTGCACGCGCGCAAGGCGGTCGGTTTCGCGCTGGCCAATTCCGTCATCATCGCGGTCTACACCGTGGTTGATGCCTTGGGTGTGCGGGCTTCCGGCAATGCCTTGCAATACGTCGCCACACTCTTTCTGCTCGACGGCTGGCCCTTCGGCCTCCTGATGATGGCCCGACGCGGACGCGCCATGGCCGACTATGCGAAACACCGCTGGCCGGTCGCCACCGGGGGCGCGCTAGCCTCGCTAGGCTCTTACGGCATTGCGTTATGGGCCATGACGCGCGCACCCGTGGCGACGGTGGCGGCGTTGCGCGAAACCTCGGTGCTGTTCGCGGTTCTGCTGGGTTGCTGGTTGCTCAAAGAAGTGTTCACCTTACGCAGATTCGCAGGTACCTGTGCCATCGTCGGCGGCGTGATGGCGATACGCCTGGCCTAGAGATGACTTTCCCCCCGAAGCGCGTTTGGCGCCTCACCCTCGAGGGGGCGCAGCCTGCGGCCCGGCCCTTCGACAAACTCAGGACAGGCCAAGGCCGGTTCCGCGGCAACCGCTGGTTTGACAGAAAAAGAGGATTGCACGCATGAACATTCCGACTCAAGCGCAAATCGTGATCGTGGGCGGTGGGATTGCCGGCTGCTCGGTGGCCTATCACCTGGCGAAGATGGGCAAGACCGATGTGTTGCTGCTCGAGCAGGGCAAGCTCACCAGCGGCACTACCTGGCACGCGGCCGGACTGGTCGGCCAGATGCGGCCCAACCGCAACATGACGCAGATGAGCAAGTACGGCATTGAGCTGTACGCCTCGCTGGAGGCCGAAACCGGTCTGGCCACCGGATGGAAGCAATGCGGCAGCGTCAACGTGGCGAGCACGCCGGAGCGCATGAAGGTGCTCAAAAAGCAGGTGGCCATGGCCAACGGCTTTGGCGTGGAGTGCCATGAAATCTCGCCGCAGGAAGCGGGTGACAAATACCCCATCATGCGCACCGACGATCTGCGAGGCGCGATCTGGCTGCCGGGCGACGGCAAGGCCAACCCGGCGGACCTTTGCATGTCGCTGGCCAAAGGCGCACGCAACCGCGGCGTGAAGATGATCGAAGGCATCGAAGTGACCGGCGTCATCATTGAAAACGGCAAGGCCGTGGGCGTGCAGACCGCCCAGGGTGACGTGCGCTGCGAAGTCATCGTCAACTGCGCGGGCCAGTGGGCGCGCCAGTTCGGCAAGCTGGCGGGCGTGAATGTGCCGCTGTATTCGGCCGAGCACTTCTACATCGTCACCGGCAAGATTCCAGGCGTGCATCCCATGCTGCCGGTCATGCGCGACCCGGACGGCTACATCTACTACAAGGAAGAAGTCGGCGGCCTGGTCATGGGTGGTTTCGAGCCACAGGCCAAGCCCTGGAGGATGGACCCGATTCCTTCGACCTTCCAGTTTGAGCTGCTGGGCGAAGACTGGGACCAGTTCGAGCCGCTGATGACTGCGGCGATGCACCGCACGCCGTGCCTGGAAACAGCTGAAGTCAAGATGCTGCTCAACGGCCCTGAAAGCTTCACGCCCGACGGCAACTTCATTCTGGGCGAAGCGCCCGAGCTGCGCAACTATTTTGTCTGCGCGGGCTTCAACTCGGCCGGAATTGCCAACAGCGGCGGCGCAGGCCGGCTCATGGCCGAATGGATTGTGGGCGGCGAGCCCAGCACCGATTTGTGGGACGTGGACATTCGCCGCTTTGGCAGCTTCACCGGCAACCGCAAGGCGCTGGCCGAACGCACCGGCGAGACCTTGGGTCTGCATTACGCGATGCGCTGGCCGAGGCAGGAACTGGAAACGGCGCGGCCGCTGCGCACCTCGCCGCTGTATGACAGCCTGGTCGCGAAGGGCGCGGAGTTCGGGAGCAAGAACGGCTGGGAGAGAGCGAGCTATTTCAAACCCGACGGTGTTGCGCGTCCTGACTACACGCTCGGGAAACCGGGCTGGTTGCCCTGGATGGTTCAAGAGCAGAAGGCTACGCGTGAAACCGTGGCCCTCTACGACCAGACCTCGTTTTCCAAATACCTGTTGCAGGGCCGCGATACGCTCACGGTGTTGCAGCGCCTGTGCGCCAATGAGATGGACGTGCCCATCGGCAAGATGGTCTACACCGCGATGCTCAACGAGCGCGGCGGTTTCGAGAGCGACCTGACCGTGATGCGTCAGGCGGCGAATCAATTCCTGATCATCACCGGCTCAGCGCAAACCGTGCGCGACTTCGACTGGATCACGCGGCATATCGGCCAGGCAGAGCATGCCGTGCTGACCGACGTGTCGGCGATGTATTCGGTGTTGTCGGTGATGGGGCCGAAAGCGCGCGAGCTGTTGGCGCTGGTCAGCCCGGATGACGTGTCACCCGAGGCGCTGAAGTTCTCTTGGACGAAAGAGATTGACGTGGGTTTTGCGCGCGTGCGCGCCGCCCGCATGAGCTACGTGGGCGGGCCGGGCTTTGAGCTGTACGTGCCGATTGAAATGGCGCGCCACGTTTACCTTGCGCTGATGGAAGCGGGCAAGCCGCTGGGCATTCGCGATGCGGGCTATTACGCGCTGGACGCGCTGCGCATCGAGCAGGGTCGCCGCGCCTGGGGGGCCGAGCTCGGCCCGGACGAAACACCCTGGGAGGCCGGGCTGGCCTTCAGCGTCAAGCTCGACAAGCCGGCTGACTTTATTGGCAAAGCGGCGTTGCTCAATTCACAAGGGCTGGCGCTGCGCAAGAAGCTGGTTACGCTGGTGTTCGACACGCCTGAAGCCTTTGCCTGGGGCGGTGAGGCGATCGTGATGGACGGGCAGACGGTGGGCGAAATCTCCTCAGTCGGCTGGGGCCCGCTGGCCGGCGCCTGCGTGGCGCTGGGCTATGTGCGCGGCGCCGGCGCCAATCAGCCGCATGACGGCACGCCGGCGCAAATCGAGCTGTGGGGCGAACGCATTGGCGTCAAGCTTTACGACAAGTGGCCGAACGTCAGGCCCTAATTGCTATCATTTTTAGAGCTGCTTGCGCTCGTCCTACCTGGGATACAGGCCTATTTGGTTAAAAATCTTCACGGGGCAACTGGGCAAAGGCAATGCGGGGACTGGCGGCTTACTGCCCGTCAGGCAAATCCATACCGACAAAGCGTATCGTGACGCGCGTGCCCGGCGTCTGCGGGTGGCCCGCCAGCGCGGCATCTTCAATCGTGATGGTGGCGCCGTGCTGTTTGGCGATTTCCAGAACGATGGCCAGACCCAGGCCTGAGCCGTCGACGTTGGTGCCCAGCGTACGGTAAAAAGGCTCGAACACCAGTTCGCGCTCCGATTCCAGAATGCCCGGTCCCGAGTCTTCGACCAGCAGCACCAGCACGCCGCTGAAGCGGTCTGTCATCAGCCGCAGCGTGACCTGGCCCTTCTCGGGCGTGTAGTTGATGGCGTTGTCCAGCAGGTTGCGCACCAGCTCCTTGAGCAGCGTGGCGTTGCCCTCCAGCTGTGTAGCTTGTTCCCCGGCCTCAGGGCCGTCGTAGCCCAGGTCGATCTGCTTTTCGAGCGCGCGCGGCACCGAGTCGGCCATCACTTCCGAGACCACATGCACCAGGTCGATGTGCTGCTTGGCCAGGCTGCGACCGGTGGTTTCGGCGCGCGCCAAAGCCAGCAGCTGGTTGACGGTGTGAGTGGCCCGAATGCTGGCGCGGCCGATGTGCTTGAGCGATTTTTTGAGCTCGTCGGCATCGGTCTCACGTTGTGCCAGGTCGGCCTGCATGCGCAGGCCCGCCAGGGGCGTCTTGAGCTGGTGGGCCGCATCGGCAAGGAAGCGTTTTTGCGTGGTCAGCGACACCTTGAGCCGGCTCAGCAGGTCGTTGATGGACGACACCAGCGGAGCGACTTCTTCGGGCACCGCGGTTTCGTCGAGCGGGCTCATGTCGTCGGACTTGCGCGCGCGGATGCGCTTTTCAAGCTGGGCCAGCGGCTTGATACCGCGCACCAGCGCCAGCCAAACCAACAGCACGGCCAGCGGCAGCGTGACGAACTGCGGCACCATCGTGCCCTTGACGATTTCAGTGGCCAGCGTCTTGCGCTTTTCCAGTGTTTCAGCCACCTGCACCAGTACGAGCTGGGGAGATGCCTGCGCGGCCTCGGCTGCAGCGCTGTTCTTGTCGCCGCGCGGTGTGGACGACTTGCCCGTGGGTGGCGCCGCTTTGACTTCAACCTTGAGCCAGGTATAGGCCACACGAACATCCTCGCCCTGGATCAGGTCTTCGCGCAGCCGCACCTCGCCGTTGGTGGGCTTTTCTTCGTCGGGCGGCAGGGGCAAATCGTGTTCGCCGCTGAGCAGCTCGCCTTGCGTGCCGATGACCTGGTAATAGACCAGATCGGTATCGTCAGCGCGCAGGATCTCCCGCGCAGGTGCCGTCAGATTGAACTGGACCTGGTTGCCCTTGACGGCGACAAGCTTGGCCAGCGCCTGTACGTTGTATTCAAGTGCACGGTCAAAGGGTTTGCCCGCGATGTTCTGCGCCACCAGCCAGGTCAGCGCCAGGCTGATTGGCCACAGCAGCAACAGCGGCGTGAGCATCCAGTCGAGGATCTCGCCGAAGAGGCTTCGGCGTTCGCGCTGGAAGAGTCGTAAGGCCACAGGTCAAAAAGCGCGAGAGGCACTCACTAGCTGAGCACCCTCTTCACGCAAGCAAGGGCCGCGGGACTGGCTTTGCCAGACCGCAGGCGCAGCGGCCCCCTCGGGGGGCAGGGAGCTACACGAAGTGAGCGACCGTGGGGGCAACATCAGCCGGGGATTTTTTCAAGGCAGTAGCCGAGCCCACGAACCGTTGCGATCCGCACCGGTCCTTTTTCAATCTTCTTGCGCAGGCGGTGGATGTACACCTCGATCGCGTTGTTGCTGACCTCTTCGCCCCATTCGCAGAGACGCTCGACCAGCTGGTCTTTGCTGACGAGGCGGCCGGCGCGCTGCAGTAGTACTTCGAGCAAGCCGAGTTCGCGCGCCGACAGCTCCAGCATCTGGCCGTCGATGGTGGCCACGCGGCCGGCCTGGTCATACACCAGCGGACCGTGCTTGATGGTGCTGCTGGCGCCGCCCATGCCGCGGCGTATCAGCGCGCGCACGCGGGCCTCGAGTTCCTGCAGCGAGAACGGCTTGGCCATGTAGTCGTCGGCGCCGTAGTCCAGGCCTTTGACGCGTTCTTCCACACTGTCGGCGGCGGTGAGGATCAGCACCGGCATCGCCGAGCCGCGCGCGCGCAGGCGCTTGAGCACTTCCAGGCCGTGCATGCGCGGCAGGCCCAGGTCCAGGATCAGCAAATCGAACTCGGTGTTGGTGAGCAGCGCGGCATCGGCTTCGGTGCCGCTGGCCACGTGGTCGGCCGCCGCGCCCGAGGCGCGCAGAGTGCGCAGCAGGCCGTCCGCAAGAACCTGGTCGTCTTCAGCAATCAAAATGCGCATGGTTGTCTCCGTGGGCCGGGGCGCCGCGGGATGCGGACGGCGGTTTTACTTCTTGCCCAAATTTTAGGCTTTTGC
>NZ_JBDTPB010000099.1:0-7128 GCF_039932935.1 Polaromonas sp.
AAAAATGACAGCAGTCTCGCTGCATGTACGTCGTGCAAACGCACCAACGCCAACCATCTGTATGACACCCTCATCCCTCACTCCCCTTTTTTTGTCAGCTCAAGGCCGCTTACTTTCAGAGGGAATGTAATCGCATCTCTGCTTGATCTGTTTGCTCAACAAACGAAATAAACGATTCGTTCACTTAAAGACAACAGATTCAAAAAGTGCAATAGCAAATGGTGTTCATCTCACTGAAGAGTCATCTAAAAAAAGCAGGCTTAAGTGATAGCAGGCAAATCAGTAACCAGGCAGCTCAGAAAACGACACATCTCCTCTATTTGCAGGGGGCGATACTTCATTCGCATTCGAATAGTGCGTGCTCGCTCAACTCGTTGCAACAAACGTCAAGCAACGAATTGGAGTGCCCCCGGGGACTGGACCACCGGAAAGAGATGAAACTGATCCGCATGCCGGCCCCCCCCCGGCCAGCAACCTTCAGCAGAAAAAGCAAAGGCCGGAGCAAACAAGGCTTCGACAGGCTTACCCCGAGCGGCAGTGAGAAGGCTTCGATACCTCAGCCCGAACGGGATGCCCTACTGCGCCTTCCGCAAAGTCTCCACCACAGGCGTATTCAAAACAGACCTCAACCCCCACCACCCCGCCGCCAACGCCAGCAAAGCCCCCGCGAGGCTGCCCATCAAAGGCACCGTCCACGAACCAGTCCAGTTGAAGTCAAACACAAACCGCGCCAAGCCCCAGCCCACAGCCAGCGCAACCACGGATGCCAGGAATCCGGCCAGCAAACCCACACCGGCCAGCTCGGCACGCTGCACCTGACGCAGCAACGAAGCACGCGCACCCACCGCACGCATGATGGCGAACTCGCGGGCGCGCTCTTCACGCGTGGCGGTGATGGCGGCAAACAGCACGACCAGACCGGCGGCCAGTGTGAAGCCAAACAAAAATTCGACCGCGCGTATCACCTGGTCGAGCACGCGTTGCACTTGTGCAAGCGTGCTGCTCATGTCGACATTGGTGATATTGGGAAATGCCTTGACCAATGCGTTGTCGAAGCTCT
Source organism: Polaromonas sp. (assembly GCF_039932935.1). Taxonomy (GTDB): domain Bacteria; phylum Pseudomonadota; class Gammaproteobacteria; order Burkholderiales; family Burkholderiaceae_C; genus Polaromonas. The sequence continues at coordinate 1,061 of NZ_JBDTPB010000099.1, forward strand.
GCGGGTGCGGTTGACCGGGCACGGCAGCGGGGCCTTCAGGAGCACGAAAGGCGCTGATGAACGACACCGGCACATCGGCAGGCAATTGCGCCACCGGGTACATCACAAAAAAGTTGACGCGCATCGAGCCCCAGTCCACCTTGCGCAAACTGGTGATCTTCGCTTCACTGAGCTGACCGCCAATGTCAAACCGCAAGGAGTCGCCGAGCTTGAGGCCCAGTGTTTTGGCCAAGCCGTCTTCGACGCTGATGGCGTCTTTTTCACCGCCTGTCCAGCGCCCGCCGGTGACCTGGTTGTGTGAGGGCATGTCGGCGCTGTTGGACAAATTGAACTCGCGGTCGACCAGGCGTTTGGCGCGGTCGTCTTCAAAATCGTCGGGCGTGACGGGCTTGCCGTTCACGGCCACCAGGCGCCCGCGGATCATCGGGTACCAGTCGAACTTCTTCACGCCGCCGTCGCGCAATGCTTTCTGGAAAGCCTCGCCCTGCTCAGGCTGCACGTTGATGACGAAGCGGTTGGGAGCATCGGGCGGCGTGGCCTTGCGCCAACTGCTGATGAGGTCGGTGCGCAGCAGCACCAGCAGCATCAGCGCCAGCAGGCCCACGGCCAGCGCGCTGGTTTGCACCACCGCATACATCGGCCGGGCAGACAGCTGCCGCGTGGCCAGCACCAGCCAGCGCGGGGCGGTCGCCTCGTTGACGCTGGCGCGCAGCAGCTTGACGGCGGCGTAACTGGCCACCGCAAACACCAGCACCGCGCCGGCAAAACCCCCGACGGCAATGAGCCCCAGCTTCAGGTCGCTGCTGGCGGCCACCAGCAAGGCGGCAAAACCAGCCACGCCGACACCCAGCACCGCGAGCGAAGCGGGCTTGAGGTTGCCGACATCGCGGCGAATCACGCGCAACGGCGGCACCTGTGCCAGCTGCAGCACCGGCGGCAAGCCAAAGGCGAGCAGCAGCGTCAGGCCCATGCCCATGCCAAACATGACGGGCCAGAAAGTGGCCGCCGGCAGCGCGGTTTCTACCAGCCCGGCCAGCAGCAGCACAAAGGCGTGGTGCACCCCAAACCCCAATACCACGCCGAGGGCGCTGGCCAGCATGCCGGCCACCACAAACTCAAAGGTGTAGGCCAGCGCAATGGTGCGCTGCGGTTGGCCAAGCACACGCAACATGGCGCAATCGTCCAGGTGCTTGGCCGCAAAACCGCGGGCGACGATGGCCACGGCCACGGCGCTCAGCAATGCGGCCAGCAGCGCCACCAGGTTGAGAAATTTCTCGGCGCGGTCCAGCGTTTGCCGCATCTCGGGGCTACCCGATTCCAGGGACTCCAGGCGCACACCGCGAATGCCCGTCTCGGCGCCGGGTTTTTTGATCTCGTCCGCGGCCCACTTCACGTAAGCCTTGACGGCTTTGTCATCGCCGGCGACGGCAAAGCGGTAGTTGGTGCGGCTGGCGGGCTGGATGAGGCCGGTGGCGGCCACGTCGGCCTGGTTGACCATGGCGCGCGGTGAAAAGCTGATGAAGCCGGCGCCGCGATCGGGCTCTTGCACGATGACGCGCGTGACCTTGAAGCTGGCGTCGCCCATCAGCAGGGTCTGGCCAAGCTTGAGGCCCAGCGCATCGAGCAGCGAGGCGTCCGCCCACGCCGTACCGGGCGCAGGCACCTCCCGCGTATCCTCGCCTGGACCGTCCAGGCTGTCGGCGACTTTCATGCTCCCGCGCAGCGGATAGCCCTCGGGCACGCCCTTGAAAGCGACCAGCTTGCTGGCGCCGCCGTCGGCGTCGGTGGCACGGCCCATGGTGGGAAAGGTAACGGTGGAAACGGCCTTCAGGCCCAAGGCCTGCGCCTTGGCAATGAAAGCGGCGGGTGTCACGCCGTCGCTGCGAATCACGGCATCGCCACCCAGCAGCTGGCGGGCGTCGCGCTGCAGGCCGCCCTTGAGGCGGTCGGCAAAAAAGCCGACAGCAGTGAGCGCCGCCACGGCCAGCGTCACGGCCACGATGAGGAGGCGTAACTCGCCCGCGCGCAAATCGCGCAGCAAGGTTCTCCAGCCGAGCTTGAGGAAAAGGGTGTTCATGAGGCGACCATAACGCAAAGTTCGCGTCCCTGAGCGATGGCCGGGTTTACGGACGAATTTTGGGCCTGGTTTTGCGGCTGATTAGCGCAGCCGGGGCGAGGACGCCAGCGGTGAGCGTTTTGCCCGGCCTACGGACGAGCGGCGTTGGCGAGCGGCAGGGGCGCCGGAGCGGTGGGCGGCAGTGCATCCAGCCGTTTTTCGAGCGCGCGCAGCACCGGGCTGATGCCGGCGCCCACCCGGATCTGCGGGTTGGAAAACCCGTCTTCCTTGCCGGCGTCGATTTCGCGCTGCTTGATCAGCGGAACGGCACGGGCAAACGCCAGCTCGAAGGAATGCGTCTTGCGCAGCTGCTCGTCAAACATGGCGCGGCCGAAGAAGGTGAGCTCAGACAGGCGCCCGCAACCATAAGAGGTGTGGGTGGCGTCCGCCGCCGTCATCACCAGGGTGGTGTCGCCGGCCAGTGTGTCGACCCAGCCGCCTGAATAGCAGGCCGATATGACGATGACGCGGTGGCGGACGCCGGCATTGTCGAGCGCCTCGCGCAACTCGCCGGGGCTCACGGGCGGCACTTCAAGCGGCCAGTGGGAAGCCGCCAGCTTGAAGTCACTGGCGCCGTGAGAGGTCATGTAGACCACCAGCACATCGTTGTTCCTGTCCATGCGCTGGGCCATTGCATCGATGGTGCGCTGCAGGTTCAGCGTGGTGGCCCATGGGTGGGTTGAGGTGGTGGTGGCGTGGTTGACCAGATGGACCACACGGCCCTCGGCATCAAATCGCTCGGCGAGCACGCGGCTCACCAGGGTGCTTTCGCGCAGGAACACGTCTTCCGCGGCATAAGGGGCAAACACGACACCGTAGACATCGACAACGCCGGGGCGCTCGGGTGCAACAGCGGCCAGGGTCTTTTCCCACAGCGCCTGTTGCGTTTCAAAGGTTTGCTGGCTCAGGTGCAGGCGGGGCCGGCTCACAGCCGCTGCATCGCGTGCAGAATCGTCTTGCCAGGTGCGGGCGTTGAACTGCCAGGCGCTAAGGCCGGCAGAGGCCACCAGCGCGAGGCCAAAAACCATGGCGCGCACGGTCAGCCCGGTGAACCGGGTAATCAGCAAAAACGCCGCGCCCAACGACCAGGCGGTGAACACCGCAAAAAATGCCCAGTAAAGCCATGCCTGGGAAAACAGCTCACCTTTGAGCCAGCCCTGCGCAATGGCGCCTATGAGGCATTGGTACACCAAGGTATTGGGAATGGCGGCCACCACCCACAGGACAAAGCCGGCGCCCACTCCCACCGGGCGCTGTGGCGTTTCACCGTCGGGTTCTGCCGCTTCTGAAGGAAACGCCCACCACGCGAGACCGATGAAAAGTGCGGCCACCCACCAGCCCGACAGCCAGGCCTGGACATCCAGGCGCGCAGGACCGGCAATCTCAAGCCGGAACAGGGCGGCTTCAACAACAAAAACCAGCGCGCTGATGATGAGGGCCTGCAGCGGCGTGGGCGTATGGCCGGCTACCCGGGGTTTTAAAAAGACACCGGCGCGCAAGCCCTCGATCAACCAGGTTTGCAGGGGAAGGCGGGTGACCGGTGCAGCGGCGGCCCTTGCTTCGGGAACGTCCGGCGGCGCGGGCTGTGTGTCGGCCTGTAGGGAGGTATTGGTGTGCGTCACGGCGCGGCCATGAATGAAGACGAGGGCGGTGGCTTGGTGCCTGCCAGTTCAGGCTGCAGCTTGAGCCGCTGCGGGTTGGCATAGCAGACAAAGCGCTTGTTGGTAGCCCGGCCGATCGCACAGAGGCCGACGGTCTGCGCGACCTGGTGCCCCATCTGCGTGATGCCGCTGCGCGAAACCACGATGGGCACACCCATTTGCGCGGACTTGATGACCATTTCGCTGGTGAGGCGTCCGGTGGTGTAGAAAACCTTGTTCGCCTCGCTCATCGAAGGACTGTCCTGCATAGACATCCAGCCGGCGATCGTGTCGATGGCGTTGTGTCGGCCTACATCTTCAACGAAGAGCAGCATCTCGGGGTCACCCGCCGTCATGGCAAACAGTGCGCACGCATGCACCGAGCCGGCGGATTTGTAGGTGGTTTCCTTGAGCCGTATGGTGTTGACGAGGGAGTACAGCTGGGCCTGGGTGATGTGCGCATCGGCGGGCAGCACGATGCCGTCGACCTCGTCCATCAAGCCGCCAAACACACTGCCCTGCCCGCAGCCGGTGGTGACTACGCGGCGCGAAGTTTTTTCTTCAATGTCTTCAATGCCGTGGCGCGTCTTGACGGCGGCCGCGCCCACATCCCAGTCGACGGTGATGGAGTCGATGTCGGCCACGTCTTTGACGAGCCGCTGGTTGCGCAGGTAGCCCAACACCAGCAGCTCGGGATGGGCGCCCAGCGTCATGAGCGTGACGAGCTCGCGTTTGTCGACATAGACCGTGAGTGCGCGCTCGGCGGGGATGGCAACTTTTTGCACTTCGCCGTATTCGTTGACGGCGTCGACCTCGCACGTCAGGGGCGCCTGGGCGTTTGTGAGCCGAGGCAGGCTTTGCAGGCGTGAAAGAGGGGGGGGCGAAGCGGACATGAGGGGAGACTACAACAAAAAAGCCGGCCCCTTTCGGAGTCGGCCTTTCGGGACGCGGATGAACCGGGCTTGGGTCAGGACTTCTTGGCAGGGTTTCCAACCGCATCGGGCTGCTTGGTGCTGGGAGGGCTGGTAGCCGTGCCTGCGGGTGAATGCGCACCCGCCGCTTCAAGCGGCTTGGCTGCGGCCGGCGTGTAGGCAAAGGGGCCGGGATCTGCGCAGGCAGGCGCCGGCGTCGGCGGCTTGGTTTCCTTGCCGGCGGCCTTGGCTGATTTGTAATAGGCGGCGGCAACCTTGTCTTGCGACTTGCACAGCTGGTAGGCCTCGGACTTGCCTGTCCATGCGGTCTTGGCGGCGGCTTCGGCAGCCTTGGCCTTGGCTTCGTCGGACAGCACGGGCGTGGGCAACTTGGCCAGCGATGCTGCTGACGCAGCGGCCAGCAAGCTCAGGATCAGGAGTTTTTTCATCGTGGGGTCCTCACTCTTTATGCCTGCACGATTTGCGCCGGCGGCTCAACAGGTTTGCTGCGCTGGGCCGGGATGTTTCCGGCCTTCACGTCGTCGTACCAATATTCGTGATGCTCTTTGGCCCAGGTTTCGTCGACATAACCGGTGCGCATGGCTTTGTAGGCACCCTGCATGCCGATGGTGCCCAGGTAAATGTGGCCAAGGAACATGCACATCATGAGCACGGTGGCCACGGCATGCACCATGTGCGCCACTTGCATGGTGGAGCGCTCGTAGATCAGGCCGGGCAGCAGCTTGTCGAGCACAAAGCCCGAGGAGACGACCACAATGCCGAGAAAGAACACGCCTCCCCAGAAGATGAGTTTTTCGCCAGCGTTGAAACGGTTCGAAGCCGGTTCGTCGCCGGTGATCAGGCCGCCGCCCTTGGCCAGCCAGTGCATGTCGCCCTTTTGCGGCCAGTTATCGCGCAGGAATGTGAAGAACACAATGACCAGCGATACCGCGAACAGCGGGCCGGCAAAGTTGTGCATGGTCTTGAGTGTCCAGGTCAGCCAGCCGAATAGCGCGCCGCCAATGACGGGCAGCAAAAAGAACTTGCCAAACGCCATCACCAGGCCGGAGATGGCCAGAATGGAAAACGCAATGGCGTTGGACCAGTGCGCCGCGCGCTCAAAGGGCGTGAAGCGCTCGATCTTGCGCCCGGTGTCAGCACCGTGGGTCTTGATGGAGCCCTTGCTGAAGTAAAAAATCGCAATGGCCAGCACGACGATCAAAAAGAGCGAGCCGCCGTAGGGAATGATCCAGTTGTTGCGCACCTGGCGCCAGGCTTCGCCGGCGTTGGTCACGCGTGAGCCGGGGTACTGCACAAAGGGCTGAATCAAATTGCCGGCCTCGGGTGCTTCGCTTTTGGGCAGGCTGCTGTAGCCGGTGACACCCTCGCCCACCTGGCGCC
>NZ_JBDTPB010000100.1:0-82687 GCF_039932935.1 Polaromonas sp.
TGTAATGCGCTGCCCCCCGAGGGGGCTAATTTTCCTTGGGGCGGCCCGGCGGAAATTTCAGCCCCCACGCTTTTCACTTCGTGTAATGCGCTGCCCCCCGAGGGGGCTAATTTTCCTTGGGGCGGCCCGGCGGAAAATTGGCTTCGCATGCTTGCGGTGCGGTCATGACGCGGGCGCGCATTGTCATCTGCGAGTTTATGGATGAGGGGGCCGTTGCGCGCCTTGCAGCCGCACACGATGTGCTCTACGACCCGAAGCTGGTGGGTGATGCCGCCCGCCTGCGGGCCGAGGCGGCCGGGGCTGACGCCCTGGTGGTGCGCAACCTGACGCAGGTGCGCGGCGACTTGCTGGCGGCCATGGCGCGATGCAAGGTGGTGGGCCGGCTGGGCGTGGGCCTGGACAACATCGACGTGCCGGCTTGCGAGGCCAGGGGCATCAAGGTTATTCCTGCCACTGGCGCAAATGCGCTCAGCGTGGCGGAATACGTGATCGCCAGCACCCTGCTGCTGCTGCGCGGCGCCTTTGCGTCCACGGGCGCGGTAGCCACCGGCCAGTGGCCGAGAGCGGCTCTTGGCAACGGCCGCGAGACCGCAGGGCAAACGCTGGGCATTGTCGGGTTCGGCTCCATCGGCCAGACCACGGCGCGCCTGGCGCACGGCCTGGGCATGCGGGTCATCGCGCACGATGCGATGCTGCCGCGCGATGCGCCGGTGTTTGCGCAGTCGGGCGTCCAGCCCGTTAGCCTTGATGAACTCGTGCGTAGCGCCGACGTTGTCACGCTGCATATTCCGCTGCTCGACACCACGCGCGGCCTCTTCAATGCGGCCCGCATCGGCGCGATGAAAAAGGGCGCGGTGCTGATCAACACCTCGCGGGGCCACATTGTCGACATTAATGCGCTCACCGCCGCGTTGCGAACCGGCCAACTGGGCGGCGCGGCGATCGATGTTTTCGATGTGGAGCCCTTGCCTGTAAGTCCTTCGTTGCAGGATTGCCCCAACTTGTTGTTAACCCCCCACATCTCGGGCGTTAGTGCGCAGTCGAATGAGCGTGTATCGGTGATGATCGCGATCAAAGTTCTGGAAAGTTTTTTGTAGATGGCGCATCTGACTCTCGACGAAGCACGCGACCTGGCAACCCAGGCATTGCGCAAGGCCGGTGCCGCCGAGGCCATGGCCTGCAGTACCGCCAAGGCGTTGGTCCGCGCTGAAGCACAGGGGCTCGCCTCCCACGGGCTGAGCCGCGTACCGCAATACACCACCCATCTTCGCAATGGCCGGGCCGATGGCCATGCCGTCGCCGTCGTGGCGCACAAAAAAGGGGCGGCCGTGTTGGTGGACGCCGGGAAAGGCCTGGCCTTTCCTGCCTGCGATCTGGCGATCACCACCGCTATTGCAACCGCCCGCGAGTTGGGCGTTTGCTTTGTCGGCGTGACCAATAGCCACCATTGCGGTGTGCTGGTCGACCATCTGCGCGCCGCGGCCGAAGCCGGCCTGGTCGGGCTGGGATTTGCCAACGCACCGGCGGCCATGCCGGCCGCAGGCGGCAAGCACCCGGTCTTTGGCACCAACCCGATTGCAGCCGCGTTTCCGCGCCGAAATGCCGACCCACTGCTGATTGATCTGTCGCTCAGCGAAGTCGCGCGCGGCAAAGTGATGCTTGCAGCCAAGGAAGGCAAGCCCATTCCGCTGGGCTGGGCGCTGGATACACAAGGCCGGCCCACCACCGATGCGCAGGCGGCCCTGGAGGGGTCCATGCTCCCGCTGGGCGCCGTCAGCAGCCCCAAGGGCTCCATGCTGGCCTTGATGGTGGAACTGATGGTGACCGCCGTGATCGGCTCCCAATTTTCTTTTGAGGCATCGTCCTTTTTTGTGGACGAAGGCAATCAACCGCGCATCGGTCAGGCTTTTATCCTGATTGACCCGGGCGCCCTTGCAGGCGTTGACACGTACTTTGAGCGCATGGAAACCGTGATTGCCGAAATGCTGCTGGATGACGGTGTACGTCTGGCTGGCGCGCGGCGCACTGCACTTGAAGCGAAGGCACTACAAGCGGGAATCACCATTCCCGACGCGCTCAAATCACAGTTGGATCAGTTGGTTGTTTAAAAATTACTCAAGAGGAAACTGTTATGAAACGTCGTGACATCGTATTGGCATCAGCGGGTGCATCCCTGGTGGGTATTCCGGGTCTGGGGCTGGCCCAGCAAGCCTTTCCCAAACCCGGCAGCACCATCAAGTATGTGGTCCCTTTTACGCCCGGCGGGCTGACCGACATCATGGCCCGCACGGTTGCCCAAAAACTGTCGGAAGCGTGGAAAACTACAGTGATTGTGGAAAACAAGGCCGGCGGAAACGCACAGATCGGTGCTGAATTTGTCGCCAAATCCCCACCGGATGGCAACACCCTGCTGGCCATCACGTTGACGCATGCCGCGAACGTTTCCCTGTACCCCAACGCGGCATACAGCTTCACCAAGGATTTGCGTCCTGTTGCCCTGCTGGCCAATTCGCCGATGCTGATCGTCGTGCCGACGGCCAGCCCCATCAAGGATTTCAAGGACCTGATGGCGGTGTCCAAAACCAAGCAGCTGAGCGCGGGCTCGAGCGGCAACGGCACGCCGGCGCACCTGACCATGGCCTTGTTCAATGATCTGAACAAGACAAAGATGGTCCATGTTCCCTACCGCGGCGGTGCACCGTCGATGGTTGACCTGATCGGTGGCCAGCTGGACGTGGTTTTTTCCAACTTCCCGGAATCGATCGCTCATGTCAAGGGTGGCAAGCTGCGCGCGATCGCAATCTGCAGCCTGGGCCGTCACCCCGGGGTGCCCGACGTTCCCACGGCCTTTGAAGCCGGCATGCCGGGGCTCTTTGTCGAGAACTGGACGGGGGTCATGCTCCCGGCCAAGACCCCGGACGATATCGTGGACAAATACTCGCGCGAGATGATCAAGATCATGTACAGCGCTGAAGTGGAAGAGCGCGCCAAGCAGCAGGGCTTTCGTGTTTCACAAAAGGGTTCGGAAGAATTCGGCCGTTTCCTGAAGAGCGAGATAGACCGCTGGAACCGGATCATCAAGACCGCGAAAATCACGCCGACTTGATCCGGCAAGCAAACCGGTAAGCACAAAGTGCGCAGGCCGCTCGCGGCCTGCGTTACGTTTTGTAAAACACCGCTGCGGTGCTCACTGCCTGACGGAAAATCCGTCCAGAGGCGTTCCTCGCCACTGGAGACGTACATGAACGACATAGCGAATATTCCCGAGACATTTGCGGAACCGCGCAAAGTTGACCAGTTGCTGACGCACTACGGCGAAAGCCACCGGCACCCACGCAACGAACTGATCCACTTCATCGCCATCCCGCTCATCATGCTGAGCCTTGTCGGCATGCTGTTTGCGCTGCATCCTTACGTCGCGTATGTGTTCGTCGCGGCCAGCATGGTCTATTACGCCCGCCTGTCGGCGGTGTTCTTTATGACCATGGCGGTCTGGTCGGTGCTGTTTCTAGGCCTGGTATTCACCATGGGGCCGCTGGTATTGCCGATCTGTATCGGCATTTTTGTTGGCGCCTGGGTCCTGCAGTTCATCGGCCACAAGATCGAAGGCAAGAAGCCTTCCTTTTTTGAAGACATCCAGTACCTATGGGTTGGCCCGCTGTTTGTGCTGAGCAAGCTGTTCGCGCGGCTCGGCATACGCTGGTGACCCGTCCAGCTTGAAAATACCGCGCCGGCCTCCATTTGGGAGGTTTAAACCGTTTCCCAGGTACCTCGCTTGATCAGTCAATTACTGCGCTTTTTCCTCAAACTCCTGCTGGGCATCTTTGCGGCGGTGTTTGCCGTCAGCCTGCTGGTCGCGGCTTTGGTTGTCGTGGCGCTGAGCCTGCTGAAGTCACTGGTTACCGGCCGCAAGCCGGCGCCAGCCGTGGTGTTTGGCCGCTTCCAGCGTTACACCCCTCAGGACATGTGGCCGGGCGGGGCAACCCCGGACAGCCGAACAGCCCCTGGCGCCCGGGATGTCGTCGACGTCGAGGTGCGTGAGGTTCGCGACGACAAGCGGCTGCCGTAAGGTGGCCATCCTGGAATGACGCAGGCTCGCGGTTTGATGCGCGGCCACTGCGGGTACTATTAAATTGATAGCTGCTTGCGCTCATGGAATAAGGGCTACAGGCCGATATGACTCATAAAACCTGCTTCCCAGGCCTTGCGGACGCCGCCAAGGGAGATTTGGGGGGGCAAACAACCGCCTTCCGCGGTCACTGGCCCCTGATGTATGTATCGAATTGGCCTCCAGCCCAATGCCATCCTGCGCGAACAGCTATCAAAAAATGAGCGATCTGCTGGATGATTCGGGGCCAAAGGGTGGCAACAACGGCTGCGAATAGCCGATATGTTGCGGACCGTTCCCAAGCCCCGCTTCCTTTACATGCGCGAAACACGCTGCCGCGAACTAATGCCGACAGGATTCCCTCCAACCCAGGCAAGGGTTTCTACGTATTAGCCTTGCGCTATCCGAGTCATTGAACCTATTGCTTAGCACTCTCTCCAACAGAGTGCTAATATTTAGCAATAGAGAAAAGGAGTTCTGCAGTGTCACATGCTCTTTCCCCCCAATCGCTGACCTCTGCCGTCGCTGCGCCCCAAGCCGGCGCCGTGGCAGCCGTCAACCCTTGGTCGCTGGTTCCCCCACTGGGCAACCTGGACGCCTACATTTCCGCCGTTAACCGCCTTCCCATGCTCACGTTGGAGCAGGAGCAAGAGTTTGCCAAAAACCTCAAGGAAAACAACGACCTTGACTCTGCTGGTAAGTTAGTGCTCTCTCACTTGCGCCTGGTCGTGTCGATTTCGCGTAAATACCTGGGTTATGGCCTGCCCCACGGCGACCTGATCCAGGAAGGCAACATCGGCCTGATGAAGGCCGTGAAGCGCTTCGACCCGGACCAGAACGTTCGCCTGGTGAGCTACGCCATGCACTGGATCAAGGCCGAGATCCATGAGTACATCCTGAAGAACTGGCGCATGGTGAAGGTCGCCACGACCAAAGCCCAGCGCAAGCTGTTTTTCAACCTGCGCTCAATGAAGCAGGGTTTCAAGGACGACGCCGACGTGGCGACGCACCGCGACACACTGACAGAAGGCCAGATCGATTCAATGGCGAAGACGCTGAACGTCAAGCGCGAGGAAGTCATTGAGATGGAGCAGCGCATGTCGGGCGGCGACGTGCTGCTGGACCCGAGCCCGGGCGACGACGGCGAAGACGCTTTCGGCCCGATCGCCTACCTGGCTGACGCCACGCAAGAGCCGACGGCGCTGATGGAGTCGCGCCAGCGTGACAGCCTCGCGTCTGACGGCATCACCGCCGCGCTGGGGGACCTGGACCCACGCTCACGCCGCATCGTGGAAGAGCGTTGGCTCAAGGTGAACGACGATGGTTCGGGCGGCATGACGCTGCATGACCTGGCGGCCGAGTACAAGGTGAGCGCCGAGCGGATTCGCCAGATTGAAGTGGCGGCCATGAAGAAGATGAAGAAGGTGTTGGCCGCCTACGCTTGAAGCCCGCAGGCTCACGCCCTGTAAAAAAAGCCCGCACAGCAATGTGCGGGCTTTTTTCTTTTCGATCACAGCCTTGCACGGCTGCTTCGCTCAGGACTTGAGCAACAGGCGGATGTCGGATGCCAGCGCTTCAGCGCCGGTGCCATAGCGGTTGTACAGGCGGATGCGCCCTTGGCCGTCGAAGACATAGCTGCCGGCGGAATGGTCCATGGTGTAGCTGCCAGGCGTTTTGCCGTCGACCTTTTTGTAATACACCTTGAAGTCTTTTGCGACCTGGGGCAATTGGTCCATGGTCGGGCGCAGCGCCAGGAAGGCCGGGTCAAAGTTGCCCATGTAGGCCTTGAGCAATTCGGGCGTGTCGCGCTCCGGGTCGACCGTGATGAAGATGGCCTGCAGCTTGTCGCCGTCCGGGCCCAACAACTTTTTGATCTGCGCGAGTTCGGCCATTGACGTCGGGCAGACATCGGGACATTGGGTGAAGCCGAAGAACACGACCACGATCTTGCCCGTGAAGTCTTTCAATGTACGGACTTGGCCGTTATGGTCTGTCAGCGTGAAGCCCTGGGCATAGTCGGCACCTGTGAGGTCTATGCTTTTGAACTGCGGCTTGTCCGGCGCACAAGCAACTAAAAGGCCTGCAGCGCCCGTCAACAGAGCGCCACCAGCTATGATTTTGAGAGCGGATCGACGAGCGGACCGAGGCGTGACGGGTAGACAAGGTTTCATGCGCGGGACCTAAACAAGGTAATGGTCGATGAGCAAGGCGGCAAACAGCACCGACAGGTGAATCAGTGAAAAGCGAAATGTCTTGCGCGCCAACGCGTCGGAATAATTGCGCCACAGGCGCCAGCCGTACCAACTGAAGCCAATGCTGAGGGCCACGGCGGCCACCAGATAAAGCCAGCCGCTCATCTTGAAGATAAAAGGCATGAGGCAGGCGGGAAACAGCACCAGCGTGTAGAGGAACACCTGCAGACGTGTGAATTCATTGCCGTGGGTGACCGGCAACATGGGCAGGCCCGACTTGCGATAGTCTTCAACGCGGTACAGCGCCAGCGCCCAGAAGTGCGGTGGCGTCCAGAGGAAGATGATCAGAAAAAGGATCAGCGCCTCGGGGCCGACCGAGCCCGTCATGGCGGCCCAACCCAGCACCGGCGGCATGGCGCCCGAGGCTCCGCCGATCACGATGTTCTGCGGCGTCATGGGCTTGAGGATCACGGTATAGACCACCGCGTAACCGATGAAGGTGGCGAAGGTCAGCCACATGGTGAGCGGGTTCACCCATACATACAAAATCCACGAACCCAGCGCGCACAGGCCGGCAGAAAAAGCCAGCGTGAGCGGATTGCTGAGCTCGCCCTTGGCAGTGGGCCGCCAGGCGGTGCGCCGCATGCGCGAATCAATCTGCTGCTCGACCAGGCAGTTGAAGGCGGCGGCGGCCCCCGCCACCAGCCAGATGCCTGCGCAAGCGATCAACGCGAGCCGCACATCGGGCCATGCAGGCACACCGGGAACGGCCAGCACCATGCCGATCAAGGCGCAGAACACGATGAGCTGTACCACCCGCGGTTTGGTCAGCGCATAGAACTGCGCAAACTTCGACGGAGCGTGAGGCGTGGCGGAAGCCGGAGCGGCGGACGGGGTACTGGGGTTCATGGGGAGTCGCTAGGCATTCGATTTTGACGCATGTGCTGCAAAGGCCTCGCCGCGGCTGGAAAAGACCACGCCGCTGAGCACAATGACGAGGGCTGCGGCACCGCCGGTATGCGTGACCGCGGCGAATAGGGGCCAGCCCAGCACGGCGTTGCTGATGCCCGTGACAGCCTGCAACAGGATGAGCCCCGCCAGCCAGCGCGCAGGCGTGCGAAACGCCGGGATGCGGTGCAAGCAAAAAGCCAGCGCGAGGAACGTGGCAACCACGAGGTAAGCCACGAGGCGGTGGGCATAGTGGATGGCGGTGAGCGCCTGGAAACTGATGTTGGCGCCGTCGTGGCCCGCGCCCAGTTCACGCCAGAGCGTGAAGCCCTGCAGGAAGTCCATGGCGGGCCACAGCGAGTTCTGGCAGCCCGGAAAGTCCGTACACGCCAGCACCGCATAGTTGGTGCTGACCCAACCGCCCAAGGCAATCTGCACCCAGAGCAAGGCAAAGGCAGCGACCACAGCAAGCCGCAGGCCGGCTGAAAGGAGCATAGCGCTTGCACCCTGCGCCCGCGCATACCGCACAGCCTGCGCCCGCAGCAGGGCCAGCAACACCAGGCCGCCCAGCAAGTGCAGCGTGACGATGGCCGGGAATAATTTCATGGTGACGGTGAGCGCACCGAATGCGCCCTGCAGACACACCCACGCCAAAGTGGCGGCAGGCCACCAAACCGAGACCGGGGTCCGCTTGCGCTCCAGCCAACTGGTGATGGTCAGTGTGAGGATCAGCACACCCACACCGGTAGCGAGGTAGCGGTGAATCATCTCGATCCAGGCCTTGGAATGCGTGACCGGCCCGGTCGGCATGGCGGTCTGCGCAGCCTCAATATGCACCTGCGCCCCCACCGGGCTGGCACTGCCGTAGCAGCCCGGCCAGTCAGGACAACCCAGACCCGAATCAGTGAGCCGGGTAAACGCGCCGAAGATCACCAGGTCAAACGTGAGAAACAAAATCACCAGCGTCAGCACCCGCAAACGCTGCGTCACCGGTGCATTCTTGTTGCGTACCCACACCCAGGCCAACGGCCCGACCGCCACCACCAGCCCCATGATCATCAGGCGCAAGGCAGGGCTCAGGTCGTAAAGGTTTTGCGGATTCATGATTAAGCCCACCCCCGTCCAGGCTCACTGCGTGTAGCCTGTTCCCCCCTCAAGGGGGCGGCGCCTGCGGTCTGGCAAAGCCAGTCCCGCGGCGCCCTTGGTTGTGTCCCGTGAATTCTCTTCAACCCAGCATGAGCCGTGGAACCGGCTTTGCCGGGCCACAGGCGGGCGGCCCCCTCGGGGGGCAGCGCATTACACGCAGCCGAAGGCGAAGTAAAAAGCGTGGGGGCCATATCTAGCGGCCCTCTTTGTCCCAGCTGCCCGAAGCACGCAGCAGGCGCTCAAGGTCGCGCTTGGCTTTGGCGGCCGCAGCGGCATCCATATCGGCCGGAAAGCGCATCATCCAGTTGCCGAGCGGATCGACCAGATAAAGATGGTCCTGCAGGCGTTGCCCTGCAGCGGGCTCAAGCCACTGGGCGAGCGCTGCGGGCGCCACGCGCAGTACGGTCGATGCCGTCAGGGCGGGCAGCAGCACATCGCGCACCGGCAGGTCGTCGGCCACCAGCCATACCCGGTCAAGGCGCTCCTTTTCCTTGCCAAGCGATTCACGAAGCTGGCGCTGGAAATACAGGTTCTGCTCACATCGCGCATCGCAAGCGGCGCCGGCGACGCTGATCAGCAGCCACTGGTCTTTCAGCGCCGTGAGCGTTCCGGTGCGGCCATCGAGCGTGCGGGTTTCAAGCGGCGGCAGCGGCCGCTGTGGATCAATCAGTTCGCCAAAATTACGGCGGCCTTCGGGGCGAACCACGTAGTACGTGAAGTAAGACGCGATCACGGGCGCCGCGCACACCAGCAGCACGGCCAGCATTTTCCAGCGGCCGGCCACGGGGTTGGGCGACTGTGTGCTGGACTGGTCCAGCAGCGGCATGGTGTGGACGGTCAGGCCCAACGGCTGGTCTTGCAGTGTGGAAGCGGCAGCGCGTTCGGAAGAAGTGTCGGGCGTAGTGTTTGTCACGGCAGTGGGTCACGGCGTTTGCCGCGCAGGAAGGTACGTAAAGGAAGCAGCAGCTGAAACCAGCCATACAGAAGGACGACCAGGGCACACAAACCAAACCACTGAAAGGCATAGCCGTAGTGCTTGTCCACCCCCAGATTGGGAGCCGCCCACTCGCGCAGCAAACCTTCATTGGCCGCGCCGGTTTGCAGCAGTGACACGTCCATCAGCGGCAGGCCGGTCTGCGCCCGGAAGGCTGGCAAGTCGAGATTTTGCCGTATCCGGCCGCTCTCGACCCCTGTGAACTCATAGAGCCTGGACGGGGGCGGGGCAATGCGGCCCTGCACCGTGACCAGCCCTGCTGGCGTAGAAATTTCAGGCAGCGCGGTGCGGTCGGCAAAATTGCGCGGCACCCAGCCGCGCTGGACCAAAATGGCCTGGGAGCTACCCTCGAGCACCAGCGGCGTGACCACGACAAACCCCGTCTTGCCGCTCATGGGCCGGTTGTCGAGGTACACCGTATGTTCCGCGCGCCAGCTTCCCGTGAGCGCAGCGGGCCGGTGAATGTCGGCGGACAGGTCTTTTGCCGCCAGCAGCGTACGCGCGTCCAGCATGGTGAGCCGGCCCTGGGCCTCTATGGCCGCCTGCAGCGCCTCTTTTTGCGCAGCACGGCGCAATTGCCATTGCCCCAGGGAGAACGTGGTGGCGGCCACCGCCACTGCGGCCAGCGTGAGCAGCCAGAAGCGCGGCGAATGCAACGTGCGTTTCATGGGCGGATAATCCTGTTCATGAATTACCTCGTTGCCTTGGCGTTCATCGCCATCATCGCCAGCCTGGCTTCCGCGCTCTTCTTCATGCTCAAGGGCGGCAGTGACAGCGACGGCAAGCGTAAAACCAGCAATATGGCGCGCGCACTCGCGTTCCGTGTCGGGTTTTCGGTGCTGCTGTTCATCTGCATCTTGATCGCATGGAAGCTCGGTTACATCCAGCCCACCGGAATTCCGGCGGGTAAATAGGTCGGCAGGTAAATGACAAAGGCCGCATCAAGCGGCCTTTGGTTGAGCGGCACAGGCCGCGATTGGTTCCGCCTTACAGCCAGTACACCAGGATATACAGGCCGAGCCACACCACGTCCACGAAGTGCCAGTACCAGGCAGCGCCTTCGAAGCCGAAATGCTTTTCAGGGGTGAAGTGGCCTTTTTGCAGGCGCAGCGTGATGAACAGCAGCATCAGCATGCCGACAAACACGTGAAAACCGTGGAAACCCGTGAGCATGAAGAAGGTGGATCCGTACACACCTGAAGTCAGCTTCAGGTTCATCTCATGATAGGCATGAAAGTACTCATAGCCCTGCACGAACAGGAAGACCACGCCAAGCGCAACCGTCATCCACATGAAGGCGATGGTGCGTGCACGTTTTCCTTCAATGAGGGCATGGTGGGCAATGGTGATGGTGACACCGGAAGTCAGCAGCAGCGCCGTATTGACCGTCGGCAGGGAGCCCATGATGCTGGCCCAGATGCCGCCGCCCACGACCAGCGGCTTCATGGCCGTGAAGGGCTCAATGATGTCTGCCGGCGAGGCCGTCGCGCCGGCAGCCAGGCTGGGCCAGACAGCCTTGAAGTCGGGCCAGAGCAATGCGTTTTCGAGGCTGCCCAATGCAGGCAGCGAATGGGAGCGGGCCCACCACAACGCAGTGAAAAAAGCGCCGAAGAACATGACTTCCGAAAAGATGAACCAGCTCATGCTCCAGCGGAAGGACAGATCGATCCTGTGGCCGTACATGCCGCCTTCGCTTTCGGCGATGGATTCACTGAACCAGCGGAACAGCGTCACCAGCCACCACACCATGCCAAAAGCCAGCGACCATGCACCCCAGGAAGCGCCATTGATCCATTGGCCGGCGCCGAGGATCACGAAAAACAGACCTATGGCCGCCATCACGGGGTGACTGGACGGGCTGGGGACGAAGTAATGGGGGGTTGACCCGTGGGTTGCTGATGACATCGCTCGACTCCTGTTTTTCTCTCGAATTTCCAAATAATCTTTAGTTCAAACCGTATTGCGGAAGGCGCGCCGGCTAGCGCGCCACCATCCAGTTCACCAGCAGCACCAGGACTGCGACAAACACAAACACGGCAATCAACCCAACCCCAATGATGTGGAGCGGATTTAAATTTTTCACGTCTTCTTCGTAGTCGCCGCGCGCACGCAGGCCCACAAAAGACCATGCCACTGCCTTGACGGTGCGCAGGAGAGACGGTTTCTTGGCAGGTGATACGGCCATGGTCATGCGCCCGCCTGTTTTTCGGCCAGCACAGCGGCATTGGTCGCCGGGGGACTTGCCGGTGCGGCCGGCGTCTTGCCGCCCACTTCGAAAAAGGTATACGACAGCGTGATCGTGTTCACATCTTTCGACAGCTTGGGGTCGATCACAAAGACCACGGGCCACTGCTTCTTCTCGCCCGGCGCCAGCGTGTACTGGCTGAAGCAAAAGCATTCGAGCTTGTTGAAATGCGCACCCGCCTGTGCCGGCGCATAGCTCGGAATGGCCTGGGCAGACATGGTGCGGTTTTGCACGTTCTGGAATTCGTACATGACCGTGGTCAACTCGCCGGGATGCACTTGCAATGTGTTCTGGGCGGGCTTGAAATGCCAGGGGCCGCGCGAATTCGCGTCAAACTCCACCGTGATGGTGCGTGTGCGGTCCACCTGGGTGTTGGCCGGCAGATTGGGCGTCGCGCCGGGAATTTGACGGTCCCCCAGAGCCAGCACGTTGATGCCGGTCATCTCGCAAATGGCTTTGTAAATAGGTACCAGCGCATAACCAAAACAGAACATGCCGAGCACGATCACGCCGAGCTTGCCCATCATGTTGAAGTTTTCGCGCTTGAGCCGCATCACATTGGTACCGGTTGGAGCCTGAGGTCGGTCAGTCGGCTCAATGGCCCAGGAAGATCATCTTGGCCATGAAACCGACAAAAAAGACGAGCGCGACCGAAGCCAGTATCAGGGCCAGCCTCAGGTTGCTTTTCTTTTGTTCAGGTGTCGTCATGGCGCGTAGCGATGGATCAATCAACCGATCACGCGGGTTGCCGAAGCATCCAGCTTGGGAGGCGTTTCGAAGGTGTGAAACGGCGCCGGCGATGGGACTTCCCACTCCAGGCCTTCGGCGCCCTTGCCGCCTTCATCCACCCAGGGGTTCTGCTTGGCTGGTGCACCCTTGCCGCGCATCGTGGGGACCACGATGAACAGGAAGAAGTAGAGCTGGGCAAAGCCGAAGAAGAACGCACCCACGCTGGCCACGGCGTTGAAGTCAGCGAACTGCATGGGATAGTCGGCATAGCGGCGCGGCATGCCGGCCAGGCCCAGGAAGTGCATAGGGAAGAAGGTCACGTTGAACGAAATCAGCGACCACCAGAAGTGGATCTTGCCGCGGGTTTCGTTGTACATGACGCCGGTCCATTTGGGCGACCAGTAGTAGTAGCCGGCAAACAGGGCATAGAGCGAACCGGCCACCAGCACGTAGTGGAAGTGCGCCACCACGTAGTAGGTGTCCTGCAGCTGCGTGTCGATGGGTGCGACCGAGAGGATCACGCCCGTCAGGCCGCCGATGGTGAACACGAAGATGAAGCCCACGGCAAACAGCATGGGGGTTTCAAAGGTCATGGAGCCGCGCCACATCGTGGCGATCCAGTTGAACACCTTCACGCCCGTGGGCACGGCGATCAGCATGGTGGAGTACATGAAGAACAGCTGGCCCGTAACCGGCATGCCGGTGGTGAACATGTGGTGAGCCCACACGACAAAGCTCAGGATGGCGATAGAACCGGTGGCATACACCATAGAGGCGTAGCCGAACAGGCGCTTGCGCGAGAAGGCCGGGATGATCTGGCTGATGATGCCGAAGGCCGGCAAGATCATGATGTAGACCTCGGGATGGCCGAAGAACCAGAAGATGTGCTGGTACATCACCGGGTCGCCGCCGCCGGCGGGGTTGAAGAAGCTGGTGCCGAAGTGGCGGTCCGTCAGCGTCATGGTGATGGCGCCTGCCAGCACGGGCATCACGGCGATCAGCAGGTAAGCGGTGATCAGCCAGGTCCAGCAGAACATCGGCATCTTCATCAGCGTCATGCCAGGTGCGCGCATGTTAAGGATGGTCACGATGATGTTGATCGAGCCCATGATGGACGAGGCGCCCAAAATGTGCATCGCAAAAATACCGGCATCCATGGACGGGCCCATTTGCAGCGTCAGCGGCGCGTAGAGCGTCCAGCCCGCAGCAGGAGCACCGCCGGGCATGAAGAAGGAACCGACGAGCATCAGGCCGGCCGGGATCAGCAGCCAGAAGCTGAAGTTGTTCATGCGGGCGAACGCCATGTCGGCCGCGCCGATCTGCAAGGGGATCATCCAGTTTGCGAAGCCGACAAAGGCCGGCATGATCGCACCGAACACCATGATCAGGCCGTGCATGGTCGTGAGCTGATTGAAGAGCTCAGGGTTGACCAGCTGCAGGCCGGGCTGGAACAGCTCGGCGCGGATCATCAGCGCCAGCACACCGCCGAACATCAGCATGAAGAAGCTGAACAGCAGATACAACGTTCCGATGTCTTTATGGTTGGTCGCGAAGACCCAGCGCCGCCAGCCCGTCGGGGCATGGTCGTGGTGGTCATCATGCGCGTGGTCGTGATGGTCTAGAACTGCACTCATCTTGGCTTCCTTTGGTGGCTTTGGCCTGTAGCTTTATCTTGGCAGCCGGCGCATATACAGAAGATATGGCGCCGGCGAATTCTGTTCGTGGGGCGGACGGATCGGCTTACTTGCGGGCAGCCTGCACTTCGGCGGGCTGAACGATCTGGCCGGTCTGGTTGGACCAGTTGTTCTTGGAGTAGCTGATCACGGCGGCGATGTCGGTGTCGCTCAGCGCCTTCCAGGAAGGCATGGCGCCACCGGCGGCGCCGTTGAGCACGGTATGGATTTGTTTGGCATGGTCGGCATCGAGCACGATGGGCGAGCCGTCCAGTGGCTTGATCGGGCCGGCGCCCTTGCCGTTGGCCTGGTGGCAGGCGGCACAGTTGGCCGCATAGACTTTTTCACCGCGGGCCTTCAGGTCAACCAGCGTCCAGACCTTGGTCGGATCATCGGCCTTGGCGGCGGCCTCTTTGGCCTTGACAGCCACCCATGCGGAGTAGTCGGCGGCGGAAACCACCTTCACATGGATAGGCATGTAGGCGTGTTCCTTGCCGCAGAGTTCCTGGCACTGGCCGTAGTAGTCGCCTTCTTTTTCAGCGCGAAACCAGGTGTCGCGCACAAACCCGGGAATCGCATCCTGCTTGATGCCGAAAGCCGGAACGGCGAAGGCGTGGATCACGTCGCTGGCCGTAGTGATGATGCGGATTTTCTTGTTGACGGGCACGACCAGCGGGTTGTCGACCTTGAGCAGGTAGTTGTCCGGTGCTTCGCCGGCTTTCGGGCCGCCGTTGTTGGACATTTCGCGGTGCGTGTTGTCAAGCGTAGAGACAAAGCCGATGCCTTCGCCTTCGCCCTTGATGTAGTCGTAGCCCCACTTCCACTGGATGCCGGTCGCCTTGATGGTGAGGTCGGCGCTGGTGGTGTCCTTCTGGGCGACCAGCACTTTGGTGGCCGGCAGGGCCATGGCGATCACGATGATGAAAGGAACGATGGTCCAGGCGATTTCAACGGCGGTGGACTCATGGAAGTTGGCTGATTTGTGGCCGACGGACTTGCGGTGCATCAGGATGGAATAAAACATCACTCCAAACACGGCCACGAAGATCACGAGGCAGATGGCCATCATGAACCAGTGCAGCCACTGCTGCTCTTCGGCAATCTTGGTCACGGCCGGGTGCAGATTCAGCTGATTGACGGCCGGCCCGCCTTTCAGGTCGTTGACGGCGTAAGCGGCGGTGCTGACCCAGGCGGCCGCAGATACCAGAATTGCGCCTGCATGCTGCATGCCAAGCCGTGTCGTTTTGCTGATGGTGTTGCTTACGTTCATCGTGATCACTTTTTCTGCTTCAATTACCGACGTTACCGACCAAATTAACCTGCTGATTATAAAGTTAGCGGCGGGACACCCCGCCGCACCTGAACTGACACAAGTCTTTCAGGAGCCGTCAGGCGCTTCGCAGTGCCATGCGGATCTCGCGTGCCAGCGCGGGACGCAGCTCCGGGCGCACATGCCGCCCAACCCTGACAGACCGCCCCTGTCCTGACACTTCAATCAGCGAACCGTCTCCGTCCTTGGGTTCGATCCGAACCCATTCACGGTTGAATTCGGCTCGCTCCGTGCGACCTGCCGTTTCCAGCTCCACCACCAGCCGGCTGCCCTGAAGAACGATTTTTTCTCCGTCTCCCGCATGCCGCACATACACCACAAAAGCCGCCCCCACCGCCATCAGTTCGATCCAGGCAAAAGGCATCACCATGGTGGCGCCCTGCAGCCAGAAAAACGCGGCGATTCCCAGTGAGACGCCACACAGCGACACATACAGCCACCCCAGCTGGGCCGGTGTGAGTGAACAATGACGCTTGAGAAGCCACAGCACAGCATCGTGGCTGTGGACGCCCTGCGCAGGCAAGGTGGCAAAACGAAACGCTGGTGTTGGCTGCAGCATGTGGCAACCCTCAAAAAAACTGCGGTTAACGCCAGGCATTGACCGCATGAGGCTGGGGAACATACCCAAAATTTCAGCTTTGAATTGTAGCCGGGTTTGCCTTGCCGCCCCCCTGAAAACCCCTCAATTCGGGGATTGGCGGCGCCTGCGCAACACCCGCTGTGGGCCGCCTTACCCGCCGGAGCGCGGCCCCTGCAGCATGCTGCGCATGTCGGCAACCGACACCGCGCTGAGGGCACTGACCTTGATCCGGGGCTGCGCTTTCAGGGCATGGCCGTAAATGATTTCAAACGTGAGGGAGAGCCGGCCGTCATCTCCTTTGACAAGATGGCGGGACAGTGCATTTTCGAGTTGTGCCTTCCAGGCCCGGCCCCGCAAAGCGGGAAAACGCGCGGGATGAAAGTTGCGGCCCAACTCGCGGAGGTCCTCCAGCAGGCGCATCGGCGTCGCGTAGGTGAGCGTGATGCGCTCCATGTCCATGACCGGCTCGGCAAACCCTGTCTGCACCAGCATGTCGCCCCAATCGTGCATGTCGGTCAGCTCATGCCCCGCTGGAGTCCAGCCCAGCTGCGCATAGAGTTCCCGCAATTCCCTGGCCGTATCCGGGCCCAGGCACGAAAACATCAGGAAGCCGTCTACTTTCAACATCTGGTGCCACCGCGCCAGCAGGGCCTGCGGGTCGGCCGACTCATGCAGCGCCATGTTCGCCCACAGCATGTCGGCAGTACCGGCCGGCGGCGCCTCAAAGCGCATCGCTGCCCTTGTCCAGCGCCGCGGGTTCCACCACGGAATTGCTATTTTTTTGATAGCTGCTTGCGCCCGACCATCAATGGTTTCAACCACAAAACACCTGGATTTAGGGTAAAGCCCAGCCAGCGTCGCTTGCGCCTGAAGCCCGCCGCGCAGCGCACCCCAGTGGACCCAGGTGCGCGGCAGCAACTTGATCCATTGCAACCGGTCCAGCATGCGCCGTGCCACTTCCTCATGGAGCCATGGCGACGCCAGGGGCGCGGAGTGGTCCCAGCGGCTGACCGCGGTCGGATCGAGCGTGGGGGGGCGCTGTGTAGAGGTCATGCAAAAAACGAGGGAGCGAGTGAGAGCGCTGGATCTGAAGGAAAGAGGCACAGAGGCGGCAAGCCACGCGAGTATATTGACACGGTGTTCACACGCCTGCTTGCCCCTGCCGCATTCCCGCCCCGACGGCCCGGGCTCGAGACCCTTTTCGCCGCCCTCCCCAGCCAGTGTGCGGTTTGCCGCAGCTGGCCCGCGCGCCAGGTATGTCGGGCCTGCGTCGCCCGATTTGCCTCCGCCATTTGCCGCTGTAGCCGCTGTGCGCTCGCATTGCCAGGGGGGCATTCGATAGACCCCGCTGTAACCAGATCACGGCTGTGCGGCGCTTGCGTCAGCCACCCGCCGCCGCTGGACGGCACCTTGGCCGGCGTGGACTATGCCTACCCCTGGTCCGCGCTGATCGCGAGCTACAAGTTCGGCGAACAGCACGGCTGGGCCGATTTTTTTGCCGGCCTGCTGGCGCAGTCACCTGGTGTGCCCGACCTCATGGCCGGGCTGGAGCCGGGCGACTGGGTCATTCCATTGCCGCTGTCCGCGGAACGCCTGCAACTGCGCGGTTTCAACCAGGCCTGGGCCTTGTGTACGGCACTGGCCCGCCAAACCGGCACGCGGGCAGGCACCGACGCCCGGCTGCTGCTGCGCGTGAGACACACACGCCCGCAAAGCCAGCTCAAACGCAAAGACAGACTGGCCAATGTCAAGGGCGCCTTTCAGGTCGACCCGCTGCGCACGGCAGCGCTTCAGGGGCGGCGTGTCGTGCTGGTGGACGATGTCATGACAAGTGGCGCGTCGATCTACACAGCCGCGCAGGCTTTGCGGGACGCTGGCGCCGCGCACATTACCGCCGTCGTCCTGGCGCGTACAGCCCCGACCTAAAATCCGGGCTTGCCACGCCGCGCTGTCACCGCCGCGCTTTCACTTTCATCTTCCAGCAACCGTCATCCCGATTCTTTTCCCGCCGCATGTTCAATATTGTCCTGGTCGAGCCTGAAATCCCGCCGAACACCGGCAACGTCATCCGGCTGGCGGCCAACACTGGCTGCCGTTTGCACCTGGTTGAACCGCTGGGGTTTTCGATGGAAGACAAGCACATGCGCCGCGCGGGGCTTGACTATCACGAATATGCCAAAGTGCTGCGGCATGCAAACTGGCAGGCTCTGCTCGAAAGTGAGCAACCACCCTCGCAACGGCTCTTCGCCATGACCACACGGGGGTCCGGCAGCGTTTACGACGCGCACTTCCTGCTGGGCGACTGGCTGGTTTTCGGCTCCGAGACCCGGGGCCTGGCGCCTGCGCTGCGCGAATCTTTCGCGCCGGCGCAACGCCTGAAAGTGCCTATGCTCCCCGGCCAGCGAAGCCTGAATCTTTCCAACAGCGTGGCCGTCACCGTGTTTGAGGCCTGGCGCCAAAACGGGTTTTCCGGAGTTTCCGGCGCACCGGCTGAGACATAAGTCCGGTTTCGGGGGTCTTTACAGGTCTTTGGGCCGCACCCCGCTTGTCAAAATATAAGTAAAAACCCTATACTGAAAAGCTTGACGCCTACAGTTCTTGCTGCAGGCAACCATGCACGGACAGCCCCACCCGGCTATTCCACGCGTACCCCTCCCACCGCCCAGTCCACAAGACTGGAAGGAAAACCCAGTGAATATGGTCATCCAGCGTATTTTCGGCAGCAGCGTGTCCCGTCTTTCCAGCCCGGCCAAGCCGGGCAACCGTCTGTCTGTGGAACAGATTCAGGACAGCTTGCGTACGCTTTTGCATGACTGCGACGATGCGCGAACGCCGCGGTTGATCTACAAGATCAGCCTTGCCAAAACACCCGCCGAGCTGTGGCTGCTGCGCAGCGACCTGCACCAGTGCATTGCACATGCACACACCCAGACGGAAGCCGCCGAGCGCATCAACGGATTGATTGATGTTTTCGAAGGTTGGCTGCCGGCCAGCCAGCTGACGCGAATTTAAGGTTTCGCGTCACCTCCTTCAGGGGTATCGCCGTACCAGCGACTCAGCCACGCACACCGGCTTGGGCGAACCTTCCCGCTCCACCGTCACTTCCCAAGTCATCTGCATGCCCGCGTTGTCGATCACGTCGGCGGCCAGCAGCTTCATGCGCGCCCGCAGACGGCTGCCCACAGGCACCGGCGCCGTAAACCGCACCTTGTTGAGGCCATAGTTCACCCCCATGCGGGAACCCGTGATCTCAAACGAGGACTCAAAAAAACGCGGCAGCAGTGACAAGGTCAGGAAGCCGTGGGCAATCGGTCCGCCGAACGGGCCGGCAGCTGCTTTTTCCACATCGACGTGTATCCATTGGTGGTCGCCTGTAGCGTCGGCAAACAGGTTGACCTGCTGCTGCGTGATGGTGATCCAGTCGCTGACAGCGACTTCTTGCCCGACGCAGGCGGCCAAGTCTTCAAGGGTTTGAAAAATCTTCATGGCCTCACTGTAGCGGCACGGGCAGGCGCCGCATGTCGGCTCAGCGACAAACCGCAGCAGCGCTTAACGGAGAACGGTTAGCGCTTCCTTAGCGATCCAGCCACTGGCAGATGCCCTTCCACTGCTCCATGTCTTTTTCGACCCGGCTGGGCGCCACGTCAAACAACGTCAGTCCGCGCGCGGCCAGGTGAATGTAGTTCTGCGTGTCGCGCAGGTAGCCCAGCACCGGCAAACCGAGACCTTCGACGAAACTGCGCAGCTTGTCCGCCGCGATGGTGCGTGAATCGACCCGCATGCCGACAATGCCCACCTGCATCTTGCCGGCGTGGCGGTGTTCCGCCAGCTGGTCCAGAAAAGCACGGGTGGCAAAGATGTCAAACACGCTGGGCTGCAGCGGAATGATCACCTTGTCGGCCAGCTTGATCACGTCATTGAAGCGCCCGCCGTGAAGTCCGCCTGGCGTGTCGAGCACCACGTGTGTCGTGCCTTTGGGTGGTTTGCCGATCAGGTCGGCATTCACGTCCCAGGTGGCAATCGGCCTGGCCGCCGGCGGGCGCAGGCCCAGCCAAAGCCGCGAAGACTGCTGCCGGTCAGCGTCTCCCAGCATGACCGCATGGCCCTGGCTGGCGAAGTACCCGGCCACATTGGTGGCCAGCGTCGTTTTGCCGACGCCCCCCTTCGGATTGGCGATTACAACCACAGGCATGCGAATCTCCTCGGTGTTCAGGGAACCTGATTTGCTTTTCCGCTATGGTAACGGCATGAACGCCGTTCTCACAACCACAGAAAAATCTCCCGACCGCGCTGCAAACCCTGACATTTATGTCATTGCAGCCCATCCAGCCTGGCGTGAATCGCGGGTCAACCGCCCGTTGATGGAGGCCGCGAAGGCCATGCCGCGCACGCAGGTGCAGGACCTTTACTCAAGCTACCCCGACTACGCCATCGACGTGTCCCTCGAACAAGCGGCGCTGAAACGCGCCAGGCTGGTGGTGCTGCTGCACCCCTTGCAGTGGTATTCCATGCCCGCGCTGCAAAAGCTCTGGCTCGATGACGTACTCACCTACGGCTGGGCCTATGGCGAGGGTGACGGCGGGGAAGGCCGGGCGCTCGAAGGCAAAGACCTGTGGCTGGTCACCACCACGGGCGGCCCCGAGGGGTCTTACCACCCGCAGGGTTACAACCGCTACTTTTTCGACGCCTTCCTGCCGCCCTATGAGCAAAGCGCGGCTCTGTGCGGCATGCGGTTTTTGCCGCCGCTGGTGCTGCATGGCGCCCACAGCGTTGACCGGCAGACCGTTGTCGACCACATAGAGGTGTTTCGCCAACGCCTGCAAAGCTATCCCGACTGGCCGGAGCTCGACGATCTCGAACAATGCGCCGCCTGCGTCGTTCCCATGAAGGACCGGCTTGTGCCTGAACCGGCAACCAGCCCAGGCAGCCGCGCGCTGCACGACGCGACCCGTGTGGGGGCGCCATGACGGAGCACGCACCCGCCTGGCTGACCAACAGCTTTATCTACCTCGCCGCAGCGGTCATTGCGGTGCCCTTGGCCAAAAAAATCGGCCTGGGTTCCATCATCGGCTACCTCGCCGCCGGCATCGCGATTGGCCCCTGGGGCCTGGGGCTGGTCACCAACGTGCAGGACATTCTTCACTTTGCCGAATTTGGCGTGGTGCTGATGCTGTTTCTGGTCGGGCTGGAGCTGGAGCCCAAACGCCTGTGGAATTTGCGCCGGCCCATCTTCGGCTGGGGCAGCGCCCAGGTGCTGGGATGCGCGGCATTGCTCACAGGCGTGGCGATGGCGTTTGGCGTGAGCTGGCAAATAGCGCTGGTGGCGGGCCTTGGGCTGGCACTGTCGTCCACCGCCATCGCGCTACAGGCCATTGGCGAGCGCCACTTGATGCCGACCTCCAGCGGCCAGGCCGGCTTTTCCATTCTGTTGTTTCAGGACGTGGCAGCCATTCCGATTCTTGCACTGCTGCCGCTTCTGGGCGCCATGAATGGAGACAATGAGGCCGTAGCCCATACCAGTCGTGCATTGGAAGCTATTAAAATCGTAGCAGCCATTGTGGGCATCATTCTCGGTGGTCGCCTGCTGCTGCGGCCCTTGCTGCGCTGGATCGCCAACAGCGGCACGCCCGAGATCTTTACCGCGGCCTCGCTGCTGCTGGTGGTGGGCATCGCGGCCCTGATGCAGTTTGTCGGTCTGTCGATGGCGCTGGGCGCCTTCCTTGCCGGCGTGCTGCTGGCTGAAAGCGAATACCGGCGCGAGCTGGAAACCGACATCGAGCCGTTCAAGGGCCTGCTGCTCGGCCTCTTTTTCATCGCCGTCGGCATGAGCATTGATTTCGGCGTGCTGTGGAAGTCGCCCGGACTCATGGCCGCCATTCTGGTGGGCTTCCTGGCCTTGAAGCTTATCGTGATCTACGGCCTGGCCTGGCTCATGAAACTGCCATTTCAGGAACGGCCGGTGTTTGCAGTGCTGCTGGCACAAGGCGGCGAATTCGCCTTTGTGGTGTTCCAGGCGGCTGCCGGAGCTCACGTGTTTTCTGCTGAAACCGCTTCACTGCTGATTGGCGCAGTGGCGTTGTCGATGCTGCTCAGCCCCCTGCTGCTGGTAGCCGTCGACAAGCTGTTGCTGCCGCGCTATGCCAACTGCGACACACCGCAACTCGAGGAAATCTCCGAGCAGCAGGAGGCGCCGATCATCATTGCCGGTTTCGGCCGCTACGGCCAGATCATCGGCCGCATGCTGCTGGCCCAGGGCATTCCGGCGACGGTGCTGGATCACGACGCGGAGATGGTCGAAACCGTGCGGTCCTTCGGCTACCGGGTGTTTTATGGCGATGCGACGCGGCTGGACCTGCTGCGCACCGCCGGTGCGGCCACCGCGAAAATTCTGGTGCTGTCGGTGGACGACATGGAGCAGTCGCTGAAGATTGTCGACCTGGCGCGTGAACACTTTCCACAGCTGCAAATCGTCGCCCGCGCACGCGACGTGACGCACTGGAATGCGCTGCGCGACCGCGGCGTGATGCAGGTGGAACGTGAAGTCTTTGAGTCCAGCCTGCGCAGCGCACGCACCGTGCTGGAACTGCTGGGCCAGCCGCCACACGAAGCACGCCAGGCGGCCATGCGCTTTCGCCGGCACAACCTGGAGCTGTTTGAACGCATGTACCCGCACCGCAAGGACCGCACCAAGGTCATTGCCGTGGCGACGCAGGGGCGCCTGCAGCTGGAGGAGCAACTGGCGCAGGAAAGGCAGCAGCAGGCGCAACGCCGGCCGACGGCGTGGCACGAGCAGGAATAATCAATAAAAAGGCCTGTCGCGCTTTAACAACGAGCGCGAGCAGCTATTAATTTGATAGCAACAGCAAAAACCGGAGCGCAGCGGCTACCGGTTCGACGACTGATCACGCCGCCGCTGTTCCATGGCCCGGCGCTCCACGCACACCGGCTGCTGGGCAAAGCCGGGCTTGGCACACTGCTCCGACATGCAGATCTGAAACCCGAGAAGGATGCGCCCTTCGCAGGCTTGCTGCGGATTGCCCGCTGCTGCGGCTGTGGCGGCTGCGGCAGGCGCGGCAGCACGGTCAGTTGCCGCGGGGGAAGGTGCCGCTACGGCAGGCTTTGTCTGCGCCTGTTTGGCTTGCCGTTCTTTTTCCAGCGCCGCCCTTTTGGCAGCCACCGCGGCCGCAAGCTGGGCCTTCGAGGCCGCAGTCAAAGGCGCTCGCACCACCGCAGCTGACGAAGCCGGCGGGGTCGGTGAGGCCGCTGACTGGGCCTGCACCGCCGGCTCTGCCGCCTTGGGCGCCACAGGGGTAGCCGGTGCAGGAGAGGTCGCAGCGGGCGCCTCCGCCGTCGCGGGAGTTTCTACCGGAGCGGCGGCGACCTGTGCCGCAGCCGGAACGTTGCGGCCCGAGAGTGATTTCCACCCCGCTGCCACCACAACCAGTGCCACGACACCCGCCGCGCCCCAAAACAGGTAGCTGGACTTGGGGATGCCCGCCTTGGCAGGCATGGGCGACGCGGACGGGCTGCGCTTTCGCGCCGACTTTAGCCGCACCGAGGAGGCGTCGGCAGCATTCGCGCTTGAGCGAGCGGCCGCGGCGGACGCCGCGGACACAGAGCTTTTAGGGCCGGCAGCCGGTGACGCGGTGGTCGCGGCGGCGGGTTTGGCGGGCTGCGCGCCGCGCTGCTCGCTAACCGCCGGGCTCACAACCGGATCGCTGAAGACGGTTTCCGGCCAGTCGAGAGATATGTCGGCATCGACTTCAGCGGCTGGCGCTTTCACCGTAGCGGCGGCCGGTGCGCCCAGGCGCGTGGCGTCCGGGTCATCGGCAGCCGGCCTGGCGGGCACCGGCGGCGGTGAGGGTGTGTTGGCGGCCGCTTCTTCCAGGGCGTTCCAGGCCTGGTCGGTGCTGGTTCCGTTGGCAGTTGCCATGCCCGGCGCGGGCTGGCCCGGCTGGGTGCCGGGGCGCGGAACCACCAATGTGCCCGTGCCAAGGCGCCGGCCGATGTCGGAATCGTCTGCGCCAGGCGTGCCGAGTTTTCTCAGGCGGCGACGCGCCAGGTCGGCGTAGATGCCGGACGGAAACTTGGCCAGGAAGGCGTGGAAATCCTCGACATCCATGGACTCCTTGATGTCTTTCCAGTAGACCAGCTCCAGCTCCTGCGTTACCACCGAAATGTTGGCGCTGGTGCCGGACTGCAGATCGACCAGCGCTTCGCCGGCCAGCAGGGTGGAAGTCCAGGTGGAATTGCTGCCGGGCCCGGGGGGCACGGCGGGCGGCAGCACTGACGTATCGGGCGCTTCCCGTGCCGCGGCCTGCAGCGCGGTGAGAAACTCCTGCGCGCTGGCATAGCGCTGGTCGCGCGATTTGGCCAGTGCCTTGGCCACCACGGCGTCCAGCGCAGCTGGCAGTCGGGCATTGAACGCACTGGGCATGACGGGCGTATGCCCGACGATCTGCTGAATGGTGGCGAAGTCGGTGTCACCGTCAAAGGGCCGTTTGCCCGTCAGCAACTGATACAGCACGATGCCGGCAGCGAACAGGTCGGCACGGGCGTCGATCGGCCGGCCCTGCACCTGCTCGGGCGACATGTATTTGAGGGTGCCCACCATGGAGCCTTGCGTACGGGTGGCTTCGCCTGAATCCTGAATACGGGCGACGCCGAAGTCCGTCAGCTTGACGCGGCCGTTGGTCTCGATCAGCAGGTTGGCGGGTTTGATGTCGCGGTGGACGATGCTTTGCTTGTGCGCGTAATCGAGCGCCGACAGCAGGTCGCCCATGATGCCCAGCGTCTGTTCGAGGGTGTACAGGTCGCCCTTGTCCAGGTGGTGCTTGAGGTCGTCGCCGGCGATGAACTCCATGACCAGGAAGGCGATGTCGCCGTCACGGTCGGAGTCATAAACGCTGACGATGTGCGGGTGCTGCAGACGCGCCGCCGAACGGGCTTCGGTGCGAAAGCGCACTTCATATTCCGCGGCAGCCTCTTCCGACATATTCTCGACCTTGATGGTCTTGATCGCTACGCGGCGGTCAAGATTAGGGTCGCGTCCCTCATACACCAGCCCCATCGCCCCCTTGCCCAGGACGCGGATGAGATCGTAACGGCCAAGCTTCTTGAGACTCATGAGGGAATGAAAGTGGGCGTCACCGGAGGCCTTGCTGCGGCCCGGCCCCGGCTACGTCTTGAAACAAAAAACGATTCTAGCCTGCATCATGCAGCGAAAGAAGCCTAAAAAAGACCTGACCCTTCCCAAGCCAGCGGTTCAGGTCCTGATGGAAAAGGTGATCAGCGGGGCGTTGTCGTCGGTGCGCTCGCATCCCGGCACGATCTGGCCGCTGCCCACCAAATAGCATTCGGTGCGACGCAACACCACGGCTTCGCTCTGGTTACCCAGATAGACCCAGGTACCGTAGCTGGAAGCATCCGCCAGCACAAAATGCCCGCCGCGCCACTCCAGCGTGGCATGCATGCGCGAAACCCGCGGGTCGTTCAGGGTCAGCGCCGCATCGGCAGCTCGCCCCAGCGCGAGCTTGCTGCTTTTGGCATCCAGCCTGACCGTCTGCTCGCCATAGCTGAGCTCAAGAAAAGCCTGGCTGGGCGAAGCGAACATCGAACGACCGGCCATTGTTGCGTCTTCGTCACGGCCGGCCTGCCATTCAACCCTGTAGACATGGCTGGCCTCCGCCCTGCCGCGCAGGTACATCGGCCCCATGCTGCGCAAGGCGGCCTTCTGGACAGGCAACAGCGCAGCCCAGACGTTTTCAGTGGTCAGGATCTGGGCGGCACCGGCAAGGTCAGCCAGCCGGGCCGCGGAATTGACGGTGTCGCCGAAACAGTCTCCGTCGATCTCCACGACCTCACCCGACTCGATACCCATCTGCATCTGCACGGGGCCGCCGCTGCCGCCCGGTTTGATCGGTTTTTCCTGCAGGCGTTTCTGGATGCTGATGCACGCGGACAAGGCGTCGCCCTCATGAGGGAACACCACAAAAAGCCCGTCGCCCAGCAGCTTGACCACCCGCCCCTGGTGTTGTTCGAAGACCTGGCTCAACACGCCGATGAGCTGCGTGACGAAGCGCGACGCCGTTTCATCGCCCAGCCGTTCAAACATGCTGGTGCTGCCTACGAGGTCGGCAAAAACAACGGTAGTCATGAAAGGGACGTTAGCCGCAGCGCGCGCTTCTTGTTCTCATGCCAGCGATTCTCACAGAAATTCCCCATGAAAAAACCGGTGAAAATCCCGAGCGCCCGCGGCAATCCCGCCCAAAGCGCGGGCTACCGTGGCCGCAGTAGACGCAGGGCGCAAATACCGGTAAGACGTTCGAGCGCACCCGAGAGGTCCATCCGCCCCGCTACTTAAGCTGTTAACGGAACCCGTCCCAAAGCAACTTGCACCCGGTCAGCAGCATGCCGACATACAGCAGGCGATAAAACAGCACCGGGCTGATGGTCCGCGCCATGCGAACACCCATCCAGACACCCACAGGCGCCAACGGCAGCAACACCAGCGACGTCGCCATGTTGCGCAGGTCCAGCAGGCCCAGCCAGGCGTAGGGAATCCACTTGGACAGGTTGATGACAAAAAAGAAGGCAGCCATGGTGGCGGTGAACTTCACCGGACTCAGGCGCATGGGGATCACATAGGCACTCAGCGGCGGCCCACCCGCGTGAGACACAAAGCTGGTGAAGCCCGAGGTCACCGTCAGGATGGCGCCCAGCCAGTTCGGCGGCGGCGGACTGTCGGGCCGGGGCGGAAAGAGCAGCCGCTGCGCCAAAAACAACAGCGTGAATATTCCCACCAGGGCTGCCACCACCTTGGCATCGAGCACCTTGAAGAGCAGCGCGCCCACCACCGTACCCACCAGGCCAAAAGGAATCAGGAATTTCAGGAATTTGATATCAAAGTCGCGGCGAAAAGCGGCCAGCCCCAGCAAGTCCATCAGCAGCAACACCGGCATCAGGATGGCGGCGGCCTGCGGCACCGTGACGGCCAGCGCCATGACGGGAACCGCAAGCGAGCCAAAGCCCGCACCGAAACCGCTTTTGCTGATGCCCAGCATCAGCACGGCGGGAATGGCCACGGCGTAAAAAAATGGATCGGTGATGAGGGGAAAGGCCATATTTACCAAGGAATAGGCCTCAAGCCCAATGGAGACGAGCGCAACCAGCTACCAAAATAATAGCAATGCCAAGCCTGGAAGCCTAAATCCACCGCCGTGCCACCGGCCATCGTGCGCTTCAGACACGCTCAAGTATCACCGCAATGCCCTGCCCCACGCCTATGCACATGGTGGCCAGCGCATAGCGGCCGCCGCCCTTGTGCAGCTGGTTGACCGCCGTGGTGGCCAGGCGCGCGCCCGAAGCGCCCAACGGATGCCCCAGTGCAATCGCGCCGCCGTTGGGATTGACGCGCGGGTCGTCGTCTTGCACGCCCAGCATGCGCAGCACGGCCAGGCCTTGCGCGGCAAAGGCTTCGTTCAATTCGATCACGTCCATCTGCGCCATGGTGAGGCCGGTGAGTGCCAGCACTTTTTGCGTGGCTGGCGCGGGGCCGATGCCCATGATGCGCGGCGCGACGCCAGCGGTCGCCATGCCGACCACACGTGCTTTTGGCGTGAGGCCATTCTTCGCGGCAGTGGCTTCGTCGGCCAGCAGCAGCGCGCAAGCGCCGTCGTTCACGCCGCTGGCATTGCCGGCGGTCACGCTGCCATCGGGCCGCACGATCGCCTTGAGCTTGGCCAGCGCCTCGAGCGAGGTTTCGCGCGGGTGCTCGTCTTTGGCGACCACAACGGGATCGCCTTTTTTCTGGGCAATCGTCACGGGCGTGATTTCAGCGTCAAAGTAACCGGCCTTTTGCGCGGCCACGGCCTTGAGCTGGCTGGCCAGCGCCATCTTGTCCTGGTCTTCGCGGCTGATCTTGTAGTCGGTGGCGACGTTCTCAGCGGTTTCGGGCATGGCGTCGACGCCGTACTTTTCTTTCATCAGCTTGTTGATGAAGCGCCAGCCGATGGTGGTGTCGTACACCGCATTGGCGCGGCTGAAGGCGCTCTCGGCCTTGGGCATCACAAAGGGCGCGCGGCTCATGCTTTCAACGCCGCCGGC
Source organism: Polaromonas sp. (assembly GCF_039932935.1). Lineage (GTDB taxonomy): Bacteria > Pseudomonadota > Gammaproteobacteria > Burkholderiales > Burkholderiaceae_C > Polaromonas. Next base: position 28,051 of record NZ_JBDTPB010000100.1, read on the forward strand.
AATCATCAAGGTGGCTTCGCCCGATTTGATGGCGCGTGCCGCCGTACCCAGTGCGTCCAGCCCCGAGCCGCACAGGCGGTTGATGGTGGCGCCGGGCACGTCCATCGGCAGGCCCGCCAGCAAGGCGGACATGCGGGCCACATTGCGGTTGTCTTCACCGGCCTGATTGGCGCAGCCGTAGATTACGTCGGTGACAGCCTGCCAGTCGACGTTTGGGTTGCGCGCCATCAGTGCCTTGAGCGGGATCGCGCCCAGGTCGTCGGTACGCACGCTGCTCAAGGAACCGCCGTAGCGACCGAAGGGGGTACGGATGGCGTCGCAGATAAAAGCTTGGTTCATGGTGTGCTTTGACTTTGGAAGATGTGAAATCAACGATCAGGCGGCCGCGATCGGCAAGCCCACCAGTTTTTCGAGTTCGGCGTGCGTGAGTCCGTCGACGGTGTCGATCAGCTTCAGGCCCTGAGGCGTGCACTCCAGTGTGGCAAGGTCTGAATACACCCGCTTGACACAGCCAATGCCGGTCAGCGGATAGGTGCATTGCTGCACCAGCTTGCTGGCGCCCTGCTTGGTCAGCAGATCCATCATCACCCAGGTTTGCCGTGCGCCAATCGCCAGGTCCATCGCGCCGCCCACCGCGGGAATCGCGCCCGGCTCGCCGGTGCTCCAGTTGGCCAGGTCGCCCGTGGCCGACACCTGGAAGGCGCCCAGCACGCAGATGTCGAGGTGGCCGCCGCGCATCATCGCGAAGCTGTCGGCATGGTGGAAAAAAGCGCCGCCCTTGAGCAGCGTCACCGGTTGCTTGCCGGCGTTGATGAGGTCAAAGTCTTCTTCGCCCTCGGCAGGCGCCGGGCCCATGCCAAGGATGCCGTTTTCACTTTGCAAAATGACCTCGCGACCCGCCGGCAAATGGTTGGCCACCAGCGTGGGCTGGCCAATGCCGAGGTTGACGACGGCGCCGTCAAAAATATCTTGCGCGACGCGGGCTGCGAGCTGGTCTTTGGTGCGGCGTTGGTAGTTGGTGCTCATGTCAGTTCTTCCACTCTATTTCCAAAATGACTCATTGCGCCTAAACCGACGTGGTGCAATGCCAGCAGACGCCGCGGAACTGGCTTGGCCAGGCCGCTGGTGTCGCCCCCTTGAGGGGGGAGGCCGCTACACGAAGTGAGCGACAACGGGGGCGTTTCGTATGTCATTTCTTGAAGCCGCCAGCTTGCGTGGCAGTGCGTGCGATTTTGACGATGTGGTGAACAAAGATGCCCGGTGTCACGATGCTTTCCGGGTCCAGGTCGCCAAGCTCGACGATGTCGTGCACGGTGGCAATCGTCTTTTTCGACGCGGTCGCCATCACCGGACCAAAGTTGCGCGCGGCCATGCGGTAGGTGAGATTGCCCCACCGGTCACCGCGCTCGGCCTTGATGAGGGCGACGTCGCCGTAAATAGGCATTTCCAGCACATAGTGTTTGCCGTTGATTTCGCGGGTCTCCTTGGCGCTGCCGTCTGCGTTGCGTGCCATCTCGGTGCCGTAGCCCGTGGGGCAAAAGAACGCCCCTATGCCGGCGCCCGCGGCGCGTATGCGCTCGGCCAGGTTGCCCTGCGGCACCAGTTCCAGTTCGAGCTTGCCGCTGCGGTACAGGCCGTCAAACACCTGGCTGTCGGCCTGGCGCGGAAAGCTGCAGATGATTTTGCGCACGCGCCCTGCCTTGAGCAGCGCGGCGAGACCCGTTTCGGCATTGCCGGCGTTGTTGTTGACCACCGTCAGATCTTTGGCGCCCTGCTCTATCAGGCCGTCAATCAGCTCATTGGGGATACCGGCTGTGCCGAAGCCGCCAATCAGCACCGTGGCGCCGTCATTCACTTCCGCCAGCGCGTCGGCGACGGAGGCGGCAATCTTGTTGATCATTCAGAAGTCTCCAGCTGCGGCCTGTTGGAATCATCAAGCCAGTGCAAAAATGCCCCGGGATTTGTTCGATATAAGAACATTAGTTCGTATAATGAATTTTAGGAGATTTTCAGCACTATGGCAAACGCGGCATCCACACGCACCAACGACCAAAAGCCTGGCGACGGTTACGTTCAATCGTTTGCGCGCGGGCTGGAAGTCATACGCTCGTTCAGCGCCGTGGCCCCGCGGCAAACACTGACCGAAGTCGCCGGGCGCAGCGGCCTGAGCCGCGCGGGCGCGCGCCGCATTTTGCTGACGCTGGAAACGCTGGGCTATGTGCACAATGACGGCAAGCTCTTCAGCCTTACGCCGCGCATCCTGGACCTGGGTTTTGCGTATCTCTCCTCCATGCCGATCTGGAACCTGGCTGAGCCAGTGATGGAAGCGCTGGTGGCAGAGGTCAAGGAGTCGTGCTCGGCAGCCATGCTCGACGGTACAGACATCGTTTATGTGCTGCGCGTGCCGACGCACAAGATCATGAGCATCAGCCTGGGGGTGGGCTCACGCCTGCCGGCTTACTGCACATCGATGGGGCGCATGCTGCTATCGGCCCTGCCCGAAGCCGAGGTTATGAAATGCCTGCAGGCCTCAGCACTGACGGCACGCACCAAGTACACCGTGACCGATGTGAAAGAGCTGATGGCCAAGATCTCGCAGGCCCGCAAACAGGGTTGGTGCCTGGTGAATCAGGAACTGGAAGAAGGGCTCGTCTCCATGGCAGCGCCGATTACCAACCGCGCCGGCCAGACAGTGGCGGCACTTAACATCAGCGGCCAGGCCAACCGCACCAGCGCCAAAGCGATGCAGGAGACCATGCTGCCGCAGCTGCTGGAAGCGGGGCATGCGATTTCTCGCATGTTGATCTAGCCCCCCTGTCCAAGCTCACTTCGTGTAGCTTGTTCCCCCCTCTAGGGGCGGCGCCTGTGGTCTGGCAAAGCCAGTCCCACGGCACCTGCTGGTGTGGGTTACGACTTTTTAAACCCGACGACGAGGACGATCGCACCCAGGACGACCGCACCCAGGCTCAACCACTGCGGGATGTTGACCGACTCTTTTTCCTTCACGGTCAGCTGGATCGGCCCCAGTTTGGCGGCGGTCGTGTCCTTGGTGAAGCTGAAGCCGCCGGTGAAAAAACCGGCCAGGCCCAAAACGATCAGGACAATGCCTGTGATGCGTGCTGCGTTCATCTGAATCTCCTCGCCGGGCTTGTGGATGGTTATGAAATGGCCTTACCCCGGAACTGCGCCATTGTGCTTCGTAATGTAAGCAGGGGTGCCAACCCTGTCTGTAGGACGGCACCAGCGAGCCCCGTGGCGCAAGCGCTGATAAGCAATTCATTACGCCAGCAGCGGAAAACGCCTGCGTGATAACCTTTCACCATGTTCACCCCCTCACAAGCCGACGTTCGCCGGTTTTTTTGTTCTGTTTACGCCAAGGCCCGCGCCGCACAACCGATGGAAGCTATTGAAACCATAGCAAGCCAGTGGATTGAAGAGCACCCTGAATACCACGCCGATTTTGCCGACGCCGATGGTGCGCTCGAAAAAATGTACGACGTGGAGGCCGGCAAAACCAACCCGTTTTTGCACCTGTCCATGCATCTGTCAATCAGCGAGCAATGTTCCATCGACCAGCCCCGTGGCATTCGCCAGGCCGTGGAGTTGCTGACGGCCAGGCGCGACTCATTGCACGACGCCCACCACGAAACCATGGACTGCCTGGGGCAGATGGTCTGGGAGAGCCAGCGGGCGGGGCGGCCGCCGGATGGTGCCGCGTACATAGACTGTGTGCAGCGCCGGGCGACAACAGATTGAGCCCCACGGTCGCTCACTGCGTGTAGCTCCCTGCCCCCCGAGGGGGCCGCTGCGCCTGTGGCCCGGCAAAGCCGGTTCCACGGCCCCTGCTTGAATGGGGAGAAGGCCAAGAAGAGCCAAGAGCGGCGCATAAAAAAAGCCGCTGAGACAGCGGCTTTTTTGGCGGAAGATTCCGGATTAACGGAATTTCTTCTGGGGAATGGTCTTGAGGTCACCCTCAACCGAGGCGAGGTAACCAGCCAGCTGTTTCAGCTCGGCATTGGTGTACTGCTTGGCCATGCCGGCCATGATGGCATTGCCGCGGCCTACCTTGGGGTTGTTCTCGGTCTTGTACGCCTTGAGCGCGACAAACAGGTAGTCCGCGTGCTGGCCGCCGATTTTGGGGTAAGCCGGATCGATCGGCGTACTGAAGTTGGCACCATGACATGACGCGCAGTTGGCCTTGTTCAGCAGGGCCTGGACTTCCACGCTGGGCTCCTTGCTTGCCGCCTTACTAGTCTTGGGGTCCGTAGCGCCGTTAACTTCCACCACGCCGTCAGCACTGTAGTGTGCGGCAAGGTCGGCCATGTCCTGGTCGGTCAGCGAGTCGGCGATGGCGCGCATGGTGGGGTGCTTGCGATCACCCTTTTTGTATTCATTGAGTGCGGCAATGATGTATTTGGCGCCCTGGCCAGAAATCATCGGGACTTTATAGACCTCGGGAAAGGAGGCCTGGTAGCCCTTGATGCCGTGGCAGCCGATGCACATGGCATTCTTGGTTTCGCCTGCTTTGGCGTCGCCCTTGATCTCCTGGGCAAGGCTGGCAACCGTCACGCAAGAGACAGTTACGGCGAATATCGTGGTGAACAGCTTATTCATTTTGCGCGCACAATCAGGTGGGAATTCATCGTATAAAACAACCTTGGATTATATCTGGGCCTGCCACGGCCAGGCGGCGCGTTCCGCCACCCCCTGCGCAAACGCCGCTCAATCTTCACCTTCTGCCCCAAGAACATGAAATTTCAAGGCTCCAAGAACTACGTCGCCACACAGGACCTGATGCTGGCCGTCAACGCTGCCGCCGCACTGAAAAAACCGCTGCTCGTCAAGGGCGAACCGGGCACCGGCAAGACCATGCTGGCCGAGGAAGTGGCCGAGGCGCTCAACTTGCCGCTGTTGCAATGGCACATCAAGTCCACCACCAAAGCACAGCAAGGCTTGTACGAATACGACGCCGTGTCGCGCCTGCGCGACTCGCAATTATCGACCGTGGACGGCGGCGAAAAGGTCAAGGACATCCACAACTACATCGTCAAGGGCGTGCTGTGGCAGGCCTTCACCTCGGAAACACCGGTCGCACTGCTGATCGACGAGATCGACAAGGCCGACATCGAGTTCCCCAACGACCTGCTTCGTGAAATCGACCGCATGGAATTTTACGTCTACGAGACGCGCGAGCTCATCAAGGCCAAACACCGGCCACTGGTGTTCATCACCTCGAACAATGAGAAAGAACTGCCGGACGCGTTTTTGCGCCGCTGCTTTTTCCACTACATCAAGTTCCCGGATGCCGACACCATGAAGCAGATCGTGGATGTGCACTTCCCCGATCTCAAGAAAGAGCTGCTGACCGCGGCCATGAAAACCTTCTACGACGTGCGCAACCTGCCCGGCCTCAAGAAAAAACCGTCAACCTCCGAGCTGTTGGACTGGCTCAAGCTGCTGGTCGCCGAAGACATTCCACTGGACGCCCTGCAAAGCAAGGACGACAAGGTCGCCGTGCCACCGCTGGTGGGCGCGCTGCTCAAGAACGAGCAGGACGTGACCCTGTTCGAGAAGCTGGTTTTCATGCAGCGCAACAACCGCTGAACGCAGGGCTAACACATGAGTCAAAAATCCATGCTGATCGAAGGCCTGTCGGATGCGGTCGGCTTTGTCGGCGGTGCGCTCCTCGGCTTTTGGGCCGGCCACCTGCTCGGTTTCGATATTTTTGAAGCCGGCTACGGCAACGGCGCCATTGCCGGCATCGTACTGGTAGGCCTGGGCGGCGGCCTGGGGCTGCAAGTGGCCAGACGCTGGAGGAACCGGCAAAAAACCAAGGAAGAAAATTGAGCATGGCGTTTGTCGAACCTGTGACCCTGGAATCTCGCGGCGTACGCCTGGTACCGCTGGCACTGACGCATGAGGCGGGCCTCAAGGCGGCAGCCGCCGACGGCGAACTCTGGAAGCTGCGCATCACCTCTGTGCCCGAGCCTCATGAAACGCGCGGTTATATCGAAACCGCCCTGGCCACTGCCAACCGCTTTGCCTTCGCGGTAACAGACGCCGCCACCGGCGAGGTGCTCGGCTCCACCAGTTACCACGACATCGTGCCCAATCTCAAGCGCGTCGAGATTGGCTACACCTGGTACGCCGCGCGCTGCCAGCGCACCCACATCAACACCACCTGCAAGCTGCTGATGCTGAGCCACGCCTTCGACACGCTGGGTTGCAACATCGTCGGCTGGCGCACCGACAACTTCAACCACGCCTCCCAGCGCGCCATCGAACGCCTGGGCGCCCGCAAAGACGGCGTGCTGCGCGGCCATGCGCTGCGCCGCGACGGCACCATACGCGACACGGTGATGTACAGCCTGGCCGCCGGCGAATGGCCCGAAGTCAAAGCCCAGCTGCTGTACCTCCTGGACAAACCTCGATAAAAATGGCCCCCACGCTTCTCACTTCGTGTAATACGCTGCCCCCCGAGGGGGCCGTCGCTTGCTCGGGGCGGCCCTTCGCAGCGCGAATCTTCAGCGCCTGAGGAGTTCTCCATGCTGATCGATTTCTTCTACACCCTGCGCTCGGCCAAGCTGCCGGTCTCCGTCAAGGAATACCTGATGCTGCTCGAAGCGTTGGAGGCCGGTGTCGTCGGCCCGAACAGCGACAAGCTCGAAGCGCACGGTGGCGAAGGCGCCTGGAAGATCGACGACTTCTATTACCTGAGCCGCTGCGTGCTGGTGAAGGACGAGAAAAACTACGACAAGTTCGACCGCGCTTTTGCCGCCTACTTCAAGGGCGTGGAGATGATCGCCGACTTCACCAAGGACATCCCGCTCGAGTGGCTGCGCAAAAATCTCGAACTCGAGCTGAGCCCCGAGGAAAAAGCCAAGATCGAAAAAATGGGCTGGGACGAGCTCATGGAGACGCTCAAAAAGCGTTTTGAAGAACAAAAAGAGCGCCACGAAGGCGGAAGTAAATGGATAGGCACGGGCGGCACCTCGCCCTTTGGCGCCAACGGATTCAACCCCCAGGGCATACGCATAGGCCAGGAAAAAAGCCGCAACAAAAGCGCGGTCAAAGTCTGGGACCAGCGTGCGTACAAAGACTACGACGACACCCAGGAGCTGGGCACGCGCAACATCAAGGTCGCACTGCGGCGCTTGCGCAAATTCGCGCGCCAGGGCAACGTCGAAGAGCTGGACCTGGACGACACCATTCGTTCCACCGCGGCCAACGCCGGCTGGCTGGACATCAAGATGGTGCCCGAGCGCCACAACAATGTGAAGGTGCTGCTGCTGATGGACGTCGGCGGCACCATGGACGAGCACATTCACCGCGTCGAAGAAATGTTCTCGGCCGTCAAGGCCGAGTTCAAGCACCTGGAGTTCTACTACTTCCACAACTGCGTCTATGACTTCATGTGGAAGAACAACCGCCGCCGCTTTGCCGAAAAATTTCCGACCTGGGACATCATCCGCAAGTACAACAAGGACTACAAGCTCATCTTTGTCGGCGACGCGACCATGAGCCCTTACGAAATACTGCAGCCCGGCGGCAGCGTGGAATACAACAACGAAGAAGCCGGCGCCGAATGGATGCAGCGCCTGACCAACGCTTTTCCCAAGTTCGCCTGGATCAACCCTGAACCGCAAGGCGTCTGGCAATACCGTCAAAGCATCAGCGTGATCCAGCAACTGGTGAACCAGCGCATGTACCCCCTGACCATCAAGGGCCTGGAAGAGGCCATGCGCCTGCTGTCCAAATAAGAGCTATTCCAAGCGCTTGTCTCCTACACGAGGGCACAGGGGTGCTCAAGTAAACTGCCCTCGTGACCCTTCCCAGTACCCAAAGTACCCACAGCACCGACTGCGCGCGGATGGCCACCCCGGCAAGACTGACAACCGCCAGATTCGTCCCGGTTGTTGCTTTCTTTGCGATTTTCCTGGCCCCAATGGCCGGCGCGCAAACTGCCGCGCCCGCACAACCCGCGTCAAGCCCCATGACCGGCGTGTCGACACCGCCCTCAGGTGTTTCGCAGACCGCACCCGCGCCACCGCCGCCACCGCAAAAAGTCACGCCCGAGCCCACCCCCCAAGGCGCAACCGGACCGACCAGCGCCCAGCCCGAAGTGACGGCTTTTGACATTGCCGTGCGGGCGCCGGCAGCCGTGAAGGATCTGCTTGAAAGACATCTGGAGCTGCAGCGCTACCGCGCCGTGACAGACCTGGACGAGGCCGAACTGGCCCGCCTGGTCGTGCTGGCGGAGCGCAATGTGCGCAACCTGCTCGGCACGCTGGGTTACTTCAGCCCCACCATCGGCATCACACGGGAGCGCGGCGTCAACCAACGGCCGGTGATCGTGGTGGCGGTAGAGCCGGGCCAGGCCACAATGGTTGCTACGGTTGCCGTTGACTTCGCGGGCGATATCGCGGAGTCGCCAGATACTGATGCGCAAGCCCAGCGCGCGGAAATCCGGCGCGACTGGCGGTTGCCGGCAGGTCAGCGCTTCACACAGGACGCCTGGGATGGCGCCAAGACTCAGGCCCTGCGTGCACTCGTGGCGCGCCGCTACCCGGCCGGCAAGCTGGCCGACAGCCTGGCCGACATAGACGCGCCAGCTTACAGCGCAGCCCTCAGTCTCAAGCTCGATTCCGGCCCGCTCTATCGCCTGGGGCCTATGCAGGTCACGGGCATCGAACGCTACGACCCGGTGCTGGTGCCGCGCCTGGCACGGCTGAATGTCGGCGACGTCTATGACCAGAACCGTTTGGTCGAAGCGCAGCAACGGCTGGCTTCCAGCGGTTATTTCGACTCGGCCTACATCTTTGTCGACCCTGAAAGCGACCCGAATGCCGCACCCGTGCAGGTGCAGGTGCGCGAGGCCAAGCTGCAAAAAATCATCCTGGGCGTGGGCGTGACCACCGACAGCGGCCCGCGCGCCTCCATCGAGCACACGCATTTGCGCGTGCCGGGCACCAATTGGCGCGCGGTCACCAAACTCCAGATCGAAAAGAAATCGCCCTTCGCGCAGACCGAATGGACCTCCATTCCCGATGAATCGAACTGGCGCTGGGTGGCGCTTGCGCGCGCCGAGCGCGTCGACGACGACGAGCTCATCACGCGCTCCAGCCGCCTGCGCTTCGGACGCACCCAGGCCGGCGATCGTATAGACCGCAACATCTACCTGCAATACGACAGGGCCAGTGTCGGCGGCAGCGGCCAGATAAACAGCTCCGCCGCCGACATCGGCGACGGCTCGGCCCTGACGGCAAACTATGTCTGGACGGGCCGCTATTTCGACAGCCTGATTGCCCCCAACAAAGGCTACGGCCTGGGCTTTGAACTCGGCGGCGGCAGCACCATGGGATCGGAGCACCAGCCCCTGGCCCGCGCCGTGGGCCGCTGGCTGGGCATCGTGCCGCTGGAACGCGGCCGCATCGCGATGCGCGCCGAAGGTGGCGCCGTGTTGGCCAAGGACTCGGCCCGCATCCCCGGCACCCTGCTGTTTCGCACCGGCGGCGACAACACCGTACGCGGCTATGGCTACCGCGACATCGGCATCAAGCTCGACAACGGTGTCATCGGGCCGGGCCGCTACATGGCCGTGGGCAGCTTCGAATACCAGCGCCCCATGCTGCAGGGCGGCCGGCCCAGCGAATGGGAAAACACTTTCTTCGTCGACGCGGGCGCCGTGGCCGACAACCCCAAAGACATGAAACCTTCCGTCGGCATCGGCACGGGCGTTCGCTGGAGAAGCCCCATCGGGCCGCTTCAAATTGACCTGGCCTATGGCGTCAAAGTCAAACAGCTGCGCCTGCACGTCAGCGTGGGATTTGTTTTCTGATGGACACGCCCAACCCCCCTGTCGCTTCCGCGGGTGCACCTAAGGCGTTACGCCCGCCACGGCGCTGGCTGCGCGCCACTGCATGGGTCGCAGGCAGCGTCATGGTGCTGGCTGGCGCCGCCACAACAGGCGCATGGTGGTGGGCCGGAACCGACGGCTCGCTGGCGACCGCACTCGCGTGGATAGGCCGGACACAGCCGCTTAGCGCCGAGCGCGTCACGGGCTCGCTGCGTGAAGGCGGGCATGTCGACCAGCTGATCTGGCAGCAAGATGGCCTGCGTGTGGACGTGCGGGACGTCACCCTGGCCTGGCAGCCGTGGTCGTTGCTGCACGGCACGCTAAAGGTCAACCGGCTGGCGTCCGCCAGCGTGCAGGTCAACGATCAACGCGCGCCCTCCACCACACCGTCGGTGCCGCCTTCAGCGCTCGGCTTGCCATTGCCGGTGTTACTTGAAGGATTTTCAATTGATCGTTTTCAATGGACGGGAGCGTCAACGTTTTCCGCCTCGGGCATCACGGGCAACTATGCGTTCAAAGGACTGGACCACCAACTGGAACTGCTCAGCGCCCAGGTCGCGCGCGGCCGCTACAGTGGCCGGGCCAAGCTGTCGTCGCGCAGCCCGATGCAGCTTGATGCCAGCCTGGCAGGCGCGCTTGACACTTTGATACCCGGCAACAAGACACCGGTTCCGCTGGCCTTCAAAGCCACAGCGCATGGGCCCCTGACTGAATTGGGGGTGAAGGCCGAGCTGCAGATGAGCGCCCCCCCTTCAGGTGCATCGCCGCGAAAAAACCTGCGGCAACCGCAGGCGACTGCTACCGCCCGCGTGATGCCTTGGGCCGCCCAGCCCGTGCCGCAAGCCGACGCGAATTTTCGCGACCTGGACCTGGCCGCGTTCTGGCCCGAAGGGCCGCAAACCCTGCTGACCGGCAGCGCCAGCGTGCGGCCGTCGCAAACTGTAAATCCCCCCGCCGCTATCACCCCCGTTGCCGCCTCTGCCTGGCTGCTGCAGGTGCAACTGGCCAACGCCCTGCCCGGCCCGTGGGACCAGCAAAAGCTGCCGCTGGAGCGGCTGGAAACCCAAGGCGAATGGCGAAGCGGAACCGCGATGGTACGCACGCTCAAGGCGCAATTGGGCGGCGGCGAACTGCTGGCCAGTGGCGAGTGGGTCGACGCTCCTGCGATATCTACTGCACCCGACGCGCCACCGGCCTGGAAGCTGCAGGCGACACTCCAGCACGTCAACCCTGCCCTCTTGCACAGCCAGCTCGCACCATTGCCGCTGGACGGCAAAGCCGAGGTTCGAAGCCAGGGTAAAGCCATCGGCTTTGACGCGAACGTACAGACGGCGCGCAATGACGCCAGCGCAAAAACCAATCCCCTGGGCCAGTTGCGCCTGCGCGATGCCAGCGCCACCGGCAGCTGGAACGCCGAACAAGCCGGCGGCACTCTGGTGCTGTCGGCCCTGCGTGTGCGCACCGACGATGCCGAGCTGGCAGGCCAGCTCGAAGTGCAGCCCAGCGCAAAAGGCGGCAAAGGAAAGCTGACACTCACAGCCCCCGGGCTGGATGCTCAACTGCAAGGCGAGTTGCGGCAAACCAGCGGCAAAGGCGACCTGAGTCTGCGCGGCCGCGATATGGCGCAGGCCTTGCGCTGGCTGCAAAAGCTACCGGGCCTGCCCGCCTCATTGAAGAGTGCGTCAGCCAGCGGCAGTGCTGAATTGCAAGCCAGCTGGCAAGGCGGCTGGCAAGACCCGGCCTTGGAAGCTCGGCTGGCTTTGCCTTCTCTCGACTGGCGCATGACAGCACCCGTACCTGCAACTGCACCCGCCCCCGTCACCACCAGCGTGGCAGGCACCGCACCAGTTGCTGCTGCAGAAACGCTGAAAATCCGCGCCTTCCAGACCACGCTTTCCGGCCGCTTGAGCCAGGCACAGCTCACTACGCAAGGCCGCATGGAAGCCGGCCAGCGCCGCTATAACTTGCAGCTGGCCGCGGAAGGCGGGCGGCTCAATGCCGGGGCCGGGCGCAACAACCCGCTCGCCGAGTCCGCATGGCAGGCCCTCGTCAAACAGTTCAACGTGAGTGTTGAAGACCCCACGCTGGGCGCGGGTGCGTGGCAGCTCAAGACGCGCACCGCAGTTCCACTGAAATGGACACCGGGCCGCAACGGCAACACGCTGGAAAGCGGCGCCGGCGAGGCCCTTCTGGTCGCGCCACCTTCCGGCACTTCCGCCGGCGCGCCTTCACAAGCCACGCTGAGCTGGCAGCCTGCGCGCTGGCGCCCGGGCCGCGAACTGGTGACTGCCGGCAAGCTCACCGGCCTGCCCCTGGCCTGGATTGAGCTCGTCGCGGGCCCGCAAATGGCCGGGGCCGGCCTGGGCGGCAACCTGCTGCTGGATGGCGAATGGGATGCCACCCTGGGCGACACCCTTCGCCTGAAGGCCAGCTTGGCGCGCAGCAGCGGCGACATCACGGTGCAAGCCGAAACCGGGCAAGGTACTTCGGCGCGCGTGGCCGCCGGCGTGAAAGAAGCGCGCCTCTCACTGGTCAGCGAAGGTGAGGCGATCGCCGTGGCGTTGCGTTGGGACAGTGAACGCGCGGGCACAGCCGACGGTCAGTTGAGGACGCGCCTGGCACGCGCACCCGCCACAGCCGGCGGTGGCTGGCTCTGGCCGGCAGACGCCCCGCTGGCCGGCCAACTCCGCGCGCAACTGCCGCGCATCGGCGTGTGGTCGGTGCTGGCGCCGCCGGGCTGGCGACTGCGCGGCTCGCTGGGCGCCGACGTTGCCATCAGCGGCACCCGTAGCGCGCCGCAACTGGTGGGTGACCTGCAAGCCAACGACCTCGCCTTGCGCTCTGTCGTCGATGGCATCGAGTTCGGCAACGGCCGCCTGCGCGCCAAACTGGATGGCACCCGCATGCGCATCAACGAATTCACATTGCAAGGTGCAGGCGACAAGGGGACGGGCGGCGTCCTCACGGCGCAAGGCGAAGCCGGCTGGGTAGACGGCAAGCCGCAGGTCCAGCTCACGGCCACGCTCGAACGCCTGCGCGCCAGCATACGCACCGACCGGCAGCTGACCGTCTCGGGCGACATACAGGCGAGCCTGCTGGGCAAGCAAACTGAACTGAATGGCAAACTGGTGGTCAACCAGGCGCGCATCATCCTGCCCGACGAAGGCACACCCCAACTGGGCGACGACGTCGTGGTGCACACCACCCGAGGCGCGGCGGCTGGCCAGAAAGCCCCGGCGCAAACCAGCGCCGAGACCGCCGACAACGCACCTCGCCCCGTCAAGCTGGCGGTGCAACTGGATTTGGGCAACGACTTCCGCGTCCAGGGCAAAGGCATCGACACGCGGCTTCGCGGCACGCTGGCACTCAATGGCGAATCCCTGCGCGATCCCCGGCTCACAGGCACGATCAACACTTTCGGCGGGCAATATCGTGCGTATGGCCAGCGCCTGGACGTGGAGCAAGGCGTGCTGCGCTTCACCGGCGCCGTCGACAACCCTTCACTCGACATCCTGGCCATACGCCCCAACCTCACGCAGCGCGTCGGCGTGCAGATCACCGGCACGGCCCTGCTGCCGCGTGTGCGCCTCTATGCGCAACCTGAACTGCCCGACGCCGAAAAACTGTCGTGGCTGGTGGTGGGCCGCTCCTCCGCTTCAGGTGGCGCAGAAGCCGCCTTGCTGCAGCAGGCGGCGCTGGCCTTGCTGGGCAGCAAAGGCGGCGGCATGTCGGGCGGGCTGGCCGCCTCACTGGGGCTGGACGAGCTGTCTTACCGCGGCGCCTCGAGCAACACCGACGGCACCACCACCGAAGGCGCTGTCACCCTGGGCAAGCGGTTTTCGCGCAACTTCTACGCGGCTTATGAGCGGACCGTGTCAGGCGCGCTGGGCACGCTGTATGTGTTCTACGACCTCTCGCAGCGCTTTACCGTGCGCGCCCAGGCCGGCCAGCAAAGTGCTGTCGACCTGATATTTACCGTGCCCTACGACTGAAGCCCGTCCGGCCACCGAATACAATCACGGTGCCCGCTGCAACGGCGGGCGTTGCCGCCATAGTTCAATGGATAGAACGAGTGCCTCCTAAGCGCTAGATACAGGTTCGATTCCTGTTGGTGGTACCAGGTAATGCTATCTATTTGATAGCTTGTCGCGCACGGTATTATTGGGCTTCGGGCCTTTTTGATACTAAAAAGGGCCATTTCCAGTCACTTGGTGCCTCTCGCGGCCCGGGATCGGCAGCAGATTGGTCAAACCGCCCCGTTTCCCCCCTGCGCCATCGAGTTGATAATCTGCATGGTTCAACGGCAACGCCAGAATATCCAACGCCGTCGCGAATTCGGGGGCACTGCGCTTGTGCCCCCACACCAAACCGCGTAAGAACGCCGCCCAACATGCCCAACGGGTTTCAACATGTCCTGCTACTGGACACCAAAAAAAACCGCTCGAATGCCGGCCCGAAGGCTCGGCTCGATACCGCGCATTTTCTGCGCGAGAGTGGCTTTGCCGTTCAGCAGGTTCCTACCAGCCGTTCCAAATACTGGCGTCGGCTCATCGCCTTTTTTCTCTCACATGCCAGGCTGCGCTTTCAGCCAACCGATGTGCTGTGGTGCCAGTTTCCGCCGGAACTGCCGACGCGCGCGGTTCTGGAGAAAGCCCAGCGACGCAACATCCCCACTGTGGCGTTCGTTCACGACCTGGAAGGGCTTCGCAGCGACCCGCCGCGGCCCGACCTCATCGAAAAAGAAGCCCGGGAACTGCAGCGCTTCACCCACGTCCTGAGCCTCAATGACACCGTGAGCGAGCTTTTGCAGCGCCATGGCCTGAAGCCCACGGCGGCCCTGAACTGCTGGGATTATTTTTGCCCTGCCTGGCAAGACCCCTCGCCCACTCCTTCACCCATTCCTTCCGCCACCTCTGCGGCGCCTCGCCCGCAGTTCCTTCCCCCACGACTGGTGTATGCGGGCAACCTGTCACCCGGCAAGTCCGGTTTCATCTATCGGCTGGGCGAAGTCCCCGGGCTGAGCTTTGAGCTTTACGGCGCGGGCTTGGAGGAGGGCTTTGGCGAGCAAGCCAACATCCGCTACCGCGGTACTTTTTCACCAGACCATCCACCATTTCAGGCGGACGGCGCTTTCGGCCTGGTCTGGGATGGAGCAACGCTTGACACGTGTTCGGGCGACTATGGCGCTTACCTCCAATTCAACACGCCGCACAAAGCTTCGCTCTACCTGAGCCAGGGCTTGCCGGTCGTCGTGTGGCACCAGGCTTGCATCGCGCCGCTGATCGCCGCCCATGGCGCGGGGATTCTGGTCTCTTCGCTTCATGAACTGGAAGCAGTGTTCGCAAGGCTCAGCCAGGCGGAGTACGAAAAAATGTGCGAGGGTGCCGGGCAACTGGGCCAGAAAATCCGGGGCGGCCATTTCATCAAAACCGCCGCCGCCAAAATTCAGGCAGCGTTCGTCTGAGCTGGCGAGGCTTCTTCCCATTGAGGAAGTCCAGGCTGGTGCACCATTGAGCCCGCCCTGATTGCTATAGTTTTAATAGCTGGTCGCGCACGGCCATAAAGGGCTGTCGGCCTATTTTCTATATTTTTTTGGTGAGTTGCTGCTCAGGCTTGCCAGAGACCTTGCATGGCTCGCTGAAAACTTTCACGCAATCGGTCGCCAACCCCGTTGGCCTTATCTTCGCGGGTCACAGCCGCGCCGGATACGTACACCTCGGCGAACGCCGCGCCTGGACTCGAAAACACCAGCGCATCCAGCACATGGTCTGCCGGTACACCCAGCAATGCAGGCGAATCAGGATTCAAGGTCACGAAGTCGGCCCGTTGCCCGGGTGCCAGACCACCCAGCAGCCGGCCGGTGGCCGCCTGGCCGCCAGCCAGCGCGGCTTCGAACAAGCCAGCCGCGCTGCTTTCATGCCCCAGGACACGCGCGGCGATATTACGCTGGCGCAGCGTGAGTCGCTGTGAGTATTCGAGCAGGCGCAATTCTTCGGGCCAGCTGCGGGTGACATGGCTGTCGGAACCGATGGACCACTTGCCGCCCGCAGCCGCATAGGCCGGCAGGTCAAACACGCCGTCGCCCAGATTCGCTTCAGTTGCAGGGCAAATCACGATGGATGCGCCCTTGCTTTGCACGCCTTGTAATTCAGCCGGTGTTGCGTGGGTGGCGTGGACCAGGTTCCAGCGGGCATCGACGTCGGCGTTGTTCAGCAACCAGTCGATCGGGCGTTGGCCGGTATGGGCAATGCAATCGTCGACTTCCTGTGTCTGCTCGGCGATATGGATGTGCACCGGCAGGCCGGCTGCTTTGGCGGCGCCCGTGAGTTCAAGCAGCGCGGCCGGACTGGCGGCGCGCAATGAGTGCACGGCCACCCCGGCGTTGATGCGTGCATCGCCTTTTGTCTGGCGCTGGATGTCTTCCACCATGCGCATCACGCTCTCGGGCGTGGACGAAAAGCGGCGCTGGTCTTCGCGCAGGCCGGTGGCCTTAAAGCCCGAGCGCATGTACAACGTGGGCAGCAAGGTGAGGCCAATGCCGGTGCGCTGCGCCGCGCGCACCAATGCCAGCGACATCTCAATCGGGTTGGCGTACGGCGTCCCGCTGATGTCGTTGTGCAGATAATGAAAGTCGCAGACCTGCGTGTAGCCGCCGGCCAGAAGTTCCGCATAGAGCTGGCCTGCAATCGCTTCAAGCTGCTCGGGCGTGATGCGGTTGGCTGCGGTGTACATGCGGTCGCGCCAGCTCCAGAAATCATCAGACGCGTGGACGCCGGCGCTGCGGCGCTCCGTCAGGCCCGCCATGGCGCGCTGAAAAGCATGGCTATGCGCATTGACCAAGCCAGGCAGCACCGGGCCGGGCAAACGCGTGGCGCCTTCATACTGCTGCACCGTGGCGCCGGGCTCCACGCTTTGCCAGGTACCGTTGCCGGCGACCGTCAGTAGAACGTCTTTGGCCCACGCGCCCTGCACCCAAGCCTGCGATGCCAGGAATGTTTTTGCTTCACTTTTCATAGCTGCTCGCGCACGCCAGCAGGGCGCTGCCGACCATTTTCGCCAACAAAGGCTGCACCTGCGAGGCCAGCGCCTCGTTGTACGCATAGGGTGCCATTTCCTGCATATAGAGGCTCTGGCACATCTCCAGCTGCACGGCGTGCACGTCGCTGGCCGGCTGGCCATAGTGGCGCGTGATGTAGCCGCCCTTGAAGCGGCCATTGACGGCGGTGGTGATGTGCGGTGCGGCGGCGCAGGCCTGCACCACGGCGGCGGTGATGGCTTCGCGTGCGCTGGCGCCGCTGGCTGTGCCGATGTTGAGGTCGGGCAGCGTGCCTTCAAACAGCCAGGGGATCTGCGAGCGGATGCTGTGCGCGTCCCACAGCAGCGCAAAGCCGTGCCGTGCCTTGAGCCGCGCCAGTTCGCCGGCCAGCGCCGAGTGGTAAGGCTGCCAGTAAGCCTCGCGCCGCCGCGCGCGTTCCTCGGGGGCGAGCTCATAGCCGGGCTTGTAGAGCGGCGCCCCGCTGAAAAAGCGCGTCGGGCACAGCTCGGTGTTGGAGGCGCCCGGATACATGGGCGCATCGTCAGGCGGACGGTTCAGGTCGATCACATAGCGCGAATAACGCGGCCGCAACACACTGGCGCCCATCGCAGGCAGAAAGTTGTAGAGCCGGTGCAGGTGCCAGTCGGTGTCTTCGACGCGAAGGGCTTCGTCGGTGTAGCCGCCTTTCAGTTCAGCGGGAATCTCGGTGCCGATGTGGGGCATGCTGACCAGCAGCGGCACCGTGCCCTGATGCAAGGTGAAAACGTCGCTCATATGCTCTGGCCCTTGAAAACAGTTTGAAGGCGCGGGTTTGCGCCGATGGCGTAGCTCAGTTCCGCCGGTTGCTCCACCCCCCACAGCACAAAATCAGCCCGCATACCCGCAGCCAACACACCGCGATCACGCAAAGCCAGCGCGGCGGCAGCGTGGCGCGTGACACCGGCCAGCGCCTCTTCGGGCGTGAGGCGAAAAAGCGTGCACGCCATGTTGAGCATCAGCAGCAAAGAGGTGCAAGGCGAGCTGCCGGGGTTGCAGTCGGTGGAGATCGCCATAGGCACACCGTGCTCACGCAGCAAAGCCACAGGCGGCAGTTTGGTCTCACGCAAGAAATAAAACGCACCGGGGAGCAGCACCGCCACCGAACCGGCCGCCGCCATCGCCTGCGCGCCCTCAGCCGACAGCCATTCGAGGTGATCGCAGCTGAGCGCACCGTAGCGCGCCGCGAGCTGCGCGCCGCCGCTGTCGCTGAGTTGCTCGGCATGCAGCTTCACCGGAATACCCAATGCCCTGGCCGCAACAAAGACGCGCTCGGTTTGCGCGGGGCTGAAGGCGATGCGCTCGCAAAAGGCATCCACCGCGTCGACTAAGCCTTCAGCGTGCAGTACCGGCAGCATCTCCAGAACGGCATCGACATAGGCATCAGTGCGACCCGCAAATTCAGCCGGCACGGCATGCGCGCCCAGGAAGGTGGTGCGAATGTCCACCGCGTGGGCCTGGCCCAGCGCGCGTGCCACCGACAGTATCTTGCGCTCATGCTCCAGCGCCAGGCCGTAGCCGGACTTGATCTCCAGCGTGGTCACGCCTTCGGCGATCAATCGCTGCAGCCTGGTCGCGCTCTGCGCCTGCAGCTGCGGCGCGGTGGCTGCGCGCGTGGCTTGCATGGTAGAGGCGATGCCGCCGCCGGTGCGGGCAATCTCTTCATACGTCACGCCGTTGAGCCGCAACTCAAATTCGTGGGCACGGTCGCCACCATAAACCAGATGGGTGTGGCAATCGATCAGGCCCGGCGTGATTAATGTACCGCCCGCATCATGCTGCACAGTGCAGCGCGCGAGCAGATCGGCCGGCACATTGGTGCGCGGGCCAACCCAGACAATGGATTCGCCCTGCACCACCAGAGCGGCGTCTTCGATCAAGCCATAAGGCTGCGCGGCACCGGCTTGCAGCGTAGCTGCGCGGCAATTGCTCCACAGTTGCAGGCTCATGCGGGTATCTCCATCCAGAGGGCGCCCTGCGCGGCGATGCCCACAGCGGCACTGCCCGTGACCATGCGCCAGGCCAGGGTCGCATGTGCCAATTGCAAAACTTCTTCATCAAACAGCACGCGAGCCGGCGAATGGTGTGCGTAGACGGCTATCGTTTTCATGGCATTCAGGGTTTCTGAGTGTCGCCCCTCCACACGCACCATTTTCGAAGGCTGGCTGCCCCGGCGAACCATCAGGTTGAAATCGCGCGTCTTGCCGTCAATCAATTCGCAGCCAGTGTCCGCAGCACCGTCAAAGAACAACGGTGCGTCGCCAGCGGTCACGCGGTGCAGCACGCCTGCCACGTCCAGCTGCACGCCCGCGCCTTCAAGCACGGTGAACCAGCGATCAATACCGTCGAACTTCGAAAACGGGCCGCTCTTGTCGACATCAGCCACCGACATGCGCCAGGCCCAGTCCCCCGCATCGGGCCACATGGCCAGCTCGCGCGTCACGCCGCCGCCGTTGCGCCAGGGTGTGGCGGGGATGTCGGCCAGCTGCACAACATTCCAGCCGGTGCTGCCTGCAGACGTCATGCCTGAAACTTCCCGGCAAAGCTGTAGCGTGAGCCCGGGTACACCAGGCGCGCCACGCTGGCGATGTTGCTGCCGCTCACGGTGCGCCGCATCATGGCCAGGCACGCTTCCCCAGGCTTGATGTCCAGGTGTTTAGCTTCCAGCGCCGAAGGCAGGCAGGCCTCGATGGAATAGCTGGCTTCGGTGAGCGGCGCCTTTTCAAGCAAATGGTGCGTGGGTGTGGTCTGGGTGAAATCGGTCTTCAAATAGTCGGGCGCCGCCGCCGGATTCACATAGCGGTCTTCATACTGAATGGGCACGCCGTTTTCCAGATGAATCAGGATGGTGTGAAACACCCGACCGCCGGGCCGCAGCCCCAAGGTACGCGCCAGGTCGGCGCTGGCTTTTTCAGATTCAGCCAGGAGCACACGCGAAGTGTGAATGTGGCCGCGCTCCACCACTTCCTCGTGAATATCGCGAATGGTCAGTGTGGAAGAAATGCGGTGCAGTTCCGCCACAAAGGTGCCCGAGCCCTGGATGCGCGTGACCATGCCCTCGTCCATCAGCTCGCGCAACGCCCGGTTGGCAGTCATGCGGCTCACGCCGAACTGCTCCATCAGCACGGCTTCGCTGGGCACCGGGTCTCCGGGCTTCCAGGTGCCGGCGCTGATGCGTTTTTTGATGAATGCCTTGACTTGACCGTAAGCAGGCAGGGGTGTGGTGGCCATGGTTCAACAGGTAGGGAAAAAATGATTGTCACGCAAAGCCCTGCTTCCAGCTAAAGCGTGCACCAGGCCGTAGATTACCCCAGTTGACACAAGTTGTATAGACAACTACGATTTACGCCATCACGGGGCAGTTGTTTGCCCCGCACGTGATGTCCGTTGCGGAGCTCCCATGTCAGATCTTTCGAAAACCCCTTTTTTTGACAGCAAGGCCCGCCCGGTGCGCGCGCCCCGCGGCAGCACCCTCACCTGCGCCAACTGGCAGATCGAGGCAGCCTACCGCATGATCCAGAACAACCTGGACCCGGAAGTCGCCGAAAACCCTGACGAGCTGGTGGTGTATGGCGGCATCGGTAAGGCGGCGCGCAATTGGCCCGCCTTCGATGCCATCCTTGATTCCCTGCGCAAACTCAAGGCCGAGGAAACCCTGCTGGTGCAGTCAGGCAAACCGGTCGGCGTATTTCGCACCCACACGGGCGCACCGCGCGTGCTGATCGCCAACTCCAACCTGGTGCCCAAGTGGGCGACCTGGGAGCATTTCAACGAGCTGGACCGTGCGGGCCTGATGATGTACGGCCAGATGACGGCCGGCAGCTGGATTTACATCGGCACCCAGGGCATCGTGCAAGGCACGTATGAAACCTTTGTGGAAGCCGGCCGCCAGCATTTCAAGGGCGACCTCTCGGGCCGCTGGGTGCTGACCGCGGGCCTGGGCGGCATGGGCGGGGCACAACCGCTGGCCGCCACTTTTGCGGGTGCCTGCTCGCTCAACATCGAATGCCAGCAGTCCAGCATCGACTTTCGGCTGCGTACGCGCTACGTCGACAAACAGGCCGCCAACCTTGACGAAGCTTTGGCGCTCATCCAACACCACACCTCGCGCAAGGAAGCCGTCTCCATCGCCCTGTGCGGCAATGCGGCTGAGATCGTGCCCGAACTGGCTCGGCGCGCCAAAGCCGGCGGCATCCGCCCCGACATCGTGACCGACCAGACATCGGCCCACGACATCATCAACGGCTACCTGCCCGTGGGCTGGACAGTCGCGCAATGGAAGGTCGCGCAAAAAGACACAACCCAGCACGCCGCGCTGACAAAAGCCGCCGGTGAATCCTGCGCCACCCACGTCAAGGCCATGCTGGCTTTTCACGAAATGGGTATTCCCACGGTGGACTACGGCAACAACCTGCGTCAGGTCGCCAAGGATTTCGGCGTGGACAACGCCTTTGATTACCCCGGTTTTGTGCCGGCCTACATTCGCCCGCTGTTCTGCCGCGGCGTCGGCCCTTTCCGCTGGGTGGCGCTGTCAGGTGACCCCGAAGACATCAAAAAAACTGACGCGAAGATGAAAGAACTCTTCCCGGACAACAAGCACCTGCATCGCTGGCTGGATATGGCCGAAGAGCGCATCGCCTTCCAGGGCCTGCCGGCACGCATCTGCTGGATAGGCCTGGGAGAGCGGCACCTGGCTGGCCTGGCTTTCAACGAGATGGTGAAAAGCGGCGAGCTCAAGGGGCCCATCGTGATCGGCCGCGACCACCTGGACAGCGGCTCCGTCGCTTCGCCCAACCGCGAAACCGAAGCCATGAAAGACGGCAGCGATGCCGTGAGCGACTGGCCGCTTCTCAATGCATTGCTCAATACCGCCAGCGGCGCAACCTGGGTGAGCCTGCACCATGGCGGTGGTGTCGGCATGGGGTATTCGCAGCACTCCGGTGTGGTGATCGTGTGCGATGGCACAGACGAAGCCTCTGAGAAGCTGGCCCGTGTGCTTTTCAATGACCCCGCCACGGGCGTGATGCGCCATGCCGACGCTGGCTATGACGTGGCTCGGCAAAGCGCCAGGGACAACGGTTTGAACCTCCCGATGCTGGCCACCTGATCATGACGCACCCTTTGACGGCACGCCCCATGCGGCTCTCGGCGGCAGCGCACCGCACCCCTTCACTTTGACGAACCCAACCCCCATGAACATTCAACCCGGTTACCTCACGCTGGCACAGCTTCGGCAACTTCATGGCGGCGCGGAGACGCTTGCCATCGACCCGTCTGCCAGTGCAGGCATTTGCGCAAGCGCTGCACTGGTGCAACAAGCCGCGCAAGGCGGTTCGGCGGTCTACGGTGTCAACACGGGCTTCGGCAAACTGGCCAACCAGCGCATTGCGCAAAATGATCTGGAAGCCTTGCAGCTCAACCTGTTGCGCTCCCATGCCGTCGGTGTAGGCGAGCCCATGCCCGAGCGCGTGGTTCGCCTGGTTCTGCTGCTCAAGGCCGCCAGCCTGGCACGTGGCTACTCGGGTGTACGGGAAGTTGTCATCGACACGCTGATGGCGCTTTATAACAAGGGCCTGACGCCGGTGATCCCTTGCCAGGGATCGGTGGGTGCCTCAGGCGACCTCGCGCCGCTGGCCCACTTGTGCCTGCCGTTGATAGGCGAAAGTGAAGTCTTCTACCAGGGCAAGCGCATGGCTGCGGCCGATGCCCTCAAGCAGGCATCCATCACACCGGTCAAGCTGTCGGCCAAAGAAGGCTTGGCGCTGATCAACGGCACGCAGGTCTCAACCGCACTGGCGCTGGATGCGCTGCTCGCCACCGACCGGCTGTTCGAGGCCGCCGTGATTTCGGGTGCCGTCACGCTGGACGCCGCGCGCGGCAGCGACGGCCCGTTCGATCCGCGCATTCACGCCGTGCGCGGCCAGCCCGGGCAGATCGACTGCGCCGCCGCCTACCGCGCCATCATGGTGGGCAGCGAGATTCGCCGCTCGCACCTGGAAGGCGACGACCGCGTACAGGACCCGTATTGCCTGCGCTGCCAACCGCAAGTGATGGGTGCCTGCCTGGACCAGATGCGCTATGCCACGCAGGTATTGATGCGCGAAGCCAATGCCGTGACCGACAACCCGCTGGTGTTTGCATCCGCTCAGGAGATTTCTGTGCAAGCAGGGGCCGTGGAACCGGCTTTGCCGGCCCACAGGAGCCGTCCCCTTGAGGGGGAGGTGGCCGCAGGCCACTTCGGGGGGGAGCTTTTGTCGGGAGGTAACTTCCACGCAGAGCCTGTCGCACTGGCTTGCGATGCCCTGGCAGTTGCCATCGCCGAAATCGGCGCCATCACCGAGCGCCGCATTGCCATGCTGGTCGACACTGTGGCCTCGCGCCTGCCGGCCTTCCTCACCCCCGAGCCCGGCCTCAATTCCGGCTTCATGATCGTGCATGTGACCGCCGCCGCACTGGCATCCGAAAACAAGTCGCTGGCGCATCCCGCCAGCGTGGACAGCCTGCCCACTTCGGCCAACCAGGAAGACCATGTGAGCATGGCCACCTTTGCGGCGCGCCGGTTGCAGCCGATGCTGCGCAACACCGAATACATCGTCGCCATCGAGTTGCTGGCCGCCGCGCAGGGCATTGAATTTTTGCGGCCGCTGAAAAGCTCGGCCGTGCTGGAAGGCGTGCTGCACCTGGTGCGCAAAGCCTCGCCCGCCATGATGCAGGACCGCAGCCTGGCACCCGACATGGAACGGGTGCACCAACTGGTGGCAGGCGGGCGCATTGGCCTGGCCGGAGAAGCCCAAATCAGAGAGTTAACCGCCTTGCGGCTGGCATGAAGCCTGCATACAGTAGCCATACCCCAACCCGACCTCTACAGGAGAATCTTTCATGAAGAAGCAACTTGCCTTTTCACTGCTGGCCGCTTCAGCCGCACTGGCCACAATGAATGCCCAGGCGCAGGAGACCAAAGTCGCCGTCGGTATCTCGGGGTGGACAGGCTTTGCCCCGCTGACACTCGCCAAGGAAGCTGGCATCTTCAAGAAACACGGGCTCGACGTATCGATCAAAAAAATCCCGCAGAAGGACCGTCACCTGGCGATTGCCTCGGGTGATGTGCAATGTGCCGCCACCACCGTTGAAACCTGGGTGGTATGGAACGCCAACGGCGTGGCCACTACACAAATCTTCCAGCTCGACAAAAGCTACGGTGCCGACGGCATGGTGGTCAAGCCCGCCATCACCAAGATCACCGACCTCAAAGGCAAGACCGTGGCCGCCAGCGCGCCCGGCACTTCGCCCTACTTCGCCCTGGCCTGGATGCTGAAGAAAAACGGCATGAGCGTCAAAGACGTAAAGGTCGTCAACCTCGAGCCGCAGGCCGCAGCCAACGCCATGATTGCCGGTACCGATGGCGTGGATGCCGCGATGACTTACGAACCTTACCTGGGCGCGGTGCGCGCCAAACCAGAGGCCGGAAAAATTCTCGCCACCACGCTGGACTATCCCATGGTGATGGACACCTTCGGCTGCACGCCCAAGTTCCTCTCTGAAAACCCCAAGGCCGCCAAGGCACTCGCCGACAGCTACTTCGATGCAGTCGAGATGATCCAGAAAGTTCCGAAGAAAAGCTTCGAGATCATGGGCGCCGACGTGAAGCAAACCGGCGAAGCGTTTGAAGCCTCATCCAAGTACCTGCGCTGGCAAGACCGCGCGGCCAACCAGAAATTCTTTGCCGGTGAGCATGCCGCCTTCAGCAAGGAAGCCGCCGAGCTGTTGATGGAAGCCGGCATCATCAAGTCACTGCCCGACATGGGCAAGCTGGCCGATACACGATTCCTGAAATGATCTCCCCCCCGAAGCGGCCGTCGGCCGCCTCCCCCTCAAGGGGGCGCCACCTACGGCCCGGCGAAGCCGGTTCCGCGCTGGCACTGGCGAAGGCACACGTCACCTCCAAGCCATACGCATGAAGCCCCTACAACCCGTCTCGCCAGGCGCACGCATTGCGCTGGGTGTGAGTTTCTTTATCCTCTTCTTCGTAGTGTGGGCCATCTTCACGCTGGGCGGCTATGTCTCCAAGACATTCCTGGCCGACCCCATCACCATGGTGAAGTCGGGCTACGACCTGCTGGCCAACCAGGGTTTCATCAAGGACATCGGTATGACGGTGTGGCGGGTGCTGGGCGGCTTTGCCATTGCGGCGTTGCTCGCTGTGCCGCTGGGCGTGATGATGGGCGCCTACAAACCCGTGGAAGCGTTCTTTGAACCCTTTGTGAGTTTTGCGCGCTACCTGCCCGCCTCGGCTTTTATTCCGCTATTGATTCTGTGGGCCGGGATTGGCGAAGCGGAAAAACTCGCTGTGATTTTTATCGGCTCCTTCTTTCAACTGGTGCTGATGATTGCCGTGAGCGTGGGCAACACACGGCGCGACCTGGTTGAGGCGGCCTACACACTGGGCGCGGCTGACCGCGGCATCGTGGTGCGCGTGCTGCTACCCAGCTCTGCGCCCGAGATCGCCGAGACGCTGCGCATGGTGCTGGGCTGGGCCTGGACGTATGTGATCGTCGCCGAGCTGATTGGCGCTTCCAGCGGCATCGGCCACATGATCACCGACAGCCAGGCGTTACTGGCCACCGACCAGATCATCTTCGGCATCATCGTGATTGGTGTCTTTGGCCTCGTCACCGACCTGGCATTCAAGGCACTCAATCGCAAACTTTTTCCGTGGGCACAGTTGGGCCGATGACTTCTTCTACCTTCTCACCGATCCTGACCGTCACCCAGCTGTCGAAAACCTTCACCGCCAACAAGGGCCCGGGCACCGTCGCGCTGCAGGCCACCGACCTGAGCGTCGCCGAGAACGACTTCATCACCATCCTCGGCCCTTCAGGTTGCGGCAAGTCAACCCTGCTGCGCATGGTGGCCGGGCTGGACACACCGACCAGCGGCACCATCGTGCTGGACGGGAAACCCATCGCCGGCCCGGGCGCCGACCGCGGCATGGTGTTCCAGAGCTACACGCTCTTCCCCTGGCTCACCATTTTGCAAAATGTGTGTTTTGGCCTGCGTGAAAAAGGCAAGGCGCTGGACGCGCAATTGGACATCGCGCATCAGTTCATCAAGAAGGTGGGCTTGCAAGGCTTTGAAAACCACTTTCCCAAGCAGCTTTCAGGCGGCATGCAGCAGCGCACCGCGCTGGCTCGAGCGCTTGCCAATGACCCGCGCATCCTGTTGATGGATGAGCCCTTCGGCGCACTGGACCATCAAACGCGCGAGTTGATGCAAGAGCTGCTGCAAGGCATCTGGGAGGCCGAGCAGAAAACCGTGCTCTTCGTGACACACGACATCGACGAAGCCATCTACATGGGCAATCGCGTGGTGGTGATGAGTGCGCGGCCGGGCCGCATCAAGTGCGACATTCCGGTTCCGCTGGCGCATCCACGGCACTACTCGGTCAAGACGACGCCCGTGTTTACCGAACTCAAGGCGCGGCTGACAGAAGAAATCCGCATTGAGGTCCACCGGGCGGCCGGACTGCAGGCCCCCGCCGTGTGACGCCACGGTGGCGATCTCCGGTATGAGTTCCGCCATCTGATCAAGGCTGCGCCAGCTGCCTCATGCGCAGAACGCTGCACACACCCGCTCCGGCAGCAAAGGCCGCGGCCAGCCACAGGGCAACAAAAGAGCCTTGGTCGCCTTCGCTGGGGCTGAACGCAGAAAAAATCATTGCCAGCAACACCGCACCCAAAGTCTGGCCGGTCAGGCGTGCCGTGCCCAGCATGCCGCTCGCGCCGCCGCTGCGGTGAGCCGGCGCCGAGGTGATGATGGTGTGGTTGTTGGGCGATTGAAAAAAACCGAAGCCCATACCGCACAACGCCATGCGCCAGATGATGTCGGCTTGCACCGGATGCGGTGGCAGCAGGGCGAGCGACACCAGGCCCAACGCCAGCATGGCCATGCCCGCGCCGCCCAGTAGACCGCCGGAATAGCGCCCTATCAGCCGGCCCACCAGCGGCGCAGTCACCACAATCGCCAATGGCCAGGCCGTCAACAGCAACCCCGCTTGCAGGTGAGTGAAGCCGTAACCACCCAGCAGCAAAAAAGGCAAGCCCACATAAGCCAGAGTCTGCGCGCAAAACGCGCCAATGGATGAACCCATTGACAACGCAAACACGGGAATACGCAGCAGGTCCAGCGGAAACAACGGCACGGGCTGGATCAGCTGGCGCCGCACGTACACCACGCCGACCGCAAGGCCCACTGCAAGCTCTGCCAGGGGTACCCAGAGAGAGTTCAGTGCCGCGTCGCTGGGCACCGGCTCTGCCCGAACACCCAGGCCGTCAACCCCGAGAAACACCAGGCCGAACATCAGGGCGTTCAAGACGACATCCAGCAAGGAAAACCGCGACCCGGCAGCCTTGGAGATGTTTTCAGGCAAAGCCTTGCGACCCCACCACAGCGACACCAGGGCAAAGGGAACATTGAGCGCAAAGAGCCAGGGCCACGAACCAGCGGAGAGGATGGCCGCCGCGATGGAAGGCCCTGCCACCGATGCGGTAGCCACCACCAGTGAGTTGATGGCAATGCCTCGGCCCAACAGGTGCTTGGGGTAGATGAGCCGGACCAGCGCAGTGTTGACGCTCATCAGTCCCGCGGCGCCCAAGCCCTGCAATGCGCGCGCCAGAGCCAGCATGGCCAGGGAATCGGCCAATGCACAGGCCACCGACGCCGCCGCAAACACCGCCATGCCAACAAGATACACACGGCGGTAGCCGACGATGTCGCCCAGTGTCGCCAAAGGCAGCAAAAGCGCGAGGGTTGCGACCTGATAGGCGTTAATCACCCAGATGGACTGCGCGGCGGTGGCGTTCAGTTCACGGGCAATGTCCGGCAAGGCCAAGTTGACGATGGTGCCGTCGAGCACCGCCATGACAATCCCGAGAATGATCACCAGCAGTGCGCGCCAACGCTCGTGCGCGGGAAGTCCATCCTGAACAATCATGAAATTCTTTGCTGAATTGATGGAGTGAGCCCGGGCTCACTGTGCTCAAGCCCGACGGGCTGGAGGTCACAAACATTTTAGGGGGCAGTGTGACTGGCGAGCCACCTATCTGCATGTAGGCAGCCAGCCCCAAATTGTTCGCCTCCGCACAATTCAGACAAAATCAGCCCCCGGCCAGGCATATCAAGCGCGGGCAGCTATCAGTTTTATAGCGGCCATAAAAAATCCCGGCCTGCACTGCGGGCCGGGATGGGCACTGTCATCGAGCTGGTGTCTCACGCGGGCCATGCAGGCCGCGGAAACACCGCTGCTCGGGGTGCCTTACTTCATGCCAAATTTGGCCTTGGCATCGTTCTGGCAGGTGTCCTTGGGAGCCCCCGTAAGCGCATCGCAACGCTCTTTGGCTGCCTTGTAGTCAGCTTCACGCTTTTCGGCGCTGGCGTCTTTCTTGGCTTCGGTCATTTTTTCGGACTTGTTTTTACTGGTGTCAGCCGAGGTCTTGGCTACCTTGGCGTCTTCCTTGGCCTTGACGTGGGCGGCCTTGGCGTCCTTCACGCATACGTCTTTGTCGTTGCCCTTCAAGTCATCGCACTTTTCCTTGGCCGTGTCATAAGCGGCGTCGCCTTTGGCAAATGCCACCTTTTCGGTGTTGCGGGGGGTGGGCTTGTACTGAGCTTCCAACTCGGCTTTGGCAACTTTCTCGGCGCCCTTGGCTTCAGACATGCAGATGTCTTTGGCGTTGTCTTTCAGGGTTGCGCACTTGTCCTTTCCGGCCTTGTAGTCGGCCGAGATCCGGTCCTTCTCTGTCTTGTACTCTTGCTTGGTCAGTGCCATCACATTTCCGGTAAATGCGCAAGACATAACGGCGCTCAGCATTAACAGTCTGGTTTTCATGGTGTTTCCTTTGGTGGTTTTTCAGTTAGATAAAGGTACAGATTTGCGCGACGATGGTCGGCCAGAGAGATCCGGCCTTCGACATCAGTAGCGTTCAAAAAAATCGGTCGGGTTGCGGTCTTTCCAGGCGGTTACCTGCTTTTCAGCCTCCTCCTTGCTGAGGCCATGACGCTCCTGAATCCGGCCCAGTAGCTGGTCGCGCTTGCCGGCTATGACATCAAGGTCGTCGTCGGTGAGCTTTCCCCATTGCTCTTTCACCTTGCCCTTGAACTGAAGCCAATTGCCTTCTAGACGGTCTTGATTCATGCTGTCTCCTGAGAGTTAAGAGATCACCCGTGCCGGCCGCTGTTTGCTGCCGTATGGAGGTGAGATGCATAAACCATAAAGCGCCCGGCGGCGATTGGCCGTAGTCCCGCGTATTTGATAAGCGTAGGCTCATGCTTACATCTTCTTGCGGGTTGCCCAAATAATTAGTTGCATAGCTAATTACTTTCTGCTACGATCCATTCCATGTTTGATCACTGCCTTTATTTCAATACCACCGCGTTGGCCCGCATCGTCGACAAGGAGTGGACGCTGGCCTTCAAGCCATTCGGTGTGACGCCTTCGCAGGGTTTCATGCTGCGCATGGTGTTGAAGCAGCCCGGTCAGCCCCAGCACGAGCTTGCCGACGCGTTGACCATCTCCAGGCCCACCGCCACCCGGCTGCTTGACGGCCTGCAGGCATTGGGCCTGATCGAACGCAGAAGCCTGGAATCGGATGGCAGGCATTGGGCCGTCTTCCCCACGGCCAGCGCCGAGGCCATGCATGCCGGCATCAACAAGGCGAGTGGCGACGTCACGCGCCGCATTCAACAGCAAATCGGAAAGGAGAACTTCGATGAAACCGTAGCCCGCGTCAGAAACGTGTCTTTTGCCTTGAAATAGCCATTCCTTTTTTTTACCTAAATAGTTGCATAGCTAACTATATTTAACCGGAGATCACCATGCCCATCATCAATGTCAAAGTCAGCCAACCAGCCAGCGCCGAACTCACACACAACATCGCCGAAACCTTGCTGGAGTTGACCACCCGCATCCTGCGCAAGAAGCGCGAGCTCACAGCCATTGCGATCGAGTTTGTGCCGCCCGAGCACTGGATCGTGGGCGGCAGCACGCTGGCCAGCCAGGGCAAGAACAGTTTTTATTTCGACATCAAGGTGGTAGACGGTACCAACACCAAGGACGAGAAAGCGCAGTACGTGGCCGAGTCCTTTGCCGCCTTCAGCAAGCTGCTGGGCAATGTGCACGAAGAAAGTTATATCTATGTGCACGACGTACGTGCCGAGGCCTACGGCTTTGGCGGCCTGACGCAGGAATACCGCTATATCAAGGCCAAGCCCTGAACGCCGGACACCGCGCTACTTGGACCGCAGCGTACGGCTGAGCAGCGCGACGGGCAGCAAGCCCACCAGCACCAGCGCCAGCGCGGGCAAGGCGGCCTCACCGAGGCGCTCGTCGCGTGCGAGCTGGTAGGTCACCACGGCCAGGGTGTCGCTGTTGAAGGGGCGCAGCACCAGCGTGGCGGGCAGCTCCTTCATCACATCGACAAACACCAGCAGCCCGGCTGCGGCGACCGAGCGCTTGAGCAGCGGCCAGTGCACACGCGAGAGGATGCCCATGCTGCTGGTGCCGAGCATGCGCGCGCTGTCGTCAAAGCTGGCCGGGATGCGCGAGTAGCCGCTTTGCAGGCTTTGCAGCGCCACGGCGCTGAAGCGCACCAGGTAAGCCCAGACCACACCGAGGACGGTGGCGGTGACCCAGTAGCCGGCGCCGGTCTGCGGCGCGGCGGCTTGCAGCCAGCCCACGGGCAGCAGGAGGCCGACCACGATCACCGCACCGGGCACGGCGTAGCCCAGGCCGGCCAGTTGCACGGCCGCGCGCGTCAGCAAGCCCGGCTGTCGGCGTACCGCAAAGGCCAGGCCCACGGCGAGCACGGTGGCCAACAGCGCACTCAAGCCCGCCAGGCCGATGCTGCTCAACGTCCAGCCGATGAATTTGTCCCACAGCAGGTTGTCCCAGCCCAGCAACAGCGGACGCAGCATGAAGAGCACTGGCAGTACAAAGCCCAGTGCGATGGGCACGGCACACACCAGCCAGGCCGACACAGCGCGAGAGCCGCGCAGCTGCACGGGGGCGGCGTCTTGCGCACCGGCACGCGCACCGCGGCCGGTGGCAAAGCGCATGCGTTTTTGCGCACTGTGTTCTATCCACAGCAGCAGTGCGACAAAAAACAGCAGCACCGTCGCCAGCTGCGCCGCGGCGATGCGGTTGTCCATCGACAGCCACGCCTTGTAGATGCCGGCGGTGAAGGTCTGGATGCCGAAGTAGCTGGAGACGCCGAAGTCGGCCAGTGTTTCCATCAGCGCCAGCGCCACACCGGCCGCCACGGCAGGCCGGGCCAGCGGCAAGGCCACACCGCGGATACGGCGCGACAGCGGCGCGCCCAGGAGGCGCGCGGCTTCCATCAGGTGCACGGCGCGCTCGGACAAGGCCGTGCGCGCGAGCAAATACACATACGGGTAGAGCGCCACGGTGAACACCAGCACCGCGCCGCCCAGGCTGCGAACCTCGGGCAGCAGTCGGCCCTGCAGGCCGAAAGTGGCGCGCAGCCAGGTCTGCAGCGGGCCGGCGTACTGCAGGAAGTCGGTATAGGCATAGGCCAGCACATAAGCCGGCATGGCCAGAGGCAGCAGCAAGGCCCACTCAAACACCCGGCGACCCGGAAATTCAAACAGCGTGACCACACTGGCGGTGGCCATGCCTACGACTGCCACGCCGAAGGCCACGCACAGGCACAGCAGCAGCGACGTCCAGGTGTAGTCGGGCAGCACCGTTTGCAGCATCTGCAGCAGGATGGATTGCGCTTCGCTATTGAACTGCAGCCAGGACAAAGCCACGGCCAGCACCGGCAGCGTCAGCAGCCCAACCAGCACAAACAGCACAACAGGAGGGAAATATCGGCGAAACATGGAGCCCCGGAAAGCCTGAGAACCTGTTCAATGTCTTTTTGGAGATCGCATTGGCGTGCAATCGGGATGAGTGGATGCTTCGGATGCGCCGCATGGGCTGATGCCCATGCAAGCAGCCGGAGCGTTCAATCGCCCGATTTCACGCCAACCCTTCGGGCAAGTGCCTTTTCGGGCGGTCTGCGGCGTTGCGGCGCTTGCCCATAGCCGGGCTATGGGCGACGCACCGCGCCTTGCATCCCATCCCGAAAAGGTACTTGTGCGACTCCAAAAAGGCATTGAACAGGTTCTTAACAAAAAGGCCTCTCGCGGGAAGGGGCCCTGCCCCCGCCTGCTTTCGCCATGGTCTTGCAGTCAGTCACTGCAAATGAGAATTGTAAGCATCTACAATCATTTGCATGTTTCTGGATATCTCCCAGCTGGGCGTGCACTATGCCGGCCGCTCAAAACCCGCCGTCGATGGCGTGTCTTTCAGCCTTCAGGCGGGGGAAATCGGGGTCCTGATCGGGCCGTCGGGCTGTGGCAAAACCACCTTGCTGCGCGCAGTGGCGGGCCTGGAGCGCGCCAACGCCGGCAGTATTACGCTGGCGCGGGATGTGGTGAGCAGCGCCACGCTGCATGTGCCGGCAGAATCGCGCCGCATCGGCATGGTGTTTCAGGACTACGCGCTGTTTCCGCACCTTGATGCGGCGCACAACGTTGCCTTCGGCCTCACCCATTTAACGCACGCCCAGCGCGAGCAACGCGTCAGCGAAGTGCTGGAGCTGGTCGGCCTGGGCAACGTACACAAACGTTTTCCGCATGAACTCTCAGGCGGCCAGCAGCAACGCGTGGCGCTGGCGCGCGCGCTGGCGCCGCAGCCGCGCCTGCTGCTGCTGGACGAACCCTTTTCAAACCTGGACGTGGACCTGCGCGAGCGCCTGGCGCACGAGGTACGCGGCATTTTGAAAGCGGCGGGTGCCACGGCGCTGTTCGTCACGCACGACCAGCTGGAAGCTTTCGCCATCGGCGACCGCATCGGTGTGATGCACCAGGGCCAGTTGCATCAGTGGGATGAGGCGTATGCGCTGTACCACCGCCCTGCCACGCGCTTTGTGGCTGACTTCATCGGCCATGGTGTTTTTGCGCAAGCGCATATCGAGCAGCGTGGGGACGGCGTGGTAGTGCACACCGCGCTCGGCGACCTGACAGACATGCTCGAATGCCCGCTGCCGGGCGCGTATGTGGACGGCCTGTGCGATGTGCTGCTGCGGGCCGATGACATCGTGCATGACGACAGCGCGCCAGTGAAGGCGCAGATCCTGCGCAAGGCATTTCGCGGGTCGGAGTTTTTGTACACGCTGAAACTGCAGACGGGTGAGACGGTGATGGCGCATGTGCCTTCGCACCACAACCACGCACTGGGCGAGTGGATTGGGATTCGCGCCGCGGTCGACCATGTGGTGACATTTCCGCGTGAACCCAATGCCGCGCCGGCCGCGGCGTCGGTCTGACCCTCGCGGCGCCTGACCGCTTGTCGCCTAACCCTGCGTCTGCCTCAGGCGCTCAATGTCTTCTCGCAGCGTTTGCGCCCACACCCGGCGGGTTTGGCCTTGCGGGGGCTGCGCCTCACCAAACGTGACAACCGCCTTGAGCGGCGGCGCAGTCAGCGTGCGCCAGATTGAGCCGACCAGGGTTTCGTCGTCTACATAGCTGGGCGCGAAGCTCGTGGCGCCGCTGGCGGCATCGACGAACTTCAATGCTACCGGTTGGACTGGCACAGACGCCTCGATGGCGGCCTGAATGAGGTTGGCGTGAAAGGGCCTGAGGGTGATGCCGTCGCCGGTGGTACCTTCGGGGAACACTGCCAGGATGTCGCCTGCGCGAAGGCGCTCGGCCATTTGCGTGACCACCCGGTGAGCGTCGCGCCGCGACTCGCGCTCAATATAGAGCGTGCCGGCGCCGTCGGCCAGCGTGCGCACAAAAGGCCAGCTTCTGACATCGGCCTTGGAGACAAAACGGCAATGGCGCGCGGCATGCATCACCAGGATGTCGAGCCACGAAATATGGTTGGCCACCAGCAACACCGGGCCGGCGGCGGGCCTTATGCCGTTCACCACCAGCTCAATGCCGACGATGCGCAGCATCTGGCCGGCCCACACCTGCACGCGGGCCTCCTGATGGGTCTGGGGCAGCTTGGGGAACAGGGTCTTGATGGTCCAGAAGCCCTGCGCCGCGTGCACCACCGCACGCAGCAAGGTCCAGAAAAAACGAAGCCACCTCATTGGAAGCGGCGCCTTCAGTGCGAGGCTTCAGGGGCTTCATAGGCGAGCTGCCCGCCCACGATGGTCCAGCGCACGCGGGCTGGCATCTGATGGCCTGAGAACGGCGTGTGCTTGCCTTGGCTGCGCAAGGCAGCTGGCTCTACCGTCCATTCGCCGGCCGGGTCAAATACGCAGATATCAGCCACGCCACCCTTGACCAGTCGTCCCGCGCTGGCTTGCAGGGTGCCGAGCGCATTGCCCAGCACGCGTGCGGGCTCGCTCGTCAGGACTGCCAGCGCGCGCAACAAACCAGCCTCGCTGTCACTGCCCCATTTGCAGGCCAGGCCCAACAACAATTCGAGGCCGGTAGCGCCCGGCTCGGCTTCGGCGAAGGGCAAGGTCTTGGCGTCTTCGTCGACGGGCGTGTGGTCAGACACCAGCGCGTCGATGGTGCCGTCGGCCAGGCCCTGGCGGATGGCGTCGCGGTCGCGCTGCTGGCGCAGCGGCGGGTCCAGCCGCATGCGGCTGTCGAAGTAGCCGATATCGACGTCGGTCAGGTGCAGGCTGTTGATGCTGACGTCGCAGGTCACGGCTAGGCCTTCGGCCTTGGCCCTGGCCACTAGCGTCACTCCTGCGGCGCTGCTGATTCGGCACAGGTGGACGCGCGCGCCGGTGGCACGTACCAGCTCGAAGATCGTGTGCAGCGCGACGGTTTCGGCAGCGACCGACACGCCGCTAAGACCCAGGCGCGTGGCCAATGCGCCGCTGGCGGCGACGCCACTGCCCAGATACATCTCTTGCGGACGCAGCCAGACGGTGTAGCCAAAGGTAGAGGCGTATTGCAGGGCGCGCATCATGACCTGCGTGTTGGCCAGCGGCACCTCTGCCTGGCTGAAACCCACGCAACCCGACTCTGTCAATTCGACCATCTCGGTCAGCGTCTCGCCCTTGAGCGCCCGCGTGAGCGCGCCCAACGGGAACACGCGCGACTGGTGCAGTTTTTCAGCGCGGAACTTGAGCATCTCGACCAGGCCGGGCTCGTCGAGCACGGGGTCGGTATCGGGCGGGCAAACCAGACTGGTGACGCCACCAGCAACGGCTGCGGCCAGTTCGCTTTCGAGCATGCCTTCGTGTTCGTGTCCGGGCTCGCGCAGCCGGGCCGACAAATCGATCAGCCCGGGCGCAACGATGCAGCCGGCGGCATCAATCGTCTTGTTGGGCGCGAAATCAGCGGACGTGTTTTTAAGCGAGACGATGCGGCCTGCGGCAATCGCCACGTTGCAGGTTTCGTCGAAGCCGGAGGCGGGGTCGATGACCCGGCCGTTTTTGATGAGTATCTTCATTCTTTTTCTCCGCGTGTTCAGGCTTCATTGCCGGCGACGATGCTCATCACCGCCATTCGGACCGCAATGCCGAAAGTAACTTGCGGCAGGATCACGCTTTGCGTGCCGTCGACCACGGCGGAGTCAATTTCCACACCGCGGTTGATGGGGCCCGGGTGCATGACGATGGCGTCTGGCTTGGCCAGTTGCAGCTTTTCGGTGGTGAGGCCAAAGCTCTTGAAGAACTCCTGGCTGCTGGGCAGCAATGCGCCCGACATGCGTTCGTTCTGCAGCCTGAGCATGATGATTACGTCGGCGCCCTTGATGCCTTCTTCGAGCGTGTTGCAGACGCGCACACCCATTTGCGCCATGTCTGCGGGCACCAGGGTCTTGGGGCCGACCACGCGCACTTCAGGGCATCCAAGGGTGGTGAGCGCGTGGATGTCGGAGCGCGCCACACGCGAGTGCAGCACGTCGCCGACGATGGCGACGGTGAGCTTGCTGAAATCTTTCTTGTAGTGCCGGATGGTGTACATGTCGAGCAGGCCCTGCGTGGGGTGCGCGTGGCGTCCGTCGCCGGCATTGATGACGTGCACGTGCGGCGCAACGTGCTGGGCGATCAGGTAGGGCGCGCCGGATTCACTGTGGCGCACGACGAAGAGGTCGGCCGCCATGGCACTCAGGTTGGCGATGGTGTCTAGCAGCGACTCGCCCTTGGAGGCCGAGGAGCGGGCGATGTCCAGGTTGATGACGTCGGCTGACAGCCGCGTGGCGGCGATTTCGAAGGTGGTACGGGTGCGGGTGGAGTTTTCAAAGAAGAGGTTGAAAACGCTCTTGCCGCGCAGCAGTGGGACTTTTTTGACTTCTCGGTTGTTGACGCTGACGAAGTTGGCGGCGGTGTCGAGGATTTGCGTCAGCGTGGCCTTGGGCAGGCCTTCGATGGACAGCAGGTGGATCAGCTCACCATTTTTATTCAGTTGTGGATTTCGTCGGTACAACACGCTCTGCTCCTTGGGTTCTGAATCATTCTGCTCTGGGTACTTTTCCTGCGATCGGCTTGCCGGCCAACATTCACGGCTGTTGAGGGCTGTTCTGTATCTGCTCTTCCGGCACCGGATACATCACGCGCACATCATTTTCGTAAAGGCACCGCTCTTCCAATTGCACGGGCAGATGGCCTTTGGTGTGCGTGGTGCGCCAGATTTCATTGCGCCGCCAGACGGCGCCGTCGCGCCTGGCAAAGCCATTTTTCTTCTCATAGACATGGTATTTGTGCCGGGGGGCCTGGTTGCTGCGCAAATCACCTTCCAGGGTTTTATCAGTCACCCACAATTTGATCTGAAAAATCTGGTCCGTCGGGTTGTGCAACATTAAATCGATGTAGTTGTAGAAAATCGCCGCGCCCGACCCAAATGGCAGCACCCGGTTGTCATCTGGGAATGGATCAAAACTGTGCGGGCTACGCGCCGCCACTTGCAGCGGCGAGTGCAGGGCCATCCAGTGAATCAGATTGCTGATCTGGCATAAACCACCACCAATGCCGGGGCGAACACGGCCGAACGACAACTCCATGCCCTCCACAAATCCCCGCTCTCTGGTGGGACGGCCAACCAGCCGGCAGAAAGAGAACGTTTGCCCGGGCTCAATCAAAATGCCGTCGATGGACGGCACGGCTTTTTGCAGATTGATCACCTTGTTGTGCTGCAAGGCCAGGTCTGAATCACCCAGGCGGCGAATGAGTTTGGAGCTGTGCCTGAAATACCGCCATGTCAAAGGTTCAAGCGCTTGGGTGCGCGCCAGCTGAAGCCCGCCCATTCGCCAGGCGATATGCGTGAACCACCGGCGCTGCCATACGCGCAAGGCATACAGCCACGGATGCAAAAGAGACAAGGGGCGACGCGCCATGCACTATGTCCGTTGATACGTGGTGAGAAAGGCGCGGCGGCGCATCATGTCAATGGCCCTGGACCTGAAAGCTGAACCGGCCGTCTTCGCCGCGCGCCAGCTCCAGCGTCTGCGAGGCAGGCAGGGCCACACGCGCAACGGCCAGGTCGGGCTGCACCGGCAGCTCGCGCCCGCCCCGGTCTACCAGCACCACCAGCTTGACGCTGGCGGGCCGGCCGTAATCAAACAATTCGTTGAGTACGGCGCGGATGGTTCGCCCGGTAAAAAGCACGTCGTCGACCACCACCAGGTGGGCACCGTTCACGTCAAAGGGCAGCAGGGTCTGGCCGCTGGAGGCAAGGCCGCGCTGCGCGAAATCATCCCGGTGCATGGAAGAAGACAACACGCCCGCCTCGCCTTCCAGGGCAAGGTCTTTTTGCAGGCGCTGCGCCAGCCAGGCGCCACCTGAGGCCACGCCGACCAGCTTGGGCGGCACGGGGTAGGACGCCAGTTGCTGGCGCATGCCGCGCAGCAGGTCGCTGTACAGCGCCTCGGCGTCCAGGGTCAGACTGCTCATGGAAAACTCCTTAAAAACTGCTCGAGGATGATGCAGGCCGAGGCGGCATCGGCATCTTTTGCGCCGCCGGCCAGCGCCTCGGTGGTGCTGTAGCGCTCATCCACTTCAAAAACCTGCAAGCCAAAGCGCCCGCGAAGCTGGCGGGCGAACTTTTGCGCACGCACGGTATTGTCGTGGCTTGCGCCGTCGGGGTGAAAGGGAACGCCGACCACCAGGGCGTCGGGCTGCCACTCTTTGATGCGCGCCTCGACGGCCTTGAGGCGGGCGTCGCTGCCTTCGGCGGCGATAGTGGGCTGGGGTGAGGCGGTGCGAGTCAGCACGTTGCCGGTGGCAACGCCGGTGCGCTTGAGACCGAAGTCGAAAGCCAGAAAGGTTTGGAGGCCAGGGGCCCGAGGGGAAGGCATGGCCGCAAGGCTCATGCGTGGCCGGCCTCGGGTGAGAGCATCCAGCTTTGCAGGCCCAGCAGCATGAGCGCCTTGTCGTAGCGTTGCTCTACCGGCGTGTCAAAGATGACACCCAGGTCGGCGGCGACGGTAAGCCAGCTGTTGTCGGAGATTTCAGACTCAAGCTGGCCTTCGCCCCAGGCGGAGTAGCCGAGCGAGACAAACACCTTGCGCGGGCCGGCGCCGGTAGACAAGGCCTCCAGCACATCTTTGGAGGTGGTCATTTCCAGACCGCCGGGAATGGTCATGGTCGAGGCATAGACCGACTCGTTGCCGGGCATCATGGATTCGTGGAGCACAAAGCCGCGTTCGGTCTGGACCGGGCCGCCCTGGAACACCGGCGCCAGTGTCAGGTCGTCGCGGCGAAGGGGAAGTTCAACCTTGTCAAACAGGTTCTTGAGGCTGATGTCGCTCGGCTTGTTGATGATCAGGCCCAGGGCGCCTCTGTCGCTGTGTTCGCACATATAGACCACGCTCTTGGCAAAAGCTTCGTCATCCAGCCCGGGCATGGCGATGAGGAAGTGATGCGTGAGGTTGATCGTTGCGGAATCCGTGGCCATGAGAGGATTTTACGCTGGACAGGCCGGCGCGGCGAGCCCGCCCTGCCCGGCAACCCGCCAATCCGACCGGAAACCGCCGCCTTTCGCAGTGCACGGCCACTTTTCGCTACCATGGGCCGATGCCAAAGAAGTACGAAACGGGGCTGATGTGGTTCAGGCGCGACCTGCGGGTTCACGATAACGCGGCTCTGTACCACGCGCTGAAGTCATGTAAGCAGCTGTACTGCGTCTTTGTTTTCGACCGGCGCATTCTGGACACCTTGCCACGGGTCGACCGCCGTGTGGAGTTCATACGCGAATCTGTGCTGAGCCTGGATGGCCAGCTGCAGAAGCTGGGCGCCACGACGGGCAGCCCCGGCGCCGGCCTGCTGACGGCCCATGACGATGCCGTGAATGCAGTGGTGCGGCTGGCGGCTGAGCTGTGTGCCGACGCCGTCTTCACCAACCACGATGACGAGCCGCAGTTGCTGTCGCGCGACGCCGCCGTGCAGGCTGCTCTGGAAGCCGGAGGCAAGGCTTTTCACAGCTTTAAAGACCACGTCATCTTTGAGCGCCAGGAGGTTCTGACCTTGGCGGGCAAGCCGTACACCGTGTTCACGCCCTACAAAAATGCCTGGCTCAAGAAGGTGGACGATTTTTACCTCAGGCCTTACCCCGTCGAAAAGTACGGCGCGACCTTGGCGCCCGCCCCCCAGGGCATGCGCAGCATCCCGTCACTGGACGAACTGGGGTTTGAAGCCAGCAACCTTTCGGCGCTGAAAATCCCCACGGGCAGCGAAGGTGGCGCCCAGCTTTTCGAGGATTTCACCGGCCGCATGGCGCAGTACAAGGAAACGCGTGACTTCCCGGCCGTCAAAGGCCCCAGTTACCTGGGCGTGCACCTGCGGTTTGGCACGGTGTCGATCCGGCATATGGCGTCGGTCGCCTTGAGCGCGGCAGACCACCCGAGCGAGGGCGCGGCCACCTGGCTCAGCGAGTTGATCTGGCGGGACTTTTACGCGCAAATCCTCAGCAATTTCCCGCACGCAGCGGAACGGGCCTTCAAACCGGACTATGACGCAATTGAGTGGGAAAGCGGAGAGAAAGCCAAGGCCTTGTTTCAAGCCTGGTGCGACGGCCGCACAGGTTACCCGCTGGTGGATGCGGCCATGGCGCAGATCAACCAGACCGGCTATATGCACAACCGCCTGCGCATGGTGACCGCGAGTTTTCTGGTGAAGGACCTGGGCATTGACTGGCGCTGGGGCGAACACTACTTTGCCGAAAAGCTCAATGACTTTGACCTCTCGGCCAACAACGGCGGATGGCAGTGGGCAGCCAGCACCGGCTGCGATGCCCAACCCTATTTCCGCATCTTCAACCCAGTCAGCCAAAGCGAAAAGTTTGACGCCGAGGGGAAGTTCATCCGCAAATATGTGCCAGAACTGGCGCAGCTGCCTGACAAGGCGCTGCACAGCCCCTGGCTGGCCAAGCCGCTGGAGTTGGCTGCCGCGGGCGTGGTGCTGGGTCAGAACTATCCGCTGCCCATCGTGCAGCACGACGAAGCGCGGGCGCTGACACTGCAGCGCTACGCGGTCGTGAAAAAGGCCTGAGCGGGACGCCCAGGCCTTGCTATTGTTTTAGGAGCCGCTTGCGCTCATTCTGCGTGGGCTACAGCCCGATTTGGCTGTTTTTTAGCCTCAGGCGGAAGCGACAGTCTCGGCGGCGCAATAGTGGCGCACCAAGCTCATCAGCTCTTCTTCAGAGAACGGTTTGCCCAGGTAGTGGTCAACACCCAGCTCCTTCGCATGCTCACGGTGCTTCTCGGCGATGCGAGACGTGATCATGATGATGGGCAGGTTGTTGAGGCGCACGTCAGCCCGGATGTTGCGCGCCAGATCGAAGCCGTCCATGCGCGGCATTTCGATGTCTGACAGCACCACGGCCGGCCGCTCTTCCTGCAGGCGTTCAAGCGCCTGCAGGCCGTCAGCCGCCATGGAGACACGGTAGCCTTCACGCTGAAGCAGGCGCTGCGTCACGCGGCGAACCGTGATGGAGTCATCGACCACCAGAATCAGCGGGATCTGCGGAGCGGCAGATATGGCCGGTGTTTTCGCGACGCCATCGGCACCTGCGGCGGCTCCTTCGAGCATATGCGGCTCGGCACGGTCAGAACTCCAGGCGCGTGCCTGTTGGCCGTACACGGAAGCCAGCGCCACCGGGTTGTAAATCAGCACAACCGCACCGGAAGCCAGCACCGACATGCCGGCAAGACCGGGCAGGCGGGACAGCTGAGGGCCCAAGTTCTTGACCACAACTTCCTGGTTACCCAACACTTCATCGACGTGCAGCGCAATGCGCTGTGCGGCACTTCGGAAGATCACGACCGGGGTGGTTTTTCCCTGGGCTTCAGCGCTGTGGTGCGAAGCTTGCAGTAACGCACCCGACCAGAAGAAAGGGATGGCCTCGCCGGCAACATCAAGCGTGCCGGTGTTGTAAGCCTGTTGCAACTCTTTGGCTGAAGCACGCCTGACGGTTTCCACCACGTTGGCGGGCACGCCGACGGAAAGGTTGCCGGAGCGGATCATTACCACCTGCGTCACAGCCGTGGTCAGGGGCAGCACCAGTTTGAAGTGGGTGCCCTTGCCTGTCACGGTGGTCGTTTCAATCCGGCCGCCCAGCGCGTTGACTTCGGACCGAACCACATCCATGCCGATGCCTCGGCCGGACAGTTCGGTCACTTGCGCAGCCGTGGAGAAGCCCGGCATGAAAATCAGATTAGCGGCTTCGCTGTCTTCCAACGGTTGGTCCGGCGTGATCATTCCGAGGCTGATGGCTTTTTCGCGGATACGTTGCAGGTTCAGGCCGGCGCCGTCATCGCTGAAGTCGACCGAAACGTCATTGCCTTCCTGGCGAAGATGAACGGTAATCAGGCCGACTGGATCCTTGCCGGCGTCTGTGCGAACCTCCGTGCTTTCAATGCCGTGCGCCACGCAGTTGCGCAGCAAGTGCTCAAAAGCGGGCGTCATGCGGTCCAGCATGCCGCGGTCCATTTCCATGGTACCGCCCAGCAAATCCAGGCGAACCTGCTTGCCGGTTTCCTTGGAAGCCTGGCGCACCACGCGGTACAGACGCTCGGAAATGCCTTCAAACTCCACCATGCGCGTGCGGAGCAAGTCTCGCTGCAATTCGCGGGTCTGGCGGGCCTGGGCAATCAAGTCGTCTTCAGTGGCTTCCACCGTACGCTGCAAGGTGCGTTGCACGGTGGCCACGTCATTCACCGACTCGGCCATCATGCGCGTCAATTCCTGCACGCGGGTAAAGCGGTCAAACTCCAGCGGATCGAACCCTGCCTGGGCTTCCTTGGCCTGGGCCAGGCGTGACTGCATCTGCGTTTCCGCCTGCAGTTCGATGTCCCGTAATTGTTGGCGCAAGCGGTTCAAGTTACCGCTCATGTCATTCAGCGAACCGCGCAGCTGGCTGAGCTCCGCCTCCAGGCGTGAGCGGGTGATCATCACCTCGCCGGCCTGATTGACCATGCGGTCAAGCAACTGGGAACGCACGCGTATGGATGCATTGGCGGCTTGCCGCAGCGGCTGCATCGCCATGGTTTGCGGCGCAGGAACCGCGAGCTTGCGACCAGCAACAGGAGCGACAGGGGCAATACTTTCGGCGGAGATGTCCTGTGCCGTACCTGCGGCTGGGCTGGTTTTTTCCAGCGCGTCCAAGCCCGGTTCGGACTCGGCCGCCATAACAGCCGAGATCGGCGCCAACGGAACCGGGGGCGCAGCCGCAGCGGCAGCTTCGGCGTGACGCAGAGCCTCAAAGGTGGCCTCCATGGCGTCGAAACGGGTGATCAAGGGATCGAATTCCTGGGTTGCCGCCGCGTCAGAACCGAGATGTTCAATTTCTGATTCGATGCGGTGGGCCATTTCGCCGAGCCGCAAAGCTCCCGCCAACCGGGCACTGCCCTTGAGCGTGTGGAGCGCGCGCAAGACTTCCATACGCGCACCCTGGTTGTCGGGACGGGACGACCACTGCCGCAGCGCGCCACCCAATTGCGGCATGAGCTCTGCGGCTTCCTCCTCGAAAATCGGGAACAAGTCGGGGTCAATCGCATCGACCGCATCGATCTCGTCGTCTTCGTCCTTGTCAAAATTCGAAGCCGAGGACATCGCGACCGGCGGCACGAGCCGCACAGGCGGCGCAACAATGGCAACGGGCGGAGGCACAGGGGCGGCCGAAACATGAATGGGGGCTTCGACGACCTTGGCGACCGGCGCTTCAGGCTCCGGCTCTGGTGAGTACACGGGCTCCGCCGCCGTTGTATCGATCTGCGCCGCTTCATTGCTAACTTCAAAGTCGGAAAAATCGTGGCCTGGCGGCAAAACGGAATCCGAGAAGTCGAGTTGTTTCAACTGATCAAGAACTGCCGCATCGGGCTCCTTCAGGAACCCTGCTGCAAACTGATGCAGGAGCCGGCGAATATCTTCTGCCGCATCTACAAACACCTGCCCATATCTGGCTGCG
Organism: Polaromonas sp.; assembly: GCF_039932935.1. Classification (GTDB taxonomy): domain Bacteria; phylum Pseudomonadota; class Gammaproteobacteria; order Burkholderiales; family Burkholderiaceae_C; genus Polaromonas. The sequence goes on from NZ_JBDTPB010000100.1 coordinate 71,409, forward strand.
CCATTTCTATGGTGTACGCTGGATTGCTCCAGGGCCTGCTCCAGCGCCCGGGCCATTTCGGAAAGGGCGTCAAAGCCGACCGTGGCGGAACTGCCGGCAAGAGAATGCGCCAAGGCTACCGTGGAGTCGCTGACGGGCTGATTGCGCTCGAGCGACCATTCGGCAACTTCAGTCACAAGCCTGCGTGACCACTCATCAGCCTCGTTCAGATAAACGTTGTAAAGCGGAATACCGATGCGCAAGTCACCGATCACCTTGACCTGCTCGTCTCCGCTGCCATCTGCCGACAGCACGCTGTCGGTCGCATCCACCATATCCTGGCTCTGCAGCATTTCAACTGTTTGCAGCTGCTGCTGCGCGGAAAGGTCTGCGTCTGCTGCCTGTACCGGCATCTGGTGTGCTTCGGTCGCGAAATCAAAGTCGATAGAGGCGGGCTGTTCGGCTGTAAACGACCCGGACTGAAAGTGCTTTTCGAAATCCGCGTCTGACAGCTCGATGGCTTCGGCTGCATTCACGTCGAGGGCTGCGTTTGGCTGTGCAGCAGGCTCGACCACGCCTGGCGTATCAGCCGTTGCAGAAACCGCTGACAAACTACCGAAATCAATGCCTTCGATTTCAACCACGGACTGGCTTGCCGCCTCCGCGGATTTCGCACCCGCGGCGGTATCTTCTGCCTCAAATACGAGGTCAAAATCCAGGTCAGACACGGTCTCGGGGCCAGACTCGGGACTCGCCACGGCATCAGCAACGCCGGAATCCAGCTTCAGCCCGGCTGCAAGGTCAGGGGACAACACCGCAGCGACTGCAGGAGCCTCGTCAACGGCGGTCGAGGCTGAAGTCACCAGAGGGACATAACGGCCTTCCGTACGCATCGCCTCGGCACTCCGGGTGAAAGCAGACGGAGACCAGGAGCCATCGCGATTTCCTGCGATGTCTTCAATCCACTTGGAAAAAGCGCCCATGGCTTCCGACGCCAGGTCCCGGAATTCATTCGTGGTGGCCTTCTGATCGGCCAGCCAGCTATTGAGCATTTGCTCAAGTGACCACGCTGCCTCGCCAAACTCATTGAGCCCCACCATGCGGGAACTGCCCTTGAGCGTATGGAAGGCGCGCCGCAACACCGTGAGCTGCGATACGTCGCCCGGATCATTGGCCAGTGCCGCCAATGCTTCCTGGCCATTGCCGACGACTTCGCGAGCTTCTTCAAGGAAAATATCGCGCAGGTCGTCTTCTTCAAAATCAGCCTCTGCAGCTGGGCTTTCAGGCTCTGCAGGCGCAGGCGTCACGGCAAATGCCAGCGTTGTCAGCGCATCTGCGGCGGCGCCCGCATCGTTTCCAGAAACCGCCACCGAGGCCTCCCGCGCACTTTGCGCAAGCGCAGGTTGCTCGGCAAGCGCTGCGTGCGTTGCCAGTGCATCGAGTTTGAGCGTGAGGTTGTGGTCGGGCTCGCCTTGACCCGCATCCTGCACAGCGGCAATCACTTCCTGGGACAGCGAATCATTGTTAACGGTAACCGAGGAAGCAGCGCCGGCCGCATTCTGCGCACGCCCCATCAATGGCTTGAGTTCCCCTTTTTCGGCGTCATAAACAAACAGCTTCTTCGCCAGCGCCGGCTGGTAATTCAACATGTCGATGAGGAAACTCAAAGCGCCGAGGTTGTTTCCGAGGTGCTCAAATGTTCCCGCCGCACGCGCTCGTTGCTCGTCAATCTCCGTGACCAGCATCTGTTCGACACTGTCCCGCATGCGCAGTACAGCGTGCGAGGCCTGGTCAAGCCCCAGGACCGACAGCACACCGCGCATTTGCGAAAGCTGACCGGGCACCGACTGAAGTGCCACTTTGTCTTGTGGGTTGCGGAAAAACACGTCAAGCGATTTTTCCAGCTCGCCGAGCGACACGCGCAATTCGCCGACGACGCTGCCCATGGTCTGCTTGTCGCTGACCCTGCGGTACAGCTCTTCCATCCAGCCTTCAAGCGGTTGAGGCTCCCCACCGGCACGGACGCCTTCAAGTCGCTCCGCAAGGTTCGCAGTTCTGACGGCCAGCTGGGGATCGTTGGGGTCCAGGTCGTCAAAAGCCGCTTCCAGGTAAAGCACCGAGGTCGCGACCTCCATCGCCAGCTCTATTCCTGGGGGCTGGCCGGAACGGACCGTGGTGTCCACGGCACGCGTCAACGCCTGGGCAAGCGGCTCACTGGGCGGATGGAGTTTGAGCAGAGAGTCCGTGATGAGACTGAACTGATCGGCCACAGACTTGAATTTGTTGGCATCCCCGGCAGACAGCGATGACCAGGTTTCTTTTGCCGAAGCGATGCGCTTGCGAGCCTGGGCAAGCAGGGCAGGATCGAAACGCCCGAACTGAACAAGTTCATAGTCGACCGGTTTGAACCGGTTAAGACCGTAGGCTGAACGAATTGCCGACAGCACTGGCGTATCGCTCGCCCGGGGAGAAACAGCTTGCGCACAGAAAAAAAGCAGATCCTGGGCCAACCGGTCCGATACACCCGTGTCGCCTTTGGCAAGCGAGGCATATTGCATCAGGATTCGCGATGCAGCGCGGCGCACATAAATATCCGACCCGAGCAGGCCATGCGCAGCTGCCTCAAAATAACCTGCGGCGATCTTCCAGAAGATTCGGGGCTGGCTTTCGGCCTGCCTGGCCGCAAATGCGAGGCTCAGATCAAGCAGGGTTTTGGCCGCTTGCGGCGCCTTGCCCTTCATGAGTTGCAACACTGACTGGTCTAGCACCGCGCGGGCGCCATCGTCGTAATTTCGAGGCTCAGCCTTTCCTGGCAGTTCAGGCTCCAGCCAGCGCCATTCGAAGGGCCACAAGTCGGCTGGGTGAATACGGTCGGCACGCACCAACTCCTGCACATCGCGGTATTGGGGGAAAAGCGAAACAGCGGAGACCGGCTTGTCAGCCAGCACACCCTCCAGATACTCAGTCAGGGCAAAACTGGCGCGTTCAATTTTGTTGGCAGCTTCCTGGCTGCATTGTTCAGGCTGCTGAACAAACTTCTGTACCGCTGCTTCCATCGCCCGCAGCACCAGCGCTGGGCCGGCAAGGCCCACCATCTCAAGCGCGCCCACAGCCTGGTGCAATTGCTGCCGCGCGATGCGCAACTGGCTGGCATCCAGTGCCGCAAGATCGGATCCCCGTGCAGCTTCAGCGTCCCGCACAAAGCGTTTGAGCGCCTTCGCAGCGCCATCCAGCGACTTGCGAAGTTCGTCAAGCACCCAGGCCAAAGGGCCTAGGTCATTGACCGCGAGATCGAGCTCGGCAGCTGTTGAGTTCGGGACGTTGGATTGCATAGATAACGGGCCGGTTCAGAAATCAGTGTCAAAGGCGAAAGCGAAAGCGTCGTTCAGCGACACGTGGGCATCAGGCGATCTTGAATCGGGACACCGACTGGCGCAGCTCTTCAGCCATGCGGGAAAGATCTCGCACCTGCTGCGCCGTAGAGCGGGTACCTTCTCCGGTTTGTTCCGTCACCGCGAAAATATGCTGGATGTTGCCGGCCACCACGTTGGCCGATGCGGCTTCGCGGGACGCGGAGTTTGAAATCTGCTCAATCAGGTCAGCAAGTCGGCGTGACACCTGGTCAATCTCGGTCAGCGCGGTACCCGCGTTATCGGACAGCTTGGCCCCTTCAACCACACCCTGCGTAGAGCGTTCCATAGCGGCCACGGCATCCTGAGTGTCGGTCTGAATGGCTTTCACGAGGGCCGAAATCTGGCGCGTAGCATCTGCGGAACGTTCAGCCAGTCGCTGCACCTCTTCCGCAACCACCGAGAAGCCTCGTCCGGCTTCACCGGCCGACGCGGCCTGAATGGCGGCATTCAGCGCCAGCACGTTGGTTTGCTCGGTAATGTCAGAAATCAGCTCGGTAATTTCACCAATCTCCTGGGACGATTCACCCAGCCGCTTGATCCGCTTGGAGGTTTCCTGGATCTGGTCCCGGATGGAGTTCATACCGCCGATGGCGTTTTGCACAGCCTGCAGGCCGGATTCGGCGGCAGTCAGCGATTGACGCGCCACCTGGGAAGATTCTTGCGCCTGTGTGGACACTTCGTTAATGCGGGATGCCATGTCAAGCACCGACTGGCCGGTTTCACGAATCTCGCGCAGCTGTTCGGTGGAGGCCGCCAGCAGTTCGGTGGACGTGCTTTCCACCTGCGCCGTCGTCTGCGCAACGCGGGTCGCCGTGTTTTGCACGTTACCCACCAGCTGTCGCAACTCTTCCACCGTGTAGTTCACCGAGTCGGCGATAGCGCCGGTAATGTCTTCGGTCACCGTTGCTTCTTGCGTCAAGTCACCTTCAGCAACTGTTTGCAACTCATTCATCAAACGCAAAATGGCGGCCTGGTTGGCGTCGTTGACGCGCTTGGCGTCCTGCTCCTGTCCTTTAGCTTCTTGCCGCTGGGTTTCAGCAACGGCCTGACGCTGCTTGCTGTCCTCCACCTGCAGTTTGGCCAGGCCTGCCGCGCACAGCAGGGCAAAGGCGGCCGCCGCTGCAAGGATACCCAGCGAAACGACGCTCAAACCAGTTTGCGACGACAGTTTGCCCTGCAGATCTTCCAGGCCGCGGCGAAGCGGTTCGCTGTCGGCAATGATGGAGGACTGCGCCTCACGGGCAGACACCAGACCCTGCAAGTTACCCAGAATGGCGCCAGCCTGCACACGCGTCTGTTCGTAGAGCGCCATCAAGGCTTCCAGGCGTTCACGGGTTTGCGGATCTTTGGATCCGGCCAGGCGCAGCTCGGGGCTGCCTTCCTGCAAACCCTGGGCAATTTCCTTGAACGAGTTCAAATCCTTACCGAGCAAAAACACGGCTTCAGGGCTCACACCCTCCATCGTCAAGAATTCATTGGCGGACTTACCAATCCGCTGGGTCAACATCACCAACTGGCCGGAAGCCGAGATTTCCGCCGGCGCCGCGTTCTGCTGGAGCTTGAGCGAGGACACGGTTTCCGCGATTTCCAGCAAGTCCGAGGACTGGCGGTTGATGGTGCGCAGAGCGTTACCCACTTGGGTCAGAATATTTTGCTGGCCCATCACGGTTTTGGCATTCTTTTCAGCGCGCTCCATGAAAGGCGTGACTTTTTCCACGTCTGGCTGCAGCTCGTCGCTGACGGGTGCCAGACGCAGGCTGTCTTCGCCGGACTTCAGGCCACGCACGGTTTTAGCCAGTACGTCAGAACTTTCCCGAACGTCCGGAAAGGCCTGGGCACTGCCCACCAGCGCCTGCGAAACCGATTTCGCCAAGCGCTGCGACTGCATCAATGATTGTCCGGTAGCCGCCACTTGTTGCGCGACTTTATCGGCCTGACTCAGCGCCAGGAACGTCACCGTACCCAGCACCGCGACGGCAACAGCGAGGAAGAACACCAGAATTCGCTGGTGCTGGCCGATGGTCCTGCGGCCCAGCACAGGCAGGCTCAAAAGTTCAGGGTTGGCGGCCGCCGATTCTTCGGCTGTCGCTATGCGGCTGGCCCCAAAGGCATCTTCATTGCCGTCCGCCTTCCGCACCGCTGCGGTCCGAAGAGAGGCTTCATCCATGGCACCGGTCGCGAGAGGATCTGGCGTACCGACGGAAGCCATGTCCATGCTGTCCTCTGGCTGAGCGGGCTTGGTTTTAAATAGCTTCTGGATATTTTCAATAACAGACATGGTGAGCCTTCCGGGGAGAAACAGTGTGCGCTATGCGCCTATCGTCAAAAAATGCGCTTGCTGGGCAAGCAACTGAAGGTTTATTTCCTGCCAGGTTGCGCCGTTGAGGTCGACATACTGGTTGCCAAAGAAATCAGGCGCGCCGGGCGCTTTTTCGGAGAAATCGCTGAATGCCTCCTGGTTGCGCAGCCCGGACAGCTTGTCGATCAACAGCGCGCAATTCACTTCCAGCGCACTGTTGAGTGCAACAAGCCTGGAGTCGGTGCGCGCAAGTTCGTTTTTGGGAGGCGGCGGCTGGCCGCTCACGTAGCTCGCCAGGTCCACGACACCGAACAGGCCACCCCGCAGGTTGGCAACGCCGGCGAACCAGGCCTGCGTATACGGAACAGGCTGCGTGCTGACCCACGGGAAAATTTCACCGGATTGACTCAGGGGAAACAGGTATTTCTTCCCGCCAGCCTCCACGGCCAGCCAGGACGCGGCAACGCCTTGCGTACGCGCGATCTGCAACCTGTCGGCCAGCCGGGTTTGTAGCTCTCTAAGTGCTTGTCTGTTCGCCATGCTTTGGTTTTACGCCGTAAATCAGCCGAGGGCCTTGATTTTGGCCATCAGCTCATCAGCATCCACTGGCTTGGTGATGTAATCGCGGGCGCCCTGCCGCATGCCCCAGACACGGTCGGTTTCCTGATTTTTGCTGGTGCACATCATGATAGGAATGTCGGAATACAGCGGGTCGCGCGTGATGGCACGCGTGAGCTGGAATCCGTTTTGCCCCGGCATCACCACATCCATCAGGATCAGCTCGGGCTTGTCTTCTGCGAGGCGTCGAAACGCATCTTCCGCATTTTCAGCGGTTTTGACGGTAAAACCATTTTTGACCAGCAGATCAGTCAGAAACATCAATTCGGTTTTGGAGTCGTCAACTACCAGTATTTTCTTGATTGCCATCACACTACTCCTTGTTTAGTGCTGCCGAGATCCTGCACGGTTTGCAGCAGCTGATCTTTTGTAAAAGGCTTGGTCAGGTAGTCTTGCGAACCCACCATGCGACCGCGCGCCTTGTCGAATACGCCGTCCTTGGAGGACAGCATCACAATCGGGACGCCAGCGAATTTCGCATTGCGTTTGATGATCGCGCAGGTCTGATAGCCGTCCAGGCGAGGCATCAAGATGTCACAGAAGATCAGGTTGGGCTCGTAATCGTTGACTTTGGACAGGGCATCAAACCCGTCTTCAGCCAATAACACTTCATGCCCGCCCTGCTTCAGGAATATCTCGGCGCTACGCCGAATGGTATTGCTGTCGTCGATGACCAAAACCTTTAGTCCGGAACTGGGAATACTCACTGCCTATGCTCCTCATGTTGCGGGCCCGGCAAATGCCGTCCCGCGATTGTCAGGCAAGTGCCTTAACGCTTAAATCTGAACCATTTCAAAGTCTTCCTTGCGTGCGCCGCATTCGGGACAGGTCCAGTTCATGGGCACTTGCGCCCATGGCGTACCGGCAGCAATTCCGTGTTCGGGTGCACCGGTGGCTTCGTCGTAAATCCACCCACAAATTAAACACATCCAGGTCATTGATTGAGTCACAGCTTAAGTTGCCTTCGAATAGAATGCAACAATTGTATCGAGGCGGCGTTGCTTATTCGCGTACAAGGCAAAATCGCAGGCTATGGCAAACCCAAAAAATCCTCAACTGGACAGCCGACAACTCCAAATCGAGGACACCGACGCATCTCCGGCCTGCGTCATGACTTTCAATGCCAATGACCCCAGCGGCGCGGGTGGATTGACAGCGGACCTGGCGTCAATCACCTCAGCGGGAGCCCATGCGCTGGCGGTTGTAACAGGCGCTTATGTACGCGATACCGCCGAGATTTTCGACCACTTTCCCTTCGATGAAGAAGCGGTAACCGACCAGGCGCGCTCGGCGCTGGAAGACATGCCAGTGGCCGCGATCAAGGTGGGTTTTGTGGGGAGTCCCGAGAACATCAGCACGATTGCCGAGATCGCTTCGGACTATGCCGACGTCCCGTTGATCGCGTACATGCCCAACCTTTCCTGGTGGGACGAAAGCGAAATTGACAGCTACCAGGACGCCTTTCGGGAGCTCATGTTGCCGCAAACCACAGTGTTGGTCGGTAACCACAGCAGCCTGTGGCGCTGGCTGTTGCCCGACTGGTCCGGCGAGCGCAATCCGTCCGCAAGGGATATTGCCAAGGCCGCGTCAGACCTGGGTGTTCCCTATACGCTGGTCACCGGAATCCCCCTGCCCGACCAATTTATCGACAACGTGCTGGCCACGCCGCAAGCCGTGCTGTACAGCGAGAAATTCGAGCGCTTCGAAGCCATCTTTGCCGGTGCCGGAGATACATTGTCTGCAGCTCTTTCGGCGTTGCTGGCTAATGGCCATGACCTGCAGGCTGCCACCTCGGAGGCATTGACCTTTCTGGACCACAGCCTGGATGCCGGCTTTCACCCGGGCATGGGCAACATCGTGCCCGACCGCCTGTTCTGGGCGCAAGCCGATGTGGATGAATCCGAAGACGAAGCGGCCGACGCCGAGCCAGGCGATGATGCCGCCCTGGTTTTGAAGACTGAAATTGACCTGCCCCCCAATGGAACAACCAAACACTAAGCCCCTCCACGCCGGAATTTCCCGTAACAACGCACTCTTTGAACGCGCCAAAAAACTGATCCCCGGCGGGGTCAACTCGCCGGTTCGGGCGTTCAAGGCGGTAGGCGGCACACCGCGCTTTATTCAGCGCGCCCAGGGTGCCTACTTCTGGGACGCGGACGGCCAACGTTACATCGACTACATCGGTTCCTGGGGACCCATGATCCTGGGCCACGGCCATCCGGCTGTGGTCGAAGCCGTGCAAAAAGCCGTGCTCGAGGGCTTTTCCTATGGCGCGCCAACCGAGCGTGAAGTCGAGCTCGCCGAAGAAATTGTGCGCCTGGTGCCTTCGCTGGAAATGGTGCGGCTGGTGAGTTCCGGCACCGAAGCGGCCATGAGTGCGATCCGGCTGGCCCGCGGCGCCACGGGGCGCAGCAAGATCATCAAGTTTGAAGGCTGTTACCACGGCCATGCCGACGCGTTGCTGGTCAAGGCCGGCTCGGGCCTGGCCACCTTTGGCAACCCGACCAGCGCCGGTGTGCCGCCTGAAGTGGTGCAACACACTCTGGTGCTGGAATACAACCACATTGCCCAGCTCGAGGAAGCCTTCGCCCTGCACGGCAAGGACATCGCCTGCCTGATGATTGAGCCGATTGCCGGCAACATGAATTTCGTGCGCGCCAGTGTGCCTTTCATGAAGCGCTGCCGTGAGCTGTGCACACAGCACGGCGCGCTGCTGGTGTTCGACGAAGTCATGACCGGCTTTCGCGTAGCCCTGGGCGGCGCGCAAAGCGTCTATGCCCGAAGCATTCCCGGCTTCAAGCCCGACATGACCGTCATGGGCAAGGTCATAGGCGGCGGCATGCCGCTGGCGGCATTTGGCGGCACACGGGCCGTGATGGAGCAACTGGCCCCCCTGGGGCCGGTCTACCAGGCCGGCACGCTCTCCGGCAACCCCGTAGCCACCGCTTGCGGCCTGGCGACTTTGCGTGAGATCGCCAAACCCGGTTTTTACGACACGCTAGGCCAACGCACACGCAGCCTGGTCAGCGGCCTCACACAAGCTGCTTCCAAGGCCGGCGTGCCGTTTTGCGGCGACAGCGAAGGCGGCATGTTCGGTTTTTTCCTGCTCGGCCAGTTGCCGCAGAACTACGCCACCGTCATGACGACAGACAGCCCGGCCTTCAACCGTTTCTTCCATGCGATGCTGGACAGCGGCGTGTATTACGCACCGGCACTCTACGAAGCGGGTTTTGTGAGTTCGGCACATACGGACGAAGACATAGAAGCCACGGTCGCGGCGGCGGCGAAATTCTTTGCCGCCGGCTGAAGCCGATCTCGTTCCGCCCATATGCGCCCATTCGGGCTCTAGCCCAATACTGATGAGCGCAAGCAGCTATTAAATCAATAGCAAATCGCTCATGGATGGGGGATGGAAAAGGGCGCGCTGGAACTATCCTCGCCACGGTCTGCTCAGTCCGAACGGAGACAAAAACACCTGTGCTATCAATTTAATAGCTGCTCGCGCCCGGCCCCGTTGGGCTGAGGGCAAAAACACCTGGAAAAAGCAGCTCAGTGCCGGAAATGACGCACACCGGTCAGCACCATGACCACTTCGCGCTCATTCGCCGCCGCAATCACTTCATCGTCCCGCATGCTGCCGCCGGGCTGGATCACGCAGGTCGCGCCGGCGTCCACCACCACGTCGAGGCCATCGCGGAAGGGGAAAAAGGCGTCGCTCGCCACCGCCGAGCCCTGCAGCGTCAGCCCGCCGTTGGCGGCCTTGATGGAGGCGATGCGCGCCGAATCGATGCGGCTCATCTGGCCCGCGCCGACGCCCAGTGTCATGCCGTCCTTGCAAAAGATGATGGCGTTGGATTTGACGTACTTCGCGACCTTCCAGGCGAACAGCATGTCGTGAAGCTGCTCCTGGGTGGGCTGCAGCTTGCTGACGACTTTCAGGTCACCGATGGCCAGTTCGTGGTTGTCGGCGGTCTGCATCAGCAGGCCGGAGCCCACGCGCTTGACGTCCATCAGGTTACGGCCCTGCTTCCAGGCCGTGTCGCCGCCGGATGGCAGGTCGATCTGCAGGATACGCACGTTGACCTTGGTCTTGAACACTTCCAGCGCTTCAGGTGTGAAGGCAGGCGCCATCAGCACCTCAACAAACTGCTTGGAAATCTGCTGCGCAGCGCGCTCGTCGAGCGGGCAATTGAGAGCGATGATGCCGCCGAAAGCGGAGGTCGGATCGGTCTTGAAGGCTTTGCCGTAGGCCTCCAGGCCGTCCTTGCCCACGGCCACACCGCAGGGGTTGGCGTGCTTCACGATCACGCAGGCGGCGCCGTCCTTGATGAGGTCGAAGCTCTTGACGCATTCCCAGGCGGCGTCGGCATCGGCGATGTTGTTGTACGAGAGTTCTTTGCCCTGCAATTGTTTGGCTGTCACGAGTGAACCGGGTGCGGGGTACACATCGCGGTAGAGCGCGGCTTGCTGGTGCGAGTTTTCGCCGTAACGCAAGTCCTGGACTTTCACAAAACGCCCGTTGGCCTGGCCGGGGAACATGCCGTGGCTGCCGTCGGCCTGGATGCCCGAGAGGTAGTCGCTGATGGCGCCGTCGTACTGGCTGATGCGGTTGAAGGCAGCCACCGACAACGCGAACTTTGTCTTGTCGGTGAGTTTGCCGTCGGCCTTCAACTCGGCCAGCACGCCCGCATACTGCGACGCATCGGTCAGCACGCCGACGTCCTTCCAGTTTTTAGCGGCAGAGCGCACCATGGCCGGGCCGCCGATGTCGATGTTTTCAATCGCGTCTTCCAGCGTGCAGCCGGGTTTGGCGACTGTCGATTCAAACGGGTACAGATTGACCACCAGCAGGTCGATGGTGTCGATGCCGTGGGTTTTCAACGCGGCTACGTGTTCGGGCACATCGCGCCGGGCCAGCAGGCCGCCATGGATCTTCGGGTGTAGCGTCTTGACGCGGCCGTCAAGCATTT
>NZ_JBDTPB010000101.1:0-23275 GCF_039932935.1 Polaromonas sp.
AGCGGCAGCTGGGACTTCGCCTTCGAACTCATGAAGCGCGCCCACCTGGCCGTCACGCCGGGTCGTGATTTCGGGCATGCAGCGCCTGAGCAATTCATCCGCTTTTCCACGGCCAGTTCAATGGCGCACTTGAAAGAAGCCGTCACGCGTCTGGAGGTGGTCCTTGCCTAGCCAGAAGACGATCACGCCAACCGGAGGCGGCGATCCTTCCGAGCAGGGGCCGCGGGACTGGCTTGGCCAGACCGCAGGCGCAGCGGCCCCCGAGGGGCTGGAGTCCGCGGCTCCAAGCCTGCCTGCGCAGGCTTGGACGGGCGACAGAGGCGAAGCGTCTCGCGAGCCGCGGCCTGCAAGGCCTCGCGCATTACACAAAGTGAAAAGCGTGGGGGTCACATTCGCCTGGCCTCTGAGGGTCTACTGGGAAGATACCGACGCCGGTGGCATCGTTTTTTACGCGAACTACCTGAAATTTTTTGAACGTTCGCGCACCGAATGGCTCAGATCACTGGGTGTTGAACAACAGCGTCTGAGGGAAAGTACTGGGGGCATATTTGTGGTGGCAGAAACCAGCATCCGCTACCATCGCTCTGCCCGCCTGGACGATGAACTCATTGTTACGGCAAGCCTGGTCGAAGCAGGCCGCGCGTCCATGATAATTGGCCAGCAGGTGCTATTAAAAACAGAGCAAAAAACAAAGCAGGAAGAGGGGCAACCACCCATCTTGCTTTGCGAAGGAAGTATCAGGATCGGCTGGGTCGACGCCGCCAGCCTTCAGCCAAGGCGAATCCCTGCAGCCATTCTTGACAGCCTAAAAACTTGAGCAAAGCGACAACATGAATCAAGACCTTTCCATCGTCAGCCTGATCCTCAATGCCAGCTGGGTCGTTCAGGCCGTGGTGGCGCTGCTGGTCGGCGTGTCCATCGCCAGCTGGGCTGCCATCTTCAGGAAAATCGTGGCGCTGAAAAAGGTGCAAAAACTCAATGACGAATTCGACCGGGAATTCTGGTCGGGCACCAGCCTCAACGATTTGTTTGCCGGCGCCGCACAAAACGCCAAGCATTCAGGGCCGATGGAACGGATTTTTGCCAGCGGCATGCGCGAATACCAAAAGTTGCGCGAGCGCCGCATCACCGACGCCGGTACCCTGCTGGACGGCGCACGCCGCGCCATGCGCGCAAGCTACCAGCGCGAAGTGGATGCCATCGAAGCCAATCTTTCCTTTCTGGCCACCGTTGGCTCCGTGTCGCCCTACGTAGGTCTCTTCGGCACGGTCTGGGGCATCATGCACGCCTTCACCGGCCTCGCGGCGCTGGAGCAGGTCACACTGGCCACAGTGGCACCGGGCATTGCCGAAGCACTGGTCGCCACCGCCATCGGCCTGTTCGCCGCCATCCCGGCTGTGGTGGCATACAACCGCTTCTCGCACGACATTGACCGCGTTGCCAACCGGCTCGAAACATTCATCGAAGAGTTTTCCAACATCCTGCAGCGCAACCTGGGCGCCCAATCGCCTTCGGGTCACTAGATATGTGGACCCCCACGCTTTTCACTTCGTGTCATGCGCTTCCCCCCGAAGGGGTCGCTGCGCCTGCGGCCCGGCCCTTCGGCAGGCTCAGGACAGGCCAAGGCCGGGTCCGCGGCCCCTGCTTGGTTAGGGCGACCGCCCGGCCTTCGACCAAGGACCTCAACCCATGCCAGCAGTGAACTCACGCGGCAGGGGCCGCCGCAACATCAGCGAGATCAACATGGTGCCGTTCATCGACGTGATGCTGGTGCTGCTCATCATCTTCATGGTGACGGCGCCGCTCATCACGCCCAGCATGATCGCGCTGCCCAAGGTCGGCAAGGCGCCCAGCCAGCCGCAAAACCCGGTGCAGATCCTGATCAGCAAGGATGAGACCGTGCAGATCAAGATCAAGACCAACAGCGTGCCCAGCAATGTGCGCAATGTGGCAGCCGACGTTGCGCGACTGGAGCCGGCCGTGAAGGCCGAGTCCGCGCAGGCCGTGCCCGTGGTCATCAGCGCCGACAAATCCATCAAATACGAGACCGTGGTCCAGGTCATGGACAACCTGCAAAAAGCCGGTGTGTCGCGCGTGGGTCTTTCGGTGCAAACCGGCGGCAAGTAGCCGCCAGGCCGACCCGAGTTCTCCATGCCCAGCGCCGCAGACCGCCTCGAATTTGGCCCGCCCCGCGACTCGGGTTCGGTGCGCGCGTTCGGACTGGCGCTGCTTGCCCACCTTCTGCTGATGGGGGCGCTCACCTGGGGCATCAACTGGAAGCGCACCGACAAGGCGGCATCCTTCGAAGCCGAGATCTGGTCCAGCGTGCCGCAAGCCGTGGCGCCCAAGCTCGTCGAGACGCCCACCGCGCCGCCGCCCCCATCTCGTCCACCCGCGCCTCCAGCGCCGGAAGTCAAGCCACCGCCCCCTGCGCCCAATGTCGACATTGCGCTGGAGCAGGAAAAAAAGCGCAAGCTGCTGCTGCAGAAAAAAGAAGCCGAGAACCAGAAACAGGAAAAACTCAAAGCCGAGCAGCTGGCGAAAAAAGAAAAAGAACTGAAGACCAAGGAAGAACTCGCCAAACGCAAGGCAGCCGAAGACGCCAAAAAGGCCGAAGCCCAAAAGCAGGATGCCAAAGACGAGCAGAAACAGAAACTGGCCGAAGCGGCGGCGAAAAAGCAGCGCCAGGATGCGCTTAACCGCATGATGGGCCTGGCAGGTGCCACTGGCGGCGCCGACGCCAAAGGCACGGCGCCCAAAGCCGGCGGCCCTTCAGCGAGCTATGGCGGCAAAGTCAGGGCCAAGGTCGTACCCAATATCGTTTTTACCGAAGACATCGCGGGCAACCCCACAGCTGAAGTGGAAGTGCGCACCACGCTGGACGGCACCGTCATCAGCCAGCGCCTGGTGAAATCAAGCGGCAACAAGGCCTGGGACGCCGCCGTGATCAAGGCCATCATCCGCACGGGCACCATGCCGCGCGACGTGGACGGCCGGGTTCCGACGCCCATGATTCTGGAATTCAGACCCAAAGACTGAGAACAGCGCCAGGCATTAGCTATCAATTCAATAGCTGCTTGCGCACGTTCCTATTGGGCTAGAGGCCTTTTTTACTCATAAACAATCTGTACCAGGCCTTTGTCGGCTTGCGCCATCCAGCTGGCCAGGGCCGCATCGGTAGGGAAGAATTTGGCCGCTTCACCCAAATGAAGCTCCGCGGCCACGCCACCCGCCTCACCCTGCCGCCTGAGGCTCAAACGCACCGGCAGGCCACGGCTGAGCTCCCCCTGGTCTGACATCTCGCGGCGCGGCGGGAAGTCCCTGACTAGCCTGGAGATATCCGGCGCCGTGCCGTTCACCGCCACACGCAGGTACTTGCCGAATTTGCAGCGGGCGGTTTCCAGATCCCACACCTGCGTGACCTTGAAGCGGCGCCCGAAGCGCTCCGATGCACCTTGCAACGTTCCCTGCACGATCACCAGCTCATCGTCCTTGAGCAGGTTGCGGTTGGCGTTGAAGGTCGTTTCATCCACAGACGCTTCCAGCACGTCGGTCTTGTCGTCGAGCTTGAAGATGATCAGCTTGCCGCGGTTGCCGTTGATGACCCGCAGGTCGCTGAGGATGGCGGCCAGCAATTGCGGCTCGCGCGAATCGATCAGGTCTTCAATTTTGCGTTTGGCGAACTGGCGGACTTCGGTCTCGACTTCGTCAAACAGGTGGCCCGACAGGTAAAAACCGATGGCCGTTTTCTCTTGCACCAGGCGCGCCTTGATGCCGAACGGCATGGCCTCGACCAGGGGCGGTTCCTGCGTGCTGGCCGCATGCGAGTCGGACATGTCGAACAGCCCGCCCTGGTTGGCGTTGGCCTCGGTCGCCACGGCGAATTCAAAGGCGCGGTCAACCGACGCCAACAGGGAGGCACGGTTGAGCTGCAGGTTGTCAAACGCGCCGCCCTTGATCAGCGCTTCCACCGTGCGCTTGTTGAGGCGGCTGCGATCCACCCGCACACAAAAATCGTAGAGCGAAGTGAAAGGGCCGCCTTCTTTTCGCGCCGCAACGATAGCCGCAATGGCCTGCTGGCCAGTGCCTTTGACGGCCCCCAGGCCGTAGCGCACCGAGCTCGCGCTGATTGGTTCGAAGCGATAGTCGCCGCGGTTGATGTCGGGCGATTCAAACTGGATGCCCATCTTCTGCGCGTCGCCGAACAAGACCTTGAGCTTGTCGGTGTCGTCCATTTCTACCGTCATGTTGGCGGCGAAGAATTCGGCGGTGTAGTGCACCTTGAGCCAGGCGGTGTGATACGCCAGCAGTGCATAAGCGGCAGAGTGCGACTTGTTGAAGCCGTAGCCCGCGAACTTTTCCATCAGGTCGAAGACCTCGTCGGCCTTCTCCAGGCTGAGCCCGCCCTCGCCTGCGCCCTTGCGGAACACCTCGCGCTGGGCGTCCATCTCTTCTTTTTTCTTCTTGCCCATCGCACGGCGCAGCAAGTCAGCGCCGCCCAGCGAATAGCCGCCCAGGATCTGCGCGGTCTGCATCACCTGCTCCTGGTAGACCATGATGCCGTAGGTCTCTTCCAGGATGGCCTTGACGCGCGGGTCCGGGTATTCGGGCACTTCCTTGCCCTGCTTGCGCGCGATGTAGGTCGGGATCAGCTCCATCGGCCCAGGCCGGTAAAGCGCATTCATGGCGATCAGGTCTTCCAGGCGGTCCGGCTTGGCGTCTTTCAGCATGCGCTGCATGCCGATACTTTCAAACTGGAACACGGCTTCGGTCTGACCGCGGCCAAACAGCTCGTAAACTTTTCGGTCGTTGAGCGGTAGGTCTTCAAACTTGAAGTCTTTTTGCGCCGGATGGCGCGCGACGATGAATTCCCTGGCGATTTCCAGGATGGTCAAAGTCGCCAGACCCAAAAAGTCGAACTTGACGAGACCGATGGCCTCCACATCGTCCTTGTCGAACTGGCTCACGGCGGAGCTGCTGCCGGGCTGGGCGTAGAGCGGGCAGAAATCGGTCAGCCTGCTGGGCGCTATCAACACACCGCCGGCGTGCATGCCGACGTTGCGCGTCAGGCCTTCAAGCTTTTGCGCCAGCTCCAGCAAGGTGCGCACGTCTTCTTCCTTGCGCTCGCGCTCGGCAAGAATGGGTTCCTGTTCCTTGGCTTGTTCAATCGTGATGTGCTGGCCTGGCTTGTTGGGGATCAGCTTCGAAATGCCGTCGCAAAAACCGTAGGGAAAGTCCAGCACGCGGCCCACGTCGCGGATGGCGGCGCGCGCCGCCATGGTGCCGAAGGTCACGATCTGGCTCACGGCCTCCTTGCCGTACTTGTCTTTCACGTAGTCGATCACGCGGTCGCGGTTGCTCTGGCAAAAGTCGATGTCGAAGTCGGGCATGGACACCCGCTCCGGATTCAGGAAGCGCTCGAACAGCAGGTTGTACTGCAGCGGGTCCAGGTCGGTGATCTTGAGTGAGTAAGCCACCAGCGAGCCTGCACCAGAGCCCCGGCCCGGCCCCACGGGGCAGCCGTTGTTCTTGGCCCAGTTGATGAAGTCGCCCACGATCAGGAAGTAGCCCGGGAACCCCATCTTCAGGATGGTGTTGATCTCGAACTCGAGCCGCGCCACGTACTCGGGTCGCTTCTGGTCGCGCACGGCCACGTCGCGGTACAGGTGCGCCAGCCGCTCTTCCAGGCCCTCAAACGACGCGTGGCGAAAGTATTCGTCAATCGGCATGCGCACGCCATTGACTTCCGGCGTGGGGTAATCGGGCAGCATGGGCTTGCCCAGCTCCAGCGTGAGGTTGCAACGCCGGGCAATTTCTACCGTGTTGGCAAGGGCGGTGGGCACATCGGCAAAAAGTACCGCCATCTGCGCGGCAGACTTGAAGTATTGCTCCCGCGTGAACTTGCGCACACGGCGGGAATTGCCAAGGATTTCGCCTTCTGAAATGCAAACCCGCGCCTCGTGCGCTTCGTAATCGTCGTAGGTTAAAAACTGCACCGGGTGAGTGGCCACCACCGGCAGCTTGACCCGCGCCGCCAGCTGGACAGCGGCCGCCACATGGCGTTCATCGTCAGGGCGCTGGGCACGCTGCAGCTCCAGGTAAAACCGGTGCGGGAACAACCCGGCCAAATACAGCGCGCATTCCACGGCGCGAGCGCTGTCGCCCTGCACCAGGGCCTGACCCACGGCCCCGCCTTGCGCCCCTGACAGGGCAATCAGGCCTTCATTGAGTTCCTGCAGCCATTCCAGCTTGACCACCGCCTGGTCGCGCACCACATTTTGGGTCCATGCACGCGTGATGATTTCAGACAGGTTCAGGTAACCCTGGCGGTTTTGCACCAGCAGCAGCAAGCGGGCGGCGGGGGCCGCCGCGTCCTTGCCGGGCGTCTGCACCCACAAATCGGCCCCGATGAGCGGCTTGACGCCAGCGCCGCGGGTTTCCTTGTAAAACTTGACCGTTCCGAACAGGTTGCTGAGGTCGGTGATGGCCAGCGCTGGTTGATGGTCCGCGGCCGCAGCGGCCACGACTTCATCGATGCGGTTGGTGCCGTCGACGACTGAAAATTCGGTGTGAAGGCGCAAATGAACAAACATGCGGATCATTTTAGGGCCCGGGCTGCCCGCTTAGGCGCCACTTCACCATACGCTGACATGAATGCCTGCCTACAATCCATCGCATCATGCAAATTCTGAACATTGCAGCCTATAAGTTCGTCACGCTGGCACAGCCCGAGGCGCTGCAGGCCAGCATCGAACAAGCGCTGGAACAGCGCACGATCAAGGGCACGGTGCTGCTGGCAGAAGAGGGAATCAACCTGTTTCTGGCGGGACCGCCAAGCGATATTCATGATTTTTTGGCATGGTTGAAACTGGATGCGCGTTTTGCCGACCTGCAGACCAAGCAAAGCTGGTCCGGCGCCCAACCCTTTCGCAAGCTGCTGGTGAAAGTCAAGCCGGAAATCATCCGCATGAACCACCCCGCCATCCAGCCGGCCGAGGGACGTGCACCGGCCGTAGACGCCGCCACGCTGCGGCGCTGGCTTGACGCTGGCTGCGACGATAGCGGCCGGCCAGTGGTCATGCTGGACACACGCAATGACTACGAAGCCGACGTCGGCACGTTCCGGAATGCCCTGGACTGGCGTATCAGCAAATTCACCGAATTTCCCGAGGCCCTGCTGGCGCACAAACAAGACCTTGCAGGCAAAACCGTGGTGAGTTTTTGCACGGGCGGAATTCGCTGTGAAAAAGCGGCCATCTTCATGCGTGAGGCCGGCGTGGAAAACGTCTGGCAACTCGAGGGCGGCATCCTCAAATATTTCGAGGAAAGCGGGCGGGCGCATTTCGACGGTGAGTGTTTCGTGTTTGACGAGCGCCGCGCCGTAGACCCCGAGCTGAAACCTCAGGTCAACCCCGTGACCAGGCCCCTTGCCCAACCTGAGACCCGTAGCCGCCGCAAAGCTTTCGGGCTTTTGTCTGACAGCTGAAGGCGCGTTGCCATGCGAAGCTTTGAATTGACGCCTCCAGCCGCATCGAACCGTCACCAGATCCTTTCCAACCTTCCAACGCCTTCCAACGCGTATGTGCATGCCATGGGCTAAACCTTTACCCTGCCCTTTCACACGGTAGCCACCATGTTCACAGAATCCTCACCATCCCGCGCCCAAACCTCCCCTGAACGATGCTCTGCGCTGGCCGAGCGTTTTATCGCCATCAGGGGTCAAACCGAGGCCCTGATCAGCCCCTTGAGCTCCGAGGACTGCCAGCTGCAGTCCATGCCGGACGCGAGCCCCGCCAAATGGCACCTGGCCCACCTGACCTGGTTTTTTGAGACCTTTATCCTCGAACGCTTTGAACCCGGTTTTACGCCGTTTGACCCCGGTTTTCGCGTGCTCTTCAACAGCTACTACAACGGGGTGGGCGACAAGTATCCGCGGCCCAGGCGCGGCTTGATCAGCCGTCCATCGCTGGAGGAAGTGTTGGCCTACCGGGCGCAAGTCAACCAGCGCATGCTGGAGCTGATGGCACACGTAGAAGCCGGCGCTGATACCGGCCTGCAGCGGGACCTGGCCGAACTGGTCACCCTCGGCCTGCACCACGAGCAGCAGCACCAGGAGTTGTTGCTCACAGACATCAAGCACGCACTGTCCTTCAACCCGGCGCGTCCCGCCTATGCCAGCCGCTGGCCGCTCGCCGGCATTCATCCGCAGCCGGTGACCTGGACACGCCATGACGCAGGGCTGATAGCCCACGGTTTTGACGCGGCGCGTGACGGTGAATTCGCCTTCGACAATGAAACGCCGCGCCACAAAGTCTATGTGGCGCCCTTCGAGCTGGCCAGCCGACCTGCTACCAACGGCGAGCTCATGGCCTTCATTGCCGACAAAGGTTACCAACGCCCCGAGTTCTGGCTTTCAATGGGCTGGGACTGGGCCGTTGCCAACCAGGTCAGCCTCCCCTTGTACTGGCAAGGCGATGAAGGGAGCTACCAGCACTTCACACTGCAAGGACTGATTGACGTAGACCCCAACACCCCGGCCTGCCACCTGAGCTACTTTGAAGCTGACGCCTTTGCCCGATGGGCCGGCGCACGCTTGCCGACGGAGTTTGAATGGGAACTGGCAGCGCGCAGCGTGGCGGCCAGCCCCGCGCCGCACGGCAACTTTGTGGAAAAAGCGGCATATCACCCCTTGCCGCAGCAGGAAGAAAGCCATGGCGTGCCGGCGCAGATGTATGGCGATGTCTGGGAGTGGACACAGTCCAATTACAACCCCTACCCCGGCTACAGGCCCTGGGAAGGCCTGGTGGGCGAATACAACGGCAAGTTCATGTGCAACCAGTTTGTGCTGCGCGGCGGCTCGTGCGCAACGCCGCAAAGCCACATCCGCGCCAGCTATCGCAACTTTTTCCCGCCCGATGCACGCTGGCAGTTCAGCGGATTGCGTCTGGCGCGAGACCTTGCGCTTGACTAGCGGCAGGTAACACTGGTTATGTGATTGCGATTTTCAGGCGGCATTGGGCGCATCTCAAACGTACCGCAGCCAATGGTTTAACGCCTGCTTCGCAGCCTCATTCGAGAGGACAAACAAGATGGCGAGATTCGTTTTAGTGCCCGGTGGTTGGCACGGAGCCTGGGCATTCGACGCTGTCAGCAATGCACTGTCAGGTGAAGGCCACGAGGTTCAGGCGCTCACTCTCTCTGGGCTGGGTGACGAGCCCGCGAATGGAGCCAATCTAGAAAGTCATATCAACGAGGTGGCTCATGCGGTTCGCGGGCGCGATACGCGTGCCGTTCTTGTCGGTCATTCGTACGGGGGAATGGCCATCACCGGCGCGGCGGACAAGGAGTCATCGCGCGTCAAGGCGATCATTTACGTCGATGCCTATGTGCCCGACAACGGTGCATCCGTTTGGTCCCTCACCACCCCGAACTATCGGGAGCGTTTCATAGCGGGTGCGGCGGCGGACGGTTTGACTTGCGCGCCGCCCGCCCACCTCGACACGCGATGCCGTCCCCATCCAATGGCCGCTTTCCTGCAGACGATCAAGTTGACCGGCAATTGGCGCAAGATCCGCAGCAAAGCCTTCATCGCCGCCTGCGGCTGGGAAGGAAGCCCGTTCGTTGAACTATACGAGCGCCTTCAACTGGACCCTGAATGGGCCACGCAAAGCCTCGACTGCGCACACGACGTTCCGCGGCTGGCCCCCGAAGCGCTCGCAGAGATTCTCTTGAGGTATGTGTAGGAAGGCCGAGTCTGTCGAAGTCCGTTCCCCTGGGTACGCCGTTGCCGTCGAGAAGCGCCACCCTGGCGCTATCCAGCGACATCGCGGGCAATCCCTACTCGCGCAGGACGTCCAGCACGTCCGAGTTGAACTCGCGGTTGTACAAAATCAGCACCACCACGGCGGTGGCCAGTACAAACGCAAAGGTGGAAAAAAACCAGGCCATGATGGCAAAGCTGAAGTAGTAGCCGCGCAGTCCATCGTTGAAGGTTTCTGCCGCCAGGCCCACCATGCGGCTGGCGCGCGTGGCAAACACTTCACGGTCAAACTTCCCCACCTCAAACTCCTGCGGCGAAGGCAGGGAGCCGATGAGCAGGGCGACAAAGGTGTACTGCCGCATCGACCAGCTGAAGCGGAAAAACGCATAGACAAACACCGCCACCATCAGCAGCACTTTCAGATCAAAAATCAGCACCGAGGTGCGCACGGCGAACGGAATTTCGCGCACCAGCTCGGCAGCCTTGTCGGTGGTACCCAGCAGCGCGAAAAGCCCACCGATGATAATGATGGTGGTAGACGAAAAAAATGCCGGCGTGCTGGAAAGGTTCTGCGTGATGATGCCGTCGATCACGCGCGGGTCACGCGATGTGGCCTGAATCAGCCAGTGGTGCCGATAGCGGTTGGTGGTGCGCAGCAATGACGGGCGCTTCACCCCGTAGTGCCGGGCAAACCAGGCATAACCCATCCAGCCCCCAAAAAACCAGACCATCGCCATCCAGTCGGTCCAGGGAAGCAGGGTAAAGATTTGCATCGCGTGATCTTAAACGCAGCGCTGTGATTAAAAGCTTTGCCGCAACCTCAGCCGGCGGAGAATTTGCGCTCGGGCAACGGGATGAATTCGGTCTCTCCGGGCACCTCCCCCATCGACTGGGCCTCCCACGCTTCGCTGGCTTGAACAATACGCTCCTTGCGGCTGGACACGAAATTCCACCACATGAAGCGATGCGCATCGAGTGCGTCGCCACCGATCACGACGAGCCGGGTGGGCGCGCTGGCCTCGAGCAGCACCGCAGCGCCCGCGCTCAGTGTGGCCAGGGTGTGCATTGGTAGCGACTGCCCATCGACCTGCAAGTCACCGTCCACCGCATACAGTGCCATTTGCTCGGCCAGCGGCGGCAGCGTAAAGGGCGTGCCGGCCTTGAGCGCCACGTCCAGGTACAGGGTATGGGAGTAGGTTTTGACAGGCGAGGTTTTTCCGAAAGCTTCCCCCACCAAAATGCGCACCATCGCGCCGTCCACCCACGCCTCGGGGATGCTTTCTGCGGGCGTGTGTGAAAAGCCGGGTGCGGTTTCCTCAAACTCGCTGGGCAGGGCTGCCCAAAGCTGCAGGCCGTGGTTCACATACGCGGTGCCGCGCAAGTCGTCAGGCGCGCGCTCCGAATGCACAATGCCGCGCCCGGCGGTCATCCAGTTGATGGCGCCGGGCTCAATGCGTTGGGCAGATCCGATGCTGTCGCGGTGCATCATCGCGCCTTCAAACAGGTAGGTCACCGTGGCCAAGCCAATATGGGGATGCGGCCGTACGTCATGGTCGGTGCCCGGCTGCTCGGTCACCGGGCCGAAATGGTCAAAAAATATGAACGGGCCCACAGACTGCTGCTGCGCAGAAGGCAGCAGGCGGCGCACCATGAAGCCGCCGCCCAGGTCCTTATGATGCCCGGTCAATTTCAGGGCAACGCTCATGGCATGCGCTCCACATCTGTCGTGATTTCCGTTGTGACGGTGGACATGAGCTTGTGCACCGGGCATTTCTGCGCAACGGCGTGCAATTCCTGCAACTGGGCATCCGTCAATGCCCCCTTAATCTGGAGTTTGGCCGACAGCCGGTAAACGCCGCTGCGCTCCTGAGAGTCGTCACGCTCCACGCGCGTCTGTATGTCATCGACGGGTATCCCCTTCTTGCGGGCGTACCACATCACCGTAACGGCCTTGCAGGCGCCGAGCGCTGCGTCATACAGGTCATGGGGGGAAGGCCCGGCATCGTCACCGCCCTCTGCCAGCGCAGCGTCAGTAATCAGCTCATGGCCACGGATCCGCACATGCTGGGCAAGCTCTGCTGGCAAGTTACGCTTGAGTTCAACGGTCATAACATTCCTGTAAAAAGATAGGCTTGGTCTACGGCGTGAACCTGGCGGCCACATCGGCAACACGCCGCCCAAAACTGCGCGCGGTTTCCAGGTCACCCGAAAACATCTCACCGGCGCCCGCATCGGAAGGCGACTGCGCAATGGCGCCACTATAAGACCCCAGAAAATTGGGATCGTTGCGCTGCGCGGCCTTGCTGTTGCTGGGCAACATGCCCTGGCTGACCCAGATGCCGCCATGCTGCATGGCCAGCGTAAAAAGGTAATTCAGCGTGGACATCTTGTCGCCGTTGGCTGCCGCGCTGTTGGTGAAGCCGGCAAACAGCTTGTCCTTCCAGGCCTGGGTGTACCAGGGTTTGGACGACGCATCGGCAAACTTCTTGAACTGCCAACTGACGTTTCCCATGTAGGTGGGTGACCCCATGATGATCGCGTCAGCAGCATCGAGCGTTTCCCAGCCGCCCTCGGGCAAATTGCCGTCGGCATCGATCGCCATCAGCTCGGCCTCAGCCCCCTGCGCGACCGACTGCGCCATGCGCTGGGTATGGCCGTAGCCGGAGTGGTAAAGCACAACTATTTTGGGCATGGGCTCTTTCGCGGGAGATCGATGAAATTTCAAACCAGAAAAACAAAAGGGCTGCAGCCCGAGCGTTAAACGCCTCGCTGCAGCCCGTTGGTGGATCAGCCTTTGGTCTTGGCGTCCACGCTCCAGGCGCCGCCGCCGAACGCCGCGATGCTGAACAGACCGCCGACGATGGCCATGTTCTTGAAGAAGGCCATCTGTTGCGTAGGGTCAGTCCAGAACGCATGGAAGATGCAGGTGATAACGACTGTGAAGAGGGCGATGCCCAGCGCGGCCCAGCGCGTCTGGAAGCCCACGGCCAGAAGAATGCCCAGACCGAGTTCCACCACGATGGCGATAGCGGCCGCGACTTCAGGCAGCGGCACGCCCTTGGACGAGATGTAGCCCACTGTGCCCGCGAAGCCGGCGATCTTGGCAAAGCCGGCAGGCACAAACAGCAGTGCCAAGAGCAGGCGGCCAATCAGGGAAAGAGGGTTTTGCAGGGAATTAAGCATGAAGAATCCTTATGAATAAAAAGTAAACGGGGAAATGATGGAGGAAAAAAACACTCTGGGCAAGCGCCATGCGCTCATGCGCATGGCGTTCGCACCGGGGTGTGGGTTGAACGGCGTTTTGCTCAGCGCCTCAAGGCGCCAGGTCAAACACCAGCACTTCTGCGTCCTGGCCATGGGCCAACTGCAAAGCAGCTTCCGATTGCAGCGCGGCGGCGTCGCCGGCCTTCAGCACCTGGCCGTTGACTTCAAGCTGCCCGCGAACCAGGAACACATAGGTGTTGCGTTTCGCCTCGAGCGGCATCGTGACGGTTTCCGCACCGTCAAAAAAGCCCGCATAGAGACTTGCGTCGGCATGGATCAGGACTGAGCCCTGGCTGCCATCGGGCGACGCCACCAGGCGCAAAGTGCCGCGCTTTTCTGCATCGGCAAACGTTTTTTGCTCATAGCTGGGGGGAATGCCGGTCACGTTGGGTTCGATCCAGATCTGCAGGAAATGCGTGGTCTGGCCGTCTGCATGGTTGAACTCGCTGTGCTGCACGCCAGTGCCTGCGCTCATGCGCTGCACATCGCCGGGCGGAATGCCTTTGATGTTGCCGATGCTGTCTTTGTGTGCAAGCTCACCGCTCAGCACATAGCTGATGATTTCCATGTCCTTGTGGCCATGCGTGCCAAAACCACGCCCGGCGGCGATGCGGTCTTCATTGATGACGCGCAGGTTGCCAAAACCCATGTGGGCCGGATCGAAATAGCCGGCGAACGAAAAGGAATGGAAAGATTTGAGCCAGCCGTGGTCGGCATAACCGCGTTCGCTGGAAGTTCTTAAAGTCATCATGGGGTGCTCCTTTCAAGGTTGCGTTGAACCGCGTTGCAATGACTCCAATGTAGGTGTGGGCATGCCACTTTTCATTGCTGCGGTTTGATGGCATCATTCAAATTATTTGAATGATTTTTACCTAAATGATCAATAACCAGATCCGCGACGCCCTCACCCCCGAGAGCATCAGCCTGGTGGGCGCCGTGCACCGCGCTGGCAGCATGGCTGCCGCCGCACGCGAGCTGGGCCTGGTTCCCAGTGCCCTGACCTACCGCATTCGCCAGCTGGAAGACGCGCTCGATGTGCTGCTGTTTGACCGCTCTTCGCGGCAGGCCAGGCTGACGGAAGCTGGCAAGGAGCTTTTGCGCGAAGGCAACCGGCTGCTCACCGAGCTTGATGCGGTGGCCAACCGCGTCAAGCGTGTTGCCACCGGCTGGGAGCCGCAACTCACACTGGCGGTGGACAGCGTGATCTCGCGCACGACGGTGATGGAGCTGTGCGAGGCGTTTTTTGCACTGAACCCGCCCACGCGGCTGCGGATCCGCGAAGAGGCACTGTCGGGCACCCTGGAAGCGCTCACTTCCGGCCAGGCCGACCTGGCCATCGGGGTTGCAATTGAGGCTGCGGCCAACACATCGGTGCAACACAAACCGCTGGGCAGCATCCATTTCATCTACGTCGTGGCGCCGCACCATCCGTTGGCAGCCGCCCCCGAGCCCGTGACCGACGCGATGCTGATGCCACACCGCGCCGTGGCGGTGGCGGACTCGGTGCAACGCGGCAGCGGTGTTACCGTAGGCCTGCTGGGCGGCCAGGATATTTTTACGGTGCCGGGCATGCAGGAAAAACTGCACGCCCAGCTGCGTGGCCTGGGCGGCGGCTTCCTGCCCGAATACCTTGCGTGTCCGCATGTCGCAACAGGCAGGCTGGTCGAGAAAAAAATGCAGCGCCCGCCGCGGCTTGTGCCCATGAGCTATGCATGGCTGCGCGCCGCGGACGCCAATGGCGGGCGCGCGCTGCAGTGGTGGCTGAAGCAACTGGAAAATCCCGCCACACGAAAAGCCCTGCTGGAGCGCGACCAGTCTGCATGAAAACCCGTAGTGGCGCGCAATAACTGCGCATGGGACGCAGCTGCGTGTAGAGTGCGCTTAGAACCTGTTGAGTTTTCGTTTATGGTTGAGATGTGATGACAAACGCCGGGACAATGCAAACCGCTTGAATGATCCGCAGCACGCCCATTCGTCAAACCGCACAAACTTCAAAAAGCATGACAAAAAAATCCAGCATCCCCTCCCCTGAATCCGCGGCCCCGCGCCGTATTGCCGTGATAGGTGCAGGCATTGCGGGCATTGCCTGCGCCCGCACCCTGGCGCAGGCCGGACACCGCGTCACGGTGTTTGAAAAAAGCCGGGGCGCTGGTGGCCGGATGGCCACACGCGAAAGCGAATTCGGCGGTTTTGACCACGGCACACAATATTTCACGGTACGGGATGCGCGTTTTGAGAAAGCCCTGGCCACCGCCACCGGGCTGGTTCGGCCCTGGAGCGCCAACACCGTGCGCATCCTCGATGAACTGGGCCGTGTCGTGGCTTCGGCGCTGCCGCCCAAGGAAGCCCACTGGGTCGCCACACCCGGCATGAACGCACTGGTCCGGCAATGGGCCCAACCTTTGGCCGCTGCGGGCCAGCTCGCGCTTGAAACCGAGGTCACGCGGATCGAACCCGACAAGCTGCATGCCGGGGAGTGGCAACTGCAAACCGAGGGGCCCGGCGCAGACAGCCGCGTGCATTCGGGTTTTGACACTGTCATTCTGGCGGTGCCGTCTTCGCAGGCGCAGGCCCTGCTGCTCAGCTCGCAACAAGCCAAGCCGCTGATGGCTGAACTGTCGGATGTCACTGTGGCCCCCTGCTGGACGCTGATGCTGGCTTTTCCACAAGCGATGCAGCCCACCATGGCACACCTCGGCCCTCATTGGAATGCAGCGCGCAGCACCCACCACCGCATTGCCTGGCTGGCGCGCGAATCATCCAAGCCCGGGCGCAGCCCGATCGAACGCTGGACCGTACAGGCCAGCCCGGAATGGTCCGAGCGCCACCTCGAAGACGACGCCGAGCGCGTCAAGGCCAAGCTCTTAAAAGCATTCACCGAGGTCACGGGCATTCGCGCTGAGCCGACCCACTCGGCGGTGCACCGCTGGCGCCATGCCCAAACGCAGCAACCCCTGGGAAAAACACATGCCTGGGATACCAAATCGCGTATTGGCGCCTGTGGCGATTGGTGCCTGGGTCACCGCGTCGAAGACGGTTTTGTATCGGGCCTTGAGATGGCCCTCGAAATTTGTTAGCCCCCACACTTGTCGCCCCGCGTACTTCGCTGCCCCCCCCGAGGGGGCTGGCCTTGCTTGGGGCGGCCCGGGCGCGGCGGCCGCTGGGTTAGCCTTCTCATAGTTCCTTCTGCTTATGGCGTCTGGCTACAAAGGTAGATTCGCCCCTTCACCCACAGGTCCGCTGCACGCGGGCTCTTTGGTAGCCGCCCTGGCCAGCTGGCTGGACGCCCGGGCGCATCAGGGCCAATGGCTGGTGCGCATCGAAGATGTAGACAGCCCGCGCTGCGTGCCAGGTGCAGACCGCATCATCCTTGAACAGCTGGCGCAATGCGGTTTGGTGCCAGACGAGCCCCCGGTTTACCAGTCGCAACGAGGCGCCCTGTATCAGGATGCGCTGGACGCTCTGGTCACCCGCGGACTGGCCTACCCTTGCGCCTGCACGCGCCAAGACATTGCGCGGGCGCTGGCCGCATCCGGGCAGGCACGGGAACGCCATGGCGAGCTGGTTTACCCCGGCACCTGCCGCAACGGGCTGCACGGCCGCGCTGCACGCGCATGGCGGTTCCTCGTTCAAAATCATGCGTCAAATACCCCTCCAGCCCAATCAGGACGAGCGCAAGCAGCTATTAATTTAGTAGCAACTTCCACAACCATCAGCGAGCAGGCAGAAGTGACCTGGCATGACCGCCGGCTGGGTGCGCAGGCGCAGGACGTGGGCCGCGAGGTGGGCGACTTTGTCCTGAAGCGGGCCGACGGCTTCTGGGCCTACCAGTTGGCCGTGGTGGTGGACGACGCAGCCCAAGGCATCACGGACATCGTGCGCGGCGAAGACCTGGCCGACAACACCGCCCGGCAGATCCTGCTGCAGCGCGCGCTCGGCTTGCCGCTGCCGCGCTACCTGCACACCTCCCTGGTGCTGGGCGTAAACGGCGAGAAACTGTCGAAACAGAACGGTGCCCAACCGCTGGACACAGCCCATCCGCTGGCGCTGCTGGCCCAGGCGGGCAACACGCTGGGCCTGGAGTTTGAGAGCCTGGCCAGCGCACAGACACCCGCAGTCTGGCTGCAACTAGCCGTACCGCTCTGGGCGACTAAAATTGCCGGGTGATTGAAACCCTCCCCCCTGTACCGCCTGCCGCACCCGGCGGCGCGCCCGACGACACCCACCCACCCCACAACATCCGCAGCTTTGTGCGCCGTACCGGCCGCACCACCGCGGGCCAGGCCAAAGCCTTTGCCGACGTGGGTCCGAAGTTCTTGCTGCCGTATGCCGATGCGCCACTCGACTTTGAAAAAACCTTTGACCGCAGCGCGCCCACCATCCTTGAAATAGGGTTTGGCATGGGCGAGGCCACGGCGCACATCGCCGCACTGATGCCCGAGAAAAACTTTATCTGCTGCGAGGTGCACACGCCGGGCGTGGGCGCCCTGCTCAAGCGCATCGACGAGCAGAACCTGCACAACATCCGCATCCTGCAGCATGACGCTGTCGAAGTGATTGACGACATGCTTCCGAAAGCCAGTCTCGATGGCGCGCACATCTTTTTCCCTGACCCCTGGCACAAGAAAAAGCACAACAAGCGCCGCCTGATCCAGCCGCCGCTGATCACCAAGCTGGCCGCACGCCTGAAGCCCGGCGGCTACCTGCACTGCGCCACCGACTGGCAGCCCTATGCCGAGCAGATCCTGGAAGTGCTAAGCGCCGAGCCATTGCTGAAAAACACCGTAGATAGCGGCACCGGCGGCTATGCCCCCAAGCCGGCCTACCGCCCACTGACCAAATTCGAAAACCGCGGCATCAAGCTGGGGCACGGCGTCTGGGACGTCGTGTTTGTCCGTGCCTGATCTTCCGGCCGCGCGGGCGTGAGCAAAACGCCGAAGCTCGGGCTGCATGGCTTGCCCACGCGGGCCGGCATCAGCCCCAGCTGCGTCGGGCTGCCGGCCGGTAGCTGGCCCACCATCACTGACTTCCTGGTAAAACGATTCCCTGCCATAGCGCGCGAAGTATGGCTGCAGCGCATTAAGGACGGCCTGGTGGTGGACGAGTTCGGCGAAGCGGTCACAGCCGAACGGCCTTATCGGGGCCACATGCGCGTGTACTACTACCGCGCACTGAACGAAGAGCCGCGCATTCCGTTTGAAGAAACCGTGCTGTTCCAGGACGACCACCTGGTAGTCGCCGACAAGCCGCATTTTTTGCCCGTCACGCCCTCGGGCCACTACTTGCAAGAGACACTGCTCGTGCGTCTGAAAAACAGGCTCGGCATCGACGGCTTGGTGCCCATCCACCGCATCGACCGCGAGACCGCGGGCCTTGTGTTGTTTTCGGTCAACCCGGCCGAACGCGACGCCTACCAGTCGTTGTTCCGCCGGCATGAAGTCACCAAGCATTACGAAGCGGTGGCTCCGTGGCGCGGCGACATCGGCTTTCCCCTCACGCGCGAAAGCCGCATCGTTGAAGACGAGCCCTTCTTCCGGCAGCGTGAGGTGGCCGGCAAGCCGAACAGCGAAACGCGGGTGGAAGTCATCAGAGTAAGCGGCGAGCATGCGCTCTACGCACTCAGCCCCGTAACGGGCAAAAAGCACCAGCTGCGGGTGCATATGAATGCGTTGGGCCTGCCGCTGCGCAATGACCGCATGTACCCGCCGGTCGAAGTGACACCCGACGACGACTACCGCTTTCCGCTGCAGCTGCTGGCGAAATCAATTGCGTTCATTGACCCAGTGACGGGCCAGCCACGGCGCTTCGAGAGCCGGCTGGCGCTGCAGGAGCTGCCGCCTTGATCGAGCTTTAAAACCAAAGAAGCGGTGGTCGTTGCCATCGCTCGAGGAAAGGGGCCGACGGTAAGCCGCGCGGAGTCCGGAGTAACGCGGCGATGTAGCGCGGCCCGCTATTGGGCTTAGCCTCTAGGCCGAGGGTTAGGCGCTTGCGTTTGCATGCACTGCCTTACGCAACCTTGAGCGGTAACCGGGAGCGATGAGTAGCGCAACGGGATAGCCAAGAATACGCAATGGATTGAGAAAATGGCACCAGTACGGTTTTTCATACCAATTACTCATGCGCTTTCGTAGATAGGCTTCCGAGTACCCCCAGTCAGGCATGATCACCCATAGCATGAGAGGGAAAATAAGAAATGAATCTACGGCAAACGAAGCGCAAACGTCTCTGAAGAAGATTCGATCCACTTGCGGCAGATCCTCTACCGTGATCCGGGCTTCACGCGCCAGGGAAAGACTTTCCTCCTCTCCGATTCCGATCTCGGTCCAGGCGTACGAGATGAACTCCCACACTTTGTATGCATCGAGCGTGACTCTCACGGGAATTGCCTGACGTTTGACCTAAGCGGACCGCTGTGGGCGGGTCCGCTGAAGGAAGAGTCAGGCGTCATGGCGGAATGAGGCAACAGCCATACCGAATGCGGCAACGGGATCGGCCGCGGCGGTGACCGCGCGACCGACGACGACGTGAGTAGCACCAGCCTGCGCGGCCATCCGAGGCGTTGCAATGCGCGCGTGGTCGGCAGAGGCGGCCTCAACGAGTTGGACTCCGGGGGTAACGATCAAAGAGCCCACAGGAAGCAACGATCTGAGAACCGTAGCCTCGTGTGCCGAGGCTACAACGCCATGACAACCGCATGACGCAGCTAACAATGCAAGACGCTTCACCTGGTCGAGTACCGATGGGGCGAGCCCGATCTCTGGCAGGTCTTGGTCAGCGAGGCTAGTGATGACAGTCAGCGCAAGAACCCTGAGCTTAGGGAACGGTGCCGCGGCCGCCGTTGCGGCACGTAACACAGCCGATCCTCCCGATGCGTGCACAGTGACCATTGATGCTCCGAGCTTGCCCGCAGCTTTGACCCCGCCAGCTACCGAGGCTGGTATCTCATGGAGCTTTAGATCAAGGAACACGTGCTTGCCGATTGCCTCGAGACTTCGAATGAGATCTGGCCCCGCCTCAGTAAGGAGTTGGAGTCCTACCTTGTAATGGTCGGAGGCAGGACCCAGTCGATGAACAAGGTCCAGTGCCTCCGCTGCCGACTCGAAATCAAGGGCGACGATCACGGGTGATTGCATTTGATTCTCTGACGCCTGACGTTTGAGGTGAGAGGCAGCGCCCCGCTTGCCGGGTGACGTCTTCTCGATTGGAGGGCTAGGTTGCATTCTTGACCGACCAGACTGCTAGCAAGATGGCCCCTGTAGCTATCTGAAGCCAGACAGCCACACGCGTGATTTTGCGCAACGCGATGCCAAGCGATGGCCGCGGCCGAAGGACCACACCGGTGACTAAAACGGGAACGAAGATGGCGACCCATGCGAACCACGCAACGCCGATGCCCATGCACCCGAAGCTCCCGCAACTGAGCCGCCAAATGGAAGCTGCTGCAACGACTAGTCCAAGAACCGCAGCAACATAGATGACGGCAAACACTCTGCTCATTGACTTGCACCTCCGCTCTGCGTAGCGGTTCTCGATCCGGATTGCGAAAAGTGGCGCTTTTCTCGCATGCTGCTCCAGCGTTCGACTTAAGCGAACTGCCGTAGGCCAGTCCGCGTGAAGAGAGGGTTGGGCGTCAGCGTGCACCAGATTTTCATGGAAGAATTATTGCTCTCAATTGATGATTTCACCCATGCCTGCTTCGACCCGGCCTCGAAGTATCCGTATGAATTCCGAGTCGTAAGGTTCCCATTCTTCGAGTTCGCCGAGTACTCTGAGCGGTTCTGCGCTTCGATAAGATCGAGTGGGGTTGCCGGGAAACTTCTTGTCCGTGACGTTCGGGTCGTTCTCGAAGCTGCCGACGGGTTCGACAATGTAGACGCGAGGCCTACCGTTGCCTTTGGCTATTTCCGCCGCGAGCCCAGCACCTTTAGGCAAGCTTGTGAAATAGATATGGTTCATCACTACGCCGGGACGGTAGTTTGAGCTGAATCCTGCTGTGAGTAGGTCGCCCACCCGCAAGTCTGCTTTCGTGCCATGAAAAAATGGTCCCACATCCAAAGCCGCCATGAGTCCTCTCCGTCAAAGGCGAAATTCTATGCTCACGCGTTGCCGAACTGAGCGGCGTCGAAGGGCGAGGCTGGGCTTAACAATAAACTCCTTCTGACGCCTAAGGTTTGCATGAGAAGCGGCGGCCGGCTTGCCGGGTGACGTCCTCTCGATGGATGGGCTAGACGCTTGTTGACCTGCACATGATGGCGATAGGAAGACCATTGTGATTGGACCTTTCGACGGTTTCCCAGCCTATCCGCCTGTACAGCGACTCGTTATGAGGTGTGAATAGATTGAGCGTCTTGAAGCCTAGACGCTCTGCCTCCGCAACCGCTCTGAGCGAAAGCGCCGATGCAATGCCCTTGCCGCGAAACTCTGGAGAAACCACCACAGCGGATAGCCACGGTGTTAGATGTGCGTGGGTGATGGTCTTCGGCAGAACGCTTGCAGCCCCCATGGGCTGACCATCTTCTGAGATAGCAACGATGGTTAGCGGAAGGCCTGCTCTTTGGAGAGAGTCTCGTAGCCGACTTTGGCGCTGCTCAACAGATACAGACGGATTGAGATAGCCGAACTCGACTTGCTGCCAGTCGGCGACCTTCTCTAGGTGATCCTGGCAATCTATCAGGTGCTCAATTCGCATGTTCGTTCGTGAGCGCCTAATGTTTGACATAAGGAGCGGCCGCAAGTGAGCGAAGCCCGCTTGCGACCCCTCTCGATAGAAGGTTAAGGCCCATTCGGAACGAGACAAAGTGGCAGTAACTCATACCTTGCGGTCGGCAGGATAGTTGACACCGTCATTCGTAGGAACCGGACCAAGGTCGAACGGATTGACGCCGTCCAAACAACCAAGGTTGTACCCATACTGGTCTGGGTTGGACCGGCGCCGATGGTGAGTGTAGATGCCGCAATGGGAGCAAAAGTAGTGCTTCTCGGTTTTCGTATTGAACTGATAGAGCTTGAGCGCGGATTCGCCTTGAAGGATTCGGATTCCTGAAAGTGGAATCGACGCAACGACGGCACCTTTTCTCCTGCAGATTGAACAATCACAGCGCCTCCGATCGACGATTCCCTCCGGCAGGTGGAGTTCGAGAACGACTGCCCCGCAGTGGCATGACGCACGATGCTTCGGCTTGATTTCGGTTCCACCAACGTTCTTGATCATCGCTCTCTCCGGTAACGGGCTTTCTGGGGCCTAACGTCTGAATTAAGCCCTGCCACGAAGCGGCATCGGCTTGAATGAATTGTTAGACCTCATTGGTTTAGCCAGTCAAGGAAGCGGCTAAACAGGTCGACAGGAACTGCGCAGATAGAGGTGTCGTGGCCGCCATACCAGTTGCATGCGAACCAGCCAAACGGCATGAGTAGCAGGGACAGGATAAAAACATCGGCGAGGACATTTAGCATCCGTTTTCTTCTAATCTGGATGACGATGTCGACAAAGAACCCCACCAGCATCACAAGGGAAGTCAATCCAAGCAGGATGGCGATTCCCAGGCCTGTATCCCCGTGATGCTCCTGTGTTTTTGCGTATGCGAACGCATTTTTAGCGTACCAATGCAACAAGAAGAGAGGCGCAAAGAATGCGATCAGCCGGATGATGATGGACCAAGGATACTTTGTCATTGAGGTCTAAGGTTTGAATCAGCCCGCACTGGCTGCTGCCATGCCTGCTGATGCTGAGGCCTGTGCGTCGTTTTTTAACGCAGCGCCGAGGCGTTCAAATGCCGCAAGCGCTGCCACGGTTCTTTGCGCTCCGTAAAGGCACACGCGGCACCTCGCATCCGCAGTGCGGCTTGCGAGGCACTACCGTTTCTTCTTTGCATTCGCGCGCATCTGCTTTTAGCGTCAGCGGCGAGAGTCGCGATCTGCGCAGATTTTAGGGCTTTCAGTTCGTTGTAGGTGGCCTCAACAGTCCCCTTTCTCTCTCCACCACCATTGAGTTGTTGTACGCCTTTCTCTTCAGAAACAATGAAGGCGAATGGCTTCGCAGCAGGATTGGCGGGGGAAGCCACAACGACCAGTGACCGCTCATCACTGCAGCTGTATACGTACCACTCCGTGCCACCGTACTGCTTGATGAGAGGCCCGATCTCACAAACATTCACTGGATCGCTTGCGGCCTGACACCCAGCACAGAAAGTGGTGGCTGACAGGGCTGTTACAAACATCAAGGCGATTGTTTTCATGACATGCCGTCTAACG
>NZ_JBDTPB010000102.1:0-26805 GCF_039932935.1 Polaromonas sp.
ACCGGCCTGTCACGCCGGGGGTCGCGGGTTCGAGTCCCGTCCACTCCGCCAAAATTGATGAGGGTTAGCAGATAACGATCTGCTAACCCTTTTTCATTTTCCGCGCTCTGTTTTTGCTTCGAATCCGTGCGTTCGCTTGGCTTGGCGACCTTGATCGCTAGCGCGCGCGTAGGCCGTCTTCCGCACGGCCTGTTGTGGCATCCATGCGGCTTGTCTCTCACGTTTAGCGCGTTGTAGTGGCTGCCGTTCCGGCGTCATGTGACGCAGCCGATCCAGTTCCTTCGTAAAGTCCAGTCGCCCGTGCAACCGCGCCAGTAATCAGCGTGCATGGTGTCCTGTTTTAGCGCCATCTCGGGATGCCATGAGAAGTAACAAAAATTCCATTAATTAAAAATGGTAGTGCAAATCATTCTCATTTGAATTAAGATGCGACGATTGGTTTTTGAGCCACTCCGTTTTCTGTCTTCCTCTCTTTTTCTCTTTTCTTTATCTCGAACAAAAAAAAGGACATGCGCATCATGCTCATCGGGTATTCCCCCCGTCTTCCCAGTTTTGCCTGCCGCTTTCTGCGGACACCGCCAACCCGTCTTGTGTATCCGTTGGCCTCGGTCAGGGTCATGACGGTGATGGGACTTATCGGGATCAGCGTCCTTGGCGAGGCGCATGCACAGGCGCCCGCAGTCACGGCGGCGCCTGCTGAAAATGTGAAGGCCGAAGGCGCCGGGACGCTTTCCGAGGTCACGGTGAGCGGGGAGCGGACATCGGGGCTCCCCACGCCTTATGCCGGTGGTCAAGTGGCGCGCGGCGCGCGGCTCGGCGTGCTGGGCAATACCGACACCATGAAAACGCCGTTCAGTGTCAGCAGCTATACCGCACAAATGATCCAGGACCGGCAGGCGGCCACGGTCGCGGATGTGCTGGCGTCTGATTCGTCCATACGCTCAACAGGTCAGGCTGGCGGTCTGCTGGATGCATTCTTTATTCGAGGCTTTCCGATCGGCGAGGGTAACCTGGGTGAGATCGCATTTGACGGGCAGTATGGTGTTGCGCCCAACTACCGGCTTTTCACGGACTACATAGAGCGCGTCGAGGTCGTCAAGGGGCCGGCAGCCCTGCTGTATGGCATGTCTCCCAACAGCGGCATCGGAGGCGTCGTCAACGTGGTGCCGAAGCGGGCGCTCAAAACAGACCTGACCCGTTTCACGGCCGACTACGCCTCCGGCTCTCAGGCCGGTGGCCATCTTGATGTGAGTCGCCGCTTTGGCGTGGATCGCCAGCTCGGTTTGCGCGTCAATGCCGGCCATCAACAGGGTGACACTGCGGTGGATCGGCAGGCGCGAAAAGCCACCGTGGGTGCGGCTTCGCTTGATTTTCAAGGCGAACGCCTTTCCGCTTCGCTCGATCTCATCAGCCAGGTCGAGCGTTTTGACGCACCGTCGCGGCCGTTCCTGGTGCCTACCGCAGGGGTGGTGCCCACGGCGCCTGATGGCAAGCGCAACGTCACGCAGTCATGGGAGTGGTCCAAGGTTGAAGACCAGTCGGCCCTGCTTCGCGCAGAGTACGAGCTCAACGACAAGGTTTCGCTGTTCGCGAACGTTGGCGGCGCACACACGACGGCAGCACGCCTCTTCGGCACGCCCACCATTCTTAATGCCGCAGGCGACACCACTACGGTGCCAGCCTACTTCAAGTTCGACATCGACCGGGTAACGGCCGACACTGGCTTGCGCGCCCGCTTCAATACGGCAGCCGTCCAGCATGCGGTGACATTCCAGGTCAGCACTTACCAGGACCGACTGAACCGCGGCTCCACCAACGGCGTAGCGGTGCTTTCCAATATCTACTCGCCGATTGCGCGTGCCGAGCAATCTGTCGCCGCACCAACCCAGGTTTCGAAGATTTCCGAAACGACGTTAAGCGGTGCGGCGTTGACCGATACCCTCTCGATGCTGGACGAGCGTGTGTTGCTCACCATCGGCGCGCGCCAGCAACGGGTCAAATCAGACAACTTCGATCCGGTCACCAGCGCGCTCACATCGTCCTATGACAAGAGCGCAGTCACTCCCTTGCTGGGCCTGGTCGTCAAGCCCTGGAAAAACGTTTCGCTCTACGCCAACTACATCGAAGGCCTGAGCAAAGGTGATGTGGCGCCGCTCACGGCTTCCAACGCCGGAGAGATTTTTGCGCCCTATAAATCCAAACAAACCGAGGTGGGCGTGAAGTTCGACCATGGCTCGCTGGTCACCACGGCAAGCCTGTTTCAGATCGAAAAGCCCAGTGGCCAGCTGACCGGAAACGTCTTCGCAGTGGATGCCGAGCAACGCAACCGTGGCCTGGAGTTCAATGTGTTTGGTCAAGCTTCGCCAAGCCTGAGGTTGCTCGGCGGTGTCACGCTGATGGACGCCAAGTTGAGCCAGACCAACAACGCCGCCACCTTGGGCAAGACGCCGGTTGGGGTGCCTTCGGTGCAGGCCAACGTGGGCGCGGAGTGGGACACCTCCTGGATCGGCGGGCTCACGCTGACGGCGAGCGCGTTCTACACCGGTGAGCAGAACGTCAACCAGGCCAATACGCAAGAGCTTCCGGCCTGGACGCGCTTTGACCTGGGTGCGCGCTACACCACCAAGGTCGCCGGAAAGCAGACTGTTTTCCGCGCCAGCCTGCAAAACGCGTTCAACAAGGCCTACTGGTCGGGTGTCGCTTCTTACGGCGCCTTTGTTCAGGGCGCACCGCGCACGCTGCTGGTCTCCGCCGCGGTGGATTTCTGATTGCCTGACCAAGTCAAACAGCGAGGCTGACTGTGCAAAGCAAGCTACTGTTCGCCCAAGCCGGCGTTGCGCATCGCACGCATGTGCCAGAGCGGCTGGCTCAGCCACTCAAACCGGTCCTTGAGGCAACGATTGCCCGTCTGATTGAAGAGAAGCCGGCGTTTCTTGCGGAGATGGTGGCGCAATACGGCTCCCCGCTGCACCTGGTGTGGCCGGACAACCTCACACGCAACGTCGAGGCATTCCGGGCGGTACTGAACGCGCATGGTTTGCGCCATCTGATTTTCTATGGCGCGAAAGTCAACAAATCGCAGGCGCTTGTTTGCGCTGCCGTCGGCGCGGGTGCAGGCGTCGATGTCTCCAGCATTCACGAATGGCGGGATGCCGTCAGCGCCGGCGCGGATCCCCGGAATCTGTGCGCTACGGGTCCCGCAAAGACCCGGGCGTTTCACGCCGAACTGGTTGCCGGCAATGCCTTGATCTCCATCGATTCTGCCGAAGAATTGCAGGGCCTGAGAGCGTGCCTTCGCGAAAGCGAGCACTCGCAGAAAGCAAGAGTTCTTCTTCGCTATCGGCCCGCCCTGTCGCGCGCCAGCCGGTTTGGCATGGGGCCGGATGAGTTGTTGCATTGCTTGCGGCAGCTCTCACAGGACGGTGCCCGGCTGGCCTTTGAAGGCTTCCACTTCCACCTCGGTGGCTATGCGCATGAAACCCGCGCGCAGGCACTGCGCGAGCTCATCCCGCATGTGGAGGCGGCGCGCGCACTCGGGCTCAAGCCGCAGATCATCGATATTGGTGGAGGCATGCCGATCCAGTACGTGGACAGCGACGACTATGAGGCGTTCCTGCACGCGCAAAACAGCAGCCATTACCGCAACGCGCGGGTTCCTGACGCGTTTTATCCCTACGGCGGCAGGCTTGATGCCTGCCAATGGCTGGACCGCTTCCTCGAAGCACCCAGTCGCGGCGGCCTGTCGATCGCCGGGTACCTCAAGGCGGAAGACCTCACGCTCGCCATCGAGCCGGGGCGCAGCCTCGCGGACCAGGCGGCCATTTCTGTTTTCAGAGTGACCCGCGTCAAGCCGCTGGCGGATGGGCACGTGATATTTGTCGAAGGCAGCAGCTTCAGCGCCTGCGAAACCTGGTTCACCTCCGAATTTCTGCAGGACCCCA
Organism: Polaromonas sp.; assembly: GCF_039932935.1. Lineage (GTDB taxonomy): Bacteria > Pseudomonadota > Gammaproteobacteria > Burkholderiales > Burkholderiaceae_C > Polaromonas. Next base: position 3,942 of record NZ_JBDTPB010000102.1, read on the forward strand.
TCCTGGTTCCTGTATCAGCCGCAGCGGCCGTTGATGAAACCGCCAACCCGCCTTCATTCTTCCGTGCCTATATTGCCGGGCATAGCTGCCTGGATGACGACGTTCTCACCAATCGGTTGATCAGCTTCAACCGAATCCCTCGCGCCGGAGACCTGCTGGTCTACGGCAACACGGGCGGCTACCAGATGGATTTGCTGGAGAACGAGTTTCACCGTCACCCCATGCCCCGCCGGGTCGCCGTGCATTGCAATGCGGCCGGCGGATTCGATGTTTCACCTGATGACCCAAGGGAGCAACTGGATGATATTGAACAAAGTGACTGACCTCATCGGCAACACGCCGATTCTCGGATTTCCGATCGCCAGGAAAAATTCCAGGCTGCTACTCAAAATCGAGAAGAACAATCCGGGCGGCAGCATCAAGGACCGAATGGCCCGCAACATGGTGGTGGCGGCGCTCAAGTCCGGGCGCCTCAAGCCCGGCGGGGTGGTTGTGGAGTCTTCCTCGGGCAACACCGGCATCGGACTGGCCATCGCCACCATAGAGTTCGGTTTGCGGTTTATTGCGGTGGTGGACCACCACGCGGCCCCTGACAAGATCGCCGTGATGCGCGCACTCGGCGCAGAAATCCGCTATGTCGACGGCAACTACAAGGAAGACGAAGTCGCTGTTGTCGAACGTCAGCGCCTGGCAGCGGAGCTGGCCAGCCAGATTCCCAACGCCGTGTTCATGAACCAGTCCGACAACGTCGCGAACGCGGGTGGCTACTTCGATTTTGTGCGCGAGGTCGTCGAGCAGGTCGAAGGGCCGGTGGGTGCCTACGTCGGTTGCGTCGGAACGGGCGGCTCGATGACCGGCATTGCAAGCGGGTTGAAGCTTCACAATCCGCACACCAAAACCATCGCGGTCGAGCCTGCAGGATCCATCATCTTCGGTCATCCCGGCCGTCCTTATTACCAGTCCGGAACGGGTACCCCGCAGGGTGACACCGTAGGACTTGTGCTCGATTACAGTTGCATCGACCTTGGCGTGCAGGTCACCGATTCGCAGGCCTTCGAAACTGCCCGCTATATTGCCCGCCATACCGGGCTGCTGGTGGGGGGCTCCACCGGTGGCGTCATCTACAAGGCGCTGGAGCTGATTCACAGCGACCAGATCAAGGGCAACGTTGTTGCGGTCGTGGCCGATGGCGGAGAGAAGTACCTCCACACGGTGTTCAGCGAAGCATGGCTCAAAGAGCGCGATCTGCTGGATCCGCAGGTCTGGGCGCAGCTCGACGGATGGCTGGCCCAGGAAAACGCGGAGGACGCACCCAAGGCCATACCGCGGCTGAGCATCGCATGACGACAGGCATTGCAGCTGGAGGCGACGACGCGACCCAGCGGCCTCTTCATGTGGCCATCTGCGGGGGCGGCCGGACCGGTCACCTCAACGCCGTGCTGTTCAAGCAGATGGCCGGCGTCAAGGTCTCGCTGCTGACGCGTCGCAGGGAGGTGATTGCCCGCCATCGCGAGGGACAGATGCTCACCGCGATACTGCCCGACCAGAGTCTCCTGTCGGCACACCTCGATGCGGTGTCGGAAGATCCGGCCGACGTCGTCGCCGATGCGGATGTCGTCCTCATCACGGTGCCGGCGCACGCCAGACCAGGCCTACTGCGCGAAATCGCGCCGCACCTGCGATCAACCGGGCCCGTCTACGTGGGCGCCATTCCTGGTTTTTGTGGCTTTGACTGGTTGGCCGAAAAAGCGCTGCAGGGCCAGCCCAACGCGGTGATCTGGGGCATGAAGGACGTTCCCCACACGGCCTACGACCTTAAACCGGGCGTGTCGGTCCGAATGGGCGGGCCCAAAAGCACGCTTTATATCGGAACGCATGCGCGCGAAAGCGACGCCGCGCGTGATGAGTTGCGGGCGCACCTGGGTCGGATCTACACAGCTCCCGTCGAGTTGCTGAGCCACTACCTGGAAATCACGCTGACCCCGGGAAACCCGATCATGCACAGCTCCGTGGTGTACGGACTCGTCGGCCCCTATGGGCAATGGCATGACAAGACTTTCGACGCTCCGGTTTGCTGGTGGACCGATTGCACCGAGCTGGGCGCCTATTTTCTGGAGCGTAGCGACGAGGAGAGTCAAGCGTTGTGCAAGGCCATCGAACAGCGCCTGGAGCTCACCCTGTCGTCAGTCAAACCCTTGAAGCAGGAAATCATCGAAGCCTACGGCGACCAGATACGTGACCCGGCTTCCATGCTCTCTGTGCTGCGCACCAACCAGGCCTATGACGCGATCGAAGCACCGCTTGTGCCCGCGCCGGGCGGTGCTGGTTACACCATTGACACGCAAAGCCGTGCATTTCACGAAGACGTGGCGTACGGCCTGTCACTGCTTGTTGCCATGGCGGGGCGCCTGAAGGTGCCGGTGCCGCACATCGCCGAAATATTCCACTGGAATGTTTCTTATATGAACGGGTTGCGCGGCTCCGCGCTGGATTATTTTCCCGAGCGCTGGCCCGCCTGATACCCATATACCCGGACCGATACCGATGCGAAATCTTATAAACCACCACCCCGCTGTTTCACCTGCCAGGCTCGCAACCGACCCTGCGCGCGAAAGTGCCGAGACGGCATTTTCCAGGACCAACGCCTTGCGCCGGGTGGTCCGGTGCCTGTTTGCCGAAAAGATATTGGACAAAAATTTGCTGGTCTTCGCGCCAGAGGGCCACTCGGCCTGGTTTCCTTTGTGGGATAAACATGCGCTGGTATTTTTTGAGAACCTGTGGGCAGCCCCCGCAGATACCTTCATCAATCGCGGCACCATCACCGTGATGGGTTCCGGCGGCACCAGGACAGCGGTCGAAACGCCGGACCAACTGATCGGTCTGTTGCGGAGTTGCTTTGATTTTTCACCCGGCGATGACGGTGTGGAGGGCTTGAAAGCCGACATGGCCAACAGCATTCAGAACGATGCACTGGCACGCACCCATCGGCAGGGGTGGAACAAGCGCCTGAAGCAGCTGATTGACTCGACCGGCGCTGGCGGGCTGGTCGATTATCTGCACTGCCACGCCAGCACCCGCGATGCGGCTGCCCTTCTGGACCAATGGGGATCACTTGAAGGCCATCCGTTTTATCCCACCTGGAAGTCCAAGCCAGACCTTAGTGCTGAGGAGGTGGCCTTGCTGTCGCCCGAGTTCGATGCCAGGGTCATGGTCCGCATCGCCGCATTGCGCAAGGACATGGCCTACATGGAACGCATGCCGCATGTGCTTTCTTACCATGACTGGTTTGCCGCCAACTTCCCGGGCGTGTGGGCCAGCTGGAAGGCACAGCTCAATGCCAGGGCAATGAACGAGGCCGACTGGCTGCCTCTGCCTCTTCATCCCTGGCATCTTGAGCACTATGTAAAAAAAGAATACGCCGCCGAGATTGCCGAGGGGGTGTTGATCACGGACGGGCCCGACATCGAAACCCTCCCGACGATGTCATTTCGCACCATGATGCCGCGCCTGCCCGCGCCCTTCATCAAGCTGCCAGTTGCCCTGTGGCTGACCAGCGAACAGCGCAGCCTGCAGGCCAAATCGATTCACATGGGACCGCGCATCAGCACCGTCATCCAGAAGATACTGGCCGAAGAAAACGGGTTTGACCAAACACTGTCGATCTTTCCCGAGGAGGTCGCGTTTCATTACCGGCATGCCGTGAAGCAGGAAGACAGGCCGGGCCGCCACCTGTCAGTGGCTTATCGGTCAGGCAAAGAGGCCTTTGAGCGGTCGGACGGGCTGCTACCCATCACTGTGGCCGCCTTGTTCACTTCCTCGCCTGTTAGCGGCAGACCGCTTCTCACCGAGCTCATTGAGCGCAATGGCGCCAAACCTGCGGCCTCGACGGTGGAGGCTTACTTCCGGCAGTACGCACGCGTCGTCACACGCCCCGTGATCGGTATCTATCTGCTATACGGAATCGGGCTTGAGGCGCATCAGCAAAACACCTCGGTGCTGTTTGCTGCGGACGGTTCGCCCAGGAGCCTGTTGATACGTGACTTCGGCGACGGCCGGACCTACGCACCGTTGCTTTCGGGGCGCGGATACGAACTCAAGCCCTATGTTTACCCGGGTATTCTCCCAACGGTTTTTTCTGACGACATAGAACCAGTCCGCACCTTTGTTCTTGACGCATGTTTTGTGTGCCATCTTCACGAAATCGCCCTGATGCTGACCTCCGAATACGGGCTTGGCCCCTCGCGCCTCTGGGACATCCTGCGTGAGGAAACGCAAGCGACATTCGACGCTTTGGCCGACCGCGTTTCACCCGAACTCTGGCAGACCGAGCGGACCGAGTTTCTCGAACACCCATGGCCGACGCGGTCGGTGCTTCGAATGCACCTGCTGCGGTATTCCGACTACCGTTTGCAACACCATTTGCCCAACCCGCTCGCAAAGGACGGGAGCTGAGTGGTGATGAAGGAGGCTTTCGTTCCTGGACGCAGCGCTTATTTGATCCACACGCTTTTTGTGATCCAGCTGGTGTCCATGGGCGCGATGGAAATGAGCGGGCCTTTCTGGCCGCTTCATTTGCAGACGCTGGGTGCCTCCGGTCAATGGCTGAGCTTTGCCGGCATTGCCGTCTACGTCGGCCCCATGCTGGGCATTGTGCTGACGAGTGCGTTCTGGGGGCGCATCGGTGACCGCTTTGGCCACAAGCTCATGATGGTCAGGGCCTTGCTGGGACTGGCACTGACCCAGCTGGCACTGGCCTTTTCCACCGATATCTGGACCATTCTGGTTTTGCGTTTTTTGCAAGGCGCTTGCGCAGGTTACATCGCACCGGCGCAGGCCTATAGCGTCAGCATCGAATCGGCGCAACGCCGGGCGCGCCTGTTTGCCTACCTGCAGGTATCAACCAACGTGGGGTCCCTGGGCGGGGCGGTGGCCGGCGGCCTGATCCTTGATCATGCGAGTTTCTTCTGGATCAATACCGCCGCATCGGTGCTCTGCGCGGTGTGCGCGGTCGCGGTGCTTCTGATGCTTCCGGACAGGCCGGCACCGCAACGCACCACCGTGGAGGCTTCGAATCCGCCTGTGGCCGCCGTAGGCTCGGTGCCGACCTGGCGGTCGGCGCCCATCCTGGGCCTGCTCGGCATTACCGGCATGTTGCTGGTCAGCCGCATGCTCACGCAAACACCTTTCGCTCTGTATGTGCGGTCGGTTTTTGAGGCCAGCAATTGGGTGGTGGGGCTGTGCTACGGCCTGCTTGCGCTGGGGTTTGTGGTGTCCGCTTCCTTGTGGGCCAGGTACTTTGAACAAAAAACGGTGGCCACGTCCCTCCACAAAATTGCCTGTATTGCCGCCGGCTGCGCGGTACTCACCGTCATCGCCGGCCTGACGCGAGACATCAAGCTGTTCATCGCCATTCACTTTGCCTGGGGCCTGTTGCTGGGTGCCACGACACCCGTGCTGATGGCGCTCGTGTCCAAAGCGGCCGGCAGCCAGCGACAGGGCTACATCCTCGGCATCGCGCAAAGCACAGCGCAGTTTTCTTCGATTGCCGGTATCGCCATCGGCGGCTGGCTGAGCCTCGGACTGCGCTTGCAGTACACCTACTTTTACGTGGCAGTTTCGTATGTGCTGGCCTTGCTGCTGATTGTCGCGATCCTGCGCAGAAGCCCTGTTGCGGCCACGCCTGCCACGGTAGCAGCGGGTGAGCCGTAGAGTTCACCGCCGCATTCTTTCCGTTCATTTTTACAAGAGTTCAACACGATGATAATTCAACGACGGTGGGCCGGCGGGCTCGCCATTTTTCTGGTGATCGGCGGCCTGGCAGCGGCCTGGTTCTTTTTTGCCGGCAAGCCGCCAGCGCAAGGCGTTGCCGCGGCTGCACCGGCGGGCACCGTCACGGTCACCGATCTCCTCGGACGCCAGGTTCAGGTGCGGGTGCCGGTCCAGCGGGTCATTCTGGGAGAAGGGCGGCAACTTTATCTGGTGGCGGCGCTCGACACCGACAACCCCTTGCAGCGCCTCGTGGGCTGGCGCAAAGACCTGATCCAGGCCGACCCGGACACGTACGCGGCCTACCTTCGTAAATTCCCCCAAATCGCGCGCATTCCCACGTTCGGCGGTTTCGAGGAGGGCACGTTCGACATCGAGCAGGCCATTTCGCAAAAGCCGGATGTCATTTTCCTGAACATCGAAGCGCAGCGTGCCACCGAAGATGCGCGTTACATTGAAAAGCTCGGCGCGCTCGGTATTCCCGTGGTGTATATCGACTTTCGCCACCATCCTGTCGAGAACACCGAGCCGACCATGCGGCTTTTTGGCAAGCTGTTCGGCAAAGAGCAGCGGGCCGAAGAGTTCATCGCTTTTCGTGCGCGGCAAATCCGCCGCGTCACCGAGGTCATCGAGGCACGGCAGCCGCCACGGCCCCAGGTGTTCATCGAACGCATTGGGGGCTACAGCGAGGATTGCTGCCTGAGTTTCGGCAACGAGAACTTCGGCAAGTTTGTGGAAATGGCGGGAGGCAACAACGTGGCCAAGGCCATCATCCCAGGCACCTTCGGGCAATTGAACCCCGAACAGGTGGTGGCGGCCAACCCCGCGCACGTGGTGGTCACCAGCGCGAATTGGGAAGCCTATGCACCTGGTGGAAAGTGGGTCGGTGTGGGCCCGGGTGCGGACCTCGAAGAGGCCAGGCGCAAGCTGCAAGCCTATCCGCTGCGCGCGGCTTACACCGGCATTTCGGCCAGCCGGGACCAGGCCTTTCATGCGATCTGGCACCAGTTCTACAACAGCCCCTACGAATTCGTCGCCATCCAGCAGCTCGCGAAATGGTTTCATCCCGAGCTTTTTCCAGACCTCGACGCGGACGCTACCTTTCGGGAATTGCACGAGCGATTTTTGCCCGTTGAATACCGCCCGGGCTATTTTGTAAGCCTGCGTGCCGGCACGGAGGCGCGCCCATGAGCACCGCGTCGCTGCCGCAGGCGGGCCAGCGCGAGACCTACCGGGCGCTGGTACGGCGCAGGCGTGTGGTGCTGGCGGGGCTTTGCGTTTTGCTGTTGCTTAGTCTGTTGCTGGACCTCGCGCTCGGGCCTGCGCGTTACACGATTGAAGAGGTGGTGCGCGCCTTGTTTTCACCGGCTGATTCGCCTTTGCAGGCGCGTGTGGTGATCTGGGACATCCGCCTGCCCATCGCCCTGATGGCGCTGGCAGTAGGGGCCGCCTTGTCGCTTGCGGGGGCGCAGATGCAAACCATCCTCAACAACTCCCTGGCTAGTCCGTTCACACTGGGCATTTCGGCGGCTGCAAGTTTTGGGGCAGCGCTCGGACTGGCGTTTGGCGTGCGGGTGCTGCCCATCATGGCGGAATATGTGGTGCCGCTCAATGCGTTTGTCATGGCCATGCTGTGCGCCTTCCTGATCCATTTGCTCAGCATGCGGCGCGGCGTGACGGCTGAAACCATCGTGTTGCTGGGCATCGCCCTGGTGTTCACGTTCAACGCCTTGCTGGCGCTGGTGCAGTACTTTGCGTCCGAGCAGGCGGTGGCCGCCGTGGTGTTCTGGACCATGGGAAGCCTCACCAAGGCGACCTGGCCCAAACTGGGCATCACCTGCCTCGTCATCGTCATCACGCTGCCCCTCTTCATGCGGCGTGCCTGGGCGCTCACCGCCCTGCGCCTGGGAGACGACAAGGCCGCGAGCTTCGGCGTCAATGTGCCGCGTCTGCGGTTTCAAACGCTCGTCCTGGTGAGTTTGCTCGCCGCCTTTCCTGTTGCCTTTGTGGGAACCATTGGGTTCATCGGCCTGGTCGGGCCGCACATTGCGCGCATGCTGATCGGCGAAGACCAGCGGTTTTTTCTGCCGGCGTCGATGCTGACCGGCGCGCTGGTTCTGTCCCTCAGTTCGGTCGTGAGCAAGACCCTGATTCCGGGCGCGATCTTTCCCATCGGCGTGGTGACCTCGCTGATCGGCGTGCCCTTCTTCATTTCACTCATTCTCGGCAGCAAGAAAAGCGCATGGTGACATTAAGGCTGGAAGGCGTCAGCGCCGGGTATGGCGCGCGCCACATTGTTTCGGACATCACGACGCCCGTTTTTCAGGGTGGCGAGGTGGTGGCCGTGGTCGGACCCAACGCGGCGGGCAAGTCCACGCTGTTCAAGCGGGTGGCGGGCCTTGTCAAGGGAGCCGGCGCCGTCGTTCTCGAAGGGTCGCAAAAAGGGCATGACGGCATTTGCTACATGCCGCAGGACTCCACTGCGAGCGCGCGCCTCACCGTGTATGAGTCAGTGTTGCTGGCGCACAAGCAGCGGTCGTCGTCCTGGGTCGTTCACGATACGGACCTCGCGCTGATTGACGGCATCATGGCCTCACTCGGCATTGCCGGCATTGCGTTTCGCTACCTGAGTGAGCTCAGCGGGGGCCAGCGCCAGCTCGTGTCGATTGCGCAGACACTGGCCCGGGAGCCTGAAGTTCTGCTCATGGACGAACCGACCAGCGCCCTGGACCTGCACCGGCAGGTGCAGGTGCTTGACTTCATGCGTACGCTGGCCCGCCAGCGCGGCCTGATTGTTTTTATCGCGATGCACGACCTCAACCAGGCCCTGCGGTTTTCTGACCAGACCCTGGTCATTGCCGACGGCACCTTGCGCGGTTGCGGCCGGTCGGGCGAGGTCATCACGGTGGACATGCTGCGTGAGGTGTACCGCATAGACGCCCGGATCGAACGCTGTTCCAGGGGCAGCCCCCACGTCATCGTCGACGGCGTCGTCGCGTAGCCTTGCCTTGGCCGCAAGCGGCACAATGGCCCCATGCGCAAACATGTTTCCGAAACCACGGGTCCGCAGCGGCTGGGGCTGGGTTTGGCGGCCGGCGTCATCACCGCGGCCTTGCCTTTGCCCCTGGATTGGCAGTTTCGCGGTCTGCTGGGTTGGTGTGTCGGCATCGGCGTTTACCTGCTGCTGGCCTGGTGGTTGTGTGTGCGGTTTGACGCCAAGCGCACGCGCGAACGCGCCCAGGCGCAGGACGAGCCCAGCGTGGTGCTGTTTTTGCTGATGCTGCTGGCCATCCTGGCCTGCGTCGCCGCCATCACGGTCATGATGCAGCAGTCGCGCGGCTTGTCGGGCATGGAGCGTGCGCTGCACATCATGCTGTCCGTTGCGGCACTGGGTGCTTCCTGGCTGTTCATGCAGACGATTTACGCGTTCCGCTATGCCCATCGCTATTACTACGAGGAAAAGCGCAAGGAACCCGACGGCCCAGGCCTGCAGTTTCCTGGCGGGCTGGACCCGGACTACTTCGACTTTTTGTACTACGCCCACGTGGTGGGCATGACCTCACAGGTGTCCGACGTACAGGTCACCTCGCGCGAAATGCGCCGGCTCACGCTGGTGCACAGCGTGCTGTCGTTCGGTTTCAACATGCTGATTCTCGCGCTGAGCATCAACGTGGTGGCGGGCGTGCTGCAGTGACGACGCGTGCTACGTTATTGGGCCGTAACGCCCAGTACGGTGCTTTTTTATATCCGAAGCAGTTGCTTCTTCAGTGCCATGTTTTCTTTTTTGCGCAGGCTCGCCTCCGACTTGCGGTGGGAGCCCGCCTTGCGCTGCGTCGCAGGCGCGACCAGGGGGTTGCGCGGCTTGGGCGCCTTCAGTTTCAATTTGATTTTGCGCGCGGAGGTCATGGCGGGCAGGGGCTCAGGGCTTTCGGCCTAGCTTGAGCAAGCCGGTGGACAGGGTCGTGCCGCACACAATCACCACGGCGCACACCACCATCCAGGCTGTCACGCTTTCACCCAGAAACAGCACGCCGTAGAGCACCGCAAACACCGGAACCAGAAAGGTGACGGAAAGCGCCCGCGGCGGGCCGGCATTTTCAATCAGGCGAAAAAACAGGATGTAGGCCAGACCGGTGCACACCACGCCAACAGCCAGCAGCGCCAGCCAGGCGTGCGTGCCCGGCATCTGCGCCGGCCACAGCCAGGCGGCCGGCAAGGCCAGACCCAGCGTCGCACCGATCTGGCTGCCCGCCGCAGTGACCAGTGGCGGCATGCCCGAGAGGTAGCGCTTGGTGTAGCTGGCCGATATGCCGTAGCAGACGCAGGCAAACAGACAGGCCAACACGGCCCAGCCCGGCGCAACGCCCGAGGCATCAGGCATGAAGGTGGCCTTGTCCCAGGCCAGCATGGCCACGCCGGCAAAACCCACGACGAGGCCGAGGATGCGCGAGGCATTGGGTTTGTCTTTAAGCCACAGCCAGGCCACCAGCGCGCCGAACATCGGCACCGTGGCGTTGAGGATGGCCGACAAACCGGTGGTGATGGACAGCAGCGCAAACGAAAAGCAAGCAAATGGAATGCCCGAATTCAACACACCGATGAAGAAGATGCGCTTCCAGTGTTTTTTCAGGTCAGGCAGCAGGCCGCGCAGCCAGACGATGGGGAGCAAAAACAGCGCCGCGATGCCCACACGCAAGGCAGCGGTGGGCAAAGGGCCAAACTCCACCGTGCTGATGCGCATGAAGAGAAACGACGAGCCCCAGATGGCACCCAGCAGCACAAAGTCGGTCAGCCAGCTTTTAGGCGCGGCCGCGCTGGCTGCGGGTGCCAACCCGGTGGTGGATGAGCTCATATCAAGGCTTCCTTCATGAGTGCGCCCTCCAGCTTGAGCAGCGCGGTTTTCTTGTCGAGGCCGCCCGCATAACCGGTGAGGGAACCATCCGATCCCAGCACGCGATGGCAGGGCACGATGACGCTGACCGGGTTGCGCCCTACCGCCGCGCCCACCGCGCGCACCGCGGCGGGCTTGCCGATGCGGCTGCTGAGCGCGCCATAGCTGGTGGTGCCGCCCTGCGGTATGGCCAGCAGCGCCTGCCACACCGACTGCTGGAATGCGGTGCCGTAGCCCAGGTCCAGCGGCAAGTCAAACGCGGTGCGCGTGCCGGCGAAGTACTCGGTGAGTTGCGCAATGGCCAGCTTGAGCACCGGGTGGTCAGGCGCGGCGGGCCACACACAAGGCTCGACGAGTTGCGGCGGCAGATGGCGCTGCCCGGCGAACCAGGTGCCGGCCAGGCCTTTGTCGGTCGCGGCAATGATCATTTTGCCCAGAGGGCTTTGAAAAGTGGTCTGAACGATGGAGCGGTCAAATTTCATTTGTTTCACCTTTGAATGATTGGGGGATCATGGTTTTCAGATCTTTTATGCCTGCAGCCCTTTACTAATGTGCGCAAGCAGCTATCAATTTAGTGGCAAAGGAAGGTCATCTCTTTGCTGTCTGTTTTTAAGAAAATGCTGCCCCTGATCATTCGTTGCCGATGGTGGCGGGAAGGCGGCATGCCGTCCAATGAAATCGGGGTGTCGTATTCATTCCGTAAATGCATAAATCCTTAGCTCCTGGCGTCAGGCGGGGCGCTCCAGCGTGCCGCTCCAGGCGCGGATCACGGCGTAGCTGCGCCACGGCTTCCAGCGGTTCGAGGCCAGCTCGGCCTCTTTGGCCGGATTTTTGGCTCCCTGCACGCCGAGCGCCTTGTGCAGCGCCACGTCACCGGCTGGAAATGCGTCGGGCCAGCGCAATGCCCGCATCGCAATGTATTGCGCCGTCCAGTCGCCAATGCCGGGCAGCTCCTTCAGCGCGGCCACCGTCGTGTTGACGTCGGCGCCGCTGTGCAGTTGCAAGCGCTTTTCCGCCACCGCCTGCGCAATTCCCAGGATGGCGGCCTGGCGTTGCCTGACGATGCCCAGTTGTCCAAGCGCGTCACCGCCGGCGGCAGCCAACACGGCCGGCGCGGGGAAGAGGCGCGTCAACTGCGGCCAGGGTGTTTCCACCGTCTCGCCAAAGCGGTCCACCATGCGCTGCGCCAGCGTGCGGGCCGCGGCCACGGTGATCTGCTGGCCCAGCACGGCGCGTACGGCCAGCTCGTAACCGTCCAGCGCGCCCGGCACACGCAGGCCGTCGCCTTCCGGAAAGCTCGCGTGCAACACGCTGTTGATGGTGGCCGGGTCGGCGTCCAGGTCAAAGGTGGCGCGCACGCGGCGTATCACCAGCGGCAGTACTTCGCGCAGCGAATCGCTCACGCGCAGCACCAGCTGCGAACGGCTCTCGTCAAAGCTTGCCAGCAGCCAGCCGGCATGCAGCTTGCCGCCTGCCTCAATGCTGAAAGTGCGGCCCAGTGCGGGCTGCACGGCGTCTGGCGTGACGAATTCAATCGCACTGATGCAGCGCTTGGTGAAGAAGGCCAGCATGGCCTGCACGTCATACGGCGGGCGGTAGCCCAGCCGCACCGTGACGCCTTCGCCCACTTCGCCGACGCGGGCCGGGCCCTGGCGCCGCAGTTGCGTGGGATTGAGCTTGTAGTGTTCTACAAAGGCGGCGTTAAAGCGCCGCACGCTGGCAAAACCGCTGATGAGTGCAATCTGCGTGATCGGCAGGTTGGTGTCGGCCAGCAACTGCTTGGCGGTATGCAGCCTGTGCGTTTGCAAATACTGCATGGGCGAGACGCCGAACTGCGCCTCGAAAATCCGCCGCACATGGCGGTCGCTCACGCCCAGCTTGGCGGCGAGCTTTGCAACGGTGGGCTCAGGCCACCCCCTGGTTTTGCCGCCGGGCCGCCCCAAGGCAAAACGCGCCCCCTCGGGGGGCAGCGAGGACACGTCAGTGCCGAGCGTGGGGGCCATATCTTCGGCCCAGACTTCGGGTTCGTCCAGCAGGCGGGCGGCCTGGTGCGCCAGGATGTAAGAAGCGTCCTGGATGGACCAGACCACCGAATGCGGGGCAAGCTCGGGCCGGCAGCGCAGGCAGGGGCGAAAGCCCGCATTCTCGGCTTGAGCCGCATGGTGAAAGAAACGGCAGTTTTCGCGCTTGGGTGTTTTTACGCTGCACACCGGCCGGCAATAGATGCCGGTGGAGGTCACGCCGGTGAAAAAACTGCCGTCAAACCGGGCGTCCCGCGCCTTCAGGGCGAGGTAGCAGTCGTTGTCTGCAAGAGGGGTGATTTCGCGGTCCATGGGAGAAATGATACGCCGCAGGGGACTTCTGACTAGCCGTTTTCGGACATGTCCCTTTGCCCCTCAAATCTCCCAAAATTCCTTTCCAGGCGATTCAGTATTTCCCCCGTTAGAGACTGGTTAGATACCACTTTTCCGCAGCTTTCCATAGTCTGAACGGGCCCCCCGGAAACGATGGCGACCTACAGTCACCGAAAGGGCCGCCCCCTACAATCCAATTCAATCAAATTGAAGGATCTCGCCGATGCAAATCAACCCGTCCATCTTCAAGGCCTACGACATTCGCGGTGTGGTGCCGTCCACCATTCATGAGGAAATGGCCGAAGCACTGGGCAAGGCTTTTGGCATGGCGGCCCTGGCCGAGGGCGAGAAAGCAGTGGCAGTGGGACGCGATGGGCGCCTCAGCGGGCCGTCGCTCAGCGCGGCGCTGATGCGCGGCCTGGCCGCCACCGGCATTGAGGTGATCGACGTGGGCATGGTGACCACGCCCATGTTGTATTTCGCTGCCAACACCCTCAGCAATTCGGGCATTCAGGTCACTGGCAGCCACAACCCCAAGGACTACAACGGCTTCAAGATGGTGCTGGCGGGCCGGGCCATTTATGGCGAGGAAATACAGGCGCTGCGCCGCGTGATCGAAGGCGAGACATGGGTGTTGCCGTCGCAGGCGGGCACTATTCGCCAGGTCGACGTGGAAACGGCTTATCGCGACCGCATCGTGTCCGGCATCAAACTCGAACGTCCGCTCAAAATTGTGATTGATTCCGGCAACGGCATCGCGGGGGCGTCGGCGCCCGCGATTTTTCGGGCACTGGGTTGCGAAGTGACCGAACTCTTCAGCGAAGTCGACGGCAACTTTCCGAATCATCACCCCGACCCGAGCAAACCCGAGAACCTGCAGGACCTGATCAAGGCCCTGCAAAACGGAGACGCCGAACTGGGCCTGGCGTTTGACGGCGACGGCGACCGGCTGGGCATCGTGACCAAAGACGGCCAGAACATTTACCCCGACCGGCAGATGATGCTGTTTGCCCGCGACGTGCTCTCGCGCGTGCCCGGCGGTACGATCTTGTTTGACGTGAAATGTTCGCAACGCCTGGCGCCCGAGATCGAGGCCGCCGGCGGTGTGGCAATGATGTACAAGACCGGCCATTCGCTGATCAAGGCCAAGATGAAGGAGGTCGATTCGCCCCTGGGTGGCGAGATGAGCGGCCATATCTTCTTCAAGGAGCGCTGGTACGGTTTTGACGACGGCACCTACGCCGGCGCGCGCCTGCTTGAAATTTTGAGCCGCGTGCCCGATGCCGGTATTGTGCTCAATGCCTTGCCGACCAGCTTCAGCACACCCGAGCTCAACGTGGCCTGCAAAGAGGGCGAGCCGCATACCGTGGTGGAAGCGCTGATCAAGTCCGCGAAGTTTGCGGCGCCCGCCAAGGTATCGACCATCGATGGGGTGCGCGTTGATTGGCCCGACGGTTTTGGTTTGATTCGAGCGTCCAACACCACGCCTGTGCTGGTGCTGCGCTTTGAAGGCCACACGCCCGAAGCGCTCAAGCGCATAGAGACCGACATGCTGGCCCTGCTGCGCAGCATCAAGCCGGACGCCAGCTTGGCCGTGCCTTCACATTAACCCCTGTCCAGGCTCACTTCGTGTAGCCCGTCCCCCCCTTCCAGGGGGCGGAGCCTGTGGCCCGGCAAAGCCGGTTCCACGGCCCCCACTGGTAAATACCTCCCGTAACTCCCGGAACTCTTAACCCAGCATGAGCCGCGGGACTGGCTTTGCCAGACTGCAGGCGGGCGGCCCCCTCGGGGGGCAGGGAGCTACACGAAGTGAGCGACCGTGGGGGCGATAATCCGGGCTTGATGAAAATTCTGCTGGTCAAGCTGTCCTCGCTCGGCGATGTGGTGCACGCGCTGCCCGTGGTGCACGACATCCACGCCGCGTTGCCGGGCGCGCGCATTGACTGGGTGGTGGAAAAATCGTTTGCGCCGCTGCTGGTTCGCTGCAAGGGTTTGCACCGCGTGATCCCGTGTGAGATCCGGCGTTGGCGCAAGTCGTTCTGGACGGCGGCGACACGAAACGAGTGGCGCACTTTTAAAAGCGAACTGCAGCGCGAAGCCTATGACGCTGTCATCGACTTGCAGGGTTTGACCAAGTCAGCGCTGGTGGCGCGGCTGGCCACCCTCGCGCCTGGCGGCAAGCGTTATGCCCTGGCCAACCAGACCGAAGGTTCGGGTTATGAGGCACCCACCCGCTGGGTGGCCGATGTGGCCATTGCCATGCAGCCGCATATCCACGCAGTGCAGCGGTCGCGCGAGCTCGCAGCCCGGGCGCTGGGCTACAACCTCCAAACACAGCCAGATTTTGGATTGAAAGTGGCCGTAGCCCAGCAGGGCCGTGTGCAAGCAGCTCCTGAAAAGATAGCAAATTCCACATCGAAGGGCCGCGTGGTTCTGGTGCACGGCACCTCGCGCGCCGACAAAGAGTGGCCGCTGGACCACTGGATCACACTGGGGCGGCGCCTGGTCGCGGCTGGCTACCCGGTGGCGCTGGCGCACGGCAATGCCCATGAGCTGACCACCAGCCAGGCGATTGCGCAGGCGCTGACCAAAACTGCCGCGGACACCGTCTTGGTGTTGCCGCTGCTGCCGCTTGACGCCCTCACCGAAGCGCTGGCGCAGTGCGCCGGTGTCATCGGTGTGGACAGCGGCGTCAGCCATATCGCCGTGGCGCTGAACTTGCCCCATGTGCAAATCTACAACTTCGGCACGGCCTGGCGCACCGGCCCCGTCATGGGCGGGCATGGCGCGCGGCAGGTCGGTGTGTTTGCACGGCCGGCACCCACAGTGGAAACCGTCTGGCAGGCCTGGCTGGCATGCTGGGCGGTGAGCAGCCCTGCCAGTGCCGGGGAGGTGACATGAGCGCGATGGCCTTGAAGCTGTATTCGCTGCTCATGTGGCTGGGCCAGCCGCTGCTGCGCCGCAAACTGACGCGCCGCGGCCGGCAGGAGCCCGGCTACCTCCAGGCGGTGCAGGAACGGTTTGGCCACTACACCCAACCCGCAGAAACCACCTCGGAGCTGGTCTGGCTGCATGCCGTTTCGCTGGGCGAAACACGCACAGCGGCCATGCTCCTCAAAGCCTTGCGCGCACGGCACCCAGGCTTGCGTGTCTTGCTGACGCACGGCACAGCCACCGGGCGCACCGAAGGTGTGGCGCTGCTGCAGCCGGGCGATGTGCAGGTGTGGCAGCCCTGGGACAGCCCGGATGCGGTGACGCGGTTTTTTGCGCACTTCAGGCCGCGGCTGGGCCTGCTGATGGAAACCGAGATCTGGCCCAACACGGTGGCGCGCGCCCAGGCGCTCGGCATGCCGCTGGTGCTGGTCAATGGCAGGCTCTCCGACAAATCGCTGCAGCAGGCGCTGAAGATGTCGCCGCTGTCGTTTCCGGCTTATGCCGCGCTGTCTGCGGTGTATGCCCAGACGGAGGACGACGCGCGGCGCTTTCGCCAGGCGGGGGCGGCGGTGAGTGGTGTGTTCGGCAACCTGAAATTTGACGCCGCTGCCGACGATGCTCAGCAGGAAAAGGGCAAGATCTGGCGCCGCACGCTGGCCCGGCCGGTGTTGATGTTCGCCAGCTCGCGCGAAGGCGAAGAAGAGCTGTTCTTAAGAGAAATAAGTGCCGTAGCCCAATCAGAAATTGAACAAGATGCTATAAAAAATGTAGCAATTGAAGCGCAGGCTGAGTCGCAGGAGAACGTTGAAGGAACGGGAAGCCGTTTCAAGGTGCTGCTGGTGCCGCGCCACCCGCAGCGCTTCAATGAGGTCGAGGCGCTGGTCCAGCAGTACGGCTTGCGTGTGTCACGGCGTTCCGGCTGGGACGATGCCGCAGGCGGTCCGGCCAGCGACGATGCGCAGCAGGCGGATGTCTGGCTGGGCGACTCGTTGGGTGAAATGGCGCTGTATTACGCGATGAGCGATGTCGCCCTGCTGGGCGGCAGCTTTGCACCGCTGGGCGGGCAAAACCTGATTGAAGCGGCCGCCTGCGGCTGCCCGGTGGTGATGGGCCCGCACACCTTCAACTTCACGGAAGCGGCCGAGCTAGCTGTGGAAGAGGGCGCAGCCCGGCGGGTAGTCGACATGGAGCAGGGCGTGCGCGCTGCGAGAAAGCTGATGGACAGACCCGACGCTCGCGCCCAGGCCGTAGCGGCCGGCCTTGCCTTTGCCGACCGTAATCGGGGGGCTACGGGGAAGACGGTCAGCGCTCTGGAGCGTTTCCTGAAGACCCCCGGCTGATCCCGCCTCCCGGAGGCCGAGCATTACACGAAGTGAAAAGCGTGGGGACTACTCACAGCAATGACTTGCCCATGAAAACACTCAGCGGGTGGTCAGGGTAGTCTCCGAAGGGACCTCGCCGTTCGTAGCCTTGCCTGGCGTAGAACTCGAGGGCCTCCGGCTGATACGGGCCTGTCTCCAACACGAGCGCTCGACAACCTGCAGCGTGCGCCGCTGCTTCCAGCGTGGCGATGATTTCGCGTGCAACGCCTTGGCCGCGCGCTTCGGGCCGGACGTACATGCGCTTGACCTCTCCGCAGGTGTCGTTCAGAACGATGGCCCCGCATCCAAGTGCACAGTTGTTAGCGTCACGCGCTACAACAAACAGGACATTCGACTGGGACAACGAGGCTAGATCAAGTGCGTATCGGGCTTCTGCGGGATACAGTGAGTCTTGATAGGCGTCCAGATCCGCGATGAGGGCGATGACATCTGGCTGGTCGGGTGATTCGTGTGCGATGCGCATGAGGGTTTTCTGAGGCCTGGCGTGATATGGAGGTGAAAACAGCCCTATTAACAAGCTGCTGATTACGCGATGTTTAGCGCTTGTCCAGCACCTGATGACAGGTGCAATTGCCCCAAGCGTACAAACGCAGGTGATGCGCCCAGTCCCGCAACGTAGCCCAGGCCCCGCCGGTGGCGACTTCATACGGCGTGAGGCCGAACATGCCCAGGCTGATCGACGGCTCTGCCGAGACCACCGAATGCCAGGTGCGCCTGGGAATGAACAGTGCGTCGCCTGCCTCTACGCGTGCGTGGTAGCCGTGGGCTTTTTCAAACGACGCGAGCTCGCGAACCTGTTCGGGCAGACGCGAGACGTTGATGTCGCTGAGCGTGGCTCCCCAGTCGTATTTGGCGGCCGGGCACAGGTGCTCGCTCTGGTCGGGCGAGAACAGGATGAACTCCTTGACGCCCTGCAACTGCACAAACCAGTTGTGCGGGAAATCGTTGTGCAGGCCGGTCACGGTGTTGGCCGGGCCCATGAACACATATTCCCAGGTCATGCGGCCGGGCCACAGGCCCTTTATGAGCAGGTCACGGCGCAGCTCGGGGTATTTTTCAAGGATGTCCCACTGCGCCAGGTACAGCGTCGTCGGCTTGAACGACTGCATATGGGCCCAGTTCAGGTGAAAGTGCTCGCCCGGTTTGTAGCGGTCCCGCACGGGTTTTGGCAGCAGGCCGGCCATCGGGTCGGGGGCGCGTTGCGCCGCCTTGCCAAGCTCGCGCAGGTAAGGCGCCACCGGCAAAAAAGGGCGGCCCTTGGTCACACCCTGCTCGACCAGGCCGTCGGTGAACTTGACGGGTACTTCGGCACCCTTGCCGGCGCACACATCGGCGAGGTAGTCAAACGACCATTTCTTCCAGGCGGGCCAGTGGTGAATGCCGCCCTTGACCAGCACGGGTTTGTCAAATGGTGGCCGGCGGCCCTCGCGCTCAAGCGCCTCCCAGGTGGTTTCCTCGATCAGCTCAAAGCTGGGGCCCTTGGGCGCATGCAGCGGCGCATCGTGCACCCGCTCGGCTTCGATGGGCAGGGGAATCGCGTTGTCGGCGGGCATCAGCATGTGGTTGTTGTGTGCGGCCGCGCGCGGCCTTGTATGCAGTGTTTCGCGGCGGGGGTTGAGCCCCTCGCGGCTATTTTGCCAGCAGCGCGTTGATTTTCAGCAGGTCGTCAGGGGTCAGGGTGCCGTTGGCCTGGCGCAGTTTCAGGTCGCCCAGCAAGACGTTGTAGCGCGCCTGCGCCAGGTCGCGCTTGGTCTGGAACAGCTGGCTTTGCGAATTGAGCACGTCGATGTTGATGCGAACACCCACCTGGTAACCCAGCTTGTTGGCGTCCAGCGCGCTCTGGCTGGACAGCTCGGCCGCTTCCAGCGCCTTGACCTGTCCCTGGCCCGACTGCACGCCGAAATAGGCTGTCCGTGTGGCCTGGGCCACGGTGCGCCGCGCGCCTTCCAGGTCGCTTTGCGCCTTGTCGCGCAAAGAGAGCGTCTCGCGTATGCGGTTTTGGGTGGCGAAGCCCGCAAACAGCGGCACATTGAGCACCACGCCGACGGTGGTGGTGTTGGTGCGAAACGCAAAGGGTGGAATGGTGGTCGCCGTGCCCGAAGGGTTGCGCGTGACGTTGTAGCTGGCCGTCGCATCCAGTGTGGGCTTGTGCCCGGCTTCAGCTTTGTTCACCTCGAGCTCTGCAATCTCCACGTTGCTTTGCGCCTGTCGGATGGCCGGGTGCAGCACGGCCGACTGGTCGACCCAGGTGGCGATGTCTGCCGGCACCACCGGCGGCAGGACCACCGGTGCGGCCAGCGGCTTGGGCTGGGTTTCGGTTTTGCCGACCAGCTGGTCCAGCGCGATTTTCTTCACGCGTAAATCGTTTTCGGCCGCGAGTTCCTGGGCGATGACCAGGTCATAACGGGCTTGTGCTTCGCGGGTGTCGGTGATCGTGGAGGTACCGACTTCAAAGTTGCGCTTGGCCGACGCCAGCTGCTCGGCCACTGCGGTTTTCTGCGCGCGCACAAAGGCCAGCGTGTCTTGCGATGCCAGCACGTCGAAGTAGGCCTGGCTGGTGCGCACGATGAGGTCCTGGTCGGAAGCTTCAAGCTGGGCCTTGGCCAGGTCCACCTGCTTGGCGGCCTGCTGGTAAGTGGCCCAGTTGGCCGGGCGGTACAGCGGCTGCGAAAGGTTGAGAGCGGCGTTCTGCGTGTTGAAGCTGCGGTCGATCACCGGCACGGTGTTTTCAAAATTGGTGCGCGATGCGCCTGCCGAGATGCCCGCAGTCGGCAAGATGCCGGCCTTGGCCTGGTCGGCGCGGGCCAGGTTGGCGTCGTATTGCAGTTTGGCCGACTGGTAGGTGGCATCGTAGGCGCGGGCCGATTCGTACAACTCGACAAGACTTTGGGCCTGCGCGGCCGGGCCCGCCATCATGAGCGCCGAAGCGATCGCAATCGACAGGGGCAGCATCAACAGGCGTGGCGCCGACGGTTTGTGGGGCGTTGTCATAAAGGTCCTGAGAGATGGGTGAATCAGCGAAAGAGAGGGCAAATGGTGCGCGGCGACGAGTCAATGGGGGCTCAGTAGAGCCTCAGTATTTGGGGACCGCAGGGTCCACCTGCTGCGACCAGGCGTCGATGCCGCCCTGCAGGTTGACGACTTCGGTGAAACCGCTTTGCGTCAGGTAATTGGCCACCTGCAGGCTGCGCATCCCGTGGTGGCAGAGGCAGGCGATCGGCTGGCCTGTGCCGGCTTCGGTTTGCCGGAGTTCGGCCAGGCGGTCGGGAATCTCGCGCATCGGGATGTGCACCAGGCGAAAACCGTCGGCCTTGACCGAGGCCGTCTGCAGCTCCCAGGGCTCGCGCACGTCCAGCACAACTGGCAGGACAGGAGCGCCTTCTGCGGCGTTGTTGCGCCAATCGGCAAAGTCAGCGGGGCTCAATTGGGGAATCATGGTCGGCTGTCCTGCGGTTTCTCGGGATGTGTACGGGGATTTTGGGTTGCGCTGCAGGCGCGTTTAGAAACTGAATTTCGAAGGCTCGGGGAAGTTCAGCAGGCGCGGCGCCACGGTGTCCCAGGCCTGGGTGGTGCGCCAGGCGTCTTCGCCCACACGTGTCACCAGTGTGGCGCGCATCATGGGTTCGAAGCCCACGATGGCGCTCAGGCGGCCGCCGACCTTGAGCAGGGACAGCAGCGACGCCGGCACTTCAGCCACCGAGCCGCTGAGCACGATCACGTCAAACGGGCCACGAAGCGGGTCGTTGCTGGAAACGGCCTGGGCGATTTTTGCTGCGCCGTCGCCGGTGCGCACTTCGGCGTTGTAAAGTCCGGCGCGTTGCAGGTTGTCGCGCGCTGTTTGCGCCAGCGCGGGATCGATTTCCAGTGTGATCACCTGCTGCGCGCGGTGCGCCAGCAGCGCGGCCATGTAGCCGGACCCCGCGCCGATTTCCAGCACTTTTTCATGCTTTTGCACGGCCAGCTCCTGCAGGATGCGGGCTTCGACCTTGGGCGCCAACATGCACTGGCCTGGTTTGACGCCCAGCGGGATTTCCATGTCGACAAAGGCCAGGGCCTTGTGGGCGGCCGGTACAAAGTCTTCGCGCTTGACCACGGCCAGCAGGGAAAGGACCTGGTTGTCCAGCACTTCCCAGGGGCGGATTTGCTGTTCAATCATGTTGAATCGGGCTTGTTCGTAGTTCATGGCGGACCTGTAGGTTGGCGAAAGGGAAGAAGAGGGGCTGTACACGAGATAAACCTTCGATTTTAGCGGTCGCCCATGGCAGACACACGCCCTGCGGCGGGCATGTCCGCAGGGGCTTCGGGCGGCGTTTTGGGGCCGAATTTGCGCTTGACCCACCGGCCGAGGTCATCGAGGTAGCAGTAGGTCACCGGCACCACCACCAGGGTCAGCAGCGAAGAGGTGATGACGCCGCCGATTACGGCCTGGCCCATGGGCGCGCGTTGCTCCGAGCCTTCCGTCAGGGCAAAGGCCAGCGGCACCATGCCGAAAATCATTGCCAGCGTGGTCATCAGGATGGGGCGCAGCCGCACCTTGGCGGCGTACAGCAGCGCGTCGCTGCGATTCATGCCCGGAACGCGGTGACCGTCCACGTCCACCTGGTCGGCCCGCATGCGAATGGCAAAGTCGACCAGCAAAATGGCGTTTTTGGTGACAAGGCCCATCAGCATCACCACGCCGATGATGGAAAACATCGAGAGCGTGGAGCGAAACAGCAGCAGGGCCAGCACCACGCCGATCAGCGTCAGCGGCAGCGAGGTCATCAGCGCCATGGGCTGCAAAAAGCTCTTGAACTGGCTGGCCAGGATCATGTAAATGAACAGGATCGCCATGACCAGTGCCGACACGGCATAGCCGAAGGACTCCGCCATGTTTTTGGTGGAGCCGCTGAACTGGTAACGGTAACCCGGCGGGAAGTTGAAATCCTGCAGCGCGGCCTTGATGTCGTTCGACACTTCGCCGGCCGAACGGTTGTAGACGTTGGCATTGATCGCAACCTCGCGTGCCATGTCGCGCCGGTTGATCTGGTTGGGCCCCGTGGATTCTTTCACGGTGGCCACTTGGTTGAGCCGGACCATGTGCGCGGCGCCGTCGGCGCTGCTGCCCGGAGTGCTCATGAAGGGCAGGCGCTCCAGGTCCTCGGGCGCGTTGCGCGCATCGGGCGCCAGGCGCACGTTCACGTCATAGGTCTGGTCGTCGGGTGCGCGCCAGTTGCCCACGGTCTGCCCGGCCACCAGGGTGCGCAGCGACGCGGCGATCTGCGACACCGACAGGCCCAGGTCGGAAGCCGCGTCGCGCCGTACGTCAATTTCGATCACTGGTTTGTCGGCCTTGACGCTGGAGTCCAGGTCCACCAGGCCGGGGATGCCGCGGATCTTTTCGTTGATGGCGCGCGTCAAGCGTTCCAGCTCTTTCAGGTCGGGGCCCTGCAGCGAAAACTCTACCTGCTTGTTGCCGCCCACCGCATCGAGCAGCCCAACATGCGTCACGGTGATGCCGGGTACCTGTTTGAGCCGCTCGCGCAGCACGCCCGACA
>NZ_JBDTPB010000103.1:0-22670 GCF_039932935.1 Polaromonas sp.
CCCAGATCGCCCGAAGCCGGGCTGTTTCACGTGAAACAGTGTCGCGCTTGCGGTTGAAGGCGTCCCATCGGGCGTCGTCTACCAAGCCCAGTTCCCGGCCCTTTTCGGTCAGGCGGATGTCGGCGTTGTCTTCACGAAGCATCAGTCGGAACTCGGCCCGGCTGGTGAACATGCGGTAAGGCTCGGTTACGCCCTTGGTGATCAAGTCGTCGACCAGCACGCCGAGGTAGGCCTCGTTTCGGGCCGGCAGCCAGACATCCTTGCCCTGGCATTGCAGCGCGGCATTGACGCCGGCGAACAAGCCTTGGGCCGCTGCCTCTTCATAACCAGTCGTGCCATTGATCTGTCCGGCGAAGAACAGGCCGCCAATCGCACGGGTTTCAAAACTCGATTTCAGCGCCCGCGGGTCAAAGTAGTCGTACTCGATGGCATAGCCCGGCCGCAGAATATGGGCGTTTTCCATACCGGCCATCGAGCGCACCAGGTCGTACTGAATGTCAAAAGGCAGGCTGGTCGAGATGCCGTTGGGATAAATCTCGTGGGTGGTCAGGCCCTCGGGCTCCAGGAAAATCTGGTGGCTTTCCTTGTCGGCAAAGCGGTTGATCTTGTCTTCCACACTCGGGCAGTAGCGCGGCCCGACGCCGTCGATCTTGCCGGTGAACATGGGGCTGCGGTCAAAACCGGAGCGAATGATGTCGTGGGTGCGCTCGTTGGTATGGGTGATCCAGC
Organism: Polaromonas sp.; assembly: GCF_039932935.1. GTDB lineage: Bacteria > Pseudomonadota > Gammaproteobacteria > Burkholderiales > Burkholderiaceae_C > Polaromonas. The sequence goes on from NZ_JBDTPB010000103.1 coordinate 730, forward strand.
ACGACATCTGCTTCGGGTGCGCAATACCGCCGCCCATAAAGCTGAACACCGGCACCGGCCCTTCGATGCCGCCGGGCATGCCGTCGCCGGGCTGCTCGGTGCATTTGCTGAAGTCAATGCTGCGGCCATCGATGCGCGGCGGCGTGCCGGTTTTGAGCCGGCCCTGAGGCAGCTTGAGTTCTTTCAGCCGTGCCGAGAGCGACACTGCCGGCGGGTCGCCCGCCCTGCCCGCCGCATAGTTGTTGAGCCCGACATGGATCTTGCCGTCCAGGAAAGTCCCGGCCGTCAGCACCACGGTGCGCGAACGGAACTTGATGCCGACCTGGGTGACGGCGCCCACCACTCGGTCACCCTCCACCATCAGGTCATCGACCGCCTGCTGGAACAGCCAGAGATTGGGCTGATTTTCGAGCTTGCGGCGGATGGCCGCCTTGTACAAAATCCGGTCGGCCTGCGCCCGGGTGGCGCGCACGGCTGGGCCCTTGGAGCTGTTGAGGATGCGGAACTGGATGCCGCCTTCGTCGGTGGCCAAGGCCATCGCGCCGCCCAGGGCGTCCACTTCTTTGACGAGGTGGCCCTTGCCGATGCCACCGATCGAGGGGTTGCAGCTCATTTGGCCCAGCGTCTCGATGTTGTGCGAGAGCAGCAAAGTCTTGCAGCCCATACGCGCCGAAGCCAGCGCGGCCTCGGTGCCGGCATGGCCGCCACCGACCACGATGACGTCAAATTCTTGCGGGTAAATCATGCTCATGCGGCCACCGTTTCCATTCCAGAGGCATCCGCGCCCCCATTGATCAATTCAGTCTGAAGGCCCAGGCCGCGCGCCACTTGCGCCTGGCGCCGGTCCGCTGTCACAAACAGGTCCACCCGCGCCACCAGTGCGCTGCCCACATGCAGGGCGTCCATGCCGCGCAAGGGGCCATGCTCCATCGCGGCAAAAGCGAATCGCTCGACATGGCTGTCCAGCGGCACGCGAATCATGTCGGCTACGTCGCTCTGCGCTGCGGCCCAGGCGCGGTCAAATTCAGCTGACGGCAGGCTGCCCTCACGGCGGCGGCGCAACAGGGCCGAGCCCACTTCGGTTTGGCAATGCGCTGCAACCAGCAACTCACTGGCCATCTGGAACAGCGCCAACACACGCTCCCGCCCAGGCTCGGACGCATAACGCTTGGTCAGGGCCGAGGCGTCAAACATCAGGCGCATATCGCCATCGCGGACGACGGCTCGGCTGGCGGCGGCGCCCGCCGGGTAGCCGCGCGCGGACACGGGTTTGGCGGCCTTGCTCACCATGGCGCTTCATCCCGTTCGTCGAGCACCGCCTGCGACAGGGACACGCCCGGCGGCAGTTGGACCGGCTCGAAGGGTTGCTTCCAGCTCGGCAGCTTGGTTTGTCCTCCGGCTTTCAAAGGAACCAGCTCGGCGACCGGCTTGCCATGGCGCAGGATGCGCACCGTCTCGCCGCTCTCGACCAGGTCAATCATGGCGGACGCGTTGGCCCGAAATTCACTCAAGGGAATGGTGTGCATTTTGTACAAAACAGATAATTTTGTACATTTTAACCCATTTCCTCACCCACCACACCCATGGCTGAATACCCTGCCCGCCTGTGGTGAAATCAGCCCATGACCACCCCCCAAAAGCTCCTTATTTTCGCCGGCAGCATTCGCCAAAACTCTTTCAACCGCAAACTCGCCCAAGTCACGGCAACCCTGGCGCGCGCTAGCGGCGCCGAAGTCACCCACATCGAGCTGGGCGACTTCGACATCCCCATGTACAACGCCGACCTGGAAGCCAAGGGCACGCCGGCCGACGTGATGAAGCTCAAGCAGTTGATGTACGACCACCCGGCGTGGATCATCTGCTCGCCCGAGTACAACGGCAGCTACACCGCCCTGCTCAAAAACACCATCGACTGGGTGTCCAGCCCCGTCAAAAGCGACGCGGCCTGGCACGAAGGCTTCAAGTCCTTCACCGGCAAGGTCGTGGGCGTGCTCAGCGCCTCACCCGGCGCACTGGGCGGCCTGCGGTCGCAAAGCCACCTGGTGCCGCTGTTGCTCAACGCGCAATGCTGGGTCGCGCCCAAGGCGTTTGCCCTGGGCCGCGCCGGCAGCGCTTTTCACACAGACGGCAGCCTGCTGGACGAAGCGCACCTGAAGAATGTGCAAGCCGTGATTGATCAGGTGCTGTTTGCCAGCGGCCGGCTGGCGAGCTGACTTGAAACGTTAAAGCCCTGAGGCCAAGGCACGGGCACGTTCCATCGCGCCGGCCTTGGTCACCGCCAGTTCCTCGGGCGGCACCAGCGTCGGCGCGGCGCTGATCTCCGCCGTCACCTCAATATCCAGAAAACGCAACCAGCGCCGCATATACGGTTTCTGAAAATCCGAATCATCTTCATCAGGCTGCAGCGGATACGCGCCTGCGCTTGAATACACGAGCGTCGCGCTTTTGCCTGGCAGCAGCGCCTCGTAACCCGTCTGCCGCGACCAGCTCCAGTTCTGGCCCGGTAGCGTCACCACATCGATGAAATGCTTGAGCCGGTATGGAATGCCGAAATTCCACATCGGTAGGCTGAAAAGATAACGGTCGGCCGCATTGAAGCGCTGCGACACCGCCACCGCGCGCGCCCACAACGCCTGTTGCGGTGCGGTCGCATTCTGCGCACGCAGCTCGGCGAATTTCGCGGCGATCATATCGGCGTCGAAGGGCGGCAGGTCTATGTCCCAGACATTGATCGTGTCCACGGTGTCGTCGGGGTGCGCCTGGCGATACGCCTCCAACCAGGCCGTGGCGACGGTGACGGAAGTCGATGCGGCCTGCATGGGCGAGGCTTCTATATAGAGCAGATGGGTCATGGGTTTCTCCGTTGGATGCGGGTTGTTAAACAGAGCCGTCCAGCAGTCGCAAACCCACCATGCCGGCCACCACCAGCGCCACGCAGGTCAGGCGCAGCGGCGAGGCGCTCTCGCCCATCCAGAGAATGCCGATCAGGGTGACACCGACTGAGCCTATGCCCGTCCAGATCGCGTAGGCCGTGCCTACGGGCAAGGTCTTGACGGCGTGCGTCAAAAAGAAAATGCTGGCGCCGGCAGCCGCCACGCCCAGCACGCTGGGCCACAGGCGTGTCCAGCCTTCAGAAGATTTGAGGAACAAGGCCATTGCGATTTCGACAATGCTTGCAGCGAGTAAATAGAGCCAGGCCATTGGAGGTCTTTCTTTTGGGGGAATAAAGTTAAAGGGTTAAAGATTGAAGAGCTGCCAGCTTAGGTTTACGATTACCTATAGACAAGTACGCACCTTCTGGTAACCATGACAATTCCTTCCGACTCCCCCACCGACGGCTCAACTGTGTTTAGCCACGCCTGCCCGTCGCGCCAGGCGCTGGAGCTGGTCGCCAGCAAATGGGCTTTGTTGGTCATCCCGGCGCTGGCCGACGGCCCGGTTCGCAACAACGAGCTGATGCGCAAGATCGAAGGCATTTCGCAAAAAATGCTGACGCAGACACTCAAGGAGCTGGTGCGCAACGGCCTGGTGCTGCGCGCCGACCACCAGACCGTGCCGCCGCATGTGGAATACCGGCTCAGCACACTGGGTGAATCATTGAGCGAAACCTTGATCCCGCTGGACAACTGGGCAGAACGCCATCACCAGAGCCTCAAAGCCGCACGCGAACAGTTTGACGCGTCCTTCAACTAGGGCCTGCGCGCAGGGTTAGCCTCATTAGCGGAATCACGTAGCCAGGCTGCGCGTTTACGGTCCTATATTTGGGCCCACGACAACGACACGGAGACATCAGATGAAACACCTCAACACGCGTCGCGGCGCATTGCAATTGGGCCTCAAGGCCGGTAGCGCAGCGGCCGCCATATCCGCCTTTCCCGGCCTTCTGCTCGGCAGCGCGCACGCGCAAAGCACCTGGCCCAACAAACCAATTCGCCTGCTGGTGCCTTTCGCGCCCGGCGGCAGCTCTGAAATCGTCGCGCGCTCAGCCGCCAACGAACTCAGCAAAAGCCTGGGCCAGACGGTGTTCGTCGAAAACAAACCCGGCGCCAGCGGCAACATTGCCATGCAGGAATGTGCGGCCTCCACTGACGGTCACACCATCATCCTGGGCCACATCGGCACCATGGCGGTGAACCCCTTCATCTTCGACAAGCTGCCCTTCGACACCAACAAGGACTTCAAGCCCATTTCGCTGCTGGCCAAGGTGCCCAGCCTGTATGTGGTTAATTCCAGCGTGCCCGCCAACAACCTCAAAGAGTTCATCGCGCTGGCCAAGGCCAAGCCCGGCCAGCTCAATTACGGCTCGGCCGGAAACGGCAGCGCCGGCCACCTGGCATTTGAGTACCTGAAAATGGCCACCGGCATTTTTGTACTGCACGTGCCTTACCGCGGCACCGGCCCACAGCTCACCGACCTGCTGGCCGGCCGGCTCGACGCCGCCAGCGTGGGCGCGCCCGCCATCCTGGCGCACATCAAGTCGGGCAAGCTGCGCTGCATTGCCACCGGCACCAAGGAGCGCCTGCCCCAGCTGCCCGATGTGCCCACGGTGGCAGAAAGCGGTTACCCCGGTTTTGAGATGACGCAGTGGTACGGCCTCAATGCACCGTCCAACATGCCGCAAGCCAACATCGACCGCATCGCAGAAGCCTGCAGCAAGGCCATGCGCAACCCGCAAGCCACCGAACGCCTGCGCGGCGACACCGCCCAACCGGTGGGCGACACGCCCGCCCAGTACGGCGCGTTTATCAAGGCCGAGCAGGCACGCTGGAAAGAAGTGGCCGCGCGGGCAAAAATCAAACCCGACTGATCGCCGCCACCCGTTTTTTACATCAAATAGGGCTGCAGCCCAATAACAACGTGCGCAAGCAGCTATCTATTTCATAGCAACCTTCTGTTCATGAACTGCCGCCCCGGCTGCGGTGCCTGTTGCACCGCGCCTTCCATCAGCTCCGCCATTCCCGGCATGCCGCACGGCAAGCCGGCGGGGGTGCGCTGTGTGCAACTGGACCCACAACAGCGCTGCCTGATTTTTGGCCAGCCCGCCAGGCCTGCCGTGTGCGGTCAGCTCATGCCCTCTGCCGACATGTGCGGCGCCAGTGCGGAGGCGGCCATGGTGTGGCTGACAAAGCTGGAAAACGCCACGCGGCCCGGCATGTAGGCCGGTCCTCCGCACTACGGCGAGACGTTGCCAAGCGCCTCCAGCCGACCGGGTGAAACGATTTCAATGCAGCGGTAGCCCAGCACGATGGCGCCGCGCTGCACCATGACCTTCAGCTCCACCGACAGGGTCTGCCGGCTGATGCCCAGCATCATGGCGAGCGCTTCTTGCGACACCCGCACCATCGGCCGCGCCTTCAGTGCCATCGTGGCGTCGCCGCGCGCCAGCAGCAGCAAGCGGCGCGCCACACGCGCACGCGTGGAGCGCAACGCCGCGTCTTCCACCATGCCGTAGAGCGAACGCACGCGCGCCGCCAGCAGCCCCGCAATCGCCCGCGCAAACGGCGCGCCTTGCATCAGCACAGCAAAAGCCGCCTGCGGCACCACCAGCACCTCCACCGCCGACAAGGCCGTGGCATCGTGCGTGCGCGGCTCGCCGTCCATCAGGGAAATCTCGCCGATCCAGTTGCCCGCCTCCAGCACCACGAGGATGGCCTCGCGGCCGTCTTCACGCAGCGACGAGATTTTCAGCAGGCCATCCAGCAAGCCGTAGAACCCGCCGGGCGCATCGCCCTGGCGAAACAACATCTCGCCGGGCCGCAGCCGCAGCAACTCGCCAGACGCCAACAGCGCCTGCTGATCCCCCAACGGCAGCGCGTCGAACCACGGATTGGCCGACATGCGGGCCAAGAGGGAAGCCGCGGAGATTGGAGGACGCGGCGAAAGTGTCCCGGGAACGATACGCATATGGCCAATTGTCAAATTTTTGACAGTTCGCCGTCAAGCACGGACGTATCGTGCATCTGAGAGTTCACCAAAACCTGCATAAAAACCATCACCCGGAGACAAACCCCATGCATATCCCCTCCCTTAAGGAAGTCGTCAGCGCCGAAGAATGGCAACTGCGCTGCGACCTCGCCGCCTGCTACCGTCTGGTGGCGTTCTACGGCTGGAGCGACCTCGTCTTCACCCACATCAGCGCCAAGCTGCCCGAATCGGTCTCAGGCGCCGGTGCGCACCACTTCCTCATCAACCCCTACGGCCTGATGTTCGACGAGATCACGGCGTCCAGCCTGGTGAAGGTCGACGACAAGTGCAACAAGGTCATCGACTCGCCCTTCCCCGTGAACCCGGCCGGCTTTGTGATCCACAGCGCCGTGCATGAAGCGCGCGCCGACGCCGGCTGCGTCCTGCACACCCACACACGCGCCGGCGTGGCGGTCAGCGCGCAGAAGTGCGGCGTGCTGCCCATCAGCCAGCAGTCCACGTTTGTACTGGCCTCGCTGGCGTACCACGAGTACGAAGGCGTCGCTTTTCGCGACGACGAAAAGCCGCGCCTGCAAGCCGACCTGGGCAACGCCAACTTTTTGATGTTGCGCAACCACGGCTTGCTGGTCGTGGGCAAGACGATTGCCGACGCTTTTCTCAGCATGTACACCTTTGAGAACACCTGCCGCATCCAGCTGGACGCGCAATCAGGCAGCGAGCTCACGCAGGTCAACCCGCTGATCGTCAAGGGTGTGGCCGAAGCCATGCGCGTGCAGACCGGCGGCATGGGCGGGGCGTTTGTCTGGCCGTCGCTGATCCGCAAACTCGACAAACTCGACGAAAGCTACAAGTCATGAGCGGCTCACCCGTTGTTGCGCAACTGTTGATCATCGCGCTCGCGCTGGTGATGCTGGGCCTGGGCCTGACACTCAAGGTCGAGGACTTCACCCGCCTGCTCAAATACCCCAAGGCCGTGTTGGTGGCGTTGGTGCTGCAGGTCATCGTGCTGCCGGTTGCCTGCTACGCCATCATCGTGCTGCTCAATGTGCCGCCGCTCTTCGCGGTGGGGCTGGTGCTGCTGGCGGCCTCACCCGGCGGGATCTCGGCCAACCTGTTCAGCCACCTCTTCGGCGGCAACGTGGCCATGAACATCTCGCTCACGGCCATCAACACCTTTGCCAAAACCGGTCAGGTCGTGCCGCTGCAATTCGGCAAGGTGGTGGAGGTGATCGTCATCGTGCTGGTGCCGGTGGCCGTCGGCATGTGGCTGCGCACCGTGAAGCCCGGCTGGGCCGCACGCAGCGAGAACCCCACCAAGATTTTCAGCATCGTCGTGCTGGTGGTGGTGGCGGTGGGCGCGGTTGTTAAAGAGTGGCAGGCGCTCAGCGGCGGCTTTGCGGCCATCGGCCCTGCAGTGCTGGCCTTTAACCTGGTGAGCCTGCTGGCAGGGTATTACGTCGCGCGCGCCACCGGGCTGGACAAACCCATCTCCACCGCCATCAGCTACGAGATCGGCATCCACAACGCTACCCTCGCGATTTTCATCGCACTGGCCGTGTTGAACAACTTCCAGCTGGCTTTGCCCGCCGCGATTTATTCGTTCAGCATGTATGTCACGGCCACGCTGTTCGGGCTGCTCGTGCTCAAGCGCCAAAGCGCAGCCCCGGCGCCGGCGCAGGCTTAAGCGGTCACCACGGTCAGGGCCGGCGGCTTGCTGTCGTCCGGCGGTGTGGGCGTCACATCGCCTTCATCGACCGTCAGCTCTTTGCGCGTCATCTGCACATCGCCAAAGATGGTGGCAAAGGCCACGTCCTTGGCATCGCGCCCGGTGCCCACGCGCACCAGCCGGTCAATCGGCGCCATGTGGGTCGGGTCAAAAATCACCCAGCGATCATCCAGCCAGGCTTCGAACACGGCGTGAAAATCCTGCGGTGGCTCCTCGAAATGCACATAGCCCACCACCAGACGCGCCGGAATGTTCAGCGCCCGGCACAGGGTAATGCCCAAGTGCGCGAAATCGCGGCACACGCCCGCACGCTGCACAAACACCTCTTGCGAAGTGGTGGTCGAATTGCTGAAGCCAGGCAGGTAATAAATCGACTCGTGAATCCAGTTTTCGATGGCGCGCACTCGGCCTATGCCGGGCGGCAACTGGCCGAACAGTTGCTGCGCCGCGCGGCTCATCACGTCGGATTCGCAGTAGCGGCTGGGCATCAGGTAGCGCAGCACATCGTCGGGCACGCCCGTCACCGGCGCCTCGTCCAGGTGCAGCGGCACCGGTGCAGGCATCAGCTCAACCTGCGCCCGGTAATTCACGCTGAGCAGACCCTTGGGTGCGTCGAGCCGGATAAAACGGTTGCCACTGCGTTCGTCGCAAAAATTGCGCACCTTCATGCTGGGCGTGATGGTCAGGCGCTCCTCGACCACATGGTGGCCGTCATGGAAAGCCGTCTCAATGTTGAACAGGAAATGCGCCGGGCTGCGCACCTCATACTCCAGCAGGGTTTCAATCAAGGCAGTGTGCATGGCAAAACCGGTGGGGGGCCGTTGAGGTCCGATGAAAAAAGCGTTAAAAATCTTTCGGCACTCACGGCCCTAAAGATGAAAAGATCACAAATGGGAGCGGTGGTCCGGCCCGCCGCGCTGCGGCGCGGCAAACCAGTTCTGGCAAGTGACAAACACAATACGCGCGGCCCGCTCCAGCACGTCCGCGGACGGTTCAGCGCGCCTGCGCGCACGCAGGCGGTTCACCAGCAAAAACTCGGCAAGGCTGGCCTGAAACGTGATTTTCTTTTGGGCGATGGGCGCAGGTGTTTTCGCCGCCACCGGTGCGCGCGGTCCCAACCACGGCTGGAACAGCCGTTGCCGAAAGCGCGACACCAGGGTGGTGGGTGACACCACTGTGACGTCCGTCCTTGCCGGCTTGGCCGACGCGCCCATGCGAGGCATCATTTACTTCATCACCTTTTTGACTGCACCCACACCCAGAGCGGCCAGCACCACAAAAATGACCGCCAGAATCAGGAACAGGCCGAACAGGATTTTGGCAATACCGGCAGCACCCGCTGCCACGCCGCCAAAACCCAATGCGCCAGCAATCAGGGAAATGATCGCAAAAATAATCGCGTACTTGAGCATCATGGCCTCCAGAAAAGTGACCTCTTGCGCCGCTGTGCGGAAGAGGCGTTACGCCTGTCATGGGCATCGACTCCATAAAGTCCACGCAACCCATGACCCATAAAGCCATACTAAAAGTAACAGGTGGTTTTCCGAATCAGCAGCGTCCGCATGGCCTTGTAGGACAAGGCTGGGTAATTTGCTATTATTTTGCTATGATTTTGGTAGCAACAACGCTCGTGTAATCGCGCCAGCCGGCGCAAAGCCGCGCCTATTTCCCGAAGAGGCCGCGCAAGCCTTTGCCCACCTTCTCGCCCACGCTCGCACCTGCCCCGGTGCCCACGCCCGGCATCAACACCGTGCCGATGGCTGCGCCCAGCAAGGCGGAGCGCGACAACGTGACTTCAGGGTTGTCCAGTGTGCCGCCCACCACAAGCGGCACACCGACGGCGCCACCGATGGCGTTGCCAATCTTGCTGTCGCCGGCGAGGGTCACGCTGACGCTCCCGTTCAGCACCTTGGCCGACGAGACAGCCACGTTGCCGGTGGCACTCAATGCGCCCGAGCTGGCCACCAGGTTGGTCAGCTGCGCCGACCGCCCCTGGGTGCTCACCTGGCCCGCCAGGGTATCGAGCCGGGTCTGGCCACCACGGCTCAGTCCCACGGTCTTGACCGCTTTGGCCAGATCAAGGCCATTGACCACCGCATCGCGCACCGTGAAGACGGTGTGGCTCTGCAGTGCATCCACCAGCGCAGCGGTGGTGGCAGCGCGGGCATTGAGTGTGGTGGTGGCATCAAGCAGCCCGGTCAGGGCCTTGGCGGGTGCCGTCAGGGCGGCCACTTCGACGCTGCTGGTTTTCAGTTCCCCCTGCAGCACCAGCTCTTCCGCCGAGCGTGCGGCCGGCAACGCCTTCGCACCGGGTTTGACCGGCGCGGCTGCGGCCGGCACAAAACCGCGCTGCAAACCCACGCGGCCTTCCACCTTGCCGCCGCCCACGTTCACACGCACATCCCACTGCGTGGCACCGTTGGCGTTTGCGGCCGCAGCCTCCACCCGATCCTGGGTCGCCTCCAGGCCCTGAAGGTTGCCCTCTGTCAGCTTGATCGAGACACCCTCCGGCAGGCCGTCCACGCCCAGCCGGGCCTCGCCCTTGACTGTGGTCCGCGCGCCGCTGGCGTTCACCCAGGTCACGTCGTCCAGAACCGTGCGGCGCGGCAACCAGTCGAGCCTGTTCATTTCAGGCGCCACGTTGGGCACCGAAGGCGATGCGCCGGGTTTGACGGGAACCGCCTGCTTTTTCTTTTGCAGCAGCAAAAGCAGCGCATCAATGCCCTGCTGCGGCAGCACTGCGCGGCGCACCAGCAAAGTGGCCACTTCGAGGCGCCCCAGCAGCAACGGGCGCCATTCGGGGCGCACTTCCACACGCTCCAGCGTGAGCGGCGGCTTGCTTTGCACCACGATGCCGCTGAGCGCGACAGCGGGCAAAGGCCAGATGTCCACGGCCACGCGGTCCAGGGTCAGGGGAACGCCCAGCGCGGCCGATGCCTCACGCTGCACACGCTGGCGGAAGTCGTCCGTGCTGACCCAGCGGTGCAAGGTATAGGCCACCACGGCCAGAAGCACCATGAGGCCCAGCGCCAGAAACACCAGCCATTTGAAAATTTTTGCCATGCGGCTATTGTGGCTGTCTGCCGCGGCTGCGCCCATGCATTCAGCAAAAAACTCGCGATGCAGCTAGCATGGGGGGCTGTACAACATTCAGCTCACTTAAAAAGGGACTCCACCATGAAGCTTTATTACTCCCCCGGCGCCTGCTCACTGTCACCGCACATCACGCTGCATGAGTCGGGCCTGAAGTTCGAGCATGTGGCGGCGCCCACCAAAACCCACCAGCTGGACGACGGCACCGACTACTACACCATCAACCCGCTCGGCTATGTGCCCCTGCTGGAACTGGACGACGGCACGCGTATTGCCGAAGGCCCGGCCATCGTGCAGTACATCGCCGACCAGGTGCCCGAGAAAAAACTCGCGCCCGCCAACGGCACGCTCGAGCGCTACAAGCTGCAGTCGTGGCTGACCTTCATCGGCACTGAACTGCACAAGGGTTTCAGCCCGCTGTTCAACGCCGCCACGCCGGCCGAGTACAAGACCATCGTGATCGACAAGCTGTTGTCGCGGCTCAAGTGGGTGGACGGCCAGCTTGCCGGCAAACAGTATTTGATGGGAGATGCCTTCAGCGTGGCTGATCCCTACCTCTTTACTGTTACCAACTGGGCCCCGCGGGTGGGGGTGGACATTACGGGCTTTGCCAATATCGCCAGCTTCCGTGAGCGGGTGGCGGCTCGACCTGCTGTTCAGGCGGCGATGAAACATGAGGGGCTGCTTAAATAAGTTTTAAGTGGCATCTGTCCTGTCCCGTTCGGGCTGAGGTATCGAAGCCTTGGTTGTTCTGGTGGTGCGCTTTGTGCTGAGGGCGGATGGCCGGGGGTTGCCCGGCATGCAACTCACTTTCTTTTGCTTCGCCAAAAGAACGTAAGCAAAGAAAAAGCGACCCTGGTTGCTGCGTCCCTCCGCTTCGCTGCGGGCAACCTGCGGTGCTCGGTTCAAGCGGGGTCTCGCGCAAACTCGCTTTGCTCAAACAAGCGCGATCCCTGATCCGCCTGAACCTCCGCTCCTCGGCGCATCCACAAGGGGCAATCGGAAGCGGGGTCGGGGGCGGGGACAAATACCAAATAGCATGAAACGAGCAACCCGTGTTGGGCAGGCCAATCCAAACAGGGCCAAACTGGCCCTGTTTCTTATTCAGCCCCCTTCAGGACCAACATGCCCACCTTATTCGACTCCAACAAAGCCGGTGACCTCCATCTTGCCAACCGCATCGTGATGGCGCCGCTCACGCGCAACCGTTCACCCAACGCTATTCCGCCCGACATCGCCCAGATCTACTACGGCCAGCGTGCCAGCGCCGGCTTGCTGATCACCGAGGCCACGGCCGTCAGCCATCAGGGCCAAGGCTACTCTGATGTGCCGGGCCTGTACGGCACCGAGCAGCTCGACAGCTGGAAGCAGGTCACTCATGCGGTGCATGAAAAAGGCGGCAAGATCGTCGTGCAGCTCTGGCATGTGGGCCGTGTCTCGCACAACAAACTGCAGCCGGATGGCGGTAAGCCGGTCGCGCCTTCGGCCATCACGGCCAAGACCAAGACGGTGCTGATCGAGGACGGCGTGCCGACCTTCGTCGAGACCTCTGAGCCGCGTGCGCTCACAGCACAGGAACTTCCCGGCATCGTGCACACCTTTGCCGCAGCGGCGCGCAATGCGGTCGAAACAGCCGGCTTTGACGGTGTCGAGATCCACGGCGCCAACGGCTACCTGCTCGACCAGTTCCTCAAGGACGGCAGCAACAAGCGCACCGACGACTACGGCGGCAGCATTGAAAACCGCGCGCGCCTGTTGCTGGAAATCACGCGCGCCGTGACCGATGCCGTGGGCGGCGGCAAGACCGGCATTCGCCTGTCGCCTGTCACCCCCGCCAACGACGCGCACGACGCCGACCCACAGCCCTTGTTTGAGTACGTCGTCAAACACCTGGCCACGCTGAACCTCGCCTACATCCACATCATTGAAGGTGCCACAGGCGGTCCCCGTGAAATTGAAGACCGCCCGTTTGACTACAAGGCGCTGAAGGCCGCCTACCGCAGCGCCGGCGGCAAGGGCGCATGGATGGTCAACAACGGCTACGACCAGTCGCTGGCCGAAAAAGCAGTCGCCGACGGCGCCGACCTGGTGGCCTTCGGCAAGCCCTACATCGCCAACCCGGACCTGGTGGAGAGGCTGCGCGTGAGCGCCCCGCTCAACACGCCCGACAAAACCACCTTCTACGGCGGTCGTGAGAAGGGCTACACCGACTACCCAACGCTATCAAACTAATAGCTGCTTGCGCTCATCCACAAAGGGCTTCAGGGATTTTTGCCTTGTAGGGTGTATTACCTGGAAGCCAGGCGCAGGCCGTGCAGCGCCGCTTCCTGCGGGTCCGCGGCCAGCGTCACGGCGCTGACCACCGCCACGCCGTCCACACCACAGTCCATCACACCGGCGATGCGGTCCAGCGAAATGCCGCCAATGGCCACCACCGGATACGGTGAGGCGCGCAGTGCCCACTCGCGCAGCTGCTCCAGCCCGACGGGGTCGTAAGGCATGACCTTGAGCGTCGTCGGGTAGACAGGGCCGATCGCCAGGTAAGACGGCTGAACCGCATGCGCGCGTGCCAGTTCAGCCGGCGTATGGGTGCTCAGGCCCAGGCGCACGCCACCCTTGCGCAGCGCATCCAGGTTGGCCGTGTCCAGGTCTTCCTGGCCCAGATGAACACCGTAAGCACCAAAGTCCAGCGCCAGCTTCCAGTGGTCGTTGATGAAGACCTGCGCGCCCGGCACCTCGCGCCCGGCTTCAATCGCGGTGCGGACTTCCCACGCAATCTCTTCCGCATCGTGGTCCACCGCCTTGATGCGCAGCTGGACGGTGCGCACGCCCCAGCCCAACAGGCGCTTGACCCAGGCCGCGTCGGGCACCACGGGGTAAAAACCGATCGGGCCGGTCAGCGGGGCAAAAGCGGGTGTGTTCATGGAAAGTCCAGTCAGGGTGCATGCCAGAAGGGAACGCCAACCGTCGGCGTGGAAGCCTGCGCGGCAGCCCGCTCCGGCATGGGTGTCGACTCATACGCCGCGCGGCCCGCGGCCACCCCGTCGGCAAAGGCCCGCGCCATGCGCACCGGGTCGCCGGCCTGCGCTACGGCGGTGTTCAGCAGCACGGCATCAAAACCCAGCTCCATCACTGCCGCGGCATGAGATGGCCGGCCGATACCGGCATCCACCACCAGCACCGCATCGGGCAGCCGGCGGCGCATGGTTTCCAGCGCAAACGGATTGAGCGGACCACGTCCGGTGCCGATGGGCGCGGCCCAGGGCATTACAGCCGCGCAACCCGCATCGCGCAGGCGCTGGGCAATCACCAGATCGTCCGTCGTATAGGCAAACACGGCAAAGCCTTCTTTGGCCAGCACCGTCGCAGCATGCAGGGTGGCGTGTGTGTCGGGCTGCAGCGTGTAGTCGTCGCCTATCACTTCCAGCTTGATCCAGGTGGTGCCGAAGATCTCGCGCGCCATCTGCGCCAGCGTGATGGCCTCTTCAGCACTGTGGCAACCTGCCGTATTGGGCAGGATGTGGCAGCCCAGCGCCTGGATGCGCTGCCAGAAGCTGTTGCCCCCGCCGCTTTCAGGCTGCAGGCGCCGCAGCCCCACGGTCAGCACGTCGCACCCACTGGCACGCACCGCATCGCTCATCACCTGCGGCGACGGGTAGTGCGAAGTGCCCAAGAAAAACCGGCTCGACAGCGTCGTGCCGGCAACAGCCCAGGGCTTGCCGTGAGCAATGGAAGAATTAACTGAGGTCATGCTTGTCGCCCAAAGATGCAAGTGGGCGCCGCGGAACCGGCTTAGCCGGGCCGCCAGCGCCGCCCCCGGCAAGGGGGAAAGGCGCTACACGCAGTGAGCGTCCGATGGGGGTGTACCAAAATTTCCGACGGGGGTGTTCCATCTACCCCCCCGTGATCGGCGTCACAACGTCAACGCGGTCGCCGTCCTGCAGGTGGCGCTCGGGCCACTGTGGGCGCGGCACAAAACCATTGTTGATGGCGCAGGCAAAGGCGCTTTTAAAGTCGTAACCCCGCGCCTGCAACAAAGCCTGCAGCGTCGACGCATCGGTTTCCATGCGTTCGCCGTTCAAAGAGATTTGCAATGTTGTCGTCATGTCATTCATTCTCCGTACCCAGGAGTTTATGGACAAGCCCGTCCACCAGCGCCGGCGCACACAGATAACCATGGCGGTAGAGGCCATTGATGTGCCAGACACCGGCGCGCAGCATGATGGCCGGCCGGTGGTCGTCCAGCGCCGGCCGCAATGCAGCCGCCAGCCGCAAGACCCTGGCCTCGCCAAAAGCGGGATGCAGGCTGTGTAGCGCGCTGGCAAGCTCCAGTGTAGAGCGCAGCGTCACCGGCCCGCTGTCTTCCGATTCCAGTTCAGTCGCGCCGACCACAAAACGGTGGCCAGGCCGCGGCGCCACATACAGCTGGTAGCGCGGGTGCATCAGCCGCACCGGGCGCTGCAGCGTGACGCCTGCGCATTCGACCGTCAGCACTTCGCCGCGCACGCCGCGCAGCTGCGGCCAGCCGTCCCTGGCACCGACACCGCGCGCATCCACCGCGATATCCACGCCATGGGTTTGTCCGGCGCAGACAATACGGCCCTCCTCCACGGCATTGACCGCCTGGCCTTCGAGCCACGTACCGCCCAGCCGGTCTATCTCCACTGCCAGCGCGGCCATCCACTGGTCGTTAGCGAGTTGGCCTTCACCCTCCAGCAGTAAACCACCGCCAAAGCGCCCAGCAAGCGCCGGCTCGGCCCGGCCCAGTGCGGCAGCATCGAGCGTGTGTACTTGCGCACGGGATGCGTCAGGCAGTTTGTGCATCAGCAGGCGAGTGAAATGCTCCAGCGAACTCTGGTCAGGCGCATGGGCAACCACCAGCGTGCCCTCTCGCCGGAAATACACCGGCAAGTCTTGCGCTTCCAGCTCGGCAATCCATTGTGGCCACAGCGCCATGGAGCGCTGGCCCAATGCGAACACGGCTTCGTCCGCCACGGCCAGCTCCGCCAGTGGCGACAGCATGGCCGCCGCCGTCATTGAGGCCGTCGCCACGTCGCCACGCGCCCGCGCATCGAACAGGCTGACACGGCAGCCGGCGCGCAGCAGGCGCCAGGCCAGCGTGCGTCCGGCCAGGCCTGCGCCCGCGATGCCGATGTGGAGTGTGCTCATAAATCGTAGGTACTTAAAGTCAAAACCAACCGTTCGGACTGAGCTTGTCGAAGTCTGCCATCGCAGGGCCGCCCTTCGACAGGCTCAGGGTGAACGGCGGAGCGGTCAAGAATAAATCTCGCTGCCGCCTTCGCGGAACTCTTTGGCTTTTTCTTCAAAGCCGGTCGCGATCTGTTTGATGGGAATCGTCCCCGCGGCCGGCGCCAGCGTGGTCGTGCTCGGATTCAGGCGCGCAAACTCACGCACTTCCTGCGAAATCTTCATCGAGCAGAACTTCGGCCCGCACATCGAACAGAAATGCGCCACCTTGGCGTTCTCTTTCGGCAACGTTTCGTCGTGGTATGCCATCGCCGTGTCGGGGTCGATCGCCAGGCGGAACTGGTCCTCCCAGCGGAACTCGAAGCGCGCCTTGGACACCGCGTTGTCCCACATCTGCGCGCCCGGGTAGCCCTTGGCCAGGTCGCCCGCATGCGCGGCAATCTTGTAGGCGATCAGGCCCTGCTTCACGTCGTCGCGGTTCGGCAGGCCCAGGTGCTCCTTCGGCGTCACGTAGCACAGCATGGCCGTACCGTACCAGCCAATGTTGGCCGCGCCCATGGCTGACGAAATGTGGTCATAGCCCGGCGAGATGTCGGTGATCAGCGGGCCCAGCGTATAGAAGGGCGCCTCGAAGCAGGCCTCGAGCTGCTTGTCGACGTTTTCTTTCACCAGCTGCAGCGGCACATGGCCGGGGCCTTCGATCATCACCTGCACGTCGTGCTTCCAGGCGATCTGCGTGAGCTCGCCCAGCGTGTGCAGCTCGGCAAACTGCGCTTCGTCGTTCGCGTCGGCGATCGAGCCGGGGCGCAGGCCGTCACCCAGCGAGAAGCACACGTCATACGCCTTCATGATTTCGCAGATCTCGTCAAAGCGCTCGTACAAAAAGCTTTCCTTGTGGTGCGAGAGGCACCACTTGGCCATGATGGAGCCGCCGCGCGAGACGATGCCCGTCAGGCGGTTGGCCGTGAGCGGCACATAGGCCAGGCGCACACCGGCGTGGATGGTGAAGTAATCCACGCCCTGCTCGGCCTGCTCGATCAGCGTGTCGCGGAAGATCTCCCAGGTCAGGTCTTCGGCCTTGCCGTTGACTTTTTCAAGCGCCTGGTAAATCGGCACCGTACCGATGGGCACCGGCGAGTTGCGCAAGATCCATTCGCGCGTTTCATGGATGTTCTCGCCGGTCGACAAGTCCATCACGGTGTCTGCGCCCCAGCGGATCGACCAGACCAGCTTGTCGACTTCTTCCTCAATGCTCGAAGTGACCGCCGAGTTGCCGATGTTGGCATTGACCTTGATCAGGAAGTTACGGCCGATGATCATCGGCTCGCTCTCGGGGTGATTGATATTGTTCGGAATGACGGCGCGTCCGCGCGCCACTTCGTCACGCACAAATTCGGCCGTGATCTGCTCCGGAATCGCGGCGTTAAAGGAGTGCCCTTTTTTCGGCATGCGTTCAGTGGCCAGGCGTTCGGCCAGCTGGGCGCGCACCAGGTTTTCACGCACCGCGATGTATTCCATTTCGGGGGTGATGATGCCTTTGCGCGCGTAATGCATTTGCGACACATTGGCGCCCGCCTTGGCGCGGCGCGGCACGGGCGCATGCGCCATGCGCAGCGCGGCCAGGGCCGGGTCGTTCAGGCGTTCACGGCCATAGGCGCTGCTAATGCCGGGCAGGGCTTCGGTGTCCTGGCGCTCGTTGATCCACGCCCCCCGCAGCGGCGGCAGGCCGCGCGTGATGTCGATGGGCGAAGCCGGGTCGGTGTAAATGCCCGAAGCGTCATACAGGCGCAGCGACGGATTGGCCTCGCGGCGGAGCTCACCGGCGCCTTCGTGCACCAGCGTGTCGGTCAGCGTGACTTCGCGGAAAGGCACGCGGATGTCGGGGCGGGAGCCTTCAATATAAATTTTTGCCGAGCCCGGAAAAGGCGCGCGCGTGATGCGACTGGTGAGGTCTTGGGTGTCAACGGTAAGTCGGGTTTTGGCCATGTGGTTCTCCAGAAGGTGGGGTGCCTGCTGGGGAGCCGGGGGTCCATCGGTGGCACCTGATGTGCCGCTGCGGAGTTCCGGAGCCAATTGCGTTGTTCCCTACGCGGGGATAATCCCGATCAGGTTCAGCGGGTCTCGCATACTGCGATCTCAGCCTCGAAAGCCTCCTTACGGAAACATCCTTGGCACCCCGACAAGCTGAGGCCATTGTAGGCACCCCGAACAGCGATGGCAAATGACCAAAGTCAATTAAGCCGCAATAACCCCGCCACCCTCCCTCCCCTTCAAGCGGGGGCCGCGGTCCGGCTCCGCCGGCCGTAAGGCGCCTGTCCCCTGCAAGGGGAAAAGGCACTACACGCAGTGAGTGCCGATAGGGGTGAATCTTTACCTTTCGGCAATGGCCGGGAAACAGACGGCGCTCAAACTTGCCTTCAACCTGAAGCCAAAAGCCGTATGTCACGACGATGGATTTCAGGCATCTCTCCTTGAAAGGAAGTTCCTCATGAAATTCGCATTCAACCGCTCTGCTTCCCTCAACAGCATCGTTCTCGCCGGCTTGCTGGCAACCGTGGGCGCCAGTGCCATGGCACAAGCTCCCGCTGCGCCCGCAACCGCTCCTGCTGCTGCTGCTGCTGCCGGCAAACCTGCAGGTCACCACGGTGACCGCATGGCGCGCCACGATCCCGCCAAGATGCAGGCATGGATCGCCAAGCGCCAGGCCGACATGAAGGCCAAGCTCAAGATCACGCCCGCCCAGGAAGGCGCATGGACCAGCTACACCGCTTCCATGCAGCCGCCCGCACGCGGTGCCCGCCCTACGCCTGAGCAGCGCGCCGAGTTCGACAAGCTGACCACGCCTCAGCGCATCGACAAGATGAAGGAGATGCGCACCCAGCGCATGGCCGAGATGAACGCAGCGATGGACAAGCGCAGCGAGGCCACCAAGACCTTCTATGCAGCGCTCACCCCCGAGCAGCAAAAGACCTTTGATGCCGAGCACAAGAAGCACGGCGGCCGTCATCACGGCGGTCCGCGCGGCCATGGCCCGGCCCCGATTAAAGGCTGAGCTCGTTTGATGGGCCTGTAGCAGGCAAGCCCGCCGCACCCACCAAGGTGCGCGCGGGTTTTTTGTTTGCTCGCAGGCGCCGCTATTGATTTGATAGCTGCTTGCGCTCGTCTGTTATGGGTCAGGGGCCTTTTTCCCGTAAATTTGTGGCCGCCAGACGTCACCCAAAGCCCGCGTAGGACAGCTTCGAAAGCAGCCATTCACGCCATACGGCGCCACTAGACTCGGCAAATGCCCCAAATACGAAAAGGCCAGGCCCCCGCCGCTCTGTTACGCGAAGCTTTCCACGAACGCTTCATGCAATCTTTTGTCGATCCGGCGTTTCGCCGTGAGGACGAGGCCCTGGCCCGGCTCGAAAGTCTGGCATGGGACGCCTACCAGGAAGGCCGCAAGGCACCGCAAACCCGCAAGGCGGGCGATGAGTTTGCCGACCCCACGTACGACCTGTCGGTCGAATGGCTGCAAACCCGCGACCGATTGCGCCAGGCGCAGGCAGCGTGGAAAGACCCGGCCAGCCCATCACGCGTGCTGCTGATTTGCGGATCCTCGCGCAACGACGGCACCTGCCCCGGTGAAATCTCCAAAAGCTGGCGCCTGCTGAACACCGCCAAAAGCACACTGGAAGAAGCCGGTTTGACTCCCGACGTGCTGGACCTCAGCCTGCTCACGTCCAGCTACAAGCTCCATATCCACCCCTGCAAAGGCTGCGTGTCCACAGCCATGCCGCTGTGCCATTGGCCATGCAGCTGCTACCCCAACCATTCGCTCGGGCAAACCGGCGACTGGATGGCCGACATCTATGAACGCTGGGCGGCGGCGCATGCGGTCATCATCCTCACGCCGGTCTACTGGTACCAGTCCCCGAGCCCGCTCAAGCTGATGATCGACCGGCTGGTGTGCGCCGACGGCGGCAACCCTGACCCGACCACCACCCACGGCAAAAAACCCGAAGAAGCCAAGGCACTCGAAATGAAAGGCTGGGACTATCCCAAGCATCTGGCCGGGCGTGCTTATGGCCTTGTCGTGCATGGTGACGTCGCCGGCATTGAGGGCACGCGCCGCGGCCTGTCAGATTGGCTGGACTGGATGGGCCTGATCGACGCCGGCAGCCAGGCCAGGCTCGACCGCTACATCGGCTACTACGAACCCTACGCCACCAGTCACGACACCCTGGATGCCGACCACGCGTTGATGGAAGAAGTGCGGAACGTGGCCAAAGCGGTGGCCCATGCTGTGGGCGAGCTTCGTGCCGGAAAACTTTCGCAGCCCGACAAGGGATTGCCCCGGCCACGGCCCAAATAATTCCAGTCCATCGCAGACGGCAAAAAGCCGGTCACAGGTGAATCCTGCGGCCGGCTTTGCTGCGTTTAAACGCCCAGGATAGCTACCGCCACACCTTACTTCGTGGTGCCGCCAACAGCCGCGTCACCCTGTACATTGCCCTGAACACGGGCACCGCCGCTGACAGCGTTGTCCACCTTGTTGTAGGTGCGCTTGGCGCCGTTTTTCACCGCGGTGCCTGTGCGGCTCACGGCACGCGCTGTGCCCCGCGCCGCGTTATCTACAGCACCCGCAGCACGGCTACCCACCGAGGTCGAGGTATCGCCTTGCGCCGAACCGGAAACCTTGGCACCAGCTCCAACCCTGCTGCTGGAAGAGGAAGATGCGGAGGGCCCACTCGAGTCCGTGCCGCCTGCGGCAGCATTGGCGCGGACACCCGCGTCGATACGCGTGTTCGGGCCTGTGGTGACACCGACGCCTGCGCCCGTGTTAACACCCACTCCAACCCCTTGCGCCAAGGCGCCAGCGGCACCGAACAATGCCGCGACGCTCAAGGTCGCAGCGGGAAGGGAACGCATAAAGTATTTGGACATATCAAACTCCTTCAAAAAAAGGCACGGGCCGCCAGCGTGGTATTACGCGGTACCTCGACCTGAAACTGCCGCAGCGACAGCAAAACCTGTCGGCAGTGCGGCCTCTCAATCAGCGCGTACGTTATTTGGTCGTGCCGCCAGAATCTGTCGGCGCGGCGCCATCCGTAGTGGCCTTGCTCTTGCGCGCAGCGCGTTTTGCGGCCTTGGCTTGCTTCTTGTCAGATTTGGCAGCTTGCTTGTCGGCCTTGGCGGCGTCACGCTGCTCAGGTGTCTTGGCTGTCGCGCCTGTGGACACCGAACCAGAGCTGTCGCTTGGTTTGCCCGTCGGGTTGGTCTGCGCGTGAACGGCAGAACCGAGCATCAGTGCAGCCGTCATGGCCGCGGCCAGAGAAACGGTTTTCAGAGATGATGTTTTTTTAAACATGGGATGACTTCCTTAGGTGAGCTCGTAGGCTGGGTTTAAAAAGAACGCCTGCCACTTCATAAGCTTCATAAGCATGAGGGCCAACGCTGAATTCAATCTAACGGGCCCACCGCTCTGAACTTGCCGGAGAGGCTCCCCGCGCCATGTAGGACACTGCGCCCGCGGCCTGTGGCCGTTAGCACCCTGGCAACTGCACATGAAATCACCGCGTGCTACGCTGGCCCTCCGCAAATAAGTTACTGTCCTACAGTCACGCTCCCGGGCGCGGAATCACAATGGGCGCTACGGCGTGCCTTAGCCTCACTTACCTCATTTTTTGCTGCTGCGCCACTACGACGCACCGATTTCTTCTATGCCGACTTCCACTCCTGAATCCTCTTCGCGCCGCGGACCCGATGCCCTGTCAGTCGCCGTTCCCACGCGAGCGCCCGAAGCCGGCACTTCCATCGACATGGAGGCCGTGGAAGCAGATACACAAACGGCGCTCGCGGCAGTGAGCCCCGAGTCTTCGTTTTCGTTCAAGGTGCTCACGGTCAATATCCACAAGGGCTTTACGTTCTTCAACCGCAAGTTCATCCTGCCCGAGCTGCGCGAAGCCGTGCGCAGCGTGGGCGCCGACGTGGTGTTCCTGCAGGAGGT
>NZ_JBDTPB010000104.1:0-15719 GCF_039932935.1 Polaromonas sp.
TGGTGGATGGGGCTGGATTCGAACCAGCGTACGCGTTAGCGAACAGATTTACAGTCTGCCTCCTTTAGCCACTCGGACACCCATCCTTCAAGCGAACCTCGGATTATGCCACGGTTTTATGTCGAACGAAATGCCGGGAGATGGCAAAAACCATGAAAAAGTGCCGTCCACCAGTTCCGGAGGCGCTGGCAGTGGGCCCGCCGCATGCTCAACGCATAACTCGCCGCCCGGCCGTTGCCTCATTGCCGCGCGTAACCAGGTTGCGGCATGATGGGTATTGCCGCTCCACGAGCCAGCCAGGGCCTGGATTTTGCGGTTTGCCACCTTCGCGGCCGCCCTTCAGAAGCCCAACATCACCCAATGAGCACTATTCTTCCGCCTTCCCCGCCGCCAGAACCGTCCTCCCTGCGCCGGGTCAACCTGGCTTTGCAAGGCGGCGGCCTCCCACGGCGCATTCACCTGGGGCGTGCTGGACGCCCTGCTGGAAGACGAGCGCATCCAGTTTGATGGCATCAGCGGCGCCAGCGCAGGAGCCGTGAATGCCGTGGCGCTGGCCCACGGATTCGCCATGACACCCAAAGGCGAAGCCCATGAAAAAAGCAGCCGGGAGGCGGCGCGCGCATCACTCAGCCGGATCTGGCAGGGCATTGCCGCCATGGGCAGCCTGGGCTCCGTGGCCGACAGCCTCAGCAAGATGCTCATAGGCGGCTGGGCTGCAAGTGGAGTGAGCACAAACTTAATTGGAAGTGCGATGACGCAATGGATGTCACCGTACCAGTCCAATCCGCTGGACATCAACCCGCTGCGCAAGTTGCTGCAGGCAGAAATTGACTTCCACGCCATTGGCAACCTGCATGCACCCAAGGCTTTTGTCTCCGCCACCCACGTGACCACCGGCCGGGCGGAGATTTTTTCGGGCAAACGCCTGACGCTGCAGGCGGTCACCGCGTCCACCTGCCTACCGACGCTTTTTCAGGCGGTGGAAATTGATGGGGAGCACTACTGGGATGGCGGGTTTTCGAGCAACCCTTCGCTGCTGCCGCTGATCAGCGAATGCAGTAGCCGCGACATCATCGTGGTGCAGATCAACCCCCTGCGGCGCCCCGAGATTCCCCACACGCCCCACGACATCGCCGATCGGGTGAACGAGCTGACCTTCAACGCCAGCCTGCTGTCTCAGATGCGCACCATCGACTTCATCAACCGCCTGCTGGCCGACGGCCGCCTGAAAGAAGGCGAAAAATACAAAAGCCTTTTGCTGCACCGGATCGACGGCGGTGAGGCCCTGGAAAGCCTTCCCTCGTCCAGCAAAATGTCGACCGACACGGCCATGATCGAGAAATTGTTTGAAATGGGCCAGGGCGCCGCCAAACGCTGGCTGCGCCGGCATTTTGAAGCGCTGAGCCTGCAAAGCACGGTCAATATCCGGCGCGACTATGTGGGAAGCCTTCCCGCAGAGTTTTAGCTGTTTTTACCCTGGATTTTCAGTGTTTTCGGGCACTCACCCAGACAGGTCATGCGCGAGCAGCTATCAAAACAATAGCGATTTCAGGTATCTCAGGTCTTCTTCTGGTGGGCCTCGCGCCATTCCCGCGCCTGAGAGAAATGGCCACAGCCGATAAAAGGCAAAGGCGGCCGCAATGCCGACAGCGGTGATGGATGGTTGGCAACCAGCACCTTGTGCCTTCCGGCATCAATCAGCGCGCGCTTGCTCTGGGCGTGGGCGCCCCACAGCATGAACACCACCGGGTTCTCACCTTCGGCCACCTGCCGGATCAGCGTGTCCGTCAACACTTCCCATCCTTTGCCCGCATGGCTGGCCGGCAGCGCCTCTTCTACCGTGAGGCAGGTGTTGAGCAGCAGCACGCCGTGCGCGGCCCATTTCACCAGGCTGCCGCCGGGCACGGGAAACGGCGGCGGCGGCGTGCCCAGGTCGCGCTGCAATTCTTTGAAGATGTTGCGCAGCGAGGGCGGCAAGGCCACGCCGGGCGCCACGGAAAACGCCAGCCCCTCGGCCTGGCCCAAGCCGTGATACGGGTCCTGCCCCAGGATCACCACGCGCACCTCTTCGGGCGGCGTGAGTTCGAGCGCGCGCAGCGGTTGGGGCGGAAAAATCACCGCGCCCTCTGACAGCCGGGCCCTCAGAAAACCCAGCAGCTTCGCGCCGGTCGGGCTGTGGAAAAAAGCATCTGTGGTCGCGCGCCAGCCGGGCGCCACCGGCCAGGCGGCGGGCTCGGCACGCGTCAGGCGGTCCGGCGAGGGCGGCAGGCCATCGAGCTGGTGCATGTGGCCTGGACTTACTTTTTGCCGAACAGCTGGGCCAGCGCCAGGCCGGGCTCTTCGGCGCGCATGAAGGCCTCACCGACGAGAAAGGCATTGACGCCGGCTTCCCGCATGCGCTGCACATCCGCCGGCGTGGCAATGCCCGACTCGGTGATCAGCAAGCGGTCCGCCGGGACTTTGCCCAGCATGCCCAGCGTGGTATCGAGGGAGACCTCAAATGTCTTGAGGTTGCGGTTGTTGATACCGATCAATGGGGTCTTTAGCTTGAGGGCGCGCTCCAGTTCAGCGTCGTCATGCACTTCGACCAGCACGGCCATGTCCAGCGACATGGCAAGGGCTTCCAGCGACTTCATCTGCACGTCGTCCAGACAGGCAGCGATCAACAAAATGCAGTCCGCGCCCATCACGCGAGCCTCGTACACCTGATAGGAGTCCACCATGAAGTCCTTGCGCAGCACCGGCAGGCTGCAGGAGGCTCGTGCCTGCTTCAGGTAGTCAATGCTGCCCTGAAAAAATTGCTTGTCGGTCAGCACGGAAAGGCAGGCGGCGTTGATCTCCCCGTCTCCCTCGGCATAACTCTGCGCGATGTCGGCCGGGATGAAGTCGGCACGCAGCACGCCCTTGGACGGGCTCGCCTTCTTGATTTCGGCAATCACCGCGGGCTGACCGGCCGCGATCTTCTGGCGCAATGCGCCCACAAAGTCACGCGTCAACACGCGCGACTCGGCGTCGGCGCGCATGGCGGCCAGGGGTTTGAGTTTCGCAGCAGCGGCAATTTCGTCGCGCTTGACCGCGATGATCTGGTTCAGGATATCGGACATGGCCTGATTTTGGCAGATGCGGCAGCACCGCTCGCGTCCCGTGGTTTTCGTGGCTGGTTAGCGGAAACCCGCTACAAGCGCGCAAGCCCTGCGGCTAGTATTTCCCTCACCCACTTCGCGCTGCATTGCCTGGCTTTGCTTTGTCTACCCGATACCTTCGCGCACCTCCCATGACCCCACTCACAGACACCCTTGAAGAAATTGTCCGCGCAGCCGGCGCCATGATGCGCGACGCGTTCAACGCGCCAGACAAACCGGCCTATTCACTCAAAGGCCGGCAGGACTACCTGACCGCCACGGACGGCGCCGTGGAGCAATTTGTGCGCGAGCAAATTGCACTGCGCTTTCCAGGCGACGCTGTGTTGGGCGAAGAAGGCGGAGGAGAGGTCGATGGAGCCCGTCTGTGGATTGTCGACCCCGTTGACGGGACGGCGAACTTTGCCCGGGCCATTCCGCATTTCTGCATCTCCCTCGGCCTCATGGTCAATGGCGAGCTCGAAGCCGGCGCCATCTATGAACCCATGCACGACGAACTCTTCATCGCGCAAAAAGGTCACGGCGCCTGGTGCAACGGCATCCGGCTGCAAGTCAGTGAGCAGGCCGAACTGCCCGCCTCCACGGTCGAAATTGGCTGGTCATCCCGCCTGTCGCCAGACCCCTATCTGGCGCTGGTCGGCCAGTGCATGCATGCGGGCTGCTCGGTGCGCCGCGCTGGCTCGGGTGCGCTGGGGCTGGCTTACGTGGCCGCGGGGCGGTGCGAAGCCTACGCCGAGGCCCATATCAATGCATGGGACGTTGCGGCTGGCTTGCTGCTGGTGCTGGAGGCGGGTGGACGTGTCAATGATTTCTGGGCTGGCGACGGGCTGACCCACGGAAGCCCCGTGCTGGCCACCAACGCCCGGCTGGGTGCCGAACTAAGCGTTTTAACGGGTATACCGCTGCGCTGACGGCTGATAAGGTGGCCTCACCGCTGCACCCAGGCGCCATTGACGACATACAAGAAGGAGACACCCCATGAAACCGTTCACGTTCAAATCACTTTTCCCAGGATTACTGCTGGCCGCCATGGCGTGCGCAACATCGCCCTCGGTTCACGCAGCGGAAGAGCTGGTGGTTTACTGCAACGTCCAGGAAGAATGGTGCCGGCCCATGGTGACCGCTTTCGAAAAAGCCACCGGCATCAAGGTGTCAATGACACGCAAGAGCTCGGGTGAAACGTATGCGCAAATCAAGGCCGAATCGGCCAATCCGCGCGGCGACATTTGGTGGGGCGGTACCGGCGATCCTCATCTTCAGGCGGCTGAAGAGGGCTTGACCGAGGCCTACAAATCACCCAAGCTGGCCGACCTGCAACCCTGGGCGGTGCGTCAGGCCGAGGCTTCCAAGTACCGCACGGTCGGTGTCTACGCCGGCGCTCTGGGCTTCAGCTTCAACACGGTCGAGCTGGCCAAACGCAAATTGCCCGAACCCAAATGCTGGGCCGACCTGATCAAGCCGGAGTTCAAGGGCGAAGTCCAGGTTGCCAACCCCAACTCGTCGGGCACTTCTTACACGCTGCTCGCCACCCTCGTACAGATCATGGGAGAGGACAAGGCATTCGACTACCTGAAGGCCCTGCATCGCAACATCAACCAATACACCAAGTCGGGCGCTGCGCCGGCCCGCGCGGCAGCTACCGGCGAGAGCATGATCGGCATCACCTTTCTGCACGACGCCGTCACGCACGCCGTGGCAGGCGCGCCGCTGAAGGTGGTCGCACCTTGCGAGGGCACGGGTTACGAGATCGGCAGCATGAGCATCATCAAAGGGGCCAAGAATATGGCCAACGCCAAAAAATGGTACGACTGGGCACTTACGGCTGAAGCACAGGACATTGCCACGGTAGCGCATTCATACCAGAACCCCTCCAATAAAAAAGCCGTGTTGCCGCCGCAGGCGCCCAAACTGGCCGACGTCAAGCTGATCGACTACAACTTCGCCAAGTACGGCGCTTCCGCCGAACGTTCCCGCCTGCTAAGCAAATGGGACAAGGACATCGGGGCCTTGCCCAAATAAACCGTAGATGCGCCTTATTGCCCATTCCGCCCCGACGCATCAGGCAACCACTTGACGATTCCCGTTGCAGTGACATCCGCGCGCGGGCGGGCTGATCCCCTCAGCTGGCTGCTGGCGGGCCTGGGGGTAGCAGCAGGCGTGCTGCTGATGCCGTGGACCCAGAGCTCGGCCTATATTGCCGGCGGGTGCGTGCTGGCCGCCATCGCAAGCTGGCTGGCCACACGCGCTGGCGCGTTCAAGAGCGATTCCGCCATTGCCGGCGTTGTCTGCGTCCTGTCGCTGCTACTGGGTATTTTTGTTGTCTACCCCATCGGGCGCATGCTGCTGGCGGCTTTCGTCGACGAGCGCGGCAACTGGCTGATCCAG
The DNA here is from genome assembly GCF_039932935.1 of Polaromonas sp. Taxonomy (GTDB): domain Bacteria; phylum Pseudomonadota; class Gammaproteobacteria; order Burkholderiales; family Burkholderiaceae_C; genus Polaromonas. The sequence continues at coordinate 5,526 of NZ_JBDTPB010000104.1, forward strand.
ACCGCTGCTGCCCGCTTTTTCAGCGAGGACATCTGGGGAGCGGGCTGCATTGTCGGCAGCGTCCGGTGTGGCGTCGCCATCAACTCCATCGTGCTGGCCAGCCTTGCCGGCATCGGAAGCACGCTTTTCGGTTTTGCCCTGGCGCTGCTGGCCGAGCGCGGCGGGCAGCGTTTTCGCGGCAGCCTTCGGGTGCTGTCCATCTTGCCGGTGGTCACGCCGCCCTTTGTCATTGGCCTGGCCATCATCATTTTGTTCGGCCGCACCGGCATCGTGACCCAGTTGATGAGCGACTGGTTCGGCATTGCCCGGTCGCGCTGGATCTACGGCCTGCCCGGCGTGCTGCTGGCGCAGGTGGTGTGCTTCACGCCTTTGGCTTTCCTGTTGATCAGTGGCGCGCTGCGCCTGGTGAGCCCGACGCTGGAGGAAGCCGGCCAGGTACTGAGAGGTTCGCCCTGGCATGTATTCCGCACCGTGACCTGGCCCCTGGTACGCCCGGCCATTGCCAACGCTTTCTTGCTGGGCTTTGTGGAAAGCCTGGCAGACTTTGCCAACCCCTTGGTGCTTTCCGGAAATTTCGAAGTACTGTCGACAAAAATCTTCTTCGCCATTGCCGGCGCGCAGCACGATGCTTCGCGCGCGGCAATCCTGGCCGTCACGCTGCTGCTGCTGACGGTCGGCATCTTTGCGCTGCAGCAGCGCTGGATCGGCAAGGCTTCCTATACCTCCGTGAGCGGAAAAGGCGACAGCGGCCTGCCCGCCGCACTGCCAACCGGCGTCAAATGGGGCGCACTGGCACTGGTGCTGCCCTGGGCCCTGCTCACGGTACTGTCGTACGGCATCATCATGCTCGGCGGCGTGGTCAAGGACATCGGACGGTTTGACCTGACCCCTTCGCTGCAGCACTTTCAGACCGGTTTTGGACTCGCATGGGGCGCGGGTGGCCTGGTGTTTTCGGGCTCGGCATGGAACAGCCTCTTCACCACGCTCGGCGTTGCGGCCGTCGCCGCACCCCTGACCACCGCATTGGGACTCCTGGGGGGCTACGTCGTCAGCCGCCATGTGTTCCGGGGACGGCGCGCGTTTGAATTTTTGACCATGGTGAACTTCGCGGTGCCCGGCACCGTGATCGGGGTGGCTTACATCGTCGCGTTCAACGTGCCACCGCTTGAGTTCACCGGAACCTTCGCCATCATCGTGTTGTGCCTGGTGTTTCGCAACATGCCGGTGGGCGTGAGGGCTACCGTGTCGGCCCTGTCGCAGCTGGACCGCTCACTGGACGAAGCCTCCGCCACGCTGCGGGCCAGCACATCGCGCACCTTCACGCGGATCGTCCTTCCGCTGCTGCGTCCTGCCATCATTGCCAGCCTGGTCTTCAGCTTTACGCATGCCATCACCGCCGTCAGCGCGGTGATTTTTCTGGCAACAGCCCAGCACAACCTCTCGACGGTCTATATCGCGGGGCGCGTCGAAGTCGGCGAGTACGCGCTGGCCATTGCTTATTCGTCGGTGCTCATCGTGATCATGCTGGTTTGCGTATTGCTGATCCAGCGTTTCATCGGCAATGCGGAGCTGGGCCGGCGCGCCGTGTCGACCGCCTGACCCCCGCACCAACCGCACAGCCACTCCGTTCCCACCCATTTCAAACAGGCCAAGCCATGACCCCGATACCCGCCGCAGTGGAATTTCAAGGCGTCGTCAAGCGTTTTGGCAAGGTCGTCGCGCTGCATCCGCTGGACCTGAGCATCGGGAAAGGGGAGTTGGTGACCTTGCTGGGCCCATCTGGATGCGGCAAGACGACACTGCTGCGGCTGATCGCCGGCCTGGAACTTCCTTCAGAAGGCACGATTCGCATCGATGGCCGCGACGTGACCGGCAAGTCGGCCAACCAGCGCGACGTGAGCCTGGTGTTCCAGTCCTATGCACTTTTCCCGCACATGAGCGCACTGGAAAACGTGTGCTACGGCCTGCTCGCATCCGGCACCAAGAAGCCCCAGGCCGTGGCGATGGCCAAAACCAAGATGGAACTGCTCGGCATTGCGGACCTGGGTGACCGCCTCTCGTCGGAGCTGTCCGGCGGGCAGCAACAACGTGTGGCGGTGGCACGGTCTTTGGTGCTGGAGCCTGCCGTGTTGATGTTTGACGAGCCTTTGTCCAACCTGGACGCTAAGCTGCGCCGCAAGGTGCGCCAGGACATCCGCGACCTTCAGCAAAGCCTGCGGCTCACCGTGGTGTACGTCACGCATGACCAGGAGGAAGCGCTGGCGGTGTCAGACCGCATCGTGGTGATGCGGCAAGGGCGCATTGCCGCCATGGGTGCGCCGCGCGAGTTGTACGAGGCGCCCGCCTCCAGTTTTGTGGCCGACTTTATTGGCGATGCCAACCTGATCAACGGCGAGCTGATCACCCTGCAGGGCCAGCACTTCTTCCGCGCGGACAAGGTCGATGTGCATGTGGTCCCACCGCCTGGCATGTCCGATGGCCCCGTGGCGTTGGCCATCCGTCCGCACCGCATCCGCATTGGGGAGGTGGAGGGAAGCACGCTGACCGGTAAAATCCTGCGGCAGGCTTATCTCGGCAGCCGGCTCGAAAGCCTGGTGCTCACACCGCTGGGCGAGCTGCTGGTGTTCAGCGACGCGCTGCTGAGCGTGGCCGGGCCCGGCAGCACGGTCGGCCTGCATTTCACCGCAACGGATGCCCGCGTAACTGCGCGGGAATAAATAACAGCCCGAAGATCTGCTGCCGGCAGACCGTCAGGCGAGCTTCTGGCTGTGGCTTGCCAGTTGATCAAGCTTGGCTCTCGCCGCGCCCGACTCGATCGCCGCCCGTGCCAGCACAATGCCGGCTTTCATCGAGTCAGCCACGTTGGCGGCATACAGCGCCGCACCCGCGTTCAGAATCACGATGTCGCGCGCGGCGCCGGGCTGGTTGTCGAGCACGCCCAGCAGCATCGCTTTCGACTGCTCAGGCGTTTCCACGCGCAACGCGCGGTTGCTGGCCATGGGCATGTCGAAATCTTCCGGGTGGATTTCGTATTCGGTGATTTCACCGTTCTTCAGTTCACCGACCACGGTGGCCGCGCCCAGGCTGACTTCGTCCATGCCGTCCTTGCCGTAAACCACCAGCGCGTGCTCGGCGCCCAGGCGCTGCAGCGCGCGGATCTGAATACCCACCAGATCGGAGTGAAACACGCCCATCAGGATGTTGGGCGCACTGGCCGGGTTGGTCAATGGACCGAGGATGTTGAAGATGGTGCGCACGCCGAGTTCCTTGCGGATGGGGCCAACGTTCTTCATCGCCGGGTGATGGTTGGGTGCAAACATGAAGCCCACGCCGACGTCCTCAATGCATTTGGCAATCGCCTCAGGCGTGAGGTTGATGTTGATGCCCAGCGACTCGATCACATCGGCACTGCCCGACTTGCTGCTGACACTGCGCCCGCCGTGCTTGCTGACCTTGGCACCGGCTGCTGCTGCCACAAACATGGAGCAGGTCGAGATGTTGAAAGTGTGCGAACCATCGCCGCCGGTGCCAACGATGTCGACCAGATGGGTCTTGTCGGCCACATTGACCTTGGTGGAAAACTCGCGCATGACTTGCGCGGCGGCGGTGATCTCGCCGATGGTTTCCTTCTTGACGCGCAGGCCGGTGATCAGCGCCGCCATCATCACGGGCGACATTTCGCCGCTCATGATCAAACGCATGATGTGCAGCATCTCATCATGGAAGATTTCGCGGTGCTCGATGGTGCGCTGCAGGGCTTCCTGCGGGGTGATCTTGTGGGTGTTGGGCATTGCGTGTCTCGCTTCTTGATGTTCTTTATTTTCCGACTTGACGTTTCTGGACTTAAGGGAATGGATCAGTTCACTGGATTATCGGAAAGAGCGAGCTTGATGCCGAAGCCGACAAACATGGCGCCGGCAACGCGCTCGAGCCAATGCATGCCGCGCTGCACGGCGCCCATGCGCTTGGCCATCCAGGCGGCCGCCAGGGCCCAACCGAAGCCGACCCACAGGCCATTGAAATTGAACAACAAACCTAGCAGCAAGAACGCCAGCGGCTTGTTCTCGATGTCGGGTGTGATGAACTGCGGCACAAAAGCCAGGAAGAACAGCGCCACCTTGGGGTTCAGCACGTTCGTCCAGAAACCCTGAAAAAATATGCTTTTTAGGGCTGTAGCCGACACAAAATCCGGGTCTTCAGCTACCAAATTAATAGCAGAAGGCTCGCCTGCCGCAGGCGCACGCGCCAGCAGCATGCGCAGCCCGACGTACACGAGGTAAGCCGCACCGGCCCACTTGAGGAGGGTGAAGGCCGTGGCGGAGGCAGCCATCAGCCCACTGACGCCCACGGCTGCGGCAAAAATGTGCACAAAGCAGCCGGTCGTGATGCCCAAGGCCGCCACCATGCCTGCGCGCGCACCCGAGCGCAGGGCGTGGGTGACGATGTACAGAACATCCGGACCGGGCGTGAGATTGAGCAACAGGCCGGCGGCAATAAATAAAAGCAGATGGTTGATGTCCATGAAGGGCTTTCAGGTTCGGCTGTCAGGCTTTGAGGAATTGGCGGATGGCCGCCACCGCACGGTCTACACCCGCGGTGTCCACGTCCAGATGAGTGACAAACCGCAGGCGGTACAGGCCGGTGGCTTCAATGCCCTGGTTGGCCAGGTGCTTGAGCAAGGCAGCGGACTGGTCCCGCGCCGCGCCGGTCAGGTCGACAAAGACGATGTTGGTTTGCGGTGGCTCCACCTGCAGGCCTTCAATGCCCGTCAGGCCATCCGCCAGATGCCTGGCCAGTGCGTGGTCTTGCGCCAGGCGGCCAACGTGGTGGTCGAGCGCATGCGACGCCGCAGCGGCCAGCATGCCCGCCTGGCGCATGCCGCCGCCGGCCATCTTGCGGATGCGGTGCGCCCGCGCGATGAATTCGCGTGATCCGCAGAGCGCCGAGCCGACCGGCGCGCCCAGGCCTTTGCTGAAACACACCGAGACGCTGTCAAAACAGTCTGCGATGCGGCGCGCTTCGGCCAGGGGATTGCTGCCGGTCTGCGCAGCTTGCGCCACTGCGGCGTTAAAGAGCCGCGCGCCGTCCAGGTGGCGGCTCAGGCCATGCTTTTTCGCCAACGCCGTGGCCTGCTGCACGTACTCGAAAGGCAGCAGCTTGCCGCCCAGCGTGTTTTCAAGTGCCAGCAAACGGGTGCGCGCGAAATGCGCATCGTCAGGCTTGATGGCCGCCTCGATATCGGCCAGGCTCAAGGTTCCGTCGGTGTGGTGGTTCAGCGGCTGCGGCTGCACGCTGCCAAACACCGCAGCGCCACCGCCTTCCCAGCGGTAGCAGTGCGCCATCTGGCCGACGATGTATTCGTCGCCGCGCTGGCAGTGGCTGAGGATTGCGCACAGATTGCTCTGTGTGCCGGTGGGTACAAACAGTGCGGCCTCAAAACCCAACAACCCGGCAATCTTTGCCTGCAAGGCATTGACGGCCGGGTCGTCACCAAAGACGTCGTCACCCAGCGGTGCGGCCTGCATGGCCTCACGCATGGCGGCTGTGGGACGGGTGACGGTGTCACTGCGCAGGTCAACGACCTTTTTTTCAGCCATTTCGGCCTCCAGCCCAATTGTGACGTGCGCAAGCAGCTATCAAAATAGTAGCGCCATGGATCATGCGGTCTGCTCCAGAAAGTTCTTCAGCATGGCGTGGCCGTGCTCGGTAAGGATGGATTCCGGATGGAACTGCACGCCCTGGATGGGCAGCTCCTTGTGGCGCACCCCCATGATCTCGCCGTCGTCGGTGCGCGCCGTGACAGTCAGCACGTCGGGGCAGGACGATGTTTCAATGGCCAGCGAGTGGTAGCGATTGACCACAAATTGCTCGGGTAGCCCGGCGAACAGGCCCTGCTGCGTGGTGGTGATGACGCTGGTCTTTCCATGCATGAGCTGCTGCGCCCGCACGATCTTGCCGCCAAAAGCGGCACCAATCGCCTGGTGGCCCAGGCAGACGCCCAGAATCGGCAGTTTGCCGGCGAAGTGCTGGATCGCGGCCACCGAAATACCGGCCTCGGCCGGCGAGCACGGGCCGGGCGACACCACCAGCAGGTCGGGTGCGCGCGTCGCGATCTCCGCCACCGTGATTTCGTCATTGCGGAACACTTCGACCTCGGCGCCCAGCTCGCCAAAATACTGGACGATGTTGTAGGTGAAGCTGTCGTAGTTGTCGATCATCAGGAGTTTGGTACGCGTCATGGTTCAGTCCTCCTGGCGCAGGCGTGCAAACTCGCCGCGCTCAAAATCAATGGATGCGGCGATCATGGCGCGGTAGGCCGCTTCCATGATGGCCTCGGGGGCGCCGGACGCACGAGCCTGTGCGCGCACGCGCTCGATGATGAATTCGATGCGCGCGTTGTCGACGATCTGGCTGGCGCTTTGCTTGATGCGCGCGGCCTGCGCAACGTAGGCGCTGCGCTCGGCAATCAAGGGTGCAATGCGGTCGTCCAGTGCATCGATATGGCGGCGCACGTCGGCCATGGTCTCGCAGTGCTCAACGGAGGGATGGGTCAGCGCGTTCATTCCAGACCCTCCTCGACCAACTCGGACGCCCGCAACAACGCACGCGCCTTGGCTTCGGTTTCCTTCCATTCGAGTTCGGCCACGGAATCGGCCACCACGCCGGCCGCCGCCTGCACATACAGCGTCTGGTCCTTGATGATGCCGGTGCGGATGGCAATGGCCACGTCCATGTCGCCGGCATAGCTAAGGTAGCCGCAGGCGCCGCCGTAGAGGCCCCGCTTGGTCGGCTCGAGCTGGTCGATCAGCTCCATGGCATGGACCTTGGGCGCACCGGTGAGCGTGCCGGCGGGAAAGGTCGCCTTGAGCACGTCCATGCTCGACATGCCATCGAGCAGTGTGCCTTCCACGTTGCTGACGATGTGCATCACGTGGCTGTAGCGCTCGACGGCGAAGGCCTCGGTCACCTTCACGGTACCGGTTTTCGCGATACGGCCGATGTCGTTGCGCGCCAGGTCAATCAGCATCACGTGTTCGGCGCGCTCTTTCGGGTCGTTCACCAGCTCGTGCTCCACCGCCTTGTCGCTTTCCGGGGACGAGGCGCGCGGCCGGGTACCTGCCAGCGGCCGAATGGTGATTTTTTGACCTTCCTCGATTTTCTCCTGGCGCACCAGGATCTCGGGTGACGCCCCCACGACGTGGAAGTCACCGAAATGGTAGTAGTACATGTAGGGCGACGGATTGAGCGAACGCAATGCGCGGTACAGGCTCAGCGGCGACTCGGTGTAGCGCTTCTTGATGCGCTGGCCGACCTGCACCTGCATGAAGTCGCCCGCCTCAATCAAGCGCTTGGCACGCTCCACGGCGGCGATGTAGTCAGCCTTGGCAAAATCGCGCTCGGCCGGATAGCTCTGCGACGGTTTCACCACCGGCGCGCTGACGGAATATTTCAGCTGGTCCTTCAATTCGCGCAGCCGCTTTTTGGCGTTGGCATAAGCCTCCGGTAGCGCCGGGTCGGCATAAACGATCAGGTAGAGCTTGCCCGAAAGGTTGTCGATCACGGCGAGCTCTTCACACTGCAACAGCAAGATGTCAGGGCAGCCGAGGGTATCCGGCGGACAGGAGTTTTCGAGTTTTTTCTCGACGTAGCGCACGGTGTCGTAGCCGAAGTAGCCCGCCAGACCACCGCAAAACCGCGGCAAGCCCGGCCGCAGCGCGACCTTGAAACGCTTTTGGTAATCGCTGATGAAGTCGAGCGGGTTGGCCCTGGAGGTTTCCACCACCTTGCCGTCCGTCACCACCTCCGTGAGGGTGTCAGGGCCAAAGCCGGACGTTCTGACCAGGGTGCGGGCGGGAAGGCCGATGAAGCTGTAGCGGCCAAAACGCTCGCCGCCCACCACCGACTCCAGCAGGAAGCTGAACTTGCCGCCGTCGCGCGAATGTGCCAGCTTGAGGTAGAGCGAAAGAGGTGTTTCGAGGTCGGCAAACGCCTCCACCATCAAGGGAATGCGGTTGTAGCCCTGGCCGGCCAGGCTTTTAAATTCGAGTTCTGTAATCACGGTGAGTCCTTCACAAGGAGGCCACGCGCTCAAAGGCGCAGCCACCTGTCATTCAAAATGCCCCGAGGAGTGGGGCCGGGATGCTCCAGCAAGTGCGGGAGCGCATCAAAGGGGGGTGTCGCTGAAGCTGCGGCAGATACGCGGGCAAGTGGCAGTGTGCCAGCCCGCGTGCGCCTCAGGCATGCGAGAAATGACAGGTACGCCAGGGCCAGGCTCCCCGGTCTGCACAACCTGTCTGAATGACGCGATGAATGAACATGAAGGCAAAGTGTAGCAAACAGCGCGGCGGATATCGGCCTTGGCCCGGGCGGTTGGCAAAGTTACAACAACTGGCAGTGGTGGCGAGCAGCGCTTATTCTCGCAAACCCTCTTGTAGGGGCCAGTAACTGAACTCAAAATGAGTTTATAAAAAAGAACGCTCGTACTATTTCAACCCTTGGAGACAACCCATGACTTTGACAACGCGATGCATTGCGGGACTGGCCGGCTTGATGCTGTCTTTCGGCGTTTTAGCCGCACCCATGGAGGTTTCGGGCATCAAGCTCGATGACCCGGTCGAGGTGAACGGCACCAAGCTCCAGCTTAACGGGGCGGGCATTCGCTACAAGGCCGTTTTCAAGGTGTATGTCGGCGCGCTCTATCTTGGGAAAAAGGCCGCCACGCCCGAAGAGGTGTATGCGGCACCGGGCGTCAAACGCATCAGCATCACGCTGCTGCGTGAAATCGATTCCAACGAACTCGGCAAGGGCTTCACCAAAGCCTTTGAGGAGAACACGCCCAAAACTGAAATGTCCAAATTGATTCCCGGGCTCATCAAGATGGGGCAGATATTTGCGAGCCAGAAAAAACTGCAGGCCGGGGACAACTTCACCATCGACTGGATTCCCGGCACCGGCACCATCATCACGGTCAAGGGAAAACCACAGGGCGAGCCTTTCAAGGAAGCAGAATTCTTCACCGCGCTGATGCGCATCTGGCTGGGCCCGCAGCCGGCCGACTGGAAACTCAAGGACGCCATGCTCGGCAAACCTGCCTGAACGGCGCCAGCTCGCTTTCTTCAGGGGGCCGAGGCCCCGTTTGTCATTTCTGCAGGTGCAATTCCGCCAGTGAGTCGATAAAACCATCGGCGTCCACATCGCGCACCGGCTCGCCATGGTTATAGCCATAAGTCACCAGCACCACCGGGCATCCGGCAGCCCGGGCGGCGCGTGCGTCATTGCTGGAGTCGCCGATCATCAGCGTGCGGGCCGGCGAAGTGCCAAGGCATTCACAGGTTTTCAGCAATGGCAATGGGTCGGGCTTTTTGCGCTCGAATGAATCTCCGCCGAAAACCTGCGTAAAAAAGCCGTCAAGGCCCTTCAGCTTGAGCAATTCCAGGGCAAACGCCAAAGGCTTGTTGGTCAGGCAGGCGAGGCGCAGTCCGGCTTGTTGCAATGTGCGCAAGCCTTCCGGAACGCCTGGGTAAACCGCGGAGTGCCGGCCGTTGATGCCGGTGTAATGCCGCTGGTAAGCAGCGAAGGCCGCATCGAAATTCGCTATCAAATTTATAGCTGACTGCGCGCTACCCATCTGTGCCCCTACGTGTTTCAGCGTAGACCGGACCAAGTGCTCCGAGCCTTTTCCGACCATGCGCTCCACTGTGGCCGCATCGAGCCCGGCAGCCGGCCAACGGCCAGGGAGCGTTTCGGCCAGCATCTGATTGAGGGCGGCCACAAAGTCCCCAAGGGTATCGACCATGGTGCCGTCCAGGTCGACGATGGCGGCGTCAAAAAGCTCGTGGTTCAAGGTAATAGAGTTCAAAACAAAGTAATAGAGTTCAAAACAACCACCTCATCTTAGGCGGGGCCCATTTAATAGAGTGTGAAACAAAAGAACACACCTCGTGACTATCGCGAAAAACACCTGATGTGGCGCAAAGTTTTCTGTTGATTAGGGGGATTGGCGGCACCCAATTCGCCTTACTAGCTGTCTTCGTGTCCGTTGCGGCCGACTGACTTCGCCGACAAGCAGCGTCCAAAGGGGAGCACCTGCGCTATGGAGCATCTACGTTGTTGAATTCCGCTGAAGTCTGACCCGAGTTTGGAGTGAACCCCTCGAGCTGGACCACGGGGCAGAGATGAACTGATACGCTAACT
>NZ_JBDTPB010000105.1:0-18526 GCF_039932935.1 Polaromonas sp.
GGCGGCCATCAGACTCAGGACGGCAGCGGTGAAGGCGATGCGAGGGATCATGGAATGTTCCTTTTTCGTTGCTGAAGCAGAAGCAGAAGTGGAAGTGGAAGTGGAAGCACAAGCAGGGCCGAAGGCCCCGCACCCAGCTACCACTTCATCTCGCCCTTGTTGACCTTGGCGCCGATCTCCAGCGCGATACCCAGGCCTGCCTCAGGGTAGGCCCGCTTCATCGCGTCGATCAGTGCGCCACTGTTGGCCGCCTTCGGCAGCTCTTGTTCGAAGCGCGCCAGATAGGCCTGGCTCCAGGCCAGTTGCGAGGCATCGTGCTTCTGGCCCGGCAGGCTGTGCCCGGGGATCACGGCGCTGGGTTGCAGTGCGGCCATGGTGCCCAGCTTCTTGGCCCAGTCGGCGCGCTCCTGCGGGCTTTGCGCATCGGCAGTCCACAGGTGCAGCCCGGCATACACGTTCACGCCACCGGCGATGGTCTTGATCGACGGAATCCACACGTAGCTGCGGTGCGGCAGGCTGTCGTCCAGGCCGCGCACTTCCAGCGTCTGGCCTTCCAGCGTCATGGTGTTGCCGGTCATCACTTCAGGCAGCGGCACGCCCTTGGGCGCGTTGGCGCCCATGCGCGGGCTCCACACCTGCAGCTTGGTGGCCAGCGTGGCCTCGATCTTCTTCAGCGTCGGCGCCGTGGTCAGCACCTGGGCCTGCGGGAAGAACTGCTTGAGCACCTCGATGCCGAAGTAGTAGTCGGGGTCGGCCTGGCTGATGTAGATGGTCTTCAGCGTCTTCTTGCTGTCCAGCACCATGGCGGCGATGCGCAGCGCGTCGGCACGCGTGAAGCCGGTGTCCAGCAACACGGCGTCAGTCTTGCCGGCCACCAGCACGGCGTTGGCGTGGAAGCTGCCGGCGTCGGCGTTGTAGACCTGCACGGTCAGCGGGGCTGGCTGTGCCGCGGCTGTGGGGGCGACGACGCCGAGCGCTATCGCGGCGGACAGCAGGGCCAGAGGCAGGTTTTTGAAGGTGTTCATCGTGTGCTCCATCGGGGGTTGGGTGAGTTGATGGCACGACTGTATTGATTCGGATAGTGACGATAAACTCCATTTCGTTAAAATGATTGTCAACTAAATCGTGCAATGCCATGGATCATCTCAGTGCCATCCGCTCCTTCGTCGAGATCGCCGACCAGGGCAGCCTGACCCGTGCTGCCGACACACTGGACCTGTCGCGCGCGATGATCAGCCGCCACCTCGAAGCGCTGGAGCGCTGGCTGGGTGTGCGCTTGCTGCACCGCACGACACGGCGGGTGAGCCTGAGCGATGCGGGGCAGGATGCGTTGCCGCGCCTGCGCCAGATGCTGGACTTGGCGGCCGAATTGCAGCATGCAGCCGGCGCGCGTGGCGCGGAGCCCGCGGGCAAGTTGCGCGTTGCCACCAGCCTGTCGTTTGCCGTCTCGTGCCTGACCCAGGCCGTGGTGGAGTTTGTGCAGCAGCACCCACGCATCGAGGTCGAGCTGTTGACCGTGGACCGGGCCGTGGACCTGGTCGCCGAGCGCATCGATCTGGCCATCCGCATCACCAACCGGCTGGACGATGGCGCTGTCGCGCGCCGGCTCGCCAGCTGCCGTTCGGTGCTGTGTGCATCGCCGGCCTATCTGCAGCGGCAGGGCCGGCCGCAGAGCCCGCAAGATCTCAAGGCGCACCACTGCATCACCCACGCCTTCGGCACTCGAGCGAACTACCGCCTCGGGCGCGATGGTCGGATGGCCAGCGTCGACGTGAAGGGCCCGTTGTCGAGCAACGAGACGGCGGTGCTGCGCGAAGCCGCGCTCGCCGGTGCGGGCATCGCCATGCTGCCGACCTACTTCGTTGGCGCTGAACTGCGCAGCGGTCTTCTGGAGCGCTTGTTGCCCGACCACGAACCCGAGCCGCTGGGCATCCATGCCGTGTACCTGTCGCGCCAGCACCTGCCGCAGCCGGTGCGGTTGCTGATCGAGTTCCTGGTCGACAGATACGCGGGTGACATCGCGCCTTGGGACCAAGCGCCCGAGGCACCAAGAGGGCAGCGCAAACCGCGTCGCAGTGCTAAGGGATGATGCTGAATGGGCTCTTGCTGCACGCGTCAGCGGCGCAGCCCCGCGGCCTGCAAAAACGGCAACGCCTGTGCCGCGGCAAAGTCCTGCGGCCGCCCCGTGCGGCCATACCCCGTGTCGAGCCGGCCCCTGTCGCCCTCATCTCCTACGCGCCAGAAACCCATCAGCATGCGCGACACCCAAGGCTTCAGCACAGGCCAGGGGTTGAAGTCTGCGTCGGGAGGGCCATCGCGCCCAGGCAAGCGGCGACGCGCATCGAGAAAGCCCTGGAAGCTATAGAACGCGTCACTGGGCGGCAAGAGGGCCAACGTGGTGTTCACTTCGTTTCGGCCCTCGGTCATGTCCTCGTCAGCCAGCCAGGGCCGTGGGGCGATGCCCATCAGGTAGCGCAGCTCTTCAGGCGTATCGAATCGCGCGGCCCGGTGCCGACGCCGCTCGGCCGCGTGGGGGTACAGCTCATTGGAGCGAATCGCCACGTCGATGGACGCACGGTTGTCAGCCGGCCACGGCCGCTGGGCATCAAAGACCACGGTGTGGTGGTAGTTGCGCGGACCTGGTGCTGCGGCCGTATCAGCCGTTGTTCTTTCAGAGGGGGGTCGTCACAATGAACAGCGCGACCAGAAGGCTAAGACTGGGACCACTGCGGGGCAGTGAAAACGTGAAGATCACGATTGTGCTACCCGCGGACTTGAGGGAAGCGCTCGATCGCTATGCAGTCGTGCATAGCCAAGTGCACGGCGAGCATGTCGATACTGCAGCGCTGACCCCCCACATGCTTGAGGCATTCATCGCGCGTGATCGGGGAATAAGCAAGGTGGCGGAGAAGTGCAAATTTAGCCGTCATTGGCGCTTGGCTTGTACCAGTCGCACGCTTTTGTCGCTCGTCCTTAGCGACGCTCTTTCAGCGCCGTATGCAGGTAGTCATAAAACATCTTGGCTGGCGCGCGCAGGGTCGTGCCCCGCAAGGTGGTCAACCCCAGCACACGCGACACCGCCGGTCCGACCAGCGTGACGCCGACCATCGACGGATGGCGTTTGGGCAGGGCCAGACGTGGCACCGCGGCAAGACCGAGCCCGGCCTCGACCATGCCGAGCAGCGTTGCAATGTGGCTCACCTCGAGGCGGTACGACGGGTTGACGCCCGCCTTGGCGAGCGCGTCGTCCAGCAACTGGCGATTCCCGCTGGTGCGCGCGACCGCGATCAGGCGCTCGGTTTCCAGGTTTTTCCACGACAGCGTCTTGCGTCCGGCGAGTGCATGGTGACGCGGCATCGCCACCACGAATGGGTCGGTGTGGATCGGTTCGAAATCCACGCCGGGTACCTGGTTGCCCAGGAAGCTGATGCCGAAGTCCGATTCGCCCGACACTACGCTGGCCATCACGGCGCCGGCGGCTTCGTCGACCACACGGACGCGAATCAGCGGATAGCGCTCCGAGAACGAACTCACGACCAGGGGCAGAAAATAAATTGCCGCGGAGGGCACACAGGCCACCGTGACCCGGCCGGTGCGGCTGCCGGCTATGTCGGTGATGCCGAGCATGGCGGACTCAAGGTCGTCCAGCGCGGCGCGTGCGCGATCAAGAAAAACATGCCCGAGGGCCGTCAGTTCGACCTCTCGCGTGGTGCGCTTGAAAAGCCGTGCCCCCAGGATGGTCTCGAGCTTGTCGATGCGCCGGCTTAAAGCGGGTGGCGAAAGGTGGATGTGGTCGGCTGCTGCGCGAAAGCTCCCGCGCTCGGCCACCGCCACGAAGGCTTCGAGTTGCTGTAAATCGAAATTGATGCGTGCCATGCACCAATACTAGCAAAAATTGCACTTTACGGACTCCCAGCACGCGCCGATGATCCGGTAACCAGAACATCCACAGGAGACATTCATGCTGCCCAAACACCCCGTCCGGACTTTGCTGATGCTGAGCTTGCTGCCGCTGGCGGCCACTGCCCCCATGGCGGCGACCACTCCGGCGACGTTCCAGAACTGGCCCGAAAAAGCGATCACCATCGTGGTGCCGACCTCTGCCGGCGGCGCCAACGACGCGATGGCCCGGGTCCTGGCCCAGGGCCTCAGCAGCCGGCTCGGCAAACCGGTCATCGTGGACAACCGGGCCGGCGCGAACGGCGCGATTGCCAGCGAGTTCGTGGCCCGCGCCGCGCCGGACGGCTACACCTTGATGTTCGGCTATATCGCCACCCACGGCATCAACCCGGCCCTGCAGAAACTGCGCTATAACCCTGTCACCGATTTCGAGCCCATCGGCATGGTGGCGGCGTCCCCGACGGTGCTGGTCGTCAACTCGGAAGTGCCGGCCAGGACCGCCAGGGAACTGGTGCAGCTCATCAAGGCCAAGCCCGACAGCTTCAGTTTCGCGACGGCGGGGAACGGCACCGCGCCGCATATCGCGGGCGAGCTGTTCAAGCTGTCCGCAGGGGTGGACGTGATCGGAATTCCCCACAAAGGCTCAGCGCCCGCCGTGATGAGCACCATCTCCGGCATCACGCAGTACATGTTTCCCAGCTTGTTCACCGCGTACCCGCAAATCAAGGGCGGCAAGCTCAAGGCGCTGGGCATCGCTGGCGACAAGCGATCTCCCGTCTTGCCCGACGTTCCGACCCTGGCCGAACAGGGCATTCCCAATGTCAGCATGTCGCAGTGGTACGCCATGTTCGCCCCCGCCAAAACCCCCAAGGCGGTGGTTGACCGGCTGAACCAGGAGATCAACCGCGTGCTCGCCGAAAAATCCGTACAGAAATTCATTGAAGACCAGGGGGCCGAAGTTGAAACGAGCACGCCCGCGCAGCTCAAAACCCTGGTGCAAAAGGAAGTCACGCGCTGGAAGGGCGTTGTGGCGGCTGCAAAAATCAAACTCGATTGAGTCGCGCAGGATTTGCTGAAAGAAGGGTATGCGCATGAACTTGCAAGACTGGACAGGCCGCAGCGAAACAGTGGAAGACACCGCGACCGCCACGCCGTACGCAGCGCTGGCGGCCACGCTTGATCGCCGGGACACCACGCGACCCGCACCCGGCACGTCGCTGCCTTACCTCTGGCACTGGCTGTATTTCCTGCCGATCCACGCGCAATCGGAGATCGGCCCGGACGGCCATGCGCGGCGAGGCGGCTTCCTGCCCCCCGTTCCGCTGCCACGCCGCATGTGGGCCGGCAGCGATTTCGAGTTCCACGAGCCGCTGTGTGTCGGTGACGCGCTTATGCGTACCTCAACCATCGTTGATGTGACGGAAAAGAGCGGTCGTACCGGCAGCCTGGTTTTCGTGAAGGTACGCCATGAACTTCGCCGCAACGGTTCTGCAGGCGTGGCGTTGACCGAGCACCACAACATCGTCTACCGTGCGGCGCCGACGCCCGGCGACGTGGCCCCGCCGCCGCTGGCTGCGCCCGCAGAATTCGCGTGGATGCGCCGCATCATCGCCGACGACGTGCTGCTATTCCGCTATTCGGCCCTCACGTTCAACGGGCACCGCATTCACTACGACCGTAAGTACGTCACCGAGGTCGAGGGCTACCCGGGCCTCATCGTGCACGGCCCCTTGATCGCCACGCTGCTCATGGACTTGTTGCGCCGGCACGTGCCCGACGCCACGGTACGCAAATTTGAGTTCAAGGCGGTCCGGCCCACGTTCGACGTCAACCCGTTCTCGATCCACGGGCAGCCTTCAGCCGACGGCAAGAGCGTGCGCCTGTGGGGACGTGACCACGAAGGCTGGCTCACCATGGATGCCACCGCCACGCTGGGCTGAGGAGACGCCATGCAACCACTCAAGGGAATCACCGTCGTCACGCTCGAACACGCCATCGCGGCGCCGTTCGCCACACGGCAGCTCGCCGACATGGGGGCGCGTGTCATCAAGGTCGAGCGCCCAGGAGTGGGCGATTTCGCGCGGGCCTACGACAGCCGCGTGCGGGGCCTGGCGTCGCACTTCGTCTGGACCAACCGCTCCAAGGAGAGCTTGACACTGGACGTCAAGCATGAGGAGGCGCAGAAGATCCTCATGCGCCTGATCATTGAAGAGGCCGACGTCGTGGTGCAAAACCTCGCGCCGGGCGCTGCCGCACGGCTCGGCCTGTCGTACGAAGCGTTGGCCAAGCGCAAGCCCGGCATCATCGTGTGCGACATCTCGGGGTATGGCGACGACGGGCCTTACCGCGACAAAAAGGCCTATGACCTGCTGATCCAGAGCGAGGCCGGCTTCGTCTCGGTAACCGGTACGCCCGATACACCGTCCAAGGCCGGTCCATCCATCGCCGACATCGCCGCCGGCATGTATGCATACACCAACATTCTGGGTGCCCTCATGCACCGCCAGCAGACCGGCGAAGGCCAGCGCATCGACATCTCGATGCTCGAGTCGCTGTCGGAGTGGATGAGCTACCCGCTCTACTACGCCTTCGAAGGCGCGGCGCCGCCCGAGCGCACGGGGGCCAGCCACGCGACCATCTACCCATACGGCCCGTTTCTGGCCGGTGACGGCAAGACCGTGATGATGGGCCTGCAGAACGAACGCGAGTGGAAGGTGTTTTGCGAAAAAGTGCTGCTGCAGCCCGTGCTTGCCAGCGACCCGCGTTTCGCCGGCAACGCACAGCGCAGCGCCGCCCGAGGCGAACTCTCATCACTCATCGTCGAAGCCTTCAGCACCTTGACCGCCGCGCAAGTCGTTGAGCGGCTGGAAACCGCCGGTGTGGCGAACGCGCAAGTCAACACCATGAGCGAGCTGTGGAAACATCCGCAACTCGAAGCCCGCGCACGCTGGCGTGAAATCGATACACCGGCCGGCACCGTGCCCGCCATGCTGCCGCCCGGTTCCTGGCAACATGGCGCTCCGCGCATGGACGCCGTGCCCGCGCTGGGCCAACACACCGACGCGATCCTGAGCCACTTTGGCTACGGTGCTGAACAGATTGCCCAGTTGCGTGCGGAAGGTGCGGTATGAGCATGCCGCCCGCCGTGCCGCTGAGCTACCTGTTCGTGCCGGGCCACCGGCCCGAGCGATTCGCGAAGGCGCTGGCTTCGGGTGCGGACCGCGTCATCATCGACCTGGAAGACGCGGTCTCGCCCTCTGACAAGGCGACCGCGCGCGAAGCCATCGCAGCGTGGATGCCCTCCGCCAACGAGGAGATTCACGGCAAGCTGTTGATCCGCATCAACGACGCGAGCACGGGCTGGTACGCGGACGATTTGCAGCTCCTGCGGCAGGTTCGGGCAGTCTGCGTCATGCTTCCGAAATGCGAAAGCACACGGCAGGTGGCTGACGTTCTTGGTCCGCTCGATGCGGGCACCACCGTGTTGCCGCTGGTCGAAACAGCGCGTGGCCTGCTTGCCGCCTTCGACCTTGCTACCGCACCTGGCATCGCGCGCCTGGCCTTCGGCTCGCTTGACTACATGGCCGACCTTGACATTCCCGCCGACAGCCCGGCGCTGCAGTACGCCGCGATCCAGCTTGCAATTGCTTCACGCGCCGGGGGTCTGCCCTCGCCCGTGGCTGGCGTCACGCCCGACATCGATGCGGGCCGGGTTGCCGCCGACATGGCGCAGGCACGCTGCGTCGGCTTCGGCGCCAAGATGTGCATCCATCCCGCGCAGGTTGCCGCGGTGCATCGCGCGCTGCGGCCTGACGCCGAAGAGCAGGCCTGGGCACAACGCATCCTGAGCGCCTCGCGCGCAGCCGGCGGGGGCGCCATCCAGTTCGACGGGAAGATGGTTGATCGTCCGGTTGTCCTCAAAGCCGAGCGCATCGTGGCCCTGGCCTCACGCACCCCAGATTTTTTACAAGATACATAACCCAACGGAGAACCTATGTCCGCAACCATCATCGACTCAAAAATTTTCGGCGACATGTTCAGCGATGCCGCCATGCGCCATGTCTGGTCGGACGAGAATCGCACCGCCAAATATCTGGACATTGAGCGTGCACTTGCCAAGGTTCAGGGGGCCCTCGGCATCATTCCCAAAGAGGCAGCCGAAGAAATCGTGAAGAACTGCGAGCCCAGCCAGATTGACTGGGCCAAGCTCAAGGCCAAGACCGAGCAGATCGGTTATCCGATCATTGCTGTGGTCAACCAGATCAACGCGCATTGCAAGGATGGCCTGGGTGAATATTGCCATTGGGGTGCCACCACCCAGGACATCACGGACACTGCCGCCGTGCTGCAGATCCGCGAAGGCCTCGCGTTGGTCGAGGCCGACCTCGCGGACATCTCGGCCTCGCTGGCCAAACTGGCGCGAGCCCACCGCGATACGCCGATCATCGGCCGCAGTAACCTCCAGCAGGCGACGCCCATCACCTTCGGCTACAAGATGGCCAGCATCCTGGCGGGCATCGAGCGGCATCGCGAGCGCCTCACGCAACTCAAGCCGCGGGTGCTGGTCGGCGAGTTCGGCGGCGCGTCGGGCACGCTGTCATCGCTTGAAAAAGGCGCGATGGAAACGCAGGCCGGCCTCATGAAGGAGCTGGGGTTGGGGCAGCCACTGATTTCGTGGCATACCGTGCGCGACAACTTTGCTGAAGTTGGCGCCTTCCTGGGTATCGTCGGCGGTTCACTCGGCAAGATCGCGATGGACGTGAAACTGCTGATGCAGACTGAAGTCGCAGAAGTGTTCGAGCCTTTTGCGCCCGGTCGCGGCTCCTCGTCGACCATGCCGCAAAAGCGCAACCCGATCTCCTGCCTCTACATTCACGCCAACATCTCGGTAGTCCGTCAGCTGGCCGCATCGTTGATGGACGCAATGGTCGCTGACCATGAGCGCTCCACGGGGCCATGGGAAATCGAATGGGTGGCGATGCCCGAAATCTTCTGCCTGATCTCAGGAGCGCTCAAGCAGACGAAATTTCTCCTCGCGGGCCTCGAAGTCGACGCCGCGCAGATGCGCCGCAACATCGACATGACCCACGGCCTCGTGATGTCGGAGGCTGTCATGATGGGCCTCGGTCCCTACATTGGGCGTGAATACGCGCACGACCTGGTCTACGATATCTGCCGCGACGCACTCAAGAAACAGCGGCCGCTGATTGAGCTGCTGACGGAGCACCCGGAGATCAACAAGCACGTCACGCGCGAACAGCTGGCCTCGTTCTGCGACCCGATGAACAACCTGGGTCAGGCGGGCGTGATGGTTGACCGTGTGTTGGCGTCAATTAAGCGATCCGAATCGGCGTCCGACAGATAATTGATCCTGACAGGAACGCCCAAAAAAGGATCCGTCAACGTACAGGCGGGAGACGAGGTGCTCTGCGAAGTCGAGGGAGTGGAACGGCTTCTCAACGTCCTAGTTGAGGATTGGACGCCCGCGTGATGTGGGCGAAAGACCCCGACGGGGGTAATTCTCGACAGCGAGTATCCACAACGCGTAAGCTTCGCCGATGCGATCACCAATTCCCTCATCCGCGCTAGCAATCCAAATGCGGCGCTACGGTCCGACTGAAGTCTTGACCCCCGAGCGCATCGAGCTTGTGCCGTTGGCACCTGACGAAGTCCGCATCAAGACTTTCGCTGCCGCCGTTGACCGTCCCACTCACTAAGCCCACGCGCGCTCGGTCTGGGACGCCGGACGGAGCGCGGTGGAAAGTGGCCGATCAGGCTGCTGCGCAAAGCAGCGTAGCGGCTGCCATAATGACGCAGCTTGGTTGGGTGGCTAGTGGTTCGAAGCCACATTTGCCACCCAGCCAATGGTCAGTTTGGTGTACCCCAGCGCGTACCCCACGAAGGTGGACGGCGGCGAGAGCAAGGATTGGTGCGGCTCAGGGCGGGTTTTTCGATTCCGCCCCAGGCCACCAGTTAAAAAGCCTGACGGCGCATAGAAACCCTGCTATTTAAACATAGCGGGGTTTTTTGCTTTTTGGGTGTCATGTAGCCGCTGCGTAGCCGGTGGTCCAGCCTGAGGGGTTCACTCCAAACTCGGGTCAGACTTCAGCGGAATTCAACACATAGAGGCTCAATTGGCTCATGCAGTGAAGGACAGCTTAGGGCGGGCCTACAACCGTACCGAATTCCGGGAGCAAAGGCTCAAATGCTTCAGGAGCGGGCTAATTATTTAGATCGACTCAACGATAAGGGGAGGATTTTGGAGTTTCGTTCCGCCCCGCGACTTGCGTCCGCTTAGGGCATCAAGAAGGTATGTGGAGGTAAAAGAGGGGGTAAAACCCCATGAGCTTTAATTCCCCTCCAGTATTCATGCGGGTTGCAGCTCATCATTCGATAGAGCCCCGGCCACTCTCTCTTTTTCCCGGACGAATCCAGGTCGGCCCAGAGTCCTTTAAAATCAAGGACTTAGCCCGAAAAGACGGCTCGATCACCCTTGTGGAATCCCAAGCGTCCCATTCTTGCGCGAAGCAACAGGTATTGAGGCTGCTGTTCAGCCTCGGTCTTGTTTTGAGTGCGCCACGGGACACATCAACGATGTGTCAACCACCCGCTTGGCCTCTCGCCACGCCGCCGGTGTCGACCCCACCTCGCGCCGGAACACGGCGTTCAGGTACTGCACTGAGCGGAAGCCCGAGGCCAGCGCAATCTCCGCGATGCCGGTGTCCGTATGGGCCAAAAGCTCGAAGCAGTGCTCCAGCTTGTGCTGCAAAATCTGGTCGTGCACGGAGCGCTTCAGATCGCGGCGGAAGTACATTTCCAGTGACGAACGTGACATGCCCATCATCTCGGCCACCTGCTCGGTCTTGATGCCCTGGCAGGCGTACTGGCGTATGTAATAGAGCGCCCGCATCACTGATGGGCTGTGCTGGACGTCGCGAGCGGTCGACGCCCGGCTGTGCACGTCGGCCGGCGGGACCACCACGCGGGCCCCGCGCACCGGCGAGCCGCTCAGCGCCTGGTGCAATAACTGCGCCGCCCGGCGGCCCATCTCGGCCGTGCCTTGTCCCACTGAGCTGAGTTCGATGCGGGTGAGGTGCTGTCCGAGCGTATCGTTGTCGATGCCGATGATCGCCACCTCATCGGGCACTGCGATGTTGGCGACGATGCAGGCCTGCAGCAGCTGGCGTGCACGCGCGTCGGTGACGGCGACGACGCCGATGGGCTTGGGCAGGCTGTTTAGCCAGGCGATCAGTTTCTTGGTGGCGCTTCCCCAGGTAGGGGCGCTGGTGGCCAGGCCGCGGTGGATCTCGCCCGAAGCGCCGTTGCGCAGCAGCCATGCCGAGAAAGCCCTCTCGCGTTCCTGCGCCCAGCGGTTGAGTGGGGATTCCGGAAGGCTGTAGCACGCAAATCGCGTCATGCCGGCTTCCACCAGGTGCTCGAGCGCGCGTGCGATCAGCAGTTGGTTGTCGGTGGCCACATAAGGGACTTGGCCGGGGTAGCAGGCGGGATCCTCGTACGAGCCGCCGATGGCGATAACCGGCACATGGGCGCCTGTGAGCGCCCGTGC
Organism: Polaromonas sp.; assembly: GCF_039932935.1. Classification (GTDB taxonomy): domain Bacteria; phylum Pseudomonadota; class Gammaproteobacteria; order Burkholderiales; family Burkholderiaceae_C; genus Polaromonas. Next base: position 11,468 of record NZ_JBDTPB010000105.1, read on the forward strand.
GACGGCGGGATCGTCGTAGTCCGCGATGATGCCGTCGCCCTCCCACTCGTGGATGCCGTCAAGACGGAAGCGGAAGTCCTCCTCCAGGAACAGGTCCCAGGCCACGCGCGTCTGCTTCACGTAGTCGCCGATGCCGATAAGGATCTCGCGGTCATAGACCTTGCTGGCGTGGAACAGCAGGGCCACACGCAGGACTGCGGGGCCGTTTGTCCGGTCGGGCCGGCACGTGGTCGGGCTTTTGCTCATGGAGGGCCGATCTTGGCACATCGCGCCGATTGCTGCGATGCAGAAAGCAATTTCGTAACCCGCGCTCGGCAATTTCGTAAGTTGTTGCGGCGATGGACCCGCTAGCATCGCCACTCTGGTGATTGTGGTGCGAACGCTTTCGGGCTCATCGCATGGCATCGCCAGCTGAATGGACATGTGGACGCCGGCGCACGACGGCGCCGTTGTCCATTTGCGCGAAACAAAAACGGCTTCCGGGGCAACCAACGAGGAACTCGATGACTGAGCAAACCCGCTACCCGAGTCTTGACGGCAGGAGCGTACTCGTCTCCGGCGGCGCCACGGGGATAGGCGCGGCCCTCGTGGAGCATTTCGCCGCGCAAGGCGCCCAGGTGGGATTTCTGGATATCGACACGGAAGGCGCTTTGGCGTTGCAGGCCAAGCTCGAGCATGCGGGACTGCGCAGCGTCCATTTCGAGGAATGCGATGTCACGGACATCCCCCGCCTGCGCAGCGCCATCGGCGCGATCCGCCAGCGCATCGGCCCGATCCAGGTGCTGGTGAACAACGCCGCGAATGACCAGCGCCATCTGATTGAAGAGACCACGCCCGAGTCCTGGGACGCCGGTGTGGCCGTCAATCTGAAGCATTACTTTTTTGCCGCGCAGGAGGTTTTCAAAGACATGAAAACCCTGGGTGGAGGCTCCATCGTCAATTTCGGCTCTGTGAGCTGGATGGTCAAGACAGGCGGGATGCCCGTCTATACAACCTGCAAGTCCGCGGTTCAGGGACTCACCAGAAGCCTGGCCCGCGACTTCGGCCCGCATCGCATCCGCGTCAACACGGTTGTCCCGGGATGGGTCATGACCGAAAAGCAGGTCCGGCTGTGGGTGACGCCGCAGGCGAAGATCGAACTGGCGAAAGCGCAGTGCCTGCCCGGCGAACTGGCGCCCGGGGACCTCGCGCGTGCCGTGCTTTTTCTCGCGTCGGATGACAGCAGCATGATGACCGCGCAGGATCTGGTTGTCGACGGTGGGTGGACATGAGCGCTCCGGCCACACGCGATCTCATCCTGGTGACGGGCGCGACCGGCAAAGTCGGGCGGTCGTTCATCGACCGCTTGCTGGGCGATGCGCGCTACGACAGGTTCGGCATTCGCGCGCTGTGCCACAACCGCAGCCTGCCCCCGCATCCGCGGATCGAATCGGTGCACGGCTCCATCCAGCATCGCGCGGATGTCCACCATGCGCTGGAAGGCGTCACGCATGTTCTCCACCTGGCGACCAGCAAGGAGACGCCGGACGACGTCATGGACGTGGCGGTCAAGGGGATGTTCTGGCTGCTCGAGGAGTGCCGTGAAAGCAAGACCTTCCGGCAGTTCCTGCTGGTGGGCGGAGATGCCTCCGTGGGCCATTTTTTCTATCCGCACGGCGTGCCCGTCGTTGAGAGCCAGCCGCACAGTGCCTACCCAGGGTGTTATGCCTTGTCCAAGGTGCTGGAGGAAGTGATGCTGGAGCAGTACCAGATCCAGTATGGCCTTAATGGCTGTTGCCTGCGCGCGCCCTGGATCATGGAAAAAGACGACTTTCGTTATGCCCTTTCCTTTGGCGAGGACGTCTTCGGCGGCCCCCGCTGGCATGAACTGGTAGGGGTGGCCAGGGCGCGCGACTACATGGCCCGCGAGGCTGTTCCGGTCATGCTGGACCCGCAAGACAAGCCGGTGAAACGCAACTTCGTGCACGTGGACGATCTGGTGCAGGCGCTTCTGCTGGCGCTCGATGCCCCGCAGGCCAGGAATCAACGAATGAACGTCTGCATGGACGAGCCCATCGATTACGGTGAACTGGGCGACTACCTGGCGCGCACGCGCGGAGTGCCGCTAGTTCCCCTGCGCACACCCTATCACTCGACATGGCTGGACAACAGCAAGGCGAAATTTCTTTTGGGCTGGCGTCCCCGCTACGACATGGCACGGCTCGTGGAGGCCGCGTGGGCCTACCTGCGCCCAGCCGATGAGCCGCGCGTCGTCTGGTATCCCGGGTAGGAAGGGTGCTCCATCCGCCGCCGCACCGGGGGAGCAGAAGGAAGCAGAGAAAGCAGAAGCATCGAGTGCTGGCGCTTCGACAAAACCAACTTCAGGAGACAAGACATGAGACCTCTTCAGCGACGCATATTCACCGCAGCTCTGGCCGCCGCCGGCCTCGCGCTGGCATGGAGCCCTTTTGCCCATGCCCAATCCGCCGGCAAGAAACTGGTGATCGGCTTTGCCCAGACAGGCGCCGAGAGCGAATGGCGGACTGCCAATACCGACTCGGTCAAAGCCGCGGCGAAGGCGGCCGGCCACGAGTTGAAGTTCTCTGACGCGCAGCAGAAACAGGAGAACCAGATCAAGGCGATCCGCTCCTTCATCACGCAGAAGGTGGACGTCATCATCCTCGCGCCGCTCGTCACGACGGGCTGGGACACGGTGCTCAAGGAGGCCAAGGCCGCGAAGATTCCCGTGATCCTGGAAAGCCGCAACGTGGTGGTGAAGGATGCTTCCACATGGACCACCTTCATCGGCTCCGACTTCGTCGAGGAAGGTCGTCGCGCGGCGCAATGGCTGCTCGACAACACGAAGAACACCACGGGGACTGTCAACATCGTCGAGCTTCAGGGAACGGTCGGCTCGGATCCCGCGATCGACCGCAAAAAGGGGTTCGACGACGTCCTCAAGGGGAATGCGCGTTACAAGGTCATCCGTTCCCAGACCGGCGACTTCACGCGCGCCAAGGGCAAGGAAGTGATGGAGGCCTTCCTGAAGGCCGAAGGCAAGAAGATCAATGTGCTGTACGCGCACAACGACGATATGGCCATAGGCGCGATCCAGGCGATCGAGGAGGCGGGCCTCAAGCCCGGCAAGGACATTCTTGTCATCGGCGTCGACGCCGTGAAGGGTGCGTTCGAGGCCATGATGGCCGGCAAGATGAACGTGAGCGTGGAGTGCAACCCGCTTCTGGGTCCGCAGCTGATGGAGGCTGCGGCGAAGGCTGCCGCCGGCCAGCCCCTGCCGCGCTGGGTCAAGACGATTGAGGGTGTGTTCCCCGCGGAAGTCGCGGCCAAAGAATTCCCCAACCGCAAGTATTAGCAAGTATTGGCAAGTATTGGCAAGTACTAAGAGGTACTGGCAAGTATTAGCGAAACGGTTTTGCCGTTCGTAGGGTGACAAAAGCGATTGGCCTGGGAGTCGCCGCTCACTACGACCAATCCGCGCGGTCTAGCGATCGCGCCCCAGCCGCCAGGCCGGCAATAAATGATCAGGAGACAACCATGCATACAAGACGAGACATCCTTGCCGCCAGCGCGGGCGCAGCACTGGCCGGTATCGCGGGGCCTGCGGCGGCGCAGACCTATGAGCCCGGCTGCTTCAAGCCTTTTTCCGCCAGCACCAAGACCATCCAGTACCCGGCGAAGAAAGGGCCTTACCGCATCGCCCTGGCCAACGGCTACGCGGGAAACAGCTGGCGCATCCAGATGATCAAATCGCTCAAGGCCTACGCGGCGACACCCGAGATGCAACCCCACATCAAGGAGTTGAAGGTGGTCTCCACCGGCACCGACGTCGCCGCTCAGCTGGGCGCCGTCGACAACTTCATCAACGCGGGCTTCGACGCCATCCTCACCATCGCAGTGTCACCCACGTCCTTCAAGCCGGTGATCAAGCGCGCCAAGGACGCGGGCGTGGTCCTGATCCCGTTCGACAACGTGCTGGACACCGACGAGGTCATCCAGGTCAACGAAGACCAGTTCGAAATGGGCCGCCTCATGGGGCGCTGGCTGGAGAAGAACGGGGTCACCAGCGGCAAGGTGCTCGAAATCCGCGGGCTGCCGGGCAACTCGGTCGACCGTGACCGGCACCTCGGTTTTCGCGAGATCATGGAAAAGCACAAGGGCGTGCAGATCGTCGAGGTGGTCGGCAACTGGGACGACGGCACTTCCCAGAAGGTGGCGGCGGACGCCATCGCCGTGCACGGCCGGTTCAATGGCATCTACACCCAGGCCGGCTCCAACGGCACGGTCCGCGCGCTCATCGAGGCCAAGCATCCCTTTGTGCCAATAGGCGCCGAGGGCGAGAACGGTTTCCGCAAGATGGTCTATGCGCACCACAAGGACGGGCTCAAGGGTGCTTCGGCCGCGCAGTCGCCCGGCCTGGTGGCTGTGGCGCTGAAGGCCGCCATTGCCGCCCTGCAGGGACAGAAACTGCCACAGTACATCTCGGTGCCCATCCCCTACGTGGAGTTCCAGCAGATGGCGCCGGGGAAGAACTTCTATCCCGAGCTGCCGGACACCTTCTATGTGGCCAATGAGTTCCCGCCGTGCAACATCAACATCACGGCACCGGACATCATGAAGCAGAGCGAAGGCAACACCTGAAGGGGCGCGCCGTGCCCGAGGCTTTGCTGCAACTTCAGGGAATCTCCAAGCGCTACGCGGGCGTGCGCGCGCTGGACGGCGCGGACCTCACCTGCCATGCCGGTGAAATCCACGCCGTGCTTGGAGAAAACGGCGCGGGCAAGTCCACCCTCATCAAGACCATCGCCGGGGTGGTGCAGCCCGATGCCGGGCGCATCCTCATGGGGGGGGTCGAGCTGCGCCTGGCTTCGCCCAACGCGGCCCGCGACCAGGGGATCGCCTGCGTGTTCCAGGAGTTGTCCCTGGTGCCGGACCTCTCGGTGGCCGAGAACATCTTTTTGTCGCGGCCGCCGCGCCGGCGCGGCCTGATCGACGCGAAGGCGCAGCACGAGCAGGCTCTCGCGCTGCTGGACATGCTGGGGTGCGGCGACATCCATCCCAAGGAGCGCGTGCGAGACCTGCCCCTTTCGCGCCGCCAGCTCATCGAGATCGCCAAGGCGCTGAGCCTGCAGCCGCGCCTGCTGATTCTGGATGAGGCGACTTCCGCCCTGAGCAGCGAGGACGTGGAGCGGCTCTACAAGCTGTTGTTCGAGTTGCGGGGCCGCGGTGTGGGCTGCCTGTTTATCTCGCATCGCATGCATGAAGTGAAGGCGCTCGCCGATACCTGCTCGGTGTTTCGCAGCGGCCGGCGCGTGGACACCTTCGCCAGCGGCAGCCGCTCCGACGCGGAGGTGGTCCAGCTGATGATCGGCCGTGACGTCGCCAAGTCCTATCCGCCGAAAACCGGCCCCGCGCCCTGGGCCCAGTCCGCCATCAGCGTGCAGGGCCTGAGCTGGCCCCCCGAACTGCACGACATCTCGCTGGAAATCAAGGCGGGTGAGATCGTCGGGCTGGGCGGCCTGGACGGGCAGGGCCAGCGGGAATTGCTGCTGGCCCTGTTCGGCGTGCTCAAGGGTGTCCAGGGCAAGGTGCAGGTGTTCGGGCAGCCGCGCCGCGACCTAGCGCCGCACGTGTGCAAGGAGCCGGAGCTGGGCATCGCGCTGATTCCGGAGGACCGCAAGACCGAGGGGCTGATCCTGCCCATGAGCATCCAGGAGAACATGAGCCTGGCCAACCTGCCGGCACTCGGGCGCTTGGGCATTCTCAGCGCGTCGGCGGAGCGCTCCGCCGTGGCGCGCATGGTGGAGCAGTTGCGCATCAAGATCGGCTCCGCGCAAGATCCGGTGCAGACCTTGTCGGGCGGCAACCAGCAGAAGGTGGTGATCGCCAAATGGCTCATGACCCGCCCGCGCGTGCTGCTGCTCAACGACCCGACCCGCGGCATCGACGTGGCCACCAAACATGAGCTGTACGCGCTGTTGCGCCAGCTTGCTGCCGAAGGCGTGGCCGTGCTCCTGTATTCCACCGACTACGAGGAACTCATAGGCCTGGCCGACCGCGTGCTCATCATGTACGAAGGGCGGATCGCCCGAACGCTGGCCGGCGACGACATCAGCGAGCAGGCGATCGTGGCGTCCTCGCTCAATGTTTCGCTGAACGTCTCACCCGGCGGCCGGGAGGCCGTCACCGCATGACCCGGCACGGCGAATGGGGCATGGGACTGCGGCGCAACGGCGGGCCGCTTGCCGCGCTGGCGGTATTCGCGATGATGTTCGGGCTGTTCCTGGCGCAGCACCCGCGCTCGATCTCGGTCGCCATCGTCACCACCGCATCCAACAAAGCGGTGCTGCTGGCCATCGTCGCGATGGCGCAGACCCTGCCCGTCATCACCCGGGGGCTCGATCTCTCCGTCGGCATGGTGATGGTGATGACCGGCTGCCTCGCCTCCACCGTGGTGAACGGGGCGCCCTGGCAGGTTGCGCTGGGCATCGTGCTGGTGCTCGCCTGTGGCGCGGCGGCGGGAGCCCTCAATGGCGCCATCGTGGTGTTCGGGCGCCTGCAGCCCATCATCGTCACGCTCGCAACCGGCGCGGTGTACTTCGGCTTTGCCCTGCTGCTGCGCCCCGCGCCGGGCGGCGAGGTCAGCGAAGGGCTGTCGGACGCCCTGACCGGCCGGCTGTTCGGGGTGATCCCCACCACCCTGGTCCTGCTGGCCCTGCTTGTCGTGCTGGGGTGGATGCCTTTCAAGCGCATGGTGATCGGGCGCGCATGCTATGCGGTCGGCTCGTCGGAGCAGGCCGCTTACCTCTCCGGTGTTCCGTTAGAGCGCGCCAAGTTCCTGGCCTATACCATCGCCGGGCTGCTGTCGGGTGTCGCCGGACTGCTGCTGTCCCTGATCGCGCTGTCTGGCGAGGCCAGCGGACCGCAAGCTGGGCTGTATACCCTCAACTCGATCGCGGCGGTCGTGATAGGTGGCACCTCCCTGTATGGCGGCACCGGCGGCATGGTCGGCTCCATCCTCGGCGCTTTCGTGCTGCGCACCATCGGCGACCTGCTGTTCGT